>NZ_CP053187.1:2080000-2680000 GCF_013046825.1 Turicibacter sanguinis | reverse complement strand
CAGACGCGTGAAGAAGGGCTACAATTATTTGATCCAGAGCGAAAGCTATATTATCCTATTTTTGAAGATCAACAAGGAACTCATATTTTCAATGGAAGCGATGTTTGCATGATTGATGATTTAGCTGAATTTATTGAGGTTGGTGTGGATAGTTTCCGTATCGATGGCGTATTGAAATCAAGTGAGTATTTATTAAATGTCACAAAAGCTTACCGTTTAGCCATTGACATGTGTATTGAAAATCGTGAGAAATACAATCAAATAGGGCGTGCCTTATACAAAAAATTAGAAGAAATTCAACCGAATAATCGACAGTTAGATCGAGGTTTCTTCTATAAACCTTCAATTTATAAACATAAATAATATTAAAAAGGGGTGGACACTATGGCGAGAACTCCAGTATCAGCAATTGTTGATGGAAAACGTGTCATCGTTAAAAAACCAGAATTATTAGCTCCAGCCGGATCACTTGAAAAATTAAAAATTGCTGTGATGTATGGTGCAGATGCAGTTTTTATTGGTGGACGCGAATTTGGACTACGTTCAAATGCTCAAAACTTCTCTCTTGAAGAAATTAAAGAGGGAGTTGAATTTGCCAATCAATATGGTTCAAAAATCTATATTACCACGAATATTATTGCTCATAACGAGAATATGGTGGGACTTGAAGACTATTTAACTGCTTTAGGTGAAATCGGTGTAGCGGGAATCATTGTGGCGGATCCATTAATTATTGAGACATGTAAACGTGTCGCACCAAATGTTGAGGTTCATTTAAGTACACAACAATCCACGATGAATTACATGGCCATTAAGTTTTGGGAACAAGAGGGCTTACATCGTGTTGTATTAGCCCGTGAAACAACAAAAGAAGAAATTAAAGAAATCATGGATAAAACAGATGTTGAGATTGAAGCTTTTGTTCATGGTGCGATGTGTATCGCTTATTCTGGACGTTGTACCTTATCAAATCATATGACAGCACGCGATTCAAATCGTGGAGGATGTTGTCAATCTTGCCGTTGGGAATATGATTTAGTCAAAGAACAAGAAAACGAAACCACACGCTTATTCAAAGAAGATGACATTAAATTTGCGATGAGTCCAAAGGATTTAAATTTATTGAAATCAATTCCTGAAATGATTGAATTAGGAATTGATAGTTTGAAAATTGAAGGACGCATGAAATCCATTCATTACATTGCAACCGTTGTGAGCACCTATCGCAAATTAATTGACTTATATTGTGAAGATCCAGATAACTTTGTCTTCAATGAAGCCTTATTAGTCGAATTATCAAAATGTGCTAACCGTGAAACAGCGCCAGCATTCTTTGAAGGGATTCCATCTCATGAAGAACAAATGTTTAATAATCGTGATGAGCATCCAACTCAAGAGTTTATCGGACTTGTTTTAGATTATAATGAAGAAACCAATGAAGTGACATTACAACAACGAAATCATTTCCGTGTGGGAGAGCGCGTCGAATTCTTTGGTCCTAAAATTGACACTCAAATCATGACGATTACAGAATTATTTGATGAAAAAGGCGAGGCTTTAGACGTTGCTAGACATCCAAAGCAAATTTTAAAATTTAAAGTACCATTTAAACTATATCCAAATGATATGATGCGCAAGCATGTGGTGAATGAGAAATAAAAATATTGCTAATAATAAAGACAAGAAGAGGAAGAGACTATCATGAATAAACCATTAATTATCGGTGTAGCTGGTGGAACGGCATCAGGAAAAACAAGTGTTTCAACGATTTTATATGATGCATTTGCAGACCGTACCATTACTTTACTAAGACAAGACGATTACTATAATGATCAAAGTCATATGACATTAGAAGAGCGTGTGAAAACAAACTATGATCATCCATTATCAATGGACAATGAGTTATTAGTTAAACACTTAAAAAAATTAATGTTAGGTTATTCAATTGAAAAGCCAATTTATGATTACACTCAACATACACGTAGTGAGTTAACTGAAAAAATTGAACCAACTAAAATTATTATTGTGGAAGGTTTATTTGTTTTAGAAGATGTTCAAATTCGTGATTTATTAGACATTAAAGTGTTTGTTGAAGCAGATGATGATATTCGCTTTATTCGTCGTTTATTACGTGATACAACAGAACGTGGACGTACCATTGAATCCGTGATTTCACAATATACAGAGTCAGTAAAGCCAATGCATCAACAATTCATTGAGCCGACTAAAAAATATGCGGATATCATTGTTCCAGATGGGAAAACAAATACCGTTGCCATTGATTTACTAATCACTAAAATAAATAGTATATTAAATGCCTAAGTTCATGTATAATAATAGTTGATATTATCAATCAACAAGGTTCTTATTGATACGGAGGAATTTTTCATGAAAGAAAAACAACAACATTTAACCCTTGAGGGGATTAAAAAGTTTCAAGATGAATTAGATCACTTACAACAAGTGCGCATGGAAGAAATTAAAGTTAAGTTACAAGAAGCACGCGCACAAGGTGACCTTTCGGAAAATGCTGAGTACGATGCAGCTCGTGAAGAACAAGCCATGGTTTATGAGCGTATTCAAGAATTACAATACATTTTAAAAAATGCGGTTGTCATTGAATCAGATGAAAATAGTGAAGTCATTACGATTGGTTCAACAGTTTCATATCAAGAAGAAGAAACTGATGAGCAAATGACATATAAAATCGTTGGTAGTGCAGAGGCAAACCCATTTGAAGCTAAAATTTCTAATGAATCACCAATTGCACAGGCATTAATGGGGAAACGTGTTGGAGACGTTGCAATGGTTTCAACTCCAAAAGGAATCGTCACAGTCGTTATTCTTGACGTTCAGTAATTTGAAGCTGCTTTTAAGCAGCTCTTTTTTATATTTTTTGAAAAAAGGTGGATTAATATGACAATTGCAATTATCGGCGCAATGGAAGAAGAAGTAACGATTTTACGTGAGGCAATGGAGGTAGAAGAAGTTAAAACCATTGCACATGTTGAGTTTACAAAAGGTTTATTAAATGGAACATCAGTTGTGTTATTAAGAAGTGGAATTGGGAAAGTTAATGTTGCGATTGCCACTACTTTATTATTTGAACATTTTGATATTGAGGCTGTTATTAATACAGGATCAGCTGGAGGATTACATCCTGAGGCTAATATTGGAGATGTCGTGATTTCTGATGGAGCTATTTATCATGATGTTGATGTGACAGGATTTAATTATGCGTATGGACAAGTTCCGGGGATGCCAGCCATTTTTACGCCAGATGCGACATTGGTCGAAAAAGCGAAAACAGTGTTAGAAAAGTCGAATAAAACTTACTGGATGGGGCAAATTGGAACAGGAGATTCATTCATTAATCGACCAGATCAAATGGAATTAATTAAGAAAAATTGTCCAAATGTTGTAGCAATTGAAATGGAGGCAACTGCGGTTGCTCAAGTTTGTCATCAATACCAAAAACCATTTATTATTTTACGTGCTCTTTCAGATATTGCAGGAAAAGAATCACATATTTCATTTAATGAATTTATTGAAGTTGCAGCAAAAGAGTCATCAGAAATGGTTACTGAATTAGTTTCTTTAATCTAATTAGGTATGGAAACAATCGAGCGTCGCACTTTGACTGTTCGATTGTTTTATTTTATAAAAATTCGATTAGAAAACTTATTTGGGTTCATAATACAAATGTTTAGGAAACGGAGTGATGAATGATGTTAGTTGTTTTTGGAGGTTCATTTAATCCCCCTACGATTGCTCATTATAATATTGCTAAACATATTTTGAAAAATCTTGATTGTCGACACTTTTTCTTTTTACCCGTAGGGGATCAATATCCTAAAAAAGAATTGATTGAGGCGAAGTTTCGTGTCGACATGTTAAAGCTTCTTTGTGCGAAGTTAGAACGAACTTCTGTTAGCACACTAGAAGTAGAGGCGGATCATGTCTTAACAAGTTTTGAAACGTTAAGCCTTTTTCGACAACAATATCCGAATGATGACATTGGATTTGTCATTGGAGCAGATAACCTAAAAGATTTGCCCAATTGGGTGCAAGCAGACGAATTAATTCGTTATTTTAAAATCATTGTCTTTCGTCGGGACGATATTGACGTGGATGATTTGATTCAAACCTTATTTAAGGAGCAAATCGAACGTTTTATTGTTTTAGATTCATTTGGTGAGATGGATGTTTCTTCCACACAATATCGTCAAGATGTCAAGAACGATAAACTAGTTTTACAAGAGGTTGATGCATATGTACATGCGCATCATTTATATGGACGAGGTGAATCAAAATGATTAAAAATGGATTTATAAAAGTTGGAACTTCTTCTCCACGTGTATCAGTTGGAAATCCAATAGCCAATGTTGAAGTGATGCTAAAAGCTTTAGAAGTCGCAAAACAAAAACAATTAGGAATTTTAGTTTTCCCGGAATTATCTGTTTCTGGTTATACGTGTGGAGACTTATTATTACAGACTTACTTATTACAAGATGTTAATCGTGCGATTGAACTCTTGCTTGAAAAAAATCCATTTGATGGGATTGTCGTGGTAGGAGCTCCAATTTCAATTCATCGTAATTTATATAACTGTGCTGTCGTGATTCAGAAGAATGAAATTTTAGGAATTATTCCAAAGTATTATTTACCAAATGATAGTGAATTTTATGAAGGTCGTTGGTTTACACGTGGCCATGAAATCGTTCGTCATTTTGATGAAATTAACTACCTAAATCGTACGGTACCATTTGGGGATTTAATTTTTGAAAATGAATTGCACAATGTTTCGTTTGCCGTTGAGATTTGTTTGGATTTATGGGTTGCTTCTTCTCCAAGTTCTCGATTAGCTTTAAATGGAGCAGATATCATTTTAAATCTTTCAACAAGTAATGAATTATTCCAAAAAAGTCGTTATCGTCGAGACTTAGTGAGAGTCCAAAGTTCTAAACTTGTGTCTGGTTATGTGTATTGTTCATCAGGTGTTTATGAATCAACAACCGATGGCGTGTTTTCAGGACATAGCATCATTTCTCAAATTGGAGAAATTTTGACAGAATCTGAATTATTCTCACGTGATGAACTTAATATGACGATTGCAGACATTGATGTTTCAAGAATTCAATTTAACCGTCGTCGTTCAACCCCATTTAGACAAAGTGGAGAAGATAATATGGCCTATGTTCAACGTGTTCCTTTTACATTAGTGGTAAATGATGAATATACGTTTGAAAAGCCATTAGATGAGACCCCATTTGTTCCTAAAGTGGAAGAAAAAGAATCGTTTGAAGAAATTATGAATATTCAAGTGGCAGGACTCGCTAAACGTATGATTCATACAAAAGCCCAAACGTTATTGATTGGGGTTTCAGGTGGTCTTGATTCAACCTTAGCGCTACTATTAGCGGCTAAAACGTTTGATTTAATTAACTTACCTCGAAAAAATATTATTGCATACACAATTCGTGGTTTTGGAACCTCAAATCGTACGAATACAAATGCAAATAATTTGATGAAAACGCTCGGAGTGACGCATCATGATATTGATTTAAGAGAATCTGTCTTATCTCATTTTAAAACGATTGGGCATGATCCAAATCAAGTCGATATTACGTATGAAAATGCTCAAGCAAGGGAACGTACGAATATTTTAATGAATTTAGCAAATAAAATGAACGGATTAGTATTAGGAACGGGTAATATGTCTGAATTAGCACTTGGTTGGTGCACGTATAATGGCGATCACATGTCGATGTATGCTATTAATGCGGGTGTTCCAAAAACATTAGTCAAGTTCATGGTGAAACAGTTTATGTTACTTGAAAGTGCTACGTTAACAAACAATGCTGAAGATGCAGAGTTATTACAATATACATTAGCAGATATTTTAGATACACCCATTTCACCAGAGTTATTAAATACGGAGCAAAATACCGAAGAAATTATTGGAAAATATGAAATTCACGATTTTATTTTATACCATATGTTAAACAATGGAGATACAGAGGATCGTATTTTTGATTTAATGAAAATCGCGTTTAAAGATGATTTTGATGAGGAAAAATTATTAGAATATCTACAAATTTTCTATCGTCGTTTCTACTCTCAACAATTTAAACGTTCAGCCTTACCAGATGGACCAAAAGTTTTAGATATTTCATTATCGCCACGTACTGATTGGCGTATGCCATCAGATGCGGAGTATCGCCGTCGTTTATCATAAAAAAAGGGGGGATCATCCCTCCTTTTTATTAATTTTTGATAAATTCCCGATAGAGCTTCATTAACGCTCGTTTTTCAATTCGAGAGACGTAACTTCTTGAAATTCCATAGGATTTCGCGATTTCTTGTTGAGTTTCTTCCTCATGATTTTCAAGTCCGAAACGTCTCACGATAATGTCTCGTTCACGTTGGGTTAATGATTTTAAGTTTTTTTCAATTTTTTCGAACGCTAATTGCTGAATGATGATATCGTTTAAGTCTTTATTTTCATCTTTGACGACATCAATCAGACAAATTTCATTTCCTTCTTTATCATATCCAATGGGATCGTATAATGAGACATCATTGCGCATCTTTTTGGTAGAACGAAAGAGCATTAAGATTTCATTATCGATACATCTTGCAGCATAGGTGGCCAGTTTAGTTCCTTTATCAGGTGAAAAAGAGTCAATTGCTTTGATTAGACCGATGGTTCCAATAGAAATTAAATCTTCTTTGTCATCCGTTTGGTTTTGATATTTTTTTACGATATGAGCCACGAGTCTTAAGTTGTGTTCAATTAATTTTTCTCGTGCATTCTTGTCTCCGTTAGCCATTAAGGTTAAGTAGTGCTCTTCTTCTTCAGCAGATAGAGGATTAGGAAACGCTTGATTGCTAATTGATCCCATAAGTGGAATCAAGTTGGAAAATAATGAGACAATAAATTGAAGTAAAAACATAGGCATAATCCTCCTCATCAGGTAATCTTAGTAGATTATATGCACAAGTTCGTGTCGATAGACTTAAAACAATCGTGAATTTATGATAAAATTAAATGAATACGTCAAATTTTGAATGTCTGATTCAATTAATCATCATGAGAAAGGGGAGTAATCGATGTTAAAACATTTCGTAGCGGATGAATATGTTAAAAGTGTTTTTGAAGTTGATTTACATAAATTAAAACAACAAGGAAAAAAAGTCATTTTAACAGATTTAGATAATACATTAGTCGGAACCAATGTGGCGTTACCGACACCAGAAATTATTACCTTTTTAAACCAGGCTAAGGAATTAGGGTTTGAAGTGATTATTGTGTCTAATAATAATCAAGAACGTGTGTCCACATTTGCAAAAGATTTATCGATTGTCGCACATCACAAATCACTAAAACCTTTAACGATTAAATTACGTCGTGTTTTAAAAAATCATCAAAAATCTGAGGTGGTGATGATGGGTGATCAACTCATGACGGATGTCTTAGTCTCTAAACGATTAGGTCTTTATACGATATTAGTAGAACCCATTGTCTTATCAGCCGATGAGAGCAGCACCAAGTTCAATCGAAAACTAGAGCGCTATGTTGTGAGCCAATTAAAAAAGCGTAACTTACCAATTCCAACGTATTTAGATAAGCAGTAGGAGGAACATCATGGAAGAATTAAAATGTATTGGATGTGGGGCAACGATTCAAACTGAAAATCCAAAAGAAATTGGATATACGCCAGCCTCAAGTATTTCAAAAATGGAAAATGAAATTATTTATTGTCAACGTTGTTTTAAATTAAAACACTATAATGAAGTGCAAGATGTCGCCTTAACAAGTGATGATTTCCTAAAAATCCTACAACGTGTTGGAGAGACAGATGCTTTAGTAATCAATATCGTGGATATTTTTGATTTTTCAGGAAGTATGGTAGCAGGGTTAAGCCGTCATATTAATGGAAATGATATTTTATTAGTTGGTAATAAAGTTGATTTACTTCCTAAATCAGTAAATAAAACGAAATTAAACCATTGGATGCGTCGTTCATTAAAAGAATATGGATTAAAACCTTTAGATGTGGCATTAGTCAGTGCCGGTAAAGGGTTTGGAATTGATGAATTAATGGAAATGATTGAAAAGTATCGTAAAGGACGTGACGTGTATATTGTAGGATGTACGAATGTTGGAAAATCAACGTTAGTCAATCGTATCATCAAACGTTTCACAGAGGAGCGTGAAGATATTATTACAACGTCTCACTTCCCAGGAACAACGCTTGATATTATCGAAATTCCATTAGATGATTGTTCAGCTATTGTCGATACACCAGGGATTATTAATGAACATCAGTTAGCCCATTATGTGACACCGAAAGTTTTAAAAGAAATCACACCTAAAAAAGAAATTAAAGCCGGTGTTTATCAGTTAAATGCAGAGCAAACGTTATTCGTAGGTGGATTGGCTCGTATGGATTTTGTGAAAGGAGAACGCACATCATTTGTGACTCACTTTGCTAATCAATTACACATTCACCGCACCAAACTTGAAAAAGCAGATCACCTTTGGGCAACTCAGGCAGGGGCCGTGTTAAAGCCTGTCGCGATGGATAATGATCAACTAATGGAGATGGAAAAACATACGTTCCATATCGGTCATGAAAAAACGGATTTAGTGATTTCAGGACTGGGATGGTTCACACTATCAGGAACAGGGCAAGATATTAATATTTATGCGCCAAAAGGTGTTGGAGTGATGATTCGCCCTTCTTTAATTTAAAGGAGGTGGACGTTCGTTGAAAAGATTCGCTGTGATTGGAAATCCCATTGTGCATAGTTTGTCACCTTGTATGCACCGAGCTAATTTTTTAGCATTGGGCATTGAGGCAAGCTATGAGTTGAAGCAAGTGCTTAATTTAGAAAAAGAAATGAAGGATTTAAAGCAGTTAGACGGCTTTAATGTGACCCTTCCATATAAACAGATGATTATTCCATTTTTAGATGATGTTGATCCCATTGCCAAAGCGATTGGAGCCGTTAATACGGTTAAAAATGTGAATGGGAAGTTAATGGGATATAATACGGACGTGGATGGATTTTTTGAATCTTTTCAAGGTTTAAACGTTAAACTTGACGCGTCTATTTTAATTCTTGGAGCAGGTGGGGCGGCCCGCGCCGTGTATTTTGCATTAATCAAAAATGGTTATCAAAATATTACCATTGCGAATCGAACACTTGACAAAGCAAAGGATATATGTGACAATTCAATTTCTTTAGTACAAGCAGGTGAGCAGTTAGAATCGTACCAATGTATCATCAATACGACATCTGTTGGATTAATCGAAGGTGAATGCCCGATTGATTTAAAGAATTTAAATTCGAATCATGTCGTGATGGATTTAATATATAAACCAAAGTTGACAACCTTACTAAAGCGTGCAAAAGAATTAAATTGTCGCTATGAATTTGGGTTAGACATGTTATTGATTCAAGGCGCAAAAGCCTTTGAGATTTGGTTTAATCAAGAAGCCAATCGCACGATGATGAAGCAGCAATTAGAGGTGGAACTATATGTTAACAGGTAAACAAAAAAGTTATTTAAAAGGATTATCACACAACATGCAGCCGATTATTCAAATCGGAAAAAATGGTGTCAATGAAATGTTAGTTAAAACGATTGAAGATGCACTAGAGGCGCGTGAATTAATTAAGATTTCAGTGTTACAAAACTGTTTAGAAGAACCTAAGACAATGGCAATCGATATTGCCGATGTTTTAGAGGCAGAAGTCGTTCAAGTGATTGGACGCACGATTATTTTATACAAACAATCTCGCAAGAAAAAACAAATCGTATTACCTAAATAAGGAGATGCTATGGAACAATTGAAGTCTTTCGTTAAACAGCAAATGCCAGCTAAACGTTATCAACATACACTTGGTGTATGTGAGAGTAGTGTCGAGTTGGCAAAGCGTTTTAATGCGGATGTGCAAAAGGCACAAACGGCCGCTTTATTGCATGATATTGCAAAGTATTTATCAAATGAAATCTTGGAGCAAAAGTTAATTCAGGCACATGAAACAGATTATTTAGCCTATTCTCCGCTCGTGTGGCATGCACCGGTAGGAGCTATTGTCGCTAAAGAAGCGTGTCAAATTGAAGATGAAGAGATTTTAAATGCAATCAAGTATCATACAACAGGAAAAGCAGCAATGACGGATCTTGAGAAAATTGTCTTTTTAGCAGATTATATTGAACCGGGGCGTACGCAACCGGGGGTTGAGGTCATTCGAGACCTTGCCACTAAAAATTTAGATCAGGCAGTCGCTAAGACTTTATCGGATACAGTCGCCTACTTAAGTTCAAAAAATCAAGGAGCGATTCATCCTGATACTTTGGCTGCTTATGATTATTATCGTAATTTTTTATAATGGAGTTGATTTATTTGGAAAACTTAACAACAATCGTTAAAGCTTTAGACGCAAAACACGCAGAAGATATCGTTGTATTAGATATGCAACAATTTTCACCCATTTATGATTACATGGTGATTACAACAGCTAAAAATGATCGTTTAGCAGCGGGAATTTTACGCGAATTAAAAGATTTAGAAGCAGAAACTGGACTTGAATTAAAACGTATTGAAGGTGCCCATGCTGCACAATGGATTTTAGCCGATTTTGGACGTGTTATTGTTCATGTGTTTACACCTGAAACGCGTCTTGAATATAACTTAGAAAAATTATGGAGAGATGTTCCTCGCCTTGACGTTGAAGGGATGTTAGCATAATGGCTTACGAGGCTTTTTCTTATTATTATGATATCTTAATGCAAGATGTTCCGTATAGTAAATGGATGGCCAAAACGAAGCAGTACCTTCCACAAGGCTCAAGTATTTTAGATGTTGGGTGTGGAACGGGAACCATTTCAATTCTTTTAGCAAAAGAAGGATATGATGTCACAGGTATTGATTTATCAGAAGATATGTTGGCGATTGCCTATGAAAAAACGTTAGCAGAAGGTCTTGGCATTCATTACGTTCAACAAGACATGTGTCGTCTAGAAGGATTTAGTGGTTTTGATGGAGCTGTGATTTATGTGGATTCATTAAACTACTTGAAAAAAGATACAGAAGTTTTCCAAACATTTAGACATCTATACGAGAGTTTAAAAGAAGGTGGCGTGTTAATTTTTGATGTGCATTCATTATACAAAATGACTGAGATTTTCAATGATTACTTATTTGCAGACACGAATCCTGATTTAACGTATATTTGGCACGTGTGTGAGGGAAAATATCCGTATTCGATTGAACATGAATTAACGTTCTTTAAACGTCAAGGTGAGACTTATGAGCGTTTTGAAGAAACACATTACCAACGTACGTTTGCGATTGAAGAGTATATTCAAATGCTTGAAGATGTTGGATTTAAAATTTTAGAAATTTCAGCTGATTTCTTAGATCAGGCGCCAACAGACGAGTCAGAACGAATTATCTTTGTCGCACAAAAATAAAAAAGACTTGAGAGTTATTCTCAAGTCTTTTTTATTTTGGTTCTTTGTCAAATAGTGTTGCTGATTAATTTGTAACCTATTATAATGAACGACCGAATTGAAATCCTAGTAGCTATGCTGCTAGGATTTTTCTTTTGGGTTTAGTTAGATTTTGAATCATAAGAATTCTTGATTTGAAATGATAGAAGCTGCGATATCCAAACGCGATACGTTTGATGACTTTAATTTTATTATTGATTCCTTCAATAGGACCATTAGTATAGGGAGTAGTCAGAGTATTGTAGATATAAGAAGTATAGGTTTTAAAGGTTTGAAAAGATGTTTGAAGTTCGGGTGAAATCATTGGATGTTCTGTTTCAAGTAAGTGATTAAATCGATTCACATTTTTCGATTGAATGGCGAATAGTAAATCTTGATAAAGCTCATAAGTTGCTTTTAATTCAGGTGATAAATCGAGAAGGAAGTTTAAGATATCTATTTCACGCATCGGTTGCTTAAAACAATAAACAGATCGATAAGTTGTGGTATCGAGTAGGGTATGTGATTTTAAAAATAGTCGCCAGTAACGTTTGAATTTACGACCATGTTTTTTGAATTTTTTCATTAATCGAATACGTGTTTTATTGAGTGCACGGGAGATATGTTGAACGAGGTGAAACTTATCAAGGACAATTTTGGCATGAGGAAAAAGCTCCTTAATCAAACTGATATAAGGGGCGTACATATCAGTGACAATATGTTTCACACGCGCACGAGCTTCTTTTGTGTATCGCTTGAAATAAGTCTGAAGAGAGGTTAAGCGTCGATCTTCAATGATATCAATAATCTGCTTGGTATCTGCATCACAAAAGATAAAAGACATATGACCCTCAGCCGATTTTACCGATTTAAATTCATCAAAACAAAGATTTTCAGGTAGATCATTAAAGTTCAAAGTTTGAGATTCATAAAAGCTATGAATGATCCGATTAACGGTTGAATGAGAAACTTGATGGCGACGGGCAATATCGCACTCTGAAATTTTATTTTGAGCTTCTAAAGCAATCGCGTGTTTCGTATTGTAAGAAATATAACAGTTCTTTTCAACAATAGATGTTTTTAATGTAAAGGTGGATTGACAATGCCCACAATAATAACGCTGTTTCTTTAAAACTAAATAGGTATCATGGAGTGATACTTTTGGAATGATAATTCGAGAAGTTTTAAACCCATGCTTTTTAAAATTGGAATCAAAAAGAGTTCCACAGTGTTCACAATGGGTGGGTTGGTAAGATAAGATTCCCTTAAAAACAAAGCTAGTGATCCCATTTAATTTAACTTCTTCAAAATAATCTTCAGGAAAGATGATATTTTTATCTTTAATATTTAAAAATTTTCTAGTAGAATATGAGTGAGACATCAAAAATTATCCTTTCAATATTGTTTTAGCCGATAACATTGTAACAGGATAGAGACTTGATGTCTCTTTTTTTGATGCCATAAAAAAGGCGTTGCTTAGTTAGCAACACCAAATATTATAGAACCGTTATTCTCAAGTCTTTTTTATTTTTTAAAAGGAAAACACCTTTTTTTTGCGTATAGAAAAATGAGGTGAAAACGATGAAAAAGCAACTTGTTTATTTATTCGTGAGTGGAATTGTTATGTCACTCATCTTTATGAGTGCCAAACCTAAGAATACGTCGGTTCCTATTGTAATCGAATCACAATCAAGCATAGAGGAGATTACAAAATCTGAATTAGAAGAAGTTTCAAGCCTTTATTATATAATTGATGTAAAGGGAGAAGTTTATTGTCCTGGTGTTTATGAGGTAGAGGCTAACTCAAGAATTCATGAGGTCATTTTGCTTGCGGGAGGACTGACTGAAAAAGCGGATCAGAATGCTATCAATTTAGCGGGAAAAATAAAGGATGAAATGGTGATTTATGTTCCTCATGTAGAGGAGGTCGTAAATTTCCAGTGGTCTTTTGAATCATCGTCAGAATCTAAAAAAATATCCATTAATCAAGCCAATGAGGATGAACTCAAAAATTTACCAGGTATCGGAAAGACCAAAGCAGCTGCTATTATTCAATATCGAATGGATTATGGTCCGTTTCAAAGCATTGAGGAATTAAAAAATGTTACAGGAATTGGAGAAAAGACTTTTGAAAGCCTGGAAGACTTTATCGAACTTTAAGTTAAGACAGCATATGATTTACTTGGTTTTTGCTATTTTAATCGGAGTCTTGATGAATGGTGGGGCCTGGTATCTGATGTTTATTTTTCTTGTCTATCTTCGCCGATTTCCTAAGACATACTGGATTTATTTCCTTATTTTTTTGATTAGTTTTAGCTATTACCATACATTAGAACATCAAACAAAACTTCATACCAATGCCTCGTTAGAGCCATCAGAAGCGTTGGTCGTAAAAATCAAAAAGCAGAGTCGTGAGAAACAAACGGCTATTCTAGAAATAGGGAGTGAAAGAATTTATTGGACAACTTCTTCTGTTGAGCCGAAGTTAATGCCAGGAGATATTGTATTAGTAAACGGTGAGTTAAATGTTCCAATGGCAGCAACGGTTCCCAATGGATTTGATTTTAAGCAATATTTGTCTCATCAAAAGGTTTATTTGACCTTATATACGAATGAATTTGAATTAATCGGGCATCAGTTTACAATTAGGCAGTGGCAATATGAATTAGCTCAGCAAATAGAAATGAACTTTCCACCACTGACAGGTGCCTACATGAAAGCTTGGTTGCTTGGAATGACAGATGATTTAGAAGAAGAGATTCAAACCCTGTATTCTGAGCTTGGGATTATTCATTTGTTTGCGATTAGTGGATTACACGTCGGCTTATTAAGTTTTCTTTTACGGTTTGTTTTAAAGCGATTAGGGGTGATTGAGGAGTTAAGTCAACTCATTGTGATTGTCGCTTTAGTTTTATTTATGGTCATCAGTGGAGGAAGTCCTTCAATTGTTCGGGCGAGTGGGATGAGTATCTTATTGATGATTAATAAGCGTCTAAGATTGAATCTCTCGTCATTAGATGTTTTTTCAATTCTCTTTCTTGTCAATGTATGCTTAAATCCACGACAAATTTATCAACTTGGATTTATTTATTCGTATTGGATGACGTTTATTTTAATTTGTTTTCAACCTACTTTTCAAAAATTAGGTACTAAAAGTTTATTCTTCTTTTTGCCGTTTATTGCTCAATGTGCTTCAGCTCCAATTCAATTATACTTTTATGATGAAATAAATGTGTTGAGTTATCTTGTTAATTTATGGGTGATTCCACTTGTGAGCCTATGTCTTTTACCGCTTTTAATCCTCACGATTCTCATACCGTTTATTGCACCCTTAACGAACCATCTTCTCATGTTATTTGAAAGTGTCATTGTAGGGAGTGCCAGTTTATTCACGTGGAACTGGATTGTAGGCGAGTTTTCTTTAAATTTATTACTAGGATTGTTGCTGCTTTTTTTGGGGAATGGATATGTGTTTGAGAAAAAGCGTTGTTTTTCAAACTATGCCATTAGCATAATCCTGGTTATTTTTCTATTGGAATCCCATCGATTTTTTGTCAGTGAAAGTCAGTTCACGATGCTTGATGTGGGTCAAGGCGACAGTGTTATCATTCAATCGTCCTACAGGCGATGTAGTGTGGTGGTTGACACGGGTGGTACCTATCAGTTTACGGGGAAGCCTAAACCCATTTTTTCAACCACGCTAGAGCCCTTTTTAAAGGGAGAGGGGATTCGAACGATTGATTATTTGATTTTGACACATGGTGATTTCGATCATGTGGGAGAGGCCGTTTCGCTACTTCAAACTTTTGAGGTGAAAGAAGTGTTAACAAATGGGCAACCTTTAAATGAATTGATGAAAGAAATTGAAGAGGTAGCAAAGGAAGTAGGAACGATTTTTCGGCAGGTCAAACAAGAAGAAGTGTTAACGTGTGGGAATCAAATTCTCACGTTCTTACAATCAAATCAGATCAAATCAGATGAGAATGCTGCGTCATTGGTGTTTACATTAGAGATGGATGGATTTAGCGCACTATTGACTGGAGATATGGGGGTGAGTGAGGAGGCTGAGATTTTGAGTCGGTATCAGTTAAACCAATTAACAGTATACAAAGCAGCCCATCATGGTTCGAAAACTTCAAATTCAAATTCATTTTTGAGAAGATTAAGTCCCATGATTACCCTTGTATCATCAGGACGAAAAAATCGTTATGGTCATCCAAGTGTAGAGTTAATCGAAAATTTGAAACAACTCGAAATTCCACTCTTGAATACACAATACGATGGAAGTATTCAATTTAAAATTAGAAGGGATAGGCTATCGATTCAATCTTTTCCACCTTATGTTTATAATATTCAATAATTAAAAAATTAGACAATTCTCTAAATAAAGTCACAACGAAAAAGTATAGTACCAAATTGAATCTCACAATAAAAAAAACAAAAAAGTCACACCAAAAGAAAATACGGACGATAAGTGTTTGGTTGTGACAGAGCCCTTAGTGTGATAAAATAGGGACTGAGGTGTTTTTATGGCCATTTATACGATCCTTGGTGAACAATCTGTTCTTTGTGAAAAGAAAATTAATGAAATTTTAGAGCAACATCAAATTGAATCGTTTGATGTCATCTCTTATGATATGAAAGAATCAACGATTCAGGAAGCGTTGTTTGATTTGCAAACAGTTGCTTTTTTAAGTAATCGAAAAGCCATTTTAGTGAAGAATCCTTTATTTTTAACTGGAAAAGATTCAAAAGGCGAATTAAATCATGATTTAGAAAAGTTTATGGCGTTTTTAGAGCATCCGATTAGTGATAATATTTTAATTATTTATGCCCCTTATGATAAATTAGATGAACGTAAAAAAGTGGTGAAGTTATTAAAGAAGCAGTCGGAGTTTTTTACCTTTGAAACTTACTCAGAAACCACGCTCATCCAATGGGCCCAAAAAAAATTAAAAGAAGAAGGCATTGAATTTGATCCTCGTGCAGTCGAGTTATTAGTGAAGTTCACGCATGCTAAGCTTGATTTAATGTATCAAGAACTAGATAAAATCTTTTTATATTTTTTAGATGATGCGACCTCTAAATATTTATCTGTTGACTTAATTCATCTGCTAGTTCCAAGACAGTTAGAGGATAACATATTCTTACTAACAGATGCTTTGATGCAACAAAAAGTAAAAGATGCTTATCTTATTTACCAGGACTTACTCACGCAAAATGAGGAACCCTTTAAAATTTTAATTATGATCGCGAATCAATTCCGCTTAATGTCACAGGTTATTCAGCTAAGTCGTCAAGGATACCGTGAAGCAGAAGTGGCTAAAACATTAAATGTACATCCCTATCGTGTTAAATTAATTCACGGACAATCTCATCGTTTTGAGTTAGACTTAATTCAAAGTTATTTATACCAATTAGCTCAAATTGATTATAAGATTAAAACAGGTCTTTTAAAAAAGGAATTAGCACTTGAAATGTTTATTCTCAATTTAAAATCACGATATTAGCAAGACTTTTCATAAGTTTTGCTTTTTTTTGCTATAAATAACAAAGGATAGTGTTCGTCAAGCCGTCCAAACTATAAGAGATTTCGACAAAACAACTTTATTTATGTCTCTTTTGAAAGTGCTTTTGAAAAATTTTCATAAAATGATATCATTTTTCGATACATTATTCCTTTTTTGTTGTATAATAATCGAGTATGAATTTTTTAATCTAGCCAGATAGAGGTGCAAAGCATGAATATTAAAAATATTGCCATTATTGCCCACGTTGATCATGGTAAAACGACTTTAGTCGATCAATTACTTCGCCAAGCGGGAACATTCCGTGAAAATGAAGCAGTTGCTGATCGCGTGATGGATTCAAATGATATCGAACGTGAACGTGGAATTACGATTTTAGCGAAAAATACTGCGATTGATTATAAAGATTATCGTATTAACATTTTAGATACACCAGGACATGCTGACTTTGCAGGGGAAGTTGAGCGTATCATGAACATGGTAGATGGTGTTTTATTAGTTGTTGATGCTTACGAAGGAACAATGCCTCAAACTCGTTTCGTCTTAAAGAAAGCATTAGAACAAAAATTAACACCAATCGTTGTGGTTAATAAAATTGACCGTCCTGCTGCTCGTCCAGAGGAAGTAGTCGATGAAGTGTTAGAATTATTCATTGAATTAGGGGCAGATGATGATCAATTAGAATTCCCAGTTGTTTACTGTTCAGCTTTAAACGGAACAGCAAGCTTAAGTTCAGATCCTGCGGATCAAGAAGAAAACATGGAATCTATTTTTGAATCTATTTTAGAAAACATTCCAGATCCAGGAATGGATCCAAACGGTACACTTCAATTCCAACCTGCTTTATTAGACTATAATGAATATGTAGGGCGTATTGGGGTAGGACGTGTTGTACGCGGAACGATTAATGTGAACCAAATGGTTTCAATTTGTCGTTTAGATGGAACAACTCAACAATTCCGTATCACGAAATTATTCGGATTCTTAGGATTAAAACGTATCGAAATTGAATCAGCAGAAGCTGGAGATATTGTAGCCATTGCTGGATTACCTGATATCAACGTAGGTGAGACGGTTTGTGAAATCGGTCATGAAGAAGCATTACCAATTTTACATATTGATGAACCAACGTTAAAAATGACATTCTCAACGAACTCATCTCCATTCTCAGGACAAGAAGGAAAACACGTCACAGCTTCTAAAATTGATGAGCGTTTATATAAAGAAATTCAACGTGATGTTTCATTATTAGTTGAACGTGTTGGAACGAAAGAAGAGTGGGTTGTTTCAGGTCGTGGAGAACTTCACTTATCAATCTTACTTGAAAATATGCGTCGTGAAGGATTCGAACTTGAAGTTTCAAAACCAGAAGTTATCATCCGTGAAATCGATGGTGTCTTATGCGAACCATATGAATATGTTCAAATTGAGTCACCTGAAGAGCATGTCGGAAGTGTGATTGAAGCCATGGGATACCGTAAAGGTCAATTACAAAATATGATTCATAATGAAAATGGACAAGTTCGTTTAATTTATGATGTACCATCACGTGCTTTAATTGGATTCATGACAGAATTCTTAACTTTAACAAAAGGTTACGGAATCATTAACCATACTTTCTCTGAATACCGTCCGATGGAAAAAGGTTCAGTCGGAGAACGTAAAAATGGGGCTTTAGTTTCAATGGAAAACGGAAAAGCAACAAACTACGGTTTAATGGGACTTGAAGATCGCGGAATCATGTTTATCGAACCAGGAGCTGCCGTATATGAAGGGATGATCGTGGGAGAAAACAACAAAGATTTAGATTTAGCCGTAAACGTAACGCGTGCAAAACAATTAACAAACTGTCGTTCAGCTGGTAAAGATAATACAGTGGTATTAAAGAAACCACGCTTAATTACACTCGAATACGCCTTAGAATATATTAACGAAGATGAATTAGTTGAGATTACCCCAACATCAGTTCGTCTACGTAAAAAAATCTTAGATACAAATGAGCGTAAAAAATACGACAAACGTAAACGTAATGCTGAGTAATGTTTCATTAAAAAAACGTCTAAGTGGCACTTTGCTACTGAGACGTTTTTTTATTTTTAGGGAAAACCATTTTTATTTAAATTTAAAAGACCCGAAAAAAATTCGGGTCTTTTAGGAGTTAAGGACGTGGACCTTTAGAAATAATGACGTTCATAATATCACCTTCACTTGCATTGTATCCTGCTTGACGATCCTGACTTGCAATGGTTCCATCAGGAGCATTTGAATAGTCATAAGTAAAGACACACGTTAATCCGCTATACTCGCAAGTTTGACGAGCATCATATTCAGATAATCCTGTTAAGGCAGGAACTGTTAAATGACCGCCAAGGTTAACAACGATTTGAATATTAGCACCTGTTTCAACACGGCGATCATAAAGAGATTGCGCAATAATTTTATTTTTCTCAGCTGAGTCAACATATTGATAGGTAATCGATGGCGTAATATTAGCACCTTTTAAATTTTGCTCATCTACCCATTCCATAAATGAAATTTCAGTATCTCCGATGAAATTTTTTACGCCTACTTTACCAAGTGATATTGTAATTGTGACTAAATCGCCTTTTTTAATCACTTCACCAGAAGAAATACTCGATTCGATAATCGTATTAGCTGCCACCGAGTTATGGTATTTTTCAGTCAACATTAAGTTTACTGTATTTGCAGTCGCCCAAGCCTTGATTTCTTCAATCGTCATTGAATTTAGACTTGGCACTGTAATACCAGGTCCTGTTGAAACTTCAACCGTTAGTGTTTCAGTTTTTGGATTAAATTCAATTTCTGGTTCAATGCTTTGAGTGATGATTTGGTTTTCTGGCACCGTATCATGCGCCACTTTCTCATATACGACGGTTACGTTGTTTTTTTGAGCCCATGCTTTGACATCATCTTCTGTTTTAGTTTTTAAATCAATCATGCTCATCATAAAAGGTGAACCTGTTGAAACATAAAACGTTACTTTTGTCTTACGTTTAATTTCGGTTAGGTCTTTATCTAAATCCGATTTAATAAAGTGATTTTTTTCAATGGTTTCATCTGCTAAATTTTTAATGGTCGCATTCATTAAATTATTTTCATCAATCCAGTTCATTAATTCGTCGGTTGTCCATGTTTCATCAAAATCTGGAAGTGTCACGATGACTTCAGGATCGATTCCAAGAGACATCACCAACGTCATCTCGCCCCCTTTTTTTACTTTCTTACCGGGTGCGATATTTTGTGAAATAAGTGTTCCTTTTTCAAACTCGTGATTATATTCTTCGACATATAACATCGTCATGTTATTTTTGGTTCCCCATGTCGCAATTTGCGAAGGCGTATAGGCTGAGAAATCAGGAACCTCTACCTTATTCCCAAAGATAAGATAGAAAATAACAGATAAAACGGCAACGGCACCTGTTATTAAGGCAATGATTTGATTTCTTTTTTTATTAGGATTAATAAAACGTTCATATTTTTCATCTGTTTTAATTGAAACACCGGGTCCTTTTGGTGAATTTACTTCAACTTTTTCTGGTTCTGATTTGACCGTTTGACGTAAATCTACTTCAATTTTGGGTGTTGGTGTTGATTTGACGGGTTGTTGCGTAAATGCTTTTTCATAAGGTTTTGATTCAAGAGGTGTTTCTTTTGGTAATTCATTGTTTAAAAATTGATTAAAAAAATCATTATTTTTCTGACTCATACTTTCCTCCTATAACACGTTACCTACCTAAATTAGTTAATTTTCTCCTTAAAATGTTTAAATATCCTTTAATTAGAATACAATCATTATACTCTGTTTAAAAATACCATGTCAATTTGTTAAAGCTTGAACTTTCTTAAGATTTATTAACATTTTAATTAATTCGTTTATTAAACAATTTAATTTCGGAGACACTAAGTAAAGTGGCACACATTTAGGCAAATATCGATAAAACTGTGAAAATAAGTATATTTTTATCTAGTTAAGATATTGACAAACTATTGATTAATTATATAATAGAATAGGTTTATTATTAGTAAACAAATAGTTTATTTATTTAGTCGAAAAGTTGAGGTGTTGCCATGATAATCGGAGAAAAAATTAGGCGTTTACGAATGGAACTTCAGTTAACACAAGAAGAATTAGCTGATCGTACCGAATTAACAAAAGGATATATCTCACAGGTAGAACGTGATTTAGCTTCACCATCGATCGCAACCCTTGTTGATATATTAGAAGCACTAGGAACAACTCTTGGTGAGTTTTTTGCTGAAGAAAAAAATGATCAGAAAGTTGTTTTTCAACGTGAAGATGTATTTATAAAAGAAGAGTTAGATTATAATATGACCATTCGCTGGATTATTCCAAATGCTCAAAAGAATGAAATGGAGCCGATCATTGTGGATTTAGAACCAGGTGGAATGTCATATGATGATGAGCCTCACCATGGTGAGGAATTTGGTTATGTGTTAAAAGGAGAAGTTGAGCTTGTCCTGGGAACTAAACGATATAAAGTGAAAAAAGGCGAGAGTTTTTATTATAAAGCAGATGTTGACCACAAGTTAAAGAACAGTTCAAAAGCACCTGCATCTGTACTTTGGGTCGCGACGCCACCAACTTTCTAGTTATTTTGAGGAGGATCTGGTATGACAAAAGTGCCATTAGTTGAGATTAAAAATTTAACAAAAGAATACGATGGGGACATTATTTTAAAAGGAATCGATTTAACGATTCATCAAAATGAATTTGTTACCTTATTAGGACCATCTGGTTGCGGTAAAACAACCCTTCTTCGTATTATTGGTGGATTTGATACACCGACATCGGGTGAGGTAAAGTTTGATGGAAAAGACCTTATTCAAATTCCATCTTATAAACGTGAAATTAATACAGTTTTCCAAAAATATGCGTTATTTCCGCACTTAAACGTGTTCGATAACATCGCATTTGGATTAAGAATGAAAAAAGTGCCAGAGTCTGAAGTTAAAGAACGTGTAAACCGTATGTTGAAAATGGTTAAACTTTTTGATTATGCTAATCGTCGTATCGATTCATTATCTGGAGGACAACAGCAACGTATTGCGATTGCTCGTGCCTTAGTTAATCGTCCAAAAGTTCTTTTACTTGATGAACCATTAGGAGCGCTTGACTTAAAATTACGACAAGACATGCAATATGAATTAAAAGAAATCCAACGTGAAATGGGAATTACGTTTATTTTTGTTACTCATGATCAAGAAGAAGCCTTAACGATGTCGGATACCATTGTTGTCTTAAATGATGGATTAATTCAACAAATTGGAACACCAGTTGATATTTACAATGAGCCACGTAATCGTTTTGTTGCAAACTTCATTGGAGAAAGTAACATTGTCCGCGGAGTGATGCTTGAAGATTACAAAGTTGAATTTGAAAATCATGTTTTTGAATGTGTCGATCGAGGATACAATGCAAATGAAGTAGTTGATATCGTCATTCGTCCTGAGGATTTACAAATTGTTTCAAAAGATAAGGGAGCCTTTACAGGAGTTGTAGATACGGTCATCTTCAAAGGGGTTCATTATGAAATTATTGTGATGGTCGAGGGGCGCGAATATATTGTACATAGTACACAAAGTGCAGAAGTCGGGGCAGAAGTTGGGATGACAGTTGCTCCAGCTGATATTCATGTCATGGAAGTTGGGGTATAGCTCATGCATGAATCAACAAAACGTTTAAGTTATCCTTATATTGTGTGGATTTCAATCATGATCATCATCCCAATGATTTTGATTTTCTTATATAGTATCATTGATCCAAGTGATGGAAATCCAATGGCCTTCAGATTTACGCTTGAAAATTATGTTAAATTCTTTAATCCAATCTATATTGCAACTCTTGGGCGTTCGTTATGGATCGCCTTTGTTTCGACATTATTATGTTTTATGTTTGGGTATCCACTAGCTTGGATTATTGCTCAATTATCTCCCAAACGACAATCTTCTATTTTACTATTATTTATTATGCCAATGTGGATTAACATGTTATTACGTACGTATGCATGGATCTCAATTCTTGGAAAAAATGGTATTTTGAATAATATTTTAGATTTCTTCGGAATTGCGCCCGTGGACATTATGTATTCTGATTTTTCAATTATGTTAGGGATGGTTTATAACTTCTTGCCGTTTATGGTGTTACCAATTCATACGGCTATCTCTAAAGTAGATAAGAACTTGATTGATGCGGCCCGTGATTTAGGAGCTAATAGCAAACAAGTCTTTACCCGTGTCGTATTTCCGTTAACATTACCAGGGATTATTACAGGAATTATCATGGTCTTCTTACCGGCTGTGAGTACGTTCGTCATTCCACAGTTACTTGGTGGTGGACAATTTATGATGATTGGGAACTTAATTGAAAAACAATTCTTATTAACAGGTAATTGGTACTTTGGATCAGCTTTATCCATGATTCTGATGCTCTTTATCTTACTTTCAATCTGGTTGATGAAAAAATTCGATTCAGATGGACAAGCAGGAGGTGCCTTACCATGGTAAATAAGTGGTTATCAAGATGTTACTTAGCTTTAATGTTCCTTTTCTTATATGCACCGATTGGCGTTCTTATTTTATTCTCGTTTAACGAATCAAAATCGAGCGGAAAGTGGACTGGATTTTCACTTCAATGGTATCAAGAGTTGTTCCAAGATAGCAAAATGCAAACAGCCGTCTTATATACCGTGGTTGTGGCCGTTATTGCCACAGCTATTTCGGTTGTCGTTGGAACCTTTACCTCGATTGGAATTTATAAACTAACAAAGAAAACGAAAGCCTTTGTTTTAAATATTAACTATTTGCCAGTTATTAGTCCAGATATCGTGATTGCGGTTGCCTTAATGATGCTCTTTAAAACCGTTAAATTAAACTTTGGATTTACGACCATGCTACTTGCTCATATCATGTTCTGTATTCCTTACGTTGTTTTATCTGTTTTACCTCGTCTTTATGCGATGAATCCGAATATGGCTGAAGCGGCAATGGATTTAGGTGCTACACCGATGCAAGCGATTCGTAAAGTCGTTATTCCAGAGATTATGCCAGGAATTATGGCAGGAGCCTTAATGGCCTTTACGATGTCGATTGATGACTTTGTGATTAGTTACTTTACAGCTGGAAATGGTGCGACAAACTTATCCATTGAAGTTTATTCAATGGCAAAACGAGGAATTCGTCCGACTGTTAATGCTTTAGCGACTATTATGGTAAGTTTTGTATTAATTTCAGTTTTAATTTCAAATAATCTTTCAATTAGAAAGAAAAAGGAGGTGTAGGAATCTCATGAAAAATTGGTTGAAGCTTTTGGGTCTTTCCCTTGTTGCCATGTTAGCGGCTTGTTCGAGTGGTGATACACAAAAACTTTATGTTTACAACGTGGGAGAATATATTGATCCTGAGGTATTAGATATTTTTGAATCTGAATTTAATTGTAAAGTGTATTATGAATTATATGATTCAAATGAAACGATGTATCAAAAGATTAAAGCGGGGGGAACAAACTATGACGTAGCCTTCCCATCGGATTATATGGTAGAAAAAATGATCAAAGAAAATCTTGTTCTACCACTTGATTACAGCAAAATTCCAAATTTTGAATATATTTCAGATGCGTATAAAAATTTACCTTATGATCCTGATAATTTGTATACAGTTCCTTATTTCTGGGGAACCGTTGGAATTTTATATGATAAAACCGTTGTTAAAGAACCTGTCGATTCTTGGTCAATTTTGTGGGATGAAGATTATAAAGGGAATATCTTTATGTATGATAGTCAACGTGACTCATTAATGGTCGCTTTAAAATTATTAGGTTACTCAATGAATACTCAAAATATTGATGAATTAGAACAAGCGAAGCAACTTTTAATCGATCAACGTCCGCTTGTTTATGCCTATGTTACAGATCAAGTCATTGATAATATGATTGCAGGAAATGCAGCATTAGCGGTTGTCTATTCAGGTGATGCGACCTATATCATGGATGAAAATGAAAACATGGAATATGCCATTCCAAAAGAAGGATCAAATACATGGGTGGATGCCATGGTTATTCCATCAACAGCTCAAAATGTTGATTTAGCCCATGAGTTTATTAATTTTATGCAACGTCCAGAGATTGCCTTAATGAATACAGAGTATGTCATGTATTCTACACCTAATACTGAAACATTAGAGATGGTTTCAGAAGAGGAGTGGACACAAAATGATGCATACAGTCCCTCACAAGATTTATTAGACTTCTTACCGATGGAAACCTTTAGAGATCCAGGGGAGTTTGTTAGAGAGTATGATGATATTTGGACACAAGTTTTAGCAGCTTCAAAATAAAAAAAAGCACTCGATTAGTTTAATCGAGTGCTTTTTTTTGGTAAAGAGAGAAGAGAATGCTGTTAATCATTTTACGGATTTAAAATAGGATTACATATAGCCGCACGTAAATCTTTAAATGACATCTATCTGCACGGATGCTGATATGATTATGAGTTTGACTTGCTAGGAAAAATTTTGACTATTCGATTAAATGAAACGAAGTAAGGTGTTGAAGTTGAGACATTCAAAATCACTGTCTAGGGGAGATTAGGGACTATGCTATTTAAAGGCTCCTAATTGACTGTGAAGGAGGTGTTCATCTTCAAGACGTTAATCTTGTAAACTACGTTGTTTTAGTATTGAATTGATAACCACTGCTAGTGATTGGGAATGGTTAATTGAAGGATTACGTTCCAATGACCAGTCGGTGTTTGGGATACTTGACCGTATTGCGTTAGAGATGGTGAGTTTTAACCAGTCAGTGGTAAGACGACAATAGTAGTCTTTCATTGGACGATTGAAATGATGTTCCTTAATCCTGTACACATTAGAGGGGCGATAATCTATGTGATTCAAGTTAGTCAGTTAAATGACGATGCTGGTGTTAATTTTATGGGAACTCTAATCCCATCAGGGATCAACTTCTTTGTCGATTCTCAAGAACAAGCCACTTTGACTTTTTTAAATAAAATTTTAGCTGCTTTTGTTCTTTAGTCTTATTTTTTCAAGTTTTTATAGGATGGTATAGGCGGGTTAATCCAATGAAGGAGGTGCCTGAATGGAACATAAGCAGATGGTCAGCTTGTGTATGAGTGTTAAAATAAAGAATCGTATTGGTGAAGAGATTTAGATCGTTTAATCGGGATTGACATTGAGAGTAGAGTGATTTCGATAACGATGAAATTGATACGTTTAAAAATCATTCTATTTCAAATTTTTTTAACAACGATAAGAAAAAGATGGGGGGTGAGTCTGTTGATTGATTAAATTTGAATGAAGCATCTAAGTTTTATTGTAAGGGATTCATTTAATTCTGTTATGTGTTTTCGTTGTATGATAAAATAAAAGTAATTAGGTGAAAAATTTAGGGGGATTAACTTCATGAACGAACAGAAAAATAAATTGTCTTTTGAGGCATCCTACACATTAGATGTGATTGGATTACTAGACTTACTTTTTTCAGGTGAAATTGATGAGGATACGGAGTTCGTTCGTTACTTAGAAGAGCAATTAAGTGAAAATTGTGAGGGATTATTAAATAAAGTGCGCAACACTTTACCAAAGGGAGAATCAATTGGAAGCACCTTAATTCCTTTAATTGCAACGGATTCAGAATTTAATGATCTTCGTTTGTCAGAACTGTTACAAAGTCCAAAGTATCTAGTCACTCAATTAAAAAAACAAACGATAAAAAAAAATCTTTCTAAAGCTTATCAAAAGTTTTTAAATAAAGATGTAGAGAAGGTTTTTGAACAATTAGGCCTCGTTATTGCGGAACTTGAGCGATGTAAATTCAAGAACTTTTGGTTAGAAAATCGTTTGCCATTGATTAATGAACAAATAAAACGTTATGATAAAGAGTGCCAGCCATTAAACGTGATTGAAACGTTAAATCAATCACTCACGCCACAGCATATTGAGCGACGCAATGTATATGTGGTGAGTTTTGAATTACTAGATTTAAAGTCGATTCAACTGTTTAATGAAGATGTTGTCGTTTCGATTAAACGCTCAACTAAACAGGTGTTAGAATGCTTGACAGAACAATTATTACAACCCATTTCGATTCATAGGCAATTAAGAGCGCGTGTCCGAGCGTTAAAGCATGATCAAATGCTTTTAAATGCTTTAAAGCATGTGAAAGAGGAATATAAGGATTTAGGTTCTTATTTAGAAGCTAATGTGAAACTAGCGTATCAAATGTATTTAAACACTCAACTTCATCTTTGTGATCAACCTTATCAATATTTAGGACGCTATCAATTTGGGACATACAAACTTTCGACCTTGTTTTATCATTATATGCAGACTCATCCGAAAATAAGTTCTCAATCTATCTCTGATTATTTAGTAGAAGTTGTTGAACAAGTAGAGGTTGATCAGTTTAATCAACGCTATCTGACAATTATGAGCCACATATTATAAGGAGGGGCAAAGATGCCATCACCGATTGTGCACTTGAATGTTATCCAAAACGTTTCAAAACGTTTATCGATTCCCATGACATCTGATTTGTTGCTTGGTTCAATTAGTCCTGATGCCATTCATATGAGGCCGAATCAAACGTGGGCAGATAAGGCGGTCACACATTTTTATGACATAGCAGATGACGATTATGTTGAGGCGATTTTACAAGCGAAACAAATAATTACAGGCGTGACTCAAGACTTTAAACTTGGATATTTAATTCATTTATATACAGATTACCTATGGCGTGAAATTATTTATGCTCCTTATTTTCATGCTCGAAAAGAAAGGATGGAACGCTTAGAGTTGCATGCCCTTTATTACCGTGATATGCAACGAATCGATGATTTATTAAAAGGACAGGTCTTACCCTTATCGGCTGATTTAAAACAAGCCATTGCAATGCCGGTCTGTCCCTTGTTAAGTCGGGATGAGGTTGAACAATGGCGCCTTAAAGTTTTAAAGCAAGATTTAGAAAAAGATAAGCAAGGTGACACGGAACTTGAAGCCTTTTATATGACTGATATTTTGTTGTTTATTGAAAGGTGTTGTCAGCAGATCGTGACTTATTTTCATCTCTTTGAAGACTAGCAACCAAGTTGCTAGTTTTTTCTTTCGCTTGACTAAAAAAATATCCTCGTAATACAATAAACAAAGCAACCTAAGAATCGGAGGAAAAAACGTTGAATAAATATGATGTACTTATCGTAGGGGCAGGACCAGCCGGTCTTTTTACAGCTATTATGTGTGCTGAAAAAAAACAGCGCATTGCCATTCTTGAAAAAAATAAATCGTGTGGGCGTAAATTATTAATGGCGGGTGCAGGGAAATGTAATATTACACAAGCGGGTGACATTCATCACTTTTTAGAGTGTTATGGACCTAATGCAAAATTTTTAAAACATGCCCTCCTTTCATTTCAAAATGAAGACTTACTAGCTTTCTTTAGAAAACGTGGCTTAGAATTTATGACAACTGAAAAGGGAAAGATTTTTCCAAAATCACAAAAATCGATGGATGTCTTACAAGTTTTATTAAAAGAATGTCACAAACGTCACATTGACATCATCACTGAAACGGCTGTACAGTCAATCGAAAAAGTAGATGATCTTTTTACTGTGAAAACCAATCAAGTGTCATATGAAGCCAAAAAAGTTGTGATTGCAACAGGAGGACTGAGTTATCCTCATACTGGGTCAACAGGAGATGGACAAGTCATAGCAAAGTCATTCGGACATAAAATTATCCCAATGAAGCCTGCTTTAACGCCCTTAAAAATTAAAAATTACGAACTTGTGGATATGTCGGGAACGTCATTTGAAGACTTATCATATACACTTTGGCGTGGCGGAAAAAAAATAGGCGCTTATCACGGGGACTTTTTATTAACACATACTGGTGTTTCAGGCCCTGGAATTATCAATCATTCACGCTATATGCAAGCTGGTGATGTTATTAAATGTAACTTCGTTGGAGCTGAGTCGATTGAAGCATTTAGAAGTCAATTAACAAAAAAATTAGCAGCGGGTGGAAAAACACTTGTCAAAACGATTGTACGTGATTTAAATCTGACGAAACGCTTTGCTGATAAGGTACTTGAACTATGTCACATCAGTGATGACTTAAAGTGTGCTGAAATTAGTAAGGTGACACGCCAAAAATTATTAACGATATTAACGGAGTACGAAATGGAAGTTAAAGAGCTTGGAGGCTATCATGTGGCCATGGTCACGACAGGCGGTGTTTCGATTAAAGAAATTAAATCCAAAACGATGGAGTCTAAAAAAGTTGAGAATCTATACTTTGTGGGAGAAGTATTAGACATTGATGGCGATACAGGTGGATATAATATCCAAGCAGCGTTTTCAATGGGATACATTGCGTCTTTAGCAATTAATGCTTAAAACTTACAATAGTCGAAGTTTGTATTTTCTTGACATCACATAATCAGACCGATATACTAGTGAGTGTTGATTTTTACCTTTTTC
Organism: Turicibacter sanguinis; assembly: GCF_013046825.1. Lineage (NCBI taxonomy): Bacteria > Bacillati > Bacillota > Erysipelotrichia > Erysipelotrichales > Turicibacteraceae > Turicibacter > Turicibacter sanguinis. The sequence continues at coordinate 2,650,433 of NZ_CP053187.1, read as the reverse complement.
GAAGGGAGAGTTTAGAAATGAATCAAAGACTATCAATTAAAACGGTCGTTGCGATTGGGATTGGAGCTGCCATTTTTGTCGTTTTATCGCGTTTTGCCTCATTACCAACCGGAATTCCAAATACAAACTTTGAAACAGCTTATGCTGTCTTAGCTTTAATTGCATTATTATATGGTCCAATGGCTGGGTTAGCAACAGGGCTTATTGGTCACTTTTTAAAAGATATTTTAATTTGGGGAAGTCCATGGTTTAGTTGGATTATTGCCTCAGGAATGATTGGACTTGTGATTGGATTACTAGCCAAACGAATTGACATGGAAGATGGTATCTTTGGCAAACGAGAAATCATTATCTTTAACCTAGCTCAAATCGCGGCAAATATCGTCGGATGGTTTATTGTAGCACCGATGCTTGACGTATTGATTTATGCTGAACCGTCAGATAAAGTTTATCTTCAAGGAGCGGTTGCGGGATCGTTTAACATGATTACGATTGGAATTTTAGGTTCTTTATTAGTTGGGGCTTATGCAAAAACACGTACCCCAAAGGGAAGTTTAAAACCTGAATATTAATCCTTAGTTAAAAAGCATCTGAAGAAGCGTTATCAGATGCTTTTTTTACATAAAAAACATTGTCGAAGTTTGTCTGTTTTATAAAATTTGTGTTATAATATTGAAGTTAAATAAAAATCGAGATTAGGTGAATTAAAAAGAATGATAACAAATTTGTTAGATTGATTTTAATTCATCTAATTTTTTGTCGCGTGAAAAGAAAGGATGATGAGAATGCGAAAACCGATGATTGAATTTGAAAATTTTAGTTTTCAATATCGTGTGCAGTCAAGTCCAACCCTTAAAAATATAAATTTGTGTATTTATGAAGGTGAAAAGGTTTTAATCGTTGGGCCTTCTGGTTCTGGGAAAAGTACGTTAGCTCATTGTATTAATGGATTAGTGCCTAATATTTATAAAGGTCAGTTAAGTGGAAATCTTAAAATTAAAGGTGAAAATGCTCTAAAGCATAATCTGTTTAAACGATCTAATTATGTAGGGACAGTTCTTCAAAATCCCGATGACCAATTTATTGGCTTAACGGTAGGAGAGGATATTGCGTTTAAACTTGAAAATTTAGAAGTGCCACAAGCTGAAATGAAGTCAATTGTGAATGAAGTCTCTACACTTGTTGATATCAAGACGCATTTAAAATCTGCTCCACACGAATTATCAGGCGGACAAAAGCAACGTGTTACGCTTGCCGGTGTTATGGTGGATGATATTGATATTTTATTATTTGATGAACCATTAGCCAATTTAGACCCAGCAGCTGGAGAGCAGACAATGTCATTAATTGATGAAATTTCAAGAAAAACGCATAAAACGATTGTGATTATTGAGCATCGTTTAGAAGACGTTTTACAGGCATGCATTGATCGAATTATTGTAATGAATGAAGGTTGTATTATTGCTGATATGACACCAAATGAGTTATTAGCCTCAAATCTTTTATCTCAAATTGGAATTCGCGAACCTTTATATGTGACAGCGTTAAAATACGCAAATTGCGAGATTTTAGCGAGTATGAATCCACAATCTTTAAATCAAATGGATTTATCAAGATGTCAAGAGGCACTTCATCGTTGGTATGATCAGACGGAAATTCAAAAAGAACGAAATCAGGAAGACATTTTGCTTGAGTTTAAGAAAGTTTGTTTTGGTTATCAATCTGATAGCTTAACCTTAAAGGATGTCTCATTCCAAATTCGTAAAGGTGAAATGTTGAGTTTAGTTGGAAAAAATGGCGCAGGAAAATCAACAATTTCAAAGTTGATTAGTGGATTTTATCAACCGATTTCAGGAACGATTTTATTGAATGGCGAAGATATGGGAACTCAAACGATTAAGGAACGAGCAGATAAGATAGGGCTTGTGATGCAAAATCCGAATCAGATGATTTCAAAGACAAAAATTTTTGATGAAGTGGCTCTTGGACTTCGTGTTCGTGGGATATCAGAAACAGAAGTTCAGGAACGTGTGATTGAAACATTAAAAATCTGTGGTCTTTATCCATATCGTAATTGGCCGATTTCAGCTTTAAGCTTTGGTCAGAAAAAACGTGTAAGTATTGCAGCTATTTTGGTTTTAAATCCAGAACTTTTAATTTTAGATGAGCCAACTGCCGGACAAGATTTACGTCATTACACCGAAATTATGGAGTTTTTAGTCGAACTTAATCAACGTGGCATTACCATTTTAATGATTACACATGACATGCATTTAATGCTTGAATACACAACTCGTGCTATTGTGATTACAAATGGGGAAGTGTTAGCTGATACGTCAACGTGGCATGTTTTAACTGACGATCAACTGATTGAAGCCTCTCATTTAAAGAAAACATCACTTTATCAACTGGCCATGCAGACAGGACTTCCGAGTGCGGTGGACTTTATTCGAAAATTTATTTTTGCAGATAAGGCGGTGAGAACTTAATGAATACTAAAATGCTTGCTTATATTGATGTGGATTCACCCATACACCGTTTAACAGGGAGTACGAAGCTAATTTGCTTTTTACTTTGGTCTATCACGGCGATGTTAAGTTATGATACGCGTGTTCTTGGGATGATGTTTATCATCAGTTTAATTTTATTTAAGCTATCAAAAGTTGAATTTAAACAAGTGGCGCTCGTCTTTTATTTTATTTTAATTTTCTTAGTTATCAATAATATAGCGGTCTTTATTTTTTCCCCAGTTGAAGGCGTTCATATTTACGGAACACAGCATGATTTGTTTAAATTATTTGGACCGTATGTCTTAACGCAGGAACAATTATTTTATCAATTTAATATGACCTTGAAGTACTTAACGATTATTCCCCTTGGTTTAGTCTTCTTATCAGCAACTGATCCAAGTGAATTTGCAGCGTCACTATCCAAAATTGGAATTAGTTATCGACTGGCTTATTCTGTTGCGATTGCTATGCGTTATATTCCAGATATTCAACGTGATTTTGTTGAGATTTCTCAAGCTCAGCAAGCGCGTGGAATTGATATGTCTAGCAAGGCAACATTATGGGTTCGTCTTAAAAATACGTCTGCCATTTTAATGCCTCTTATTTTGACTAGTTTAGATCGTATTGAAACAATCAGCTATGCGATGGAATTAAGGGCATTCGGTAAACATAAAAAACGCACCTTTTATTCTGAACGTCCGTTTTTAAAGCGAGATACTTATACACTTGTAGGATTTAGCGTTTTAATGGCCATTTTTTTAGTTATTACCTTTTCTAATGGAACGCGCTTTTATAATCCTTTTATTTAAATAAAAAATCGTCATGATTTGTTTCATGACGATTTTTTTGTTTTAATGCGATTATTTTAAAAAATTCTTATCTTATAAAAGAAGGGGGGATAGGGTGGAATTTTGACTAGAACGGTGAAGGGATATGAAGAGATGGTAAACTCAAAAAATGAAGCCGATATTAGAAGTAGAACGAGTTAAAAGTGTGCTACCTGATTTAATTCTCTAAACGTTTGAACAGGTAGCAGTTAGCTTACTTCATTTAGAAAAAACATTCATGAAAGCAATTAAAATATTGATTGAAAAGATCAATTAAGTGAGGCGTTGATTGTGTTCAAAATTTATACTATCTAGTTCATAATGATTTTTTGAACCAGATGACATACATGCTTTTCTCAAGCCGCCTATAAAGTAAAAAAACATTGTTTATGCACAGATTAAGATTTGATTATTCTTAAATAAGAAAAAAAAGTCTATTAGATAGGGATTACCTATTAAAAATTTGAGTCGACATTAAGGAAAAGGAGCCTCTTAAAGGCGGCTCCTTTTCTACTTTAGTTCAATGTAATAGATTTTTAGGTAGAATACCTGTTTTTTTCCAAGCATAATAGACACTTAGTTGATAGACTTGAGGTTCTTTAATTTTTTCTAAGAAGGTTGCTGCTTCTTCATCAGCGGTAAAAATCGCTTTGATAGCAGGGCATATTTTTAATGCTTGATCGTATCGGTAAGTATTTTCACAAGGTGTAGCGGGTCCTGTATGCCATCTGATTAATAAAATTTCCTCAAGTGTTAGACGAATATATTGCTGCGCAATAATGACGCTTTTTTCTCCATGACCGAGAGGAAAATCATCGATGCAGTCATAGGTGAAGTAGCATTCTTTTTCATTTTTTTGATTGTATCGAAGTTTTAAAACGGGTTTGAAAATATTCACTTTACATAAATCATGTAAATAGCCTGCTAAGTAGATACTTTCAAGTGTTAATCCTAGATGGAATCGTTTGTTTTTTTCGATTAGTAATTCAACAACGTTATGACTATGGATGGCTAATCCATATGGATAATTACAATGCCCCCTTACACTAGCAGGTGCAAGGAAGTAATCACTTTTATTTAGAAATTTTATTAGGTCTTCCATTCCTTCCCGCTCAATGGAGTTAAGTCGGCCTAAGATTACTTGCTTTACACTCATTATTATGTCTCTCCTACATTTATAAACGTTTTCTTTACTATATCTTATATGAGTAGTGAAAGTATCGGAATTTTTGTCGAAAGAAATGAGTTTTTTTGACTAAATGTAAAGAAGTTATGTAAAATGATGTTCTAAATAGTTGACAACATTCGACAATCAAAGTAAACTTAAAAAGTCTATAAATTTTTAGGCTAAACTATCAACAATGAAGCTATATGTAGGTTTGTAGGAGGTTGAGAAAATGAATAAGTTGAAAGATAAGGGAAATCCGTGGGCGTTATTACCGCTAGGATTATTTTTAGTATTGTTTGTGGGAAGTGGAGTTATCACAGGTGATTTTTACTATATGCCGGTGTTAGTTGCGTTTATGTTAGCAGCTGCTTGTGCCTTTTTATTTAATCGTACAGCAACCTTTAACGAGAAAATCGCCGTTTTTTGTAAGGGAGCAGGTCATGAAAATATTATCATGATGATTGTTATTTTTTTATTAGCTGGAGCTTTTTCAGGTGTTGCAAAATCTATTGGTGCCGTGGACGCAACCGTAAATATGAGTTTATCTGTGTTACCCCCTAATTTAGTCGTTGCAGGATTGTTTATTATTGCAAGTTTTATTTCTATTTCAATGGGAACATCGGTTGGAACGATTACGGCTTTAACACCAATTGGATTAGGGATTGCTAATGCCACAGGAATTCCTGTGGCTCTTGTTGTTGGAGCGGTTGTAGGGGGAGGAATGTTCGGTGATAATTTATCGATGATTTCTGATACAACGATTGCTGCTGTTAGAACTCAAGGTTGTGAATTAAAGGATAAGTTTAAAGTAAACTTCTTTATCGTCTTACCAGCTGCGATTATTTCTTTGATATTATTAGTCGTGACGACAATGTCATTTGATCAAACGACCACAAGTGTTGGAAGTTTTGAATGGATTAAAGTTTTACCGTACTTGTATATTTTAGTAGGAGCATTAGTCGGAATTAATGTATTTACCTTATTAAGTAGTGGTGTTTTAGTAGCGGGAATTATTGGATTGTTCACTCATGCTGCGACGTTCCCTGATTTAATTCAATCTGCGTCTTCAGGAATGGCTGGAATGCAAGAATTAGCTATCATTTGTTTAATTGTAGGGGGAACACTAGAGTTAATTAAGTTTAATGGTGGGATTCAATTTTTATTACATCTTTTAACTTCTCGAATTAAATCTAAAAAAGGTGCTGAATTTGCTATTGCAGGATTAGTTAGTTTAGTTGATATTTGTACAGCTAACAATACGATTGCCATTGTGGTATCTGGTCCTCTAGCAAAAAATATTGCTGATGAATATGAGATTGATCCTAAGCGTTCGGCTAGTTTATTAGATATTTTCTCATCATGTTGGCAAGGTTTAATTCCATACGGAGCTCAACTTTTAGGAGCAGCTGGTTTAGCAGCTATTTCTCCATTTGAAATTATCCCATATGTTCATTATCCAATGTTAATGGGACTTTTCGGATTATTAGCCATTATGTTTGGTTTTCCGAAAATAAATAAAAAATAATCAAAAAAGCACCGCATGAAGCGGTGCTTTTTTGATAAGTAGAAAAATAGGATAGGGGATAAAAACTTGGGGAGAGTTTATCCGTTTTTAGAGTGGTGTATTTTCTAACCATGCTATTATCTCATATTATTTGAAGGATAGCAACTATTTTTAGAACAAATGTTCGAATAATGTTATAAGGACAGTTTAAAAAAGATTTGATATAATAAAAAAATAAGTTTATAAATAGAGGTGTCATCATGAAAAAAACGATTGGAATGTTTGCGCATGTGGATAGTGGTAAAACAACATTAGCAGAGCAACTTCTTTATTTAACGAATTCCATTAGGCAATGTGGACGTGTCGATCATCAAAGCTCTTTTTTAGATCATCACGATATTGAAAAAAAACGTGGGATTACAGTATTTGCAGAACAAGCAACTTTTTCTTATAATGGTCATGACTATTATTTAATTGATACACCTGGGCACATTGATTTTTCAACGGAGATGGAACGCTCTATTCAGATTATGGACTATGCGATATTAGTTATCAGTGCAGTCGAGGGGATTCAGGGCCATACGGAAACGATTTGGAATTTATTAGAGAGGTATCAGATTCCGATTTTTATTTTTATTAATAAAATAGATCGTGAAGGCACCGATCTTTCAACTCTCTTAAACGAAATAGAGCAGAAATTTAAAGTCGATTCCATTTTTATTGAAGCGAGTGAACAAATTAAAGAGTTATCATTAGAAATAATTGAAACAGTTGCTCAAACAGATGAGTCTTTAATGTCAGAATATTTTGAAGGAAATCTTGAACGTGATTATTGGATTAAAGCTCTTAAAGTTAAAATAAAGCAAAAAAAGATGATCCCCGTTATGGCGGGTTCTGCTTTAAAGAATATCGGAATTGCTGATTTTTTATGGGTGCTAGATGAATTAACTGAAACAAACTACTCCATACAGGATTCTTTTTCAGGACGTGTGTATAAAATTCGATATGATGAAAAAGGGGAAAGAGTCACTTTTCTTAAATTATTATCGGGTTCGTTATCCGTTAAAGATACGTTTATTCACCAAAAGACGCAATGTCAGGAAAAGATTAATCAGATTCGAGTCTATCAAGGAAGTAAATATGAAAGTGTCTCTTATGTCGAGGCAGGACAATTAGTTGGTGTGACGGGATTATGTGATTTTAGAATTTTTGATGGGATAGGTGACTTAGTTGAAAGACACTCTTGTGAATTATTGCCTGCCTTAAGTGTGACGGTTCTTTATGATTCATCTATCAATCCCCTTGAGATGTTATCTTATTTTAGGCGATTAGAGGATGAGGATCCTTCGCTAGGTGTTGTTTGGAATGAAGAGACCAAACAAATTCAGATTCAAATTATGGGCATCATTCAATTAGATGTTTTGAAGAATCTGATGAAAGAGAGATATCACAAGGATATTTCATTTGGACCGTGTGAGGTGATTTATCTTGAAACGATTGCTGATTCAGTGATTGGGAGAGGACATTATGAACCATTAAAGCATTATGCAGAAGTTCATCTTTTAATTGAGGCCGCAGACCGAGGGTGTGGAGTCCAGTTTCAATCGAATTGTCATATAGAACAGTTACCAATCAATTATCAAAATCTCATCAAACAGCAAGTATTAGAAAGAAAAATTGTAGGGATTTTAACAGGGTCTCGAGTCACGGATATTAAAGTAACGTTATTAACGGGAGCAGCTCATCCTAAGCATACGAGTGGAGGAGATTTTTATGAGGCAACATCTCGTGCGATTCGTCAAGGTTTAGAAAAAGCAAACTCAATAATTTTAGAACCGTATTACGATTTTAAAATAGAAGTTGATCTATCGTTAATGGGAAAAGTTATCACGGATATTCAAAAATCTGCTGGGACATTTGAATCGCCAGTCACTAGAAATGATCAATGTATTATTAAAGGGAGAGTTCCTGTTGCAACATTTATGGATTATCCCATTGAATTTTTATCTTATACAAAAGGATTAGGGAAAATTTCATTGCGTGTTAGGGGATATGATGTGTGTCATAACCAAGCAAGTATCATTGAATTGCAACAATATAATAAAGAGGAGGATCGCTCAAATCCTTCTGCCTCTATTTTTTGTTCAAAAGGAAGCGGGTTTATTGTTCCTTGGGATTTAGCGGATGATTATATGCATTGTGATTAACAGATGGTAAAGAGTTACCATCTTTTTTTATTAAATTAATCAGGTAAAAAAGTTGAAGTTCAAAGTAAAAAACGACAAAATCGACAAAAACCAACAATCCTAGTTGTTTTGGTTCTGAGCATATGTCTTTTGGGAAAAAATTCAAAAAATCACAAAGATTTTAAACAAATTCACAAATTATTTGGTGGAATTATCTTGTGACATTGGAAAAAGTATGATAATTTTGAGTTAAGCGTTTCCAACCGAATGAAGTTCGCATATACGAACGAGAAAAAGAGGGGCAATCTGGTGAACCAACCGGGGGGATTCACTAAATCAAAAACAGCTATTAAGTTGTAAAAAAATCTAGGGAGGGTTTTTAAGTGAAAAAAATATGGTCTTTAGCAACTGTTTTTGCTTGTGCTGCAACATTAGTGGCTTGTTCAGGGAACGAAGCAAAAGATAACGGTTCAACAACAACACCAGAATCATCAACAACACAAGAGGGGACAACAACTGAATCAAATGATCCAGTATCATTCCGTTTCTCTTGGTGGGGAGGAGATTCACGTCATGCGGCGACATTAGAGGTGATTGAATTGTACATGGAGGAAAATCCACACGTTACAATCATACCTGAATATGCGGCTTGGTCTGGATTTCAAGATAAATTTACAACGCAATATGCAGGGGGAACAAATGCAGATTTAATGCAAGTAAACTACAACTGGTTATGGATTTACTCACCAGATGGTGATGGGTTCTACGATTTAAATACGTTATCTAATTTAGAATTAGGAAACTATAATTCATCTTTATTAGATGCAATGACAATTGAAAATAAACTTCAAGCTATTCCAACAAGTATTACCGCTCGTGTACCATTCTTAAATACAACGCTTTACTCAAATGCTGGAGTCGACATTCCAACAACTTGGGACGAATTAATGGATGCTGGTAAAGCAATTCAATCATCATTAGGAGATAACTACTACGCACTAAGTAAATTAGGAAAAGCAGGAATGATGTATTTAGTCTTCAGTTACTTAGAGCAAGAAACAGGGAAAACATTCTTTGATACTGATGGAAACATTCAATACTCAGTTGAAGAATTAACAGCTGGATATCAATTATTAGCAGACATGGTTGAAAATCATGTAATGCCTGCTGGAAATGTTGATTCAAATGAATTAGATGAGAAAAATCCAAAATGGATCACTGGAGAATACGGTGGAATTAATGAGTGGGATTCAAGTGCCGCTAAATACATTGATACGTTAGAAGAAGGTCAAGTAGTAGAACCGTTCGCTCAATTCACAATGGATGGAGCAAAATTAACTGGTAATATTCAAAAACCTTCAATGGGATTTGCAATTAGTAAAAATGCTCAAAATCCTGAAGAAGTTGCAAAATTCTTAAACTGGATGTTAACAGATGAAAAAGCAGTTGAAATCATGGGAACTCAACGTGGAATTCCTGCTAACCAAGCTGGATATGATATTTTAGTTGATAAAGGATTATTAACTGGTGTAACGGTAGAGGCTTACAATATGCACTCAAATATTGAATCAACAATCATGCATCCATTCTTTGAATACACAGATGTAAAAGATTTATATGAAGGTGCAGGAGAGGCTGTCGTGTTTGGAACAATGACACCACAAGAAGCGGCTGAAAAAGTTATTAAAGAAATGCCAAGAATTATGGATGAAGCAATGGGGCGATAAAAGGTGGAAAATGTAAAAAAGGTTGCGAATAGCACAATCAAAAATGAGGCGAAAGTAAAAAAGAAATTTAAGTTTAATAGTTCTTATTTATATGTATTACCGTGGGTAATTGGATTCTTAGTTTTTAAATTAAATCCATTCATCGATGCATTAGTTTTGAGTTTACAACAAAACAACTTGATTCGTGCACCAAAATTTATTGGATTTGAAAACTATCGTTACTTATTAATGGAAGATGAATTGTTCAAAACATCATTAATGGTTACCTTCAAATATGTCTTCTTAACGGTACCGTTAGTACTTGTGTTTGCATTATTTATTGCATACATCTTAAACTTTAAAATTAAAGGGGTTAACTTCTTCCGTACCGCTTATTATATTCCATCGATTCTTGGGGGAAGTGTTGCCGTTTCAATCGTTTGGAAATTTATTTTTGGTAATGATGGAGTTATCAATGCTTGTTTAAATTTAGTGGGGTTAGAATCAGTGATGTGGTTAACAGATACACGTTATGCGATTATTGTTTTAAGTTTATTAAAAGCATGGCAGTTTGGATCAGTTATGTTAATCTTCTTATCAGCACTTCAAAATGTTCCACAATCTTTATATGAAGCAGCTTCAATTGATGGAGCAGGAAAATGGCGTTCATTCTTTGCGATTACCGTTCCATCCATTACACCAGTTATTTTATTTAACGCGGTTCAATTATTAGTTAAGTCTTTCCAAGAGTTCAACTCAGCTTACTTAATTTCTGATGGAGGTCCATTAAACTCAACTTACTTATTAAACCTTTTCATTTACCGAAATGCGTTTAGTAGTTTTAAAATGGGATATGCCTCTGCCGCATCTTGGGTAATGTTCATTATCATTATGGCATTAACAGCGGTAGTATTCAGAAGCTCAAATTATTGGGTACATTATAACGATTAAGGAGATGAGTATGGTGAAAGGTCTTTCAAAACAAAAAATCAATGCAACAGTACGTTTCATGGTCCTCGCAATCGTTGGATTCTTCATGATGTACCCTTTGCTTTGGCTTGTAGGAGCAATCTTTAAAACAAACACAGAAATCTTTACGTCAGCAGCATTCTGGCCAAAAGATATTCAAAATGGTTGGGAATCAATCGTAAATGGATGGAAAACAAATACACCATTTAACTTAGGATATTATTTCATGAACTCAATGAAATATTTAATTCCAAGAACAATTTTCACAGTTGTTTCAAGCATTTTAACGGCTTATGTTTTAACACGCCGTAGCTTTAAATTTAAAAAGTTTGTATTTGTGATGGTAATTGGGACTTTATTAATGCCAGATGTTATTTTCCGTATTCCTCTATACTTATTCTGGCGTGATCTTAATTTATTAGATACACATATTCCTTTATGGTTAGATAGTGCATTTGCAACTAACTCATTCTTTGTTTTCATGTTAATTCAATTTATGCGTACCATTCCTAAAGAGTTAGATGAAGCAGCTAAAATGGATGGATGTAACTCATTCCAAACATTAGTTCACATCTTAATTCCAGTGATGAAACCAACAATTGTTACGGTAGCATTATTAACATTTATGTGGGGAATGAATGATTTCCAAGGACCGTTAATTTATATTTCAAGTATTGACAAGTATCCATTATCAATTGCGATGCGTTTAGCAATGGATAACACAGATTCAGCTGTTCAATATCGAAATATTTTCGCAATGTCATTAATGTCAATTATCCCTTCAATTATCTTATTCTATTGTGCACAAGGATATTTCATTGACGGTATTGCATCAACAGGTTCAAAAGAATAGTTTATTAACCATAAATAACTAATGACTTCGGTCATTAGTTATTTATCTTTTATTAGAATAAAAAGAAAAGTTTCACAAAAAAACAAACCAGGGTTATCTAAAGTTGGAGGATGTGAGGATGTTGAAGCAATTAGAAACATATTTTAAATCTTATATTAATCAGTTTAAACCATATAAGGGATTTTGGTGCTATGAAGATGGTGTCATTTTAAAGGGAGCACAAGACTTATATATCGCAACAAATGATGAGTTTTATTGGGATTATATACAAGCTTATTTAAATGAATTCGTGGATCAAGAGGGGAATTTAAAAGGGTATAATTCATCAGAATATAACATTGATCACGTAAATGCTGGAAAAGTTTTATTCTTTGCTTATGAAAAAACAAATGATGAGCGATATAAAGTAGCCATCGAACATCAAATGGATCAATTAAGAACACATCCTAGAACAAATAGTGGTAACTTCTGGCATAAAAATCGATACCCACATCAAGTATGGTTAGATGGGCTGTACATGGCATTACCGTTTTTTACCGAATATGAAACGGTATTTAATGGAAAACAACAGTATGAAGATATTTATAAACAATTCATGGAAGTGTATAAAACACACCGTAATAAAGAATGCGGATTATATTATCATGCATGGGATGAGTCGAAATCAATGTTCTGGTGTGATGAAGAAACGGGATTGTCTAAAAATTACTGGCTACGTGCAGAAGGATGGCTATTAATGGCATTAATTGATTCGATCGATAAAATGAGCGAAACAATTTTTGAATATTATAAGGGATTAATTGACATGTTTGTTGAGAGTATCGATGATATTTTACCTTATCAGGATGAAAAAACAGGATTATGGTATCAAGTGATTGATGCGATGGATCGTGAAGGAAATTATTTAGAAGTTTCAGGAACTGCAATGGTGATTTATTCAATTTTAAAAGGGGTTCGTTTGGATATTTTAGATGAATCATATAAAGAAAAGGCAATTAAATCATTAAAAGGAATTTTAGAAGTGTATGGATATGAGGACGAAGCTGGGTATCATATTGGTGGAATTTGTGAAGTAGCGGGACTTGGAAGTTTTAATGGTGTTGTACGCGATGGAAGTTTTGAGTATTACATTTCAGAAAAAGTGGTGCCGGATGAAGCAAAAGGAATTGGACCACTGATGATGGCCTATGCAGAATATTTAATGGTTGGTGGAAATGATGAACTTTAATATTGTTTTACAAACATCCTCAAGTTTAACACTAGAACTTGAAAATCAATCATGTTTTAAATCAAGTCAACCGTATACCTTAAAATTAAATGATGAAATAATTGATGAGCATTTAGTCCAAAATGTTTATTCTATTTATCGGTTACAACCAAGTACTGCGTATATGGTCACGATTATCAATGAAGAAACAGGTGAATCTCTATCAAAAGAGGTATATACAAAAAAAGAAAGTATTTGTTTAAATGTTAAGCACTTTAATGCTAAAGGTGACGGGATAACTGATGATACGTTAGCTATTCAAGCCGCAATTATGTCTTGTCCTGATGATGGGCGAGTTTTTATTCCAAAAGGGACTTATGTGACTAAAACGATTTTCTTAAAATCTAACTTAACGTTAGAATTAGAAAAAGGAGCAACCTTATTATATAGTGCCTCATTTGAAAGTGGTGCAATATTACCTGGATATACCAAAAATTCAAATCATGAAGAGTATTATTTAGGTTCATGGGAAGGGAATCCACTCGATACGTTTACAGCATTGATTCAAGGGGTTAATGTTTCAAATGTTAATTTAATTGGTGAAGGTGTATTAGATGGAAATGGATCTATTGGATGGTGGGACTTTCCAAAGGTAAGAAATGTGGCTTGGCGTCCACGTTTATTTCAAATTATTCATTCTCATCATGTCAACGTTCAAGGGATTACCTTACAAAATTCTCCCTCTTGGACTGTTCATCCCTTATTCTCGGATGATTTGAAGTTTATTGATTTAAAAATTATTAATCCCAAAGATTCACCGAATACGGATGGATTAGATCCTGAATCTTGTCATCGTGTTTTAATTCTTGGGGTTCATTTCTCAGTTGGGGATGACTGTATTGCCATCAAATCTGGAAAAATTTATTTAGGAAGTCGTTTAAAACGAGCTTCAGAATATATTACGATTCGAAATTGTAGTATGAACTTTGGTCATGGTGCAGTTGTTATTGGAAGCGAAATGGCTGGAGGTGTTAAGCATATTCTAGTGGAGCAATGTTTATTTAACGAAACAGATCGTGGGCTTCGAATTAAGACACGCCGTGGACGTGGAGAGGTTGCAATTGTTGAAGATGTCACATTCCGTCACATCGAGATGGAGAAGGTACTAACTCCATTAGTGGTAAACTGTTTCTATTTCTGTGATCCAGATGGTCATAGTGAATATGTTAAGACGAAGGAAACTTTACCGGTCGATTATCGAACACCAGATATCCGTGATTTTTGTTTTGAAGATATTAAATGTCGTCATTCAGAAATTGCAGCGGCTTATTTTTATGGCTTACCAGAGAAAGCGATTGAACGGTTAAGTTTAAAAGATTGTGTTTTCCATTTCACAACAGAGGCAGAGCCAGGAGTTCCTGCTATGATGGATGATATTCCTAATTATTGTCAAAATGGGATGGTTTTAAACAATATAATTGAAGTAAATTTAGAAAATGTAACGTTTGAAAATGTGATTGGCGATCCAATGCAAATTCAAAATGTTAAAAAGGTGGTAGTTGACGGTGTTATTAAGGAGAATTATTGCTGAAATTATTGATATTTTTGTTCTGATTGGAGGAACTGCACTCGGAATATTTCTTGCCGGACAACTCAATGGGATGTTTGAGGAGTCATTTACATTATTAACGATTAGTGAGCTGTGTATCATTGTATTAATTCCAATTGCGCTTCAATCATTATTTTGGTTAGAACGTACAACAATTGGAAAAACAATGGTCTTTTGTAAAGTCGTGACAAATGATGAATCCGATTTAAATTATTTTGCGATGTTTACACGCGAATACGTCTCAAAAGTTTTCTCTTGCTATTTAGTTTGTTTACCGATTTTTGCAAGAAAACCAGGATTGCATGAGGTGATTACAAACTCGAAAGTTGAATTAAAATTAAAAAGGGGATAAAAGGATATGAAAGGATTTTTAACAGAAGATTTCTTACTTCAAAATGAAACGGCTAAAGTTTTATATCACCAACATGCTAAAAAAATGCCAATTATTGATTTTCATAGTCATTTAAGTGCAAAAGAAATTTATGAAAATAATAAATTCTCAAATATTTCAGAAGTATGGCTTGGAGGAGATCATTATAAGTGGCGTGCGATGCGTGCTCTTGGCGTGAACGAATCAATTATCACTGGAAAAGAGGTATCAGGAGAAGAAAAATTTAACGCATGGGCTAGTTCGATGCCATATTTAATTGGAAATCCACTTTATCACTGGACACATTTAGAATTACAACGTTACTTCAACATCAAAACACCGTTGAGTGCAAAATCAGCCAAAGAAATTTATGAAGAATGTAATCGTTTATTAGCAACGGAAGATTTCCGAGTACGTGGATTAATCGATATGATGAATGTCGAAGTCATTTGTACAACGGATGATCCATGTGATGATTTAAAATATCATCAGTTAATTAAAGAAGAAGGAACTTGTAAAGCTCAAATTTTACCAACTTTCCGACCTGATAAAGCGGTTAATATTGAATTAAGCTGGTTTACCGCTTGGGTTCAAACGTTAAGTCAAGTAGTTGGATATGACATTCATGAGTTATCTGATTTATTTAAAGCATTAGAAGAGCGTATGGATTTCTTCGTTGAGTGTGGATGTAAAGCCTGCGATAACGGGGTAGATGTTTTAGCATTTACCGATTCAACAGTTGAAGAAGCTGCTGAAATCTTTAAAAAAGCGATGTCTGGTGCGACTTTAACAAAAGAAGAAGTTGAGAAATACAAAACACAACTTTATTTATTCCTTGGGGAACAATACCATAACCGTGGTTGGGTGATGCAATTTCATATTGGAGCACAACGTAATAATAATACGACAATGCTTGAAAAATTAGGGCCAGATACAGGATATGATTCAATCAATAACTCTTTAGATACACAAAAATTATCTAAATTCTTAAATAGTTTAAATTTAAAAGGCGCATTACCAAAAACGATTATTTACGATTTAAATCCAAGCGATAATCATAAAGTCGTCACTTTAATGCAATGTTTCCAAGATGGTGTGACACCAGGTAAAATTCAGTTTGGATCTGGATGGTGGTTTAACGATCATAAAGATGGAATGAATGATCAAATGCGCGCGTTAGCAGCAAACGGTGTATTAGCAAAATTTGTTGGGATGTTAACAGATTCAAGAAGTTTCTTATCATTCCCTCGTCATGAATATTTCCGACGTCTATTATGTCAATTATTAGGGGAATATGTTGAAAATGGGGAATATCCAAATGATGTAGAGTTCTTAGGACAAATTGTAGAAGATATTTGCTATAACAATGCAAAATCATTCTTTAATTTAGATAAATAATTGTTTGTGGGGGTCAATAATGAAAGCATTAAATAATGAAATTTTACCAAATAGAAAAGAAAGACCGATAAAAATTGTTCAATTTGGAGAAGGAAACTTCTTAAGAGCATTCGTCGATTGGATGATTCAAGAATTAAATGACGCTGGAGTATATAATGGAAATATTGCCGTTGTCCAACCACAACCTTTTGGACGTGTGAAAGAATTAGCGGAACAAAATGGATTATATACGGTGATTCAAGAAGGGGTTCAAAATAATGAATTCGTTTCAAAATCACAAATTATTGATAGTATTAGTGAATTTATTGATCCATATATGAATTTTGAAGCTTATTTACAATTAGCTGAAGTTGAAACCTTAGAATTAATGATTTCAAACACAACTGAAGCCGGAATTGTGTTAGATGAATCAGATTCGATTGAAGCAACACCACCTAAAACATTCCCTGGTAAAGTGTTAGCCTTCTTACTTCATCGCTATCGTCATTTCA
Source organism: Turicibacter sanguinis (assembly GCF_013046825.1). Lineage (NCBI taxonomy): Bacteria > Bacillati > Bacillota > Erysipelotrichia > Erysipelotrichales > Turicibacteraceae > Turicibacter > Turicibacter sanguinis. The sequence continues at coordinate 2,633,635 of NZ_CP053187.1, read as the reverse complement.
ATGGAGATCTGACAAAAGGATTATACATTGTTCCATGCGAATTAATTGATAATAATGGAGACGAGTTACATCGTTGTGTGAAACGTTTAGCAGAAGTTCATCACCTTGAAGAAGGATTTATGACATGGTTAGACGAAGCGAATACCTTCACCAATACATTAGTTGATCGTATTGTTCCGGGATATCCTGCTAAACGTATTGAAGAATTTACAAACCAATTTGGTTATTTAGATAAAAATATGGTACTAGGTGAAGTCTTCCATTTATGGGTGATTGAGGATCGAAATGGTATTTCTTCTGTTTTAAAAGGAGCAGAAGCCAACTTAAATATCTTATTTGTGAAAGATATTAAACCTTACAAAATCCGCAAAGTCCGTATTTTAAATGGACTGCATACGTTAATGGTTCCTGTTTCTTACTTATATGGGATTGATACAGTTGGAGAAACAATGAACGATGACTTAATGTTAACTTTCTTAAATCATACGGTAGAAGATGAGATGATTCCGGCAACGGAACGCTATTTAACTGCTGATGAGTTACGTCAGTTTGCCAAAGAAGTTTATGACCGATTTAATAATCCTCGTGTCCGCCACGAATTAATGTCAATTGCTTTAAATTCAACTTCAAAATTCAAAAGTCGTTTATTACCCACAGCATTGGATTATGTTGAACGCTTTGGGAAATTCCCAACACACATTGAATTCTCATTGGCAAGTTTATTAGTGTTCTTCCGTGGAAAACGAGGGACTGAGGTCATTGCGCTTCAAGATGAGGCAGATTTCTTAGAATTCTATCGAAATGTTTGGAATCGTTATGAAGCAGGAACTGCAACGGTTCGTGATGTCGTGACTGAATTTTTAGGAATGGAAGATCATTGGGAAATGAATTTAAATGAGATTCCAAACTTAACTGATGAATTAACAGCGATTGTTGAAGACATCTTAAGTGATGGAATGGAAACTGCATTAAAAAAAGTTTGTTAGTGGTGGGGATATGATGAGACCGTTTATTAAATTACATGAAGATGATAATGTAGTCGTTGCCTTGGTTAATTTACAACCAGGTGACGAACTAACGATTGATGAGCACTCAATCGTTGTAAAAGAAGAAATCAAAAAAGGACATAAATTAGCCATCAAAAAGATTGAAGAAAATCAAGATGTTGTCAAATACGGTTTTGCGATTGGACATGCAACCCAATTCATTGAAGTGGGAACTCATGTTCATACTCAGAATGTGAAAACGAATTTAAATGATTGTTTATCTTATGAGTACCAGCCTAAATCAAAACGTGCTGATAAATTGTTAATGGATCGTGAAATTCGCGTTTATCATCGTAAAAATTGGGATATTGGAATTCGTAATGAATTATGGATTATTCCAACTGTTGGATGCGTTAATAAGACAGCTGAAATTATCAAAGATCGTTTCTTAAAAGAAGTTGATAATCTAACGATTGATGGTGTATTCTCATATGCCCATCCATTTGGATGTTCTCAGATGGGGGATGACCATGAGACAACTCGTAAAATCTTACAAAATATTGCTAAACATCCGAATGCAGGTGGAGTTTTAGTACTTGGACTTGGATGTGAAAATAATCAAGTTTCAACATTTAAAGAAACAATGGGTGAGTATGATGAAGAACGAGTACGCTTCTTAGTTGCTCAAGATGTTGAAGATGAGATTGAAGCAGGTGTCAAAATTCTTCATGAGTTATATGAGGTCATGAAACAAGATTATCGTGCGACTTCTTTACTTCGTAACTTACGTGTTGGGTTAAAATGTGGAGGAAGTGATGGATTCTCAGGAATTACGGCAAATCCTTTACTTGGATATTTCTCTGATTATTTAGTAAAAAGTGGGGGAACAACTGTTTTAACGGAGGTTCCAGAAATGTTTGGAGCTGAAACGATTTTAATGAATCGTGCTAAAGATGAGGCAACGTTTGATAAAATTGTCCATTTAATCAATGATTTTAAAGGGTATTATGAACGAAACCATCAAGTGTGTTATGAAAATCCAAGTCCTGGAAATAAGGCGGGTGGAATTACCACACTTGAAGATAAATCATTAGGATGCACCCAAAAAGCAGGAACATCTGAAGTGGTCGATGTTTTGAGATATACGGATCGTTTAGAACATAATGGCTTAAATTTACTTCAAGGGCCAGGAAATGACTTAGTGGCAGTGACAGCTCTTGGAAGTGCCGGATGTCATTTAGCCTTATTTACGACTGGGCGTGGAACCCCATTCGGTGGATTTATTCCAACGGTAAAAGTAGCGACTAATTCTGACTTAGCCAATAAGAAAAAACATTGGATTGACTTTGATGCGGGTGCTATGTTAACCGCATCAACGACAGAAGAGGTCGTTGAAGATTTTATTAATTATATTTGCGATGTATGTAGTGGAAAATGGACAAATAATGAATTTAATGGACACCGTGAAATTGATATTTGGAAATCAGGTGTAACATTATAACAATCCATAAAAAGACACTTAAATATGTTAAAACTTCATTAATTTAGGTGTTATAAAATGTTATAATAGGAGGTGATTAAGACGATGAAATTAGGAATTCGAGCTCATGATATTGGAACATTACCACCTAAGGATTTAGTTGATTCATTGGTAGAGAAAGGGTTTCATTCTATTCAGCTAGTTTTAAATAAGGCGATTGAATATCAAACGCAAATGCCTAAGATTTTAGATGAAGAGTTAGTTGAGGAGTTAAGTCTCTTTTTAAATGAGAGTCATGTCGAAGTTGCCATGCTTGGAGCCTATTTTAATCCCATTCATAGTGACAAGGAAAAAGTAAAAGATTCCGTTGAAAACTTTAAAAATCATTTAAGAAAAGCTCATTGTTTTAACACGACGTTAGTTGGAACGGAAACGGGATCTTATAATGATGATCAGTGGACATTCCATGAATCAAATGGTAGTGAAGAAGCTTTTTTAGAAGTGAAACGTGTTTTTTCACAACTTTTAGAGGTTGCAAAAGAATCTAATACTTATCTTGCCATTGAACCGGCGTATCAACATGTGATTTCAACTCCACGTCGTTTAAAACGTTTAATTGATGAATTGAATCATCCAAATACCGTGGTAACGTTTGACTTATTCAATTTATTGTCGAATGAGAATTATAAAAATCAACATCGATTAATTGATGAAATGGTTGAATTATTTCATGATAAGATTCGAATTGTTCATGCCAAAGATTTTATGGTCGAAAATCAACAAATAAGACAGGTAGCACCAGGAAAAGGATTACTCGATTATAAATATCTTCTTTCAAAATTAGAAGAATTAGATCAAGAACCAACGATTATTTTTGAAGGAGTCGTGGGTGAAGATATTTCTTATAGTCAACAGTATTTATTGGAGCTCCTTCAGTCTTAAATATTATTAAAGGACGTAGGAGAGTTTATGAAAATAAATCGAACAGCTAAACGAACCATTGAAATACTTGAATTAATTGCGTCATCCTCTGAAGAGTTGACATTAAATGATATAGCAACACGCCTTGAAATGCCAAAAACAAGTGCCTTTGATATTTTAGAAACATTAGTTGAGTTAAACATGCTATATATTAAAGAACATCGTTTAAAAACTTATGCCATTGGTGTCAAAGCATACGCCATTGGAATTGCTTATTCGAAGACTTCATTACTTTTAAACTCAGCGAATCCAATCTTAAGACAATTAAGCTTACAGACAGGACATACCGCTTTTATTGCAAAAGAGAATAATGGTAAATTAATATTTACGCTGAAACATGAGCCAACTAAGCGAATCATTGCAACGCCAGAGATTGGGGATGAAACTTATTTACATTCAACGGCCATTGGAAAAGCAATTTTAGCGTTTTCACCTCATCATGAGGAATTAATCAGGAAATTACAATTACTACCTTTAACTGAGCATACCATTACATCTAAGGTTGCTTTAAAAAGTGAACTTCAGCAAGTTAAAGTTAAAGGGTATGCAATTTCATGCCGTGAACATGAGGAGCATACGATGGCGATTGCTGCACCAATCTTTGATTATAATGGCGTGGTGTCATCTTCAATCGGAATCGTTAGCCTGTATAAAGAGGGTTACGATGTTGAACAAGATGCACAACTTGTAAAAGAAGCTGCTTATAAAATATCAAGGCTACTTGGCTATCAGGGATAATTTTATCAAAAAGGGGAATTAAAAATGAAATTAGAAACTCGTTATTCAAATCATCCAAATGATGTAAAACATTATACAACAGAAGAATTACGTGAACATTTCTTAATTGAAAAGGTATTCGTTGCGGATGAAGTCCAGTTAACTTATTCTCACAACGATCGTATCATTGCTGGTGGGATCATGCCTGTTGAGCAGCAATTAACACTAGTAGCTGGAAAAGACATGGGAGTTGATTCATTCTTTGAACGTCGTGAAGGTGGAATTATCAACATTGGGGGATCTGGACGTATTGTCATCGATGGCGAAGTATTTGAATTAAATTATCAAGATGGACTATATATTGGGCTAGGGGTTAAAGAGATTACATTTGAGTCAATTAATCAAGAGCAACCCGCTAAGTTTTATTTTAATAGTGCACCGGCTCACCATCATTATCCTCATACTTTAATTACATTAGAAAAGGCGAATAAAGTACACTTAGGATCAGATGCTGAATCAAATAAACGTACGATTAATCAATATGTTCACCCAGCTGTTTGTCAATCTTGTCAGTTAGTAATGGGAATGACCATTTTAGCGCCAAATAATATGTGGAATACGATGCCATGTCATACGCATGAGCGTCGTATGGAAGTTTATTTTTACTTTGATTTAGATGAAAACAGCAATGTGTTCCATTTTATGGGACAGCCACAAGAAACACGTCACTTAGTCGTACGTAATGAACAAGCGGTTATTTCACCAAGTTGGTCAATTCACTCTGGCGTTGGAACAAGCCGTTATACATTCATCTGGGGAATGTGTGGAGAAAATATCACATTTGATGACATGGATCATGTTGCTATGAAAGATTTAAAATAATAAACAGGATAAATGAGGTGCCTTATGAAAAAATTCGAAGTAATCAAATCCTTAACAGATACAGGGGTAGTTGCCGTGGTTCGTGCAGAAAATGCACAACAAGGAATTGAAATTTCAAAAGCATGTTTAGCAGGTGGAATTAATGCCATCGAATTAACTTTCACAGTTCCAAATGCAGATGAAGTCATTAAAACATTAGTTAAAGAATTTGGAGATGAGATGTTAATCGGAGCGGGGACGGTTCTAGATAGTGAAACAGCTCGTATTGCAATTTTAGCAGGATCAAAATATATCGTATCTCCAGGGTTCGATTTAGAAACAGCTAAATTATGTAACAGATATCAAGTTCCTTACATGGCTGGATGTATGACAATTACTGAAATCATTACAGCTATGGAAGCTGGAGTAGATATTGTTAAAGTATTCCCAGGAAGTGCTTATGGACCAGACTTTGTTAAAGCAGTTAAAGGACCACTTCCACAAGCAAACATTATGCCAACAGGTGGAGTGAGCTTAGATAATGTTGATCGTTGGATTAAAAATGGTTGTGTAGCAGTTGGAGTAGGTAGCGACTTAACAGCACCAGCTAAACATGGTGATTATGCAGGTGTAACAGAGCTTGCTAAACAATTCGTTCAAAAAGTAGCTGAAGCTCGTCGATAATAGGGGGATATCATGAAAAAGTTTGTAACCTTAGGGGAGATTATGCAACGTTTAACCCCTCCAAACCATGATAAATTAGAACAATGCACTTCATTGAATGTGACTTATGGTGGAAGTGAAGCAAATATTGCGATTGCTTTAGCGAATTTTGGACATGATGTAAGGTTCGCTACAAAGCTTCCAAATAATCCATTAGGAGTGGCAGCATACCGCTCGCTTCGTCAGTATGGAATTGATTTATCACCTACGATTATGGGTGGTGATATTTTAGGAACCTATTATGTTGAAGTTGGGCACTCCATTCGTTCTTCAAATGTCGTGTACAATCGTAAACACTCAGCGATTGCGAATATCAAATATGATGAATTAAGTCTCACTGACATTTTAAAGGATCGCACACACTTACACGTCAGTGGAATTACACTTGCACTTGGGGAAGACCTTAAAAATTTCACTATTGATTTAGTAAAGAAAGCATTTGATTTAGGACTGATCATTAGTTTTGATTTTAATTACCGTGCTAAACTATGGACAGTTGAAGAAGCTGCTCAAGCGATTCGTCAAGTGTTGCCATATGTTCATATCGTGTTTGCAAGTTTATACGATATTGAAACCATTGGTGGATATACAACCGGTGAAGAATATGCGACGGTTGAAGCGCACCGCCAAGGTGTTTTCACACACTTTATGAATCATTCAAACTGTAAATGTATTTTTGGAACCATGCGTGAGCAGCATTCAACTCATCAAAATAGTTTAAGTGCGTATTGTTACACAGCTGAGGGGCTTGTACACTATACGAAAAAATATACCTTTGAAATTGTGGATCGTGTTGGAGCAGGAGATGCTTTCGTTGCAGGGTTAATGAATGTTTTAAATTTAGAAGAGCAAAACTATGTTGAAGCGGTTGAGTATGGATTAGCAAGTGGTGTTTTAAAACATACGATTAATGGTGATGTTTTAATTGCCAATGACAGTGATATTAAAGATCTGTGTAATGGATCAGTTGGAATGAAACGATAATTATAAAAGGAAAAGGGGAAAAGTCATGATTTTAGAACAATTCAATTTATCAGGTAAAGTAGCAATCGTAACAGGAGCAGGAGTAGGGTTAGGACGTGGAATGGCTTTAGGATTAGCAGAAGCAGGAGCTGATATTGTAGCAGTTGGGTTAGGAGCTTTAGATGAAGTTAAAGAAGCAATTGAAGCAACAGGTCGTCGTTGTTTACCTATTCAAGCAAACTTAATGTCAATTGATCCAGTTCAAGGAATTATTGATGCAGCGGTAGCTGAATTTGGACATGTTGATATCTTAGTTAACAACGCTGGGATTATTCGTCGTGAAGATGCAGTTGATTTCTCAGAACAAAACTGGGATGATGTGATGAATATCAACTTAAAAACAGTCTTCTTCTTCTGCCAAGCTATGGCAAACCAATTTATTAAACAACAAACGGGTGGAAAAATCATTAACATTGCCTCAATGTTATCATTCCAAGGTGGAATTCGTGTTCCTTCTTATACAGCAAGTAAATCAGGAATCAAAGGAATCACAATGGCCATGGCAAATGAATGGGCTAAATACGGAATCAATATTAATGCAATTGCACCAGGATATATGGCAACTGATAATACAGCACAATTACGTGCTGATGAAAAACGAAGTACAGAAATTTTAGATCGTATTCCTGCTGATCGTTGGGGAACACCTGAAGACTTAAAAGGACCAGTTGTATTCTTAGCAAGCTCAGCAAGTGACTATATCAATGGATATACAATCGCTGTTGATGGTGGATGGTTAGCACGATAATTTATAATAAGCAAAAGGGCACGCCAAGCGTGCTCTTTTTAATGAAACCATCATATGTTGAAATGTCGTATTTTATTTTAAAATAGGTGGCATTAGCTCGTATAATTTGATGAAGAATCACTTTATAATAGCTCATGAATATCAGGTTTTAGGACTCGAGGTGGGTGTAAGTGAAGGATATGAAACGATTAAAAAAAGAAATCATGCTACTCGGAATTCCCATTTTGATTGAACAGATTTTAACCACTACGATGGGAATGATGAACACCATGCTTTCTTCTAATTTAAAAGGTCAAGAAGGAATTAATGTTGTGTCAGCGATTTCAATGATTGACTCGTTTAGTTACTTGTTTATTTCTGTATTTACAGCATTAGCGATTGGGGGAACTGTTGTTGTTGCACAGTATATGGGGCGAGGAGATTGTCAAAAAGCAAATGAAGCAGCAAAACAAGGGGTAATGTCTGCAACTTTCATTTCAATTTTGATTACCATATTCTTATTTATATTTAATGCGCCACTCATTAGGTTGATTTATAACAGTGTTGAACCACAGGTTATGGAATATGGAATTAAATATTTTGGAATTGTCTTATTAAGTTTCCCATTTATGGCAATTACCTTAATTGCTAATGGAGTATTACGTGGGGCAGGAGATACAAAAACTGCTGCTATTAGCAATGTTATTGCTAACATTTTTAATATTGGATTAACCTATTTATTTCTATATGTCTTTGAATGGGGAATTATCGGTGCAGCTCTTGGAATTTCGCTTGCCCGTGCTATCGGGGCTAGTTATGTCCTATGGATCTTAATGAGTGGGAAAAAGGTGCTCAAACTAGAGAAACTGCATCACTATAAACCAAATTTTAAATTTTTAAGGCAAATTTTTTATGTTGGGGTGCCAGCAGGAGTTGAATCCATTATTTTTCATTTAGGAAAGCTACTGACACAAGTGTTTATTGGGGGAATGGGAGCTATTGCCATGTCTTCGAATTCCATTGCAAATTCCATTATTAACTTAATCAATATTCCGGGGAATGCTCTAACTACTGTCTCGACAACGATTATTGGACAAGAAATTGGGCGAGCGGAATATGATGAGGCTCGAAAAAGTTTAAGCTATATTACCCGCTTCGCCACCATATGTCTTGTTATTTTAGGTGCTTTATCGATTCCAACCGCGTGGTATCTTGTCGCGCTCTACACTGATCATGAAGCTGTGATGGATTATGCAACTAAATTAATTCAACTTAATGCCTTAGCGACACCGATTTGGGCCTTTTCATTTGTTTTACCAGGGGGGCTAAAAGGAGCAGGAGATGGAAAGTATACAATGAAAACAGCGATTACCGGTATGTGGGTCTTCCGCGTAGGACTTGGATATTTATTCGGTGTTGTCTTAAAATGGGGCGTATACGGTATCTTCATTGCCATGTTTGTCGATTGGGCAGTAAGAGGAACGCTATATATGATTCGCCTTCGTGGAGACAAATGGTTATCTCATCGATTGACAGATGATGAAGAAACAAAAGAAAAACTAAAAATTCAGGCTACTTAGACAAATAATATAAAAAAGACTATCAATCAAGATAAAATGTTATCGGTTTGATAGTTTTTTTGTTGGAAAAATAATAAAATAGACGGAGAGATTGTTTTCAAAGAAAATCAACCTTTAACTCAATAAATAAAACACTTATTTCAATTTCATGAGATAATAGGAAAGCTGTTGACGGACAGATTGTTATAATCTGAGGGATCGAAAGAAGGAATGGACATTTCTTTTACTAGAAAAAGAGAGAGATCAAAAATTATGGAAGGAGTTGAAGCAATGAAACTACTAGTAACAGGTGGAGCAGGTTTTATTGGCTCAAACTTTATTAATTATAGATTGAAAAAATATCCAAAAGACACTGTTGTGAATTTAGATGCTTTAACGTATGCAGGTAATTTGGAAAATTGCCAGAAGTTTGAAAGCAATCTAAATTACCAATTTGTAAAAGGCGATATTACCGATCGAGAGTTTATTTTTTCATTATTTGAAAAAGAGCAATTTGATGTGGTGGTAAACTTTGCGGCTGAGTCTCATGTCGATCGTTCGATTACACAACCGGACCTCTTTTTAAAAACGAATATTTTAGGAACACAAGTGTTGATGGATGCAAGTCGGGAGTATAAGGTTAGTCGATTTCATCAAGTTTCAACAGATGAAGTATACGGAGATCTCCCACTTGATCGACCAGATTTGCTTTTTACAGAATCATCTCCACTTCATACGTCAAGTCCTTATTCTGCTTCTAAAGCATCAGCTGATTTACTTGTACTCGCTTACTACCGGACATTTGGTTTACCAGTGACGATTTCCCGCTGCTCAAATAATTATGGACCCTATCAGTTTCCTGAAAAGCTCATCCCATTAATGATTCGCTGTGGGCTTAAAGGAGAGAAATTACCTGTTTATGGAACGGGGTGTCAGGTCCGTGATTGGTTACATGTTGAGGATCATTGTCAGGCCATTGATTTAATTTTACAAAAGGGGCGTTTGGGTGAAGTCTATAATGTTGGTGGGCATAATGAACGAACAAATTTAGAAGTGGTGATGACGATTATGCGGGCATTGAATATTTCAGAGAATCAATTATCATTTGTTGAAGATCGATTGGGACATGATCAACGTTATGCGATTGATCCAACGAAAATTCAGACTGAACTTGGTTGGTATCCCGTTCATTCATTTGATGATGGGATTCAAGAAACGATTGAGTGGTATTTATCTCATCAGGATTGGTGTGATCACATTGAACGTGGTGAGTATCAAAAGTATGGTAATTTTAAATGATAATTGTAGTAACAGGTGTAAATAGGTAACGAAATTATTCATTGTTTAACATATTCAGTAGTAAACAAAGCAGAAGAAACCGAATATTACTTTAAAGTAATTTGAAATGCCACAAGAATCAGATTCATGTGTACGGCGCTAATAAATTAAAAGAGGAACCAGATGTTCAAGAGATATTAGATAAATTCGGTATTATCTGCATTTCATGGGTTTTTAGTAAGAGTGGGAATAATCTTATAAAAACAATATTGCGATTGATATGAGTTTCCCGCTCAAATAGTTGAACTAACTGAAGTCAGTGCTAGTTTATTAAAAATTTCAACAACCGAATAGGGGGCAAAAGTCAAGAGGCCACTCAATAGCCGATTGAGTAAAACTAAACTAATTGAAGCGGGTTTTTCCCTGTCACCGTTACGGTCAGAGTCTCTTAACGAATATTTAAAAAGCCTTTAGGTTTTCATAAGACCTAAAGGCTTTTGTTTTATTTTGCTAAAACAACTAATTCAATTGAATCAACTGTTAATTCATTGACTGAGTTTTGTTCCGTTAGGACACCAGCCTGATTGGCAATTAATTGATAATCATCTTTTAGTTTGATATCAATTGAGGTATGTGTTGGGTTCATGAATACTTTAATTTCTTCGTATGGTCCATAAGCTTGTACATTAGAAATCGTGTATTCAATCACACGATTTTCAAGACTACGTACAGTCACGTGTTTTTTTATTTCTTCTGCTGTGTTTAAGCGAAGAGCTTTTAATTCTTTACGTAATTTGATGAATCCTTTTACGAATTCGACTGTTTCAATGTATTCGTCTTTGCGGTCCCAATCTAGTTTATTCACACTATCAGGTGACGTATAAGAATTATGGTCTCCGTCTTTTGTACGGTTAAATTCTTGACCGGCATGTAAGAAGGCAATCCCTTGAGAGACTAAGATTAAAGCGGTAATCATTTTTTGACGTTTTAATCGAGTTTCTAATGATTCGCATTTATTTGATAACATAATTTTATCAAATAGTGTCATGTTATCATGACACTCAACGTAGTTTAACGTCATGGTTGGTTCTTTAAAGACTGGTTTTGTTCCAATAGAAGTGCATGATCCCGCTATGACGTTCATCGCACGATTAATTTCTCCTGTGTATCCAAGACCGTATCCAATATCAGACATTTCTGTTTCAAAAGGTGATCCTTTAATTCCACGTCCGAATTGGTCATTAAAGTGCGCAATTTTTGGCATTTTTTCATTATTGAACATCATCGCTTTTAATTCATCATCCATTAATGTTGGCATATTCCATCCTTCACCATATACCATGACAGATGAATCAATCGCCTGGCATTCTTCTGTTAGTTGGTTCATCGTATCGATATCCAAAATTCCCATTAAGTCAAAGCGGAATCCGTCAAATCCATAATCACGAATCCACATTTTTGTTGAGTCAATAATGAATTTACGGCACATTGGACGTAACGAGTCAACGTCATTTCCGCACCATGAACCATTTGAAACTTCACCATTTTCACCTAGGCGGAAGTAGTAGTTAGGCACAATATTTTCAAAGGCTGATGATCCGGCATCAAACATATGATTGTAAACAACATCCATTGTGACACGGAATCCTTTTTCATGAAGTTTAGCAATCATTTGTTTCATTTCAATGATGCGTGAATAAGGATTTAAAACATCTGTTGCGTAAGAACCTTCTGGGACGTTGTATTGAACTGGATCATACCCCCAGTTATAAGTTTCGAATTGATTTAATTCATCGACTGATCCAAAATCGTAAGTCGGTAATAACTGAATATGTGTAACACCTAAGTCAACTAAATAATCAAGACCGGTTAAAGTCCCACGGCTTGTGCGAGTTCCTTCCTCAACAACTCCTAAGAATTTACCCACATTTTTAATTCCTGAATTTTTATGAACTGAGAAGTCACGAACGTGCATTTCATAAATAATTGCATCGGTATATGACTGTACTTTTGGTGCCATCTCGCGATTAGAGTCAATTTTAATTTTTTCAGGATCGACGATCACTGTACGTTTATGATTTGGAGTTGACGCAATGGCATATGGATCAGTTGCCTCATTCCATGTTCCATTAACTTTAACGAGGTAAACATATGAGGCTAATTCTAAGTCACCTTTAACGGTTGCAGTCCATACTCCATTTTCTTCACGTGATAAATCATAAGTTTGATAATCACCCTTAACTTTGATATCCACTTTTACACGATTTGCAATCGGTGCCCATACTTTAAAGATTGTCGCTTCTTTTGTGTATGTTGTTCCTAAATCATCACCCGCGTAGTAGAATTCTTCATCGAATTCTTTTGTACGGACGACATATCCAAATTGTAAAGGCGTTTGTAAATTATGGTCATCTGCCACACGATACTCTCCACCAAATGTTAAGCTTGGAGATTTTAATAAGTATTTAACGTAATCTCCATCTTCAACTTTTTCAAGGATTTCTAATTCAACTGAGGCTGAATTTTCATCTTTTAAACGGAAAGTAGAGCTTTCCCCATTATAAAACGTCTTTTTTAAATAAACGGTAATTGTTTCATATTGATCCACATAAGCTTCGAATGTTTGCATCTTTCTCATGTCTAAATCCCCCTTATCATACTGTTGTTTTCATTATAGCGAAGAAAATCAGGATAAGAAAGGGCTTTTAAGAGTGTAACCCATTACACGTTGAATCGTTTCAATACAACTTTTTATAAATTAAGGTTATAAGGGTGAAAAAACGAGACATACTAAAAATAGGTATATCATAAGGAGTGTCTTTTCTATGAAAAAGTTATTGTATATTGTTGCAAGTTCGAAGCCGGAATCTTTATCGAGTTGTCAACGAGGTGCACGTATTTTCTTAAATTGTTTTTTAGAGCAGCATCCTGAGTATGTGATTGAAGAAATTAATGTTTTTCATGATGCTATTCCACAACCAAATGATCACCATTTTTTATCACGCGCTACCCTTGTTAATGGCGACCGATTTAGACAGTTAAGTGAGCAAGATCAAAACATTGTCAATCGGATGCAACAACTGTGTGACCAATTTAAGAGTGCCGATCGCTATGTCATTGCAGCACCGATGTGGACGTTATCATTCCCTTATAAATTAAAGCAATACCTAGATTGTTTGATTTTAAATGACCAAACGATTTCTATTTCTCCTAAAGGGGTAAAAGGCCTACTTCATACTAAAAAACGAAAGGCAATTTATATTCAATCATCTGCTGATATTTACCCATTTAAAAGTATGAGTATTCCGTTCGTTTGAACTCGTGTCAATCATGGAATTACGTATCTTTATGATGTTTTTCGTTTTTTAGGAATTGAGTGTATTGAACCGTTACTCATTCAGGGAACTGAAATTGATGATAGTGGCATTGAACTTGCGTTAGCAAAAGCAAGTGGTGAAGTGGCACATCGATGTGAGGCGTTTAAATAAGAAGGAGGATTTTTGATGTCATCATTTTTAGAAAAAATGTTTGTGATAGAAGGGATTATTTTTGGGGTTCTTGGAATCTTGTTCTTTATCTTCCCAATAGAAACGATTATGAGTATGAGCACGATTATTGCCGTACTATTTGTAATTGTGGGCATTTCAACGATTATTCGGACAAGTGGACGGGAAGAAAGATGGTTCTTTATTTTTAATGGAATCATTAATATCTTATTTGGCTTAGTTTTATGGCTCTATCCCTTATCAACGATTAATATTTTAATTTTCTCTTACGGAATTTGGGTCTTAGTTCGTGGTATTTATTTGTTATTGATGTCATTGACTAGAGGATATTTTGGGTTAAATGCTTATACAGTTTATAATGTGATTTTAATTTTATTTGGTGTCATTGTGGTCTTTCAACCGTTCACAGTACTAATGACAGCACCGTATTTGATTGGAACGGCTCTTATTGTCACAGCGGTTGGTGAAATTTATCTAGGAATAAAACTTAAAGATACGTTTTAAAAGCTTCTATTTGGAAGCTTTTTTTCTTTCTATATTATATAAGGATATTGTTTGTTTTGTTATTTAGGATTTAAGGTGCATTTTTAAACCGTTCTTTCTCATATTTCAAGAGGTGACCCATCTCTGTTTTTATTGTATAATAAGTCCATCAAATAAAACGAGGTGGAAGTATGATTATTGATTCGCATGCTCATATAGGGGAAATGTTAAATTTTAAGCTCTCAGAAACCGTATTACTAGATTCAATGGAACGATATGCGATTGATTTTTGCTTAGTTTCGAATGTTGAATCTTCAGAAGTTGATCATGAACAAGTACTCATTCCAAGTTGCTCTCAACATTCACAACTAAAGAGTAATGAGAGAGTATTGAAGTTTGTAAAGCAGCATCCCAATCGATTAGGTGCTTTAATCTGGGTGAAACCGTTGCTTGAAGCGGTTGATGCCTCTTTAGAGGCATTGATTGAAGAAAATCGAGCGGTTATCTATGGTTTAAAAGTTCATCCTTATCATTCAAGGGTGGCATTTGATGATAAACGGATGATTCCTTATTTTGAGTTGGCACGAAAATATCAGCTTCCAATTGTGACTCATACCGCAAACGATCCGTATTCAACACCGTTACATGTTTATGAGGTAGCCAAGCGATATCCTGATTTGAATTTTGTGATGGTGCATTTAGGGCTCGGAACGGATCATGAATTAGCGATTAAACTGATTTCAAAGTTACCGAATCTTTATGGTGATACAACTTGGGTTAATGCAAAAGATACCCTTAAAGCCATCAAAGTTTGTGGAGTGGATAAAATCATGTTCGGAAGTGATAATCCGATTGATGGATTGGAGACTCTTGGAAAGCGTATTTATCAAGATTATTTTTATGACCTGAAAAATTCTTTAAGTCATACGGATTACGAAAAATTAATGGGGTTAAATGCCAAACAAATTTTTAAGATTAAATCATTCTAAATGATGAGTGGTTATTTGTGGTATTTTATTTTTTATTATCCAAAAATTTTTAAGTTGTGATATGATTAAATGTGGAATAAACAGGAGAATGGTGAGTAGAATGGAGATAGTTTTATCACAAAATAGAGCCGTCGGCGAATCTCAAAAAGTACACTTTATTCGTCACTTTTTAAATTTAAAAGCAAGCAGTAGTCACTACACTGCGATTTCATATGAAAGAGACATTTTGGATTTTTTTCAAGTTGATTATATTGAACAGATTCAATTAGAACAAATCATAGCAGTTAATATGTTTGATGTCGAACATTATTTACTTGATTTAAAAGGAAAAGGATGTGCTTCTGCTACGATCAATCGCAAGGTCTCTTCACTGAGCTCTTTGTATAAGTGGCTATTAAAATATCAAGATAATCGAACGGGAAAATCATTACTTTATTTTAACCCGTTTGGAAATTTGAAAGATGAAAAGCCAAAGGTGAATAATAAGGAAACAGAGTTTTTAACTCAGGATGAGTGTCAACGACTGATCTCAATCTTTGATACAAGAAAAATTGTGGAACTTCGTAATAAAACCATTATCGTCTTAGCACTTACGACTGCACTTCGTAAATCTGAAATGATTAATATTAAATTAAAAGATATTACGACATATGGTGAGTATGATGTCATTCATGTCATGCGAAAAGGAAATAAAAAAGATATGGTAAAAATTCAGTCGAGTCTGAAGCGGTTGATTGAAGAATATATCGAGCGCACTAATCGTGATATGATCCAGGATGCAGAATCATATTTATTTATTGGCCACTCTCGTAATAAAAGGAATAATGAGAAACTTGATCCAAGCTCTTTGAATTATATGTTGAAATCAACTTGTAAAAAGGCTGGGATAGATAAACATTTAAAAGTTCATTCAACTCGGCATACGGCAATTACCCTTGCTATTACAGGTGGGGCAAGTATTGAAAAAGTTCGAGATTTTGCGGCTCATCAAAATATAGCGACAACCAATCGATACGTCCATTCGATAGATAAATTAAAAGATAATGCAGGGGACTATATTCATATTGATGATTTATTTTAATTTTTACAATGAAAATAAGGTTCGATAAAATTTATGTTGTAGTCCTTTTATCTTATAGGCTCGTAGCAAATAGACGAATTTGAAGTTTATTTGCTACGAGTTTTTTTACTTCAAATAGGTTCTTCGAATATAGGAAATTAGCTTAAAATAAAAAAATCTTAAAGTAAATGATTATGTCTATACACCAGATAGTTTCTTTGAATATAGTATCTTAGCTTATGAATCTAAGCTTGAAAGTAAAAATTTAAAACGAGGTGTTACAATGCCAAATTACTTTATTGTTCAAACAGGAAATGATGGAATGGATCGCGATTGTCATGAACACAATCATCATGATCGCGATTGTCATTGCCGCTGTAAACACGAATCACAAGAACCAACTAGAAACTGTGAATGTCAATCTTCAGGAGAGTTATTAGATAATCCAGGATTTGAATCTTTTACAGCAGCAGAGGTTCCAACTGATTGGACTGTTACTGGTACAACTGCTAGCCAAATTTCCCAGGGGCGAGTTCACTCAGGACAATCAGCTGTTAGATTATCAGGTAATACTACTTTAACACAGACAGTAGACGTTTCTGATGATAGTCGATGTTACTATGAGTTTTCATTCTTTGCTAACGCTCAGGGGACTGGCGGACCACTAACTGCTACTGTAACTTTTTTACCTTCTAATGTAGTTGGGTTAACAATTCCGATAAGAAGTGGGGATCTTCCAACAGGTGAAAGTATTTTCTCATATTATCGTGGTATTACTTCGCAAGCACCTGCTGGCACTGAACAAATAGAAGTGAGATTCGTATATGGTAATGCCGGCATCGAGGCAGTAAATATAGACGATGTTTCTTTATCAGTCGATTAAAAATCTTAAGTTATCAAAATAGGTTCTCTTATTAAAAACATGATATAAGCGCCATTTAGTAAAGATAATTTCTGTATTCAACAGGAATTATCTTTTTTTCATGTTAGAGGATAATAAAAAAGAATAAGTCATTCTTCAAATGAATAAAGTTGTTAACAGAAAGCTAAGTGAGAGATAAACTCTTAGATGAGCGCTACCTTTAAGTAAAAGATATTGTGTAGATTATATGATCTATCAACTCTTAGATTTATTCATTTATGTTGTCATTTTTTTATAAATCAGTTCGACTTTGATAGGTTTTAACATAAGCTTAAGTATAAGTCTTATGAAATAGGAGAGAATGGGATGAATAAGAAATTTATTTTTACTTTTTTTAATGTGGTTAGTTATGTATTTTTATTAGTTTGTTCTTTTTTTATTAATGGAAAAACAGCCTTCAGTGTAGCGGGAGCTCAACCGCTTATTACCCCAGCACCTTACGCGTTTTTGATTTGGATTATCATCTATTTATTATTTGGGATTTGGATTATAAGATTTGGCTTTAAGTCTACTGAATACGATGTTGCATATCAAAAAGTGAGTCGCTTTATCCCGTTAGTATTTTGCTTTGCTGGAGGATCGTTGTTGGTTGGTCAACCAATTGCAGTTTTTTGTATCATAGGTTCTTTATTAATGACTGTATTCAGTTATATCTCTTGCCGACATGCCACTAGCAAATCATCTTTTTTTAGAGTGCCATTATCCGTTTATTTAAGTTGGATTTCAATTGCTAGTTTGATTGAAACTTTGATTGTGTTAAAGAGTCGTTGGGGTGTTGAATTATTCGGATTATCTGAGACGTTTTGGACAATTTTTCTTTTAATGTTTATTGGATTTATCGCAATTACTATTTTGTCAACACAACAGGACTTTATTTATCCGTCTGTCATTATTTGGGCATCGATTGGGATTGCAATGAATCATTTGAATCATGCGTCAATTTTTATAACGTGTTGTGGCGTTATCTTATTAATTGGTCTGATGATGGATTATATGAAGCGAATCACAGAAAAATAGAGAAAACGTTTTAATTTATTGAAATATTCCTCTTTCGTTTTGAATAGGATGTATTAGGAGGGATTTAGGAATAAGGGTGATGTGTGTGATGATTGGCCAGGAGATTTTTTTTATGGCATTAGAGGAAATCAAACAGGAATATCCTAAATATGAATTTATGGTTAGCCGTGATGTCACTTGGATTTTACAAAAAAAGATGAAGCGTTTAATCGAAGAAAAGGGACTTCCTTTTGAATTGTATCAAGATTATCCTCTTGAAAAGGGATGTTATGAACACAAAGAGAATGAATTAGTTTTGGTGACTCAAGGAACTAATTACAAAGAATTATTTAGTGGGAGAGCTCAGGCGGAGTTAGTGATTCGTATCTTATTAGAACCATCAAAATTACGTCAAGATGTATGCTCACACCATTTACCTCGTGTATTGGTTACGCAACTGACAGAGAATATTAGAAAAGTTCAGAGTTTAGTTCACTCAGGAAAAACGAAAGAAGGGATTTCTTTATTGATTGACGAGTATTCAAGACACCGCCATCAAGTGATTCAGGATAAAGACGTTGTTTGGGAATCATGGGGAGATTATGATGATTCAGGATTTAATATTTCAGTTCTGGTTGCTACTTTTTAAAGGGGGGATGAGGAGATGGAGCGGCATTTTAAAATTATTGATCATTACTATCCTCATGATGAAATTTGGATTGTTAATGAAAGTAAATTAAAATCAGATTTTAGATATCTTAAAGCAGCTAATCTTGAAGAATTGTTAGCACAAATGAGAGAACAAGGGTATGATGTTTTAGAATTTAATCTTCCTAAGAATTATTAGAAGAAAAAGGAGACGCTTTTTTATAAGGGTCTCCTTTTTAGCTTACTGTTCAAAAATGTGACTGCTTGAAGTAGGAGGGGCGATAGAGAATTAGGATTTTTTTATAGTTCGGAAGTTCTAACTTATTTTTGCATAGAAGTGATACGCCCGGGGCTGTGAAGATTTTGAGTGAGATTGCTTCTTTTTGCTCAAAAGAAGACAATGTTTATCTTGAGCGCTTAAGGGAATAGCTAGGAGTTTTCGATTTGTTTTTACAATCAGATTTGGGACTATCAACGGTATTCTCACGTCACTTATGTAGTTATTCATCCTTTTCTTTTGTTTTTTTAGCGTCGAACACTAACTCGTTTTTATTCTAAATGAATTTTAATTGTTTTATAACGCATCTATTTTCTTTGTTATTAGGATTCACGTGTGACAGTAATTCTAAATGAGTAGCTTAGCTTCTTGTATCCAAACATAACAAGCTTTTATTCAGCAAGTATTTTGAGTGTATCTTTATAATTTTATGAGTTAAATAACACGTCGCTTCGAAATTCGATTTTTGCAATTTTCATCATCATGATCGGAATTGTTTAGTCGTTTTTTCTCCAATGTTAACATAGGACTTAAACTATCACTATTTGACTGCATTTTTTATCCCTCATGCTATTTCTTTATAAGTAAATAATAAATTTCCATATTTTAACTCATCTCTTCGCTTTTTTCTTGTTCTTCTTTTGTGGTCTCTTTATTTTTTTCTTTCATCCCTTTTTCTGTTTTTATTTTTTTTGCTATTTTTTTATATTCAATATAATAAAAGTTATATTGAATATAAACTTATCGTAGTTTTTGTGTATACTTTCGTATACTATTGTAAACACGTTATTTACGTCGGTGTATGAGTTTGTATACTTATGTATACTTTTGTGCACATGGAATAGGGGTGGTAGCAAAAAATAAAAAAATAGGGTATAATAAAGAAAAAAGTGCGATGGAAAAAGGTGAAGATAGATGGCAGATGCAGTATTAAGTGTGCGAATTGATGAGGAATTAAAGCAGAAGTTTCTCGTTTTAGCGCAAGAAAATGGGATTAATAACAAAGAATTAATGGAAGTCATGGTGTCACAGTTTGAGTTAGCGCAAATTAGAGATGGATCCACTCAGTTTAATCAAGACTTAGAAGAATTACAACGAATTACAAAACGTATGAATGATATTTATATTAATATGTTTGAGCGAACTCAAGTGCGTGAATTAGAGATTAAAAATAAGGAATCAATCTTAAGACATAAACAAGAGGAAGAAATTGCGGCTCTAAACGAAAAATTGGAGATTATAGAGCAAAAAGATAAAGAATTACAGGGTTTAAAGGATAAACTCAAGAAGATGTCTCAGGATTTTGGTGTCTTAAAAGAGGAGCAAGAGAATATTCGTGAGTTAAATCAGTTATTAAAAGATAAAAATAGTCAGTTAGAGAAAGTATTTGCTGATTCGCAAGCTAAAATAGAAGCGGCAAATCAGGTGCTTGAGGAGTCGGTGAAGTTAAAGGCGTTGGTTCAGGATCAAGAAGCGTTAATTAAACGCCAAGAATTCCAGTTACAAAAAGAGATAGAAGAACAACAAAATTTGAAAGTGAAGATGGAAGAAGAGAAAAGAATAGCAATCCAAACGCTTCAACAGGAGTTTGAATTCGAGAGACGAAATCATCAGTTAGCCTTGAGTGAAATGCAATTGGAAATGAAGAAGCAGGCTGCTATAGAACTTGAAGAAGTGAATGAAAAGGCACGAAAGCAAATTGAAGAGTTATCAAAAGAAAAACAGGATTTAGTAGAAGTTTTAAAACAAAAAAATGCCAGCCTAGACTAGTTTGATATCAGCACTAGTGATAGAAGAAAATGAACGAATTAATGTATTTGTCACTTTATGTGATGAACAAATGTATGTTGTAAAGAGGGTTGGCCTGTGTAAATCACCGCTTAAATAGCGGTGATTTTTTTGTTTACGTATAGTGTTAGTTGTGAAAATTGAATACAACAAAAAGTTTAGTATTCTATTACTTGAGGTAAAAAGTGAGAAAAATATCAAAAAAAGTATTGATTTTATTAAATTTATATAATAAACTAATCGTAATTCAACTGAAAGTTGGATTTAATCGATGTATAAATGCTTTAAAAAACAATAATTGGTATCAAAATCACCGATTAGAAGGTATTTTTTAGGGTATTTATATTTTTTGTTTGTTGTTTAATTTATTGTTTTTTTGGAAAAAAATATATTTTTTTACCCAAAAAGTTTATAAATACTAAACAAAACGTGTTATATTCTTAGATTTTTAATTGAAAGGAGGGAAAAAGGTGTTGCAACTAAGTGCAAAAGAATTGAGAGAGAACAGAGAATTGGCATTTCAAAAAACTCATCATCAAAAGTTGCCACTGCTTAACGCTCTTAAACAATATGGTGAGAAAGATATTGCTGCTTTTGATGTACCAGGACACAAGCGAGGCGTTGGGGTGAAAGTACTAAGAGACTATTTTGGAACGGAGCTGATGAAATTAGATGTCAATTCATTGCCACTTCTAGACAATGTCTCTAACCCAAAGGGGGTCATTGCCGCATCACAAGCTCTACTTGCTGATGCCTATCAATCAGATGCTGCTTTTTTTATGACAAATGGGACAACGTCTGCGATTCATTGCATGTTAATGTCTGTTTTAAAACCAGGTGATAAAGTCTTATTACCACGTAATATTCATAAGTCTGCACTTAACGGATTGATTTTGTGTGGTGCGATTCCTGTTTATTTACCGACTGAGTTTAGAAGTAAAGAAGGAATTTCAGCCAATGTGGATCCACAGGAGATAAAAAAAGCATTAATGAGCGATGAAGAAATTAAAGCCGTCTTTTTGCTCAATCCAACGTATTATGGATTTGTGACGGACTTGAAGACCATTATTACGATCAGTCATGAGCGAAATGTTTTAGTGTTAGTCGATGAAGCGCATGGTGCGCATTTTCCGTTTCACGAGGGATTGCCTCCATCAGCGATGGAGCTTGGGGCAGATATTTCCTGTGTCAGTCTCCATAAAACAGGTGGGGCACTCACACAGGCATCAGCCATGCTTGTCAATTCGAGTCGAGTGGATGTCATGAAAGTTCAACAAGTCATTAATATGCTCCAGTCCACATCCGCATCATACTTACTTATGGGAAGCTTAGATGGAGCGAGACAAAATTTAGTCTTACATGGCAACAAACGATTAAGTCATGTCATTAACTTAAGTCATTATGCGAGAGAACAACTCAATCAAATTCCAGGAATTCAAACCATTCAACCTCAGGATTCTAAACGTCCATTTGATGTGACCAAACTTGGAATCCATGTTGCCGGACTTGGGATGACTGGTTTTGAAGTATACGATTTGTTGTGGAAGGAATTTTCCATCCAACTTGAAATGGCGGATTTAAATAACGTCTTAGCTATTATTAGTTTAGGGGATTCTAAGCGAAATATTGAGCGTTTAATTGAAGCTTTTCGTTTGTTATCTAAACGTTATACGAAGGCTAAAACAAGTCATTTAATTCCTACTCGACAAATTGAACCAGAAGTTAAACTCTCACCTCGTGATGCTTATTTTAGCGAGAAAGAGTTAGTTCTTCTTGAAGAATCATCAGGGAAAATTTCGGGAGAATCTATTTTAGCCTATCCCCCAGGGGTTCCAATTATTGCACCAGGTGAACTAATTACAAATGAAGTCATTCGAACCTTAAAACAGTTAATTAAAAGTGGTGCTTTTTTAACGGATCAAACGGATAAAAATTTAGATCACATTTTAGTCATTAAATAAACAAAAAAGGAGTCCTAAAAGATGCATAAAGTTGAAACATTAGGTCGCCATATTTTAGTTGAATACTATAATTGCGATAAAGAAGTATTAAAGAATCCAATGTATATTGAAAAATCAATGAATGAGGCAGCCATTGAAGCAAAAGCAACGATTGTTGAATCGGTTTTCCATCATTTTAATCCATGGGGCGTAAGTGGTGCTGTTATCGTAGCAGAATCTCATTTAACGATTCATACTTGGCCGGAGTATGGATTTGCTTCAGCGGATTTCTTTACATGTGGCGATATTGATCCATGGAAGAGTTTTGAATATTTAGAAGACTTATTAAAAGCAGAATTTAGTGAATCAATTGAAATTCCAAGAGGATTAACCTCTAAAATTCAGAAACATAGTAAAGAAGATTTAGGATTAATTACACATAAACCAGTCGAACAAGCTGGATAGCGTCACAAAGATAAGGAGAGATCAAGATGGAGTTTTGGTATACAGAAGAATGGACAAATAAGGTACGTTTCTCAGTAAAGGTTGAGAAGCAATTATTTTCAAAGAAATCAGATTTTCAGCAAGTTGATGTATTTAAAAGTGAAGAACTCGGTACATTTTTAACGTTAGATGGATTAATGATGGTCAATGAGAAAGATGAATTTATTTATCATGACTGCATTGTACATACCCCAATGTGTGTGAATCCAGCCATTAAAAAGGTGCTAGTAATCGGCGGCGGTGACGGTGGAACCGTTCGTGAACTAACACGATATTCTCAAATCGAAAAGATTGATATGGTTGAAATTGATGAGCTAGTTGTTCGAGCCTCACAAGAATATTTACCGATTACGGCCTCTAAATTAGAGGATGAGCGAGTGAACTTATACTTTGAAGATGGAGTGGCATGGGTAGCAAACGCTACATCAGGAACTTATGATTTAATTATTGTGGATTCAACGGATCCAATTGGACCTGGAGAAGGGTTATTTACAACTGAATTCTATGAAAATTGCTATCGTATTTTATCAAAAGATGGAATTTTAGTGAATCAAAATGAAAGTCCATATTTTGCTCATAATGCACATGAAATGAAGCGAGCACATGAGAAGATTCATCGAATTTTCCCAATTTCTAAAGTGTATCAAGCACATATTCCAACTTATCCATCAGGGCATTGGTTATTTGGCTTTGCTTCTAAAACGCTTGATCCACTTCTAGATGCTAAAGTAGATAAATGGCAAGCTTTAGGGTTGAAAACGAAGTATTATAATACAGATTTACATATGGGGTCATTTATGCTCCCAACTTATGTGAAGGAGATGTTAGAAGATGCAAAAACGATTAAGTAATCGTGCAACGTTTATGGCAATGGATGTCAGTTTTGAAGAAGCAGAAGTGGTTGTCTTTGGGGCTCCTTTTGATGGAACGACCTCTTATCGTCCTGGAACACGTTTTGCGGCTGGACAACTTCGATGTGAATCAGAAGGAATCGAGACCTACAGTCCATTGCTTGATTTAGATTTAGAAGACTTCAAGATTTGTGATTTAGGGGATGTCAATTTATCGAATGGTAATACAATAAAATGTCTAGAAGAAATTAAAGAAGTGACAAAAGAAGTATTAGAAGCAGGGAAAAAGCCGTTGATGATTGGAGGAGAGCATTTGGTTACTCTTCCAGTCATGGAGGCTCTTTTTGAAAAGTATCAAGATATTCATGTGCTTCACTTTGATGCTCATACAGACTTGCGTCAGACGTATCATAATGAGACGTTATCCCATGCGACAGTCATTCGTCGTATACATGATTTACTTGGGGATGGACATATTTTTCAATTTGGAATTCGTTCGGGAACAAAGGAAGAGTTTAATTTTGCATTAAAAGATTACCATACTTATATGGAGCCGTTTACGGTTCACAGTGTCGCTAAAGTTCTGAAGTCTTTAAAAGGATGTCCAGTGTATGTCACACTTGATTTAGATGTGTTAGATCCATCCATTTTCCCTGGAACAGGAACTCCAGAAGCGGGAGGCATTACTTATCGTGAGCTAGAAACAGTGTTTACGGCACTTAAGAACGCAGAGGTTGAGTTAGTAGGAGCCGACTTGGTTGAGTTAAGTCCGCATTATGATCAATCGAATGTCTCAACGTTAGTGGCATGTAAAGTATTAAGGGAACTTGCTTTATTAGTATCAAGTAAAAAAAGAGAGGAAGAAATCATCGATGAAACAGCGTAAATTATTTACATCAGAATCAGTTACAGAAGGGCATCCGGATAAAGTTTGTGATCAGATTTCAGATGCTATTTTAGATGCCATCGTAGCACAAGATCCAATGGCTCGCGTGGCTTGCGAAACCGTTGCATCTAAAGATTTAGTGTTAGTAACAGGGGAAATTACAACAACGGCAAGTGTTGATTTTGAATCTGTTGTTCGTGAAACGATTCGTGAAATTGGCTACATAGCAAAAGAGATTGGATTAGATGCTAATAACTGTCGTGTCATGGTTGAGTTAAATGCTCAATCACCAGATATCGCACAAGGGGTTAATGAATCACTTGAAGCACGAGAATTCGATGAGCAAGAAGCCGTGATTGGAGCTGGAGATCAAGGGTTAATGTTTGGATATGCTTGCCGTGAAACAGAAGAATTTATGCCATTACCGATTTCGTTGGCACATAAACTGGCTAAACGTTTAAGTGAAGTTCGTAAAAATGGAACACTTTCATATTTAAGACCAGATGGTAAAACACAAGTAACGGTTGAATATGATGAACAAAATCAGCCAGTTCGTATTGATACGATTGTCATTTCAACTCAACATGATGAAGAAGTGTCTCATGCTCAAATCGTTACTGATTTAAAAGAGCATGTTATTTCTCCAATTATTGAGACAACGTTAATGGATGAAAAAACACGTTTATTTATTAATCCTACAGGACGTTTTGTCGTTGGAGGACCTGATGGGGATGCTGGTTTAACAGGACGTAAAATTATAGTTGATACATATGGTGGCTATGCCCGCCATGGAGGGGGAGCTTTCTCAGGAAAAGATTCAACAAAAGTCGATCGCTGTGCAGCCTATATGGCACGTTTTATTGCAAAGAATCTTGTTGCAAATGGACTGGCTGATAAATGTGAAATTCAATTATCTTATGCTATTGGAGTTGCAGAACCTACTTCAATCTTAATTGAAGACTTTGGGACAGCTAAAGTTTCAACCGAAAAATTAGTTTCTATTATTAAGGAAAACTTCAAACTACATCCTCAAGGGATTATCGAGATGTTAGAGTTACGTCAACCGATTTTTAAAGAAACAGCAGCGTATGGACACTTTGGCCAACCGCATTTTCCATGGGAGCGAGTGATTCCATTAGCTGTTTAACACATTTAATTTTAAAAAGTAGCGCATTGCGCTACTTTTCATTTTATAGAAAGAATATTCTACTTTTACCAGACATATAATAAGCCATATAGGATTAGAATTGAAATCTATTTCAAACTGATAATGGTGGTCGTGAAAGTAGCTGTATGGACTCATGCTATTCATTAAACTATGTAATCCTTCAGAAATACAAAATTGCTGAGGTGAAAGTCATGATTTACAAGTTATTTAATTATCTTAAATCAGTTTCAATTGAAAGTGAAGAAGGGATTCAAACTCTGACACATGAAGGAAAGTATTATCAAAATGATCATGTCTGTTTAGAGGTACAAGAAGTAAATCATAATGAGATTCAATTCAAAGTTGTCAATGCAGATTGTGAGATTAAGCATATTTATGTTGATTTCATAAATCCGATTGAAAATGTGAAAGCAACACTTGATGATAATGGAAACTTATTACCGATTAGTGATGACGATATTTTACAAAATCAATGCTATGTTTATTCTGATTGGGGAACGTATGCATTGGGTATTGAAAATGGTTATGATAAAGGTGTTAATTTTCAAGTCGACCCAAATGAGATTCATTTATCATTTGATTTAAATGAGTCTAAGTTACCATGTTATCGTTTATTATTTGAAAAGTATTTATCCGTTTATAAAGGCTCTGAAATTGTGAATCGATTTAAACATCAACTTGGATATTAAAAGACAAAAAGGTAAAGATGAGTCTGTTCATCTTTATTTTTTTATGTGAATTCAGTCATCTAAAGATCTATCCTATAGTGAGAAAGATTTGTGGAAGGGATATAAAATTATTGTACAAAAATGACAATTATCGACAGAAAAGAGATGAATTTTTTGAATCGTATGATAAACTAGTAACGAAGGGAGGATATTAGAGTTTAGAAGGAATAGGGTCGATGTTTTAAGGGAGGATTTATGAATAAAAGAGCTTTGGCAGTGGCAATCGTTACTGCATTATTGAGTGGTTGTCAAAAAAGTGGACATGAAGAGTTTAAAATGGAGTCATCACTAGAAGAGAGTGATGTTATAGATATAGCATCTCAAGAAGAAACAGTCGAAGAGGAAATCGTGACGGAAATAATTTCAAAGGATTATGAGACCGTTGCAAAATCAATTGATGCTTATTTGCAAGAGCAGTTATTCAATGGAGTAGCGTTAGTCTCAACAGGTGATGATTTAATTTTAGTTAAAGGTTATGGGTTAGCTAATGTTGAAAATCATGAACCGATGACAATTGATAAAAAGTTTCAGATTGCTTCGGTCTCAAAGTCATTTGTGGCTGTTAGCATTTTACAATTAGTCGAAAGTGGGCAATTGACTCTTGAGCAAACGATTGATACGTATTTTCCAACGTTACCCCATGGAGAAGAAATTACCATCCATCAATTGCTAACCCACACCTCGGCTCTTTATTCAGGCGATGATTTGACGAATTATAATCAGGCGACGACGCTTGATCAGGTGATTGCAGATGCTTTTAAGGAAAATAATCTGTATTATGAAGAACCAGGAGTCTATGCGATTTATTCAAATTTAGGTTATGATCTTCTGGGGGCCATTATTGAGCAAATTACAGGAATGTCTTATGCTGATTATGTTCGACTTAATATCTTAGAGCCTTGCGAGATGACAGATTCAGGATTAAATATGGATGCGGTGCCACTAGATAATATGGCAACCGCTTATAATGGAAATATTGCAGAGGGTTATAATGCGAAGATTTTGAATCCTTCGTTTGGATATGCTTCAGGTGGTTTGCATTCAACCGTTATGGATTTGTTTAAGTATGATCGAGCGCTTGCTAAAAATGAGTTGATTTCTGAGGAAAGTTTTAAGATGATGTCTACACCGTATTCTAAAATTGGCAATAAGGATTACGGTTATGGGTGGTACGTTGATATGTATCTTGAGAATACGATTTCCCATCCTGGTAACTTGATTGGATGGCATTCCATGCTTTTGCATCATAAAGAAGATAAAGTATCCGTTATTTTATTGACCAATCACGATGAAAGCGATATGAATATGGCATTTACCATCGCTCGATTAGTGTTAACCAATTTGGAATCGCAATAAAATAAGAAAAAAGAGTCGTAATTTTTTAATTATGACTCTTTTTTGATATAATAAAAGCCTTAGAAAGGGGATTGTCAAATGAGAATAGGTGTGATAGCAGATATTCATGGGAATTTACATGCCTTGAAGGCGATTATTCGCGACTTAAATAAAGCAGGAATCAGTGATTATATCATTGCAGGCGATTTAATCGCAGACTGTTCGCAACCTAATGAGGTTTTAGATTATATTAAGACCCTGAATGCAACGGTGATCAAAGGAAATCGTGAAGATTATGTTTTGAGTTATTTAAAAGGTGAGAACCAACACTGGAGAAACTATGAACAGATGGCAAGTGTCGTATGGACGGCGAAAACGTTAACGAAAGAAAATGTGGAGTATATTAAAGGGTTATCTGATTCGTGTGTGAGGTCATGTGGGAAGTGTGGGTGTATCAGGATTGTACATGGATCACCCTTTCATATTAGTGAGCACTTATATGAGGATAAAGAACAAGATCGTTTATTAGAAGCAGTTCAAGCTTGTCAAACTGAAGTACTCGTTTGTGGACATTCGCATCGACCTTGGAAAAAAGAAGTGAATCAGACACTGGTGTTAAATCCAGGTGCAGCGGGAGTCCATTTTAATCAGTGGAGTGGGGCTGAGTATGCTATCTTAAGTTTTGAAAATGGCAAGTGGCAAGCTAGTCATCATATTGCATTGTATTCAGTTGAGGATTTTAAACAAACGATGCACAAGAGCTCGCTTTATGAAGTGGCACCGATATGGGCTCGTTTAATTGTACAGTCGATTGAAGAAGGATTTAATGCCAATATTAATTTCTTACGCTCATTTGAAGCAACTGATTTTCATGATGGATTGATTGAAAATGAAGTTTGGAACCAACGAGCTAAGGTGTGGTTTAATTTTGAAATAAATCATCACCATGGAAATAATTAAAATTCTTCAAAAATGACCAGAATTAAACAGAATCTTTAATGAATAGTCAATTTAATCATTTTACGTCAGTTATGATATAATAAGATAAAAATATAGTTATGAAGTGAGGTTCATGGATCATGATCAGTAATTTTATATGTCCGCTTTGTCAAACCCAATTAGTAGTAGAAGAAAGAAGCTATAAATGTCACAAGGGACATAACTTTGATAGAGCAAAGAGTGGATACATTAATCTTTTAATGTCACAACAAACGAAAAAAAAGCGTCATGGTGACGATAAATTAATGGTTCAGGCCCGAAAAGAATTTTTAGAATCAGGTTATTACAATGTTTTACGTGAAAAACTGCAAGATGTTGTAAACAAGTATGCCAAAGATCAGGATGTAATCTTAGATGCTGGTTGTGGTGAGGGCTGGTATACGGATCATATACTAAAGCATTTAACGGAGCAGTCTTTGCACATTAAGATGCTTGGGATTGATATTTCAAAGTGTGCCGTTGATTATGCAGCCAAACGTAATAAAAAGATTGAATTAGCAGTGGCAAGTATTGCTGATTTACCAGTCGCGGATCAATCATGTGACATCATCATTTCTATTTTTGCTCCGTTTTTAGGTGAGGAATGTCAACGTGCGTTAAAAGAATATGGACTTTTAATTAAAGTCATTCCACTCGAGAAACATTTATGGTCGTTAAAAAAAGCGGTATATGACACGCCTTATGAAAATGTCATTGAGAATTTAGAGGTAGATGGTTTTGAGTTAATTGAAAGACATGATATTAAAGAGATGATGCATCTTACAAATAATCATGATATCGTTAGCTTATTTATGATGACACCGTATTATTATAAAACAGGCCGAGAAGATCAAATGAAGTTAAACTCAGTTCAAACACTTGATACAGAAATTGAGTTTGCTATATTAGTTTATCGAAACCAGGTAGGTCGCTAGAGGGATGTTTAATCCCTCTGTTTTTATTTTCAGCTACTTACAGATTAGGGACTCACTGATTGGGCGATAATAAAGCATATGAATTTTTTATAGGTGGTGTAATGTTAGATGAAGTATCAAAAACCAACTCAAGACGAGTTAAGAGCTAGATTAACTCCGATGCAATATGAAGTGACACAAAATAATGGAACCGAGCCTCCATTTACTAATGAATATGATCAACATTTTGAAGAAGGAATTTATGTTGATGTTGTGAGTGGGGAACCCCTCTTTTTATCACGTGATAAATTTCATTCGGGCTGTGGGTGGCCTGCCTTTTCAAAGCCCATTCATCGGAGTATGATTAAGGAGAAAGCCGATTGGTCCCATCAGATGCATCGAATTGAGGTGCGAAGTCAAAAAGCAGATTCTCATTTAGGTCATGTGTTTAATGATGGACCCTTATCATCGGGTGGTTTACGATATTGTATTAATTCAGCTGCCTTACGTTTTATTCCAAAATCAAACATGAAAGAAGCGGGATATGGACAGTACATCGAATTATTGTAGATTCATTTGCTTCGATTTTTGTAACAGTATCTTAATCATGTCTGTTTAGTGCACTCTCGTACATAGGCTATTTCATGAATAAAGTGTGCATCATTCTTTGAGTTTCTCAAATTTTATTTAAAAATCGCTTTTCTATTTTTTAGAGAAAAGCGATTTTTTTCTTTTATAAATATGTCTAAAATGTGTCTTGTGTTTTTGATGAGATATGTTAGAATAACATTTAATTACAATTATTGGTAATTAATTGTTTGATTATGAAGGGGAAATCATGATCAAGAAGAGTTAATTATAGATTAGAAATCAGGGGGGATGAGTGTATGGCAAGACAACAATGGAGTTCAAGAAGTACTTTTATTATGGCTGCCATTGGTTCGGCAGTTGGACTTGGAAATGCTTGGCGATTTCCGGGGATTGCGTATGCAAATGGGGGAGGTGCCTTCTTAATTCCTTATTTTGTGGCGTTACTAACAGCTGGAATTCCATTATTAGCACTTGAGTTATCTATCGGGAAGAAATATCAGTCTGGTGCTCCAAGTGCTTTTGCAAAAATGAATAAAAAGTTTGAATGGATTGGTTGGTGGGGAGTCGGAACAGCATTTTGTATTTGTGCGTATTATTCAGTGGTCGTCGCATGGGTCATTGAGTATGTGGCGCTGTCATTTAAGTCACCTTGGATTGAAAAAGGGGCAGCTGATATCTTTACGGGGGATGTATTACAGGTTTCGAGTGGAATGTTTGATTTCGGTGGTTTTAGTCCTGTGGTGTTTTTAGCACTTATTTTTGCTTGGGTTTGCATTTGGTATTGTATCCGTCACGGAGTCACATCAGTCGGGAAAGTCGTGAAGTATACCGTTATTTTACCTGTTATTTTACTTGTTTTCTTAATTATTCGTGCGATGACTTTACCGGGAGCATTTGACGGTTTGAGTTATTACTTAGTTCCAGATTGGTCAGCATTACTAGATATTAATGTGTGGGCGGCAGCTTACGGTCAAATATTCTTTAGTTTGAGTATCTTATTTTCTATTATGGTGGCCTACGGTAGTTATTTAAACAAAGAGGCAGAAGTAACAAAAGATGCGATGATCATTGGGTTTGCAGATGCGGGAATTAGCTTTTTATCCGGAATCGCAGCCTTTGGGACACTTGGATACTTATCAGCAGTCAGTGGAACACCGATTTCACAAATGAAGCATACGGGGATTATGCTAGCTTTTGTAACGTATCCTGAGGCGTTAGCTCAAATGCCAGGTGGCCGTTTGGTAGTCATTTTATTTTCTCTTGTTTTTTTCATCATGTTATTTACCCTTGCAATTGATTCTGCCTTTTCGATTGTTGAAGCTATTATTACAGCGGTGGTTGATAAATTTGGATGGAATAAATCCAAAACAACGTTATGGGTATGTGTGATTGGATTTGCATCGAGTCTAATTTTTGCGACGCGGGCTGGACTTTATTGGTTAGATGTTGTGGATCACTTTGTGAATGACTTTAATTTAATTGCGATTGGATTCGTTGAATGTTTAGCTTTAGGATGGGTATTTGGAGCGGATAACATCCGCGACTATCTCAACAGTAATACCGATTTTAAATATGGAAAGTGGTGGAGTGCCTGCATCAAATACCTTTGCCCAGTTATCTTCTTATTTATTAGTGTGACCTATTTAATCACAAATTTAACAACACCATATGATGGTTATCCAGTATCTAATCTAATTGCTGGGGGATGGGGGATTGTCCTATTAACCGTTATTTTTGGTATTGGAATAAGTTTGGTGAAAGGTAAAAATGAGGATAAAGCCACAGTTAGTTAAGCTAGGTTTACTAAGAGAGGAAAGTCTATCTTGAAACATCACAACTAAAAAACATTTATTTTCCTAATAGAAATGATAAAACGAGCTTAGAAAGTGACATGAATAACCTATTAAGTAAATGGCTTAAATTTATTTAATAGGTTTTTTTGTTAAATAAATTTAGGCCATTTAAAGTCTGACTTAGTAAAAATTAGTTATGATTCACCATTTTTGTGTCAATACTAATAATAGAACGTTAAGATTAACAAAACATTTGTTTAAGATTGAAGAGTTAACAGTAGGAGTTGTCGTCATGAATGAAGAAAAGAATCATCCACAGCAAGTTTTAATGCTTGCATTAGATATTGGCGAGAAGCTAACAAAATGTGGTGCAGAGATTGGACGTGTTGAAGATTCTATTATTAGGATTTGCAAAGCATATGGAGTTAAACGAATTGATGTTTTTGCGATCAGATCATTAATTATTGCGACCATCCAAACAACTGATGGTGACATTATTACGCAAACGAGGCGAATATATTCTTATGGTACAAATCTTGAAGGGTTAGAAGGCGTGAATACGTTATCTCGTCTGATTTGCGAGACAGCACCAAATTGTATAGAAGTTCGAGAAAAAATTAATGAATTGGAACAATCTCGCCCTCCAATCAATTTTTCTGTCTGCTTGGGTTGTATTCTTATTGCGACAAGTTCTTGTATTTACTTTGGAGGAGAAGTCATCGACATGGTTCCATCTGCCATCGTGGCAGCTTTTATTTTTTACTTAGATAATTATTTTAAAAAAGATTACATGAATCAGGTCTTATATATGGTATTGTGTTCCATGCTCGCTGGAATGCTGACGATTTTATTAGTTAAGTTAGGGATTGGAAAAAACATTGATAAGATAATGATTGGAGATATTATGGTTTTAATCCCGGGTCTTGGAATAATGACAGCTTTTAGAGAGATTTTATCTAGAGATTTATTAGCTGGCTTAATGCGATTTTTTGAGTCAATTTTAGTTGCGTCAGCCATTGCGTGTGGATTTTCATTAGCATTATACTTTATGGGAGGTCTATTACAATGAAAGAAAATATGATTTTAATCATCAGTGCAACCATTGAGAGTTTAGGGTTTGCACTCCTTTTTCGAGTAAGGAAAGATAGACTGATTTATGGTACGATTGGGGGAATGGTTACGATTACCATTTATTTATGGCTCTTTTCTATTCATCAAGATGCTTTTTTAAGTAACTTAATTGCAGGAATTTTTGCAACCGCTTATTCAGAAATCTTTGCCCGTGTTTTAAAATCTCCTGCTATTGTCTTTTTAGTGCCATCTGTTATTCCATTAGTACCCGGAGGAAGTCTTTATTATGCGATGAGAGCTTTTATTTTAAATGATGAACCTGAGTTTTCAAGTCATCTTCATAATACATTTAGTACAGGAATAGGGATAGCCGTTTCGATTATATTAGTATCCATTTTCTTTTACTATTTAAAATCGTTAAGAAAAAAGTTTAAGTATTAACGCTTCAGGATGAAAGATTAGTTTTGATTAGTCTGATAAAAAAAGTCAGCGAAATAGGGGCGATTTGCTATAATAGAAAGATGAAAACGATAATGAATCGGTATTAGAAGGAGAGATTAAAATGAATGAGAAGACCTATCTTTTAAAAGAGATTGAATTACAATATAACTATCGACTTGAAGATGGAGTTACGTACACTAAGTCAAAATATTTAGTGAATGATCTTTTTAAAAGTATTAAAGGGAGTGTTAATTGTGAGTTTGGCGGTTTTGAACAACTTGGTTTCACGGAAATAGAAGTCAAGCAGCTGATTAAAACTTATATCGATCAGTTATCTAAATAATCGAATTTCGCTGTCTTTAAGGGTTCTAAAAACGAAGACTGATTAAAAAACGTTATATTTTATCCTATTATTTGACAATATTAGGTAGATGAATTATGATAGTGTCATTATAAATGAAGACAGGAGGTGCTAAGCATGGAAAATACAGAAAAAATTCTTGAAGCGATGAAAAATGCTGGAGAACCTCTTAACAATGGTAAAATTGTAGAGTTAACAGGTCTTGAAAAGAAAGACGTCGAAAAAGCGATGAAACAATTAAAAGCTGAAGAAAAAATTGTTTCCCCAAAAAGATGTTATTGGCAACCTAAATAAAAAAATTAAAAACCCAGACCTAATGTGTCTGGGTTTTTAATTTTTAGGTAAAAGAGTTTGTGAAAGGGCACGGCTAGTTAGCTTTTTTATCAACCACCATAACTTCCTATAATGTATATTATGTAAACTTAATGATAAAAATAAAAGATATACATAGTTTCCTTTTTTGAATTCCAAACTATATTGAGTCTATTTTAGGAGGTTTTAAAATGAAAGTTCCACTTTGGTTAGATACGACGGTCGTTCCTAGTTATCATTCGCTATGTGAAGATCTATCTGTTGATGTTTGTATTGTGGGTGCCGGAATAACTGGGATTACGTTGGCTTATTTGTTACGTGATTCTGGCTTAAAGATTGCATTGATTGATTCAGACCAAGTTATTCATGGGACAACTGCTTATACAACGGCGAAATTAACTGCTGGTCAAGGGTTAATTTATCAGGATTTAATTCAAAATGTTGGTTATGATGGTGCAAAGCTATATTATGAATCACAGCAAGAAGCCATTGATTTTGTGGCGAAAACGATACATGATTTAAAGATTGATTGTGATTTTGTAAGACTCCCCCACTATGTCTTTACCCAAGAGGCATCAAACTTATCAAAATTTGAGGCAGAATATGAAGCCTGTCGTTCACTAAACATGGATTGTGAACTGGTAGAATCGCTCGATCTCCCCTTTCCAATTGAAAAGGCCATTGCATTTAAAAATCAGGCACAGTTTCATCCATTAAAGTATTTAGTCGGTTTATTAAAGGCACTAGCTGAGTATTCTAATATTTCGATCTATGAGCATACAACAGCCTGTGAGATGGTTTTCAATGAGGATCAAAGTTCCTCAATCATCACATCTAATGGATATAAGGTTAACGCTAAGCGTGTGGTTCAAGCCTGTCATTTTCCATTTTATGATGATGGATCGCTTCTCTTTTCTAAAATTGAGATGAGTCATTCCTATTTGATAGCGGTTGAGAATGCTTCTTCCCTACCCCATGGAATGTATATTTCGTATGAATCGCCAACACGCTCCATTCGGACGTATCAAAATTTTCTTTTAATTGGAGGTGAAAATCATCGTCCAGGTACCGTGAAAGATACGAATGAAAATTATGAAGCCTTGATTAACTTTGCAAAAGAAAAGTTTCAAACGGATGCTATTTCATATGAGTGGTCAACACAAGATGTTGTCTCGATTGATCATATGCCTTATATAGGGAGACTTCATAAAGATTGTTTAAATCAATTCGTTGCAACTGGATATTGTAAATGGGGAATGAGTAATGGAACCGCGGCGGCTCTTCTTTTAAATCAATTGATTAGAGGGATGGATAGTCCGTATACTGCCCTATTCTCTCCAAGCCGTTTAAACTCTAAAATGGCAATTAAGAATTTAATCGCTTACAATTCAAAGGTAGCGTTTGAATACATAAAAGGTAAGTTAAAATTAGGTGAGAAAAACGTAGAATTAGGTGTTGATGAAGCAACCATTATAGCCACTAACGAAGGAAATTATGGTTTGTATAAAGATAAAGAAGGGCTTCTTTATCTAGTTGATATCACCTGTCCTCATCTAGGGTGTGAGCTAGCTTTTAATACGGCTGAACGAACATGGGATTGTCCTTGTCATGGATCACGATTTTCTTATACGGGAGAGGTAATAGAAGGACCTGCTCATCAAGCATTAAGTTGTCATCATAATAAAATGAATCCTAATATTTTTAGATCAGATGATTAACTACAAAATACTACATCTTGTTAAGATTGGAATAGAGTTCTTACTGTTTTAGCAAAAGAATTCAAGGTATTTTGTCAAAGAAAATCGAAAGAAAGGAGGGATAAAACAGCAATCAAGGTTTGTTGTCTGTTATGTCTTGAAACTCTTAATCTTTTAAAAGTATAATAGTAATGAGCCAGTTGTGCTCACACTCCTTATCTTTACCTACATTCCTAAAACACCATTGACCGGCAATGGTGTTTTTTTATTTTTTTAAATATTATGATGATTTATTGTATATAATTTTAAATTCAAACCATAATATGATTGAGCCCAACTTAGACATTACAACTTAGAGCTCACCTTTCTTCTCTTTCTCATACCTCTATTTATGTTGTATCTATATTGTATTTGAAAAGACACTGCTACAGTGTTTTTTTTATTTGTTTTTTAAAAAAAATGGAAAAAATTAACTTTTAAATGGTTTGACTTTTCTAGGCATCGGTCATATAATAATCATAATTCAGGGCACGATATTTCCACATATTGGTGTTTTGGGTGATAAATTCAAGGGGAATTTATCTAGTAGGATGATTAGAATAACCCAATAGAAGGTTTGTGAGATTATGATTGATTACATGGAATCTCGAGTACTCTATTAGACTCACAAACTCTCCAAGATGGAGAGTTTTTCTAATCAGTTATCAGTTGAATTGCATAAGGAAGGAAAAAGGAAGGAATGATGGTATGAAAGCTAGTAAATGGTTGAACATTTTAGGGATTGGGATTGTTTTTTGTGGTAGCTTTCTCGTAGGATGCAGTAAGCAAGAAAATTCAGACGTTAAAACGATTGGAGTTTTACAGTATATGGAACATGCTGCACTGGATGCCTCTTATGAAGGATTTGTGGCAGCACTAGAAGCTGAAGGTTATGTGGATGGTGAAAATATTAAATTTGATTTAAAAAATGCTCAAGGAGATATGGCGACGACACAAACAATTGCTAAACAATTTGTATCAAATCAGGTGGATATGATTTTTGCCATTGCAACAGGAGCTGCTCAGGCTGCTTATAATGCAACGCAAGAGATTCCAATCGTCATTACAGCTGTAACTGATCCTGTTTCAGCTGAACTTGTTAAAGATTGGGATGTCACGGGAACTAATGTAACAGGAACGAGTGATTTAACACCTGTTGAAAAACAAATGAACTTAATTAAAGAACTTGTACCGAATGCTAAAACAATTGGTGTCATCTATACAACAAGTGAAGTGAACTCACAAGTCCAAGTCTCAATGGCAAAAGAAGCTGCTAAATCTTTAGGATATGAGATTGTAGAAGTGGGGATAACTTCTGTGAATGATATTCCAATTGCTGTTTCATCAATTATTGATAAAATTGACGTGATGTATGCCCCAACGGATAATTTAGTAGCCAGTGCGATGCCGGTGTTATGGAATGCTTGCGTGGAGAAAAAGGTACCTGTCATTACGGGTGAAGAAGGAATGGCAACTGCAGGTGGAGTTGCCACAGAAGGAATCGATTATTACCAGTTAGGATATGAGACTGGATTAATGGCAGTCGAAGTATTAGAAGGAAAAGATCCGAGCACTATGTCCATTAATACGCTTGAGAATACAACGTTAATTGTAAATCAACAGAATGCAGATGCGATTGGACTTGTGATTCCTGAGGATATTTTAAGTGAAGCTGAAATTGTAGAAGGTGACTAGTATGACCGTTCTACTAACCGTTTTAGAACAAGGTTTGATTTTTGGAATTTTAGCACTCGGTGTTTACTTAACCTATAAAGTTTTGGATTTTGCAGATTTATCAGTTGAAGGGACGTTTCCACTAGGCGCTTCAATCACTGCCCTACTTTTAACCCAAGGGATAAATGCTTCTGTTGCCATCTTCATTTCATTTATTGGAGGCATGTTAGCAGGAGCTGTGACAGGGCTCTTACATGTGAAATTGAAAATCACGAACCTTCTTTCAGGAATATTAGTGATGAGTGGATTGTACTCTATTAACTTAAGAGTGATGGGGAATCGTGCGAATATTGCACTCTTTAATCAAAAACATCTTTTTTCAACATCCCTCCCTACCCTGCTTACGATTGTTCTTGTGGTCATGGTGGTGAAGTTATTGGTTGATTTGTTTTTGAAAACAAAATTTGGATTTATGGTCAAAGCAACAGGAGATAACCCTCAATTAGTCACGACACTCGGTGTTCATATCGGTTTTGTGAAGATTGTTTGTTTAATGATTTCTAATGGGTTAGTTGGATTAGCTGGTTCTTTAAGTGCTCAATATCAAGGGTATGCTGATGTCACCATGGGAACTGGAACGATTGTCATTGGATTAGCGGCTGTTATCTTCGGAGAAGCGATATTTAAAAAATCATCTTGGATTCTTCCAACAACCACGGCCATTATTGGTGCTATTTTGTATCAGGGTTGTACAGCTCTTGCTTTGCAATTTGGATTTCCACCTAATGATTTAAAATTACTAAGTGCTGCTATTGTGACACTGGCTCTAGCTTTAAATCATTATCATTTTAAAGTTACTCTCTTTAAAAAACATGAAATGAAAGGTGGGATAAGAGATGTTAAGGATCCAACAACTGAGCAAAACTTTTTATCCGAACACAGTTAATGAAAAAAGAATCTTTGATTCTTTAAACTTGACGGTTTTAGATGGTGAATTTGTGACCATCATCGGAAGTAATGGCGCCGGAAAATCCACATTATTAAATTTAATATCAGGCTCAATTTCTGCTGATAGTGGCACAATTTTCTTAAATCAAGAAGATTTAACACATACAGTTGAATATGAAAGAACAAGGTTCATTAGTCGGGTATTTCAAAATCCAACGATGGGAACCTCTCCTTCTATGACGATTGCTCAAAATTTATCATTAGCTAAAAATAAAGGGAAACGATTTGGATTATCTTTTTTAGAATCTAAAAAGGATTTAAAGTTATTTAAAGAACTTGTTACCCCATTAGAATTAGGCCTAGAAAAGCAAATGCACTCCCCTGTTGGGCTATTATCAGGTGGGCAACGACAAGCGTTATCATTATTAATGGCAACACTCGTTAAACCAGAATTGTTGTTACTTGATGAGCATACAGCGGCACTGGACCCTAAAACATCAGCAAAAATTATGGAATTGACGAATCAAATCGTTACAACTTCAAATATTACCACCTTAATGATTACACATAATTTAAGTCAGGCGATTACTTATGGTAATCGATTAATCATGCTACATGATGGCCATGTTGTATTAGATATTTCAGGTGATGAGAAAAAACAATTAACACCTGAAAAATTATTACATCAATTTGAACAAAATATTGGTGGTCAAATCAGTGATGAACTATTATTTTCATAATTTTTTAAAGGGAGAGTCTTGAGTTAAACCTTTTAGGGCGCTTAGATGACTATCCCTTTTTCTTTTTGAGCATAATAGGATTAAAACCTAATAAAAAAACACGATTTTTCCTTTGAATTTTACAAAAAAAAGGTGTAACCTTATTAAGAGTGGTAAGGAGGTTAAGTAGATGAATCAATTTACAAGTTTAGATGTGACTAAAGCGGCAGTTAAAGTGGCGATGACTTCGTCTAGAAATGAAGAAGATCAGCTTGTCAAGCAATTAAAAGAACATGGAATTAATGCTACGGCAGTTGATGTAGGTGGAAATTTAATTCAATCAATCCCAAAAATTATTGAACGTGCCATTATTGCTTCTCGAAAAACGGGCATTACTAAAGAATGCATGGTTTTAGATGGTGCAGTAGCAGGTGCTGCCAGAGATGCGATCATGCAAGTGTCGATGAAAGCAAATGGATTAAATGCTGGTGGAAAGATTGCAATTGCACGTCATCGTGAACATTTAACCGTTTGTATTTTCTTAAGTATTGGATTATTGCATTTAGATGATGTTGTGATTGGATTAGCTCATCGTTCTGTGCCGGATAATATATAGTAATCTAAACTCTTCATAGCGGAGAGTTTTTTTTATTCCCTCTCCTCTTTACTTCGCTTCTCAATTATTTCGCTAGAATGAAAGTTGATTCAGTCAATCTAAATTCTGTTATTAAGCGTAAGGTGACTTAGTATCGTCTTTTTAAAATGACAATAGCTTATGATATAGATTGCTACGCTTTAATGAACTTTAACGATTAAAATGATGGAGTCTTATGATATTGACACGTCTAAATAAAAAGTTCAGGTTAAAATTTGTTAGAAAACAGGATGTTACCTCACGATTAGTTTTGCAAGATAAGAATGTTTAGGCACGCTGAATCCAGATTATTGTTAGTAGAGGATTATTTGGAATAAAGGTTGCAACGTTATGGGAGAATGAGTAAAATAAAAAAGGTAGAAAAATGAAATTTGGAGGGTTATTATGATGAAAAAAGTGGCAGTAGTATTTACCGGTGGGACTATTTCAATGAAAGTTGATCCTCGTTTAAAAGCGGCTATCCCTTCAATGTCTAGTCAAGATATCATGTCAATGGTTACGAATATTGATCAAATTGCTGAACTTGATATTGTTGAATTTGGTGCTCTACCAGGGCCTCATATGACACCTGAGAAAATGATGGAATTAAAACAAGTCGTAGAAAATAAATTAAAACAAGAGGATATCTGTGGAGTTGTTGTGACACACGGAACGGATAACTTAGAAGAAACTGCGTATTTATTAGATTTAACGCTATCATCTGAAAAACCAGTTGTTGTAGTTGGAGCGATGCGTAATGGATCGGAACTTGGATATGATGGACCAAGTAATCTAGCGGCAGCTATTTGTACGGCTGCTCACGAAAACTCTCGTGGAAAAGGTGTTTTGGTTGTCTTAAACAATGAAGTCAACACAGCTCGTGAAGTGACGAAAACACATACGATGAGTCTTGATACCTTTAAATCACCTGAATTTGGTCCTATTGGAATTGTTGATCAAGATGAAGTGATTTATTATCATAAAAGCTCTGCCCCTACTCCCCACATTGAAACAAATCAAATTGAATCAGATGTTCACTTGCTTAAAGCCGTTTCTGGAATGGATTCAACCATTCTTAACTTCCTAGTGAGCCAAAACGTTAAAGGGATTGTCATTGAAGCGATGGGACGTGGAAATGTTCCACCGCTAATGTTAGAAGGTATAAAGGCCGCAACAGAAAATAAGATTCCGGTGGTCATTGTTTCACGTTGTTTACAAGGACGAGTGCTTGGATCTTATGGATATCTTGGTGGTGGTGCCCAGCTTCGCGATATGGGGGCTATCTTAGCGAGTAATTTAAATGGTCAAAAAGCTCGCATCCAATTGATGTTAGCTTTAACTGTTTCAAAAACAACAGAAGAATTAAAATCATACTTTGTTGACTAAGAAAAAAAGCGCAATTTAAAAAATTGCGCTTTTTTTCTATTCTAATGCTTCATTAAATCGGTCACTTAATTCAGTTAATAAGACATCTTGCTGGTCACGCCACTGGTCAATCGTTGTAATTTGTGAGGTAATATCACGTAAGACATCAATCATGACACTCGTAACGTCACTAATACTATCTTCATAAATACATTCAATATCATCTGTTGCAATAATACTGTTAGCTAAGGTTACCATAATTTGTTCCATGATGTCATCACTATGTTCTTCAAGTTGTGAGTAGAGCACTTTTTTAAGACGTGTGACACTCGGTGAGGATTGATAAGCCTGTTCTAAGAAACCAATAAACTTTTCAAAGTCCCCAACATTATCTTGAGGTTCGATTTCAAATAACATAATGAAGAATAAATTCCAATGAAATTCTTTATTCATGACATCAATAAAATAAGGACCTACAATTTTTTGGAATTGTGTTGTATATATCGGATCACGTTCAAACTTGATTGGAACATTGAAATGAACGGTTTGTTTTGAAATTTCGGATAATCGTTCGAGGGCTTTAATTAAGGTAGCTGTGTTTTGATTTAATTCAAATCCAACCGTTGGCGAGAAGGTATATTTCATAATGGTTTGACAGGCCTTTTTGATATTAACATTCATGCCAATCGATGCTTTTATTTTTTTAGCAAAGACATCGTTGCACATCTTCGCTAACATATCTTCAAATCCTTTACGTTGGTAATCTTCATCGGTTTGATTTTGTTCAACATTTCGATAAATAGTTAATAACTGTTTATCGAGTAAAGCCAAGTTATTTTTAATCGAATGCATCATCTCTTTTAATAAGTCATCCACTAGTAGGTAACTATAGTTTTTATAGATGATTTTATGTTCAATTTCTCCCCAAAAGGTATTAACGAGTGATTTGATTTGAAGTTCAAATGGTAAATCCGTATTTGTGTCGGTGATGATGCCATCAATTCGATAAATTTTGAATCCATTTTTTTGTTTTTGTGGTTGTCGACCATCTAAACTCAATTTAACATTTGGATTCATGTCATTGTAGTAATACCCTTCTTCATTTCGGATATTGAAATGTTTTCTGAGAATTTTATAAATTTCACGTTCATCTTGTTCAAAACGGCATTCAATTCTTACCCCTATTAAATCAGATAGATGGTAGATTAAACGAATCGGATCATTATATTTTTTATAGTATCCTTGACGTAAGATTTTTTCTTTTAAACTATCGTGGCTTTTAACACGTGATGTAATGTTTAAATATTCAATATCATATAAGTTAACAATTTGTTCGAACTCTATTTGTAATAAAGTTGAAATAATTTGGAGTTGCTCACTTTTTTTATCCAGTGTAGCCAACGCTTTTTCTATATACTTAAATTCTGCTAATGGCAAGATTAACGCCCCTTCTTTTTTAATACTTCTACCTTATTATTGTACAGGAATACAGCATTCATACAAATGGAAAAATAGTATAAATTTTTAGATTTTCAATAAAAAGCGCGCTAAGGTTAGCGCGTTCATTTGTTATCTTACCATTCTCTTTCCGATGAAAATCCGTATGATTCCACTTCGTATAACAGTTCACTAGCTGCAATATCTTGTGGTGTTACTGTCCGTCCTCCATTACTATCTAAATCAATCCCTACTTCATTAAATATTTTCCAAACAATATCAGAGCAATGCGTGGCACTTAAATCTTTTTTAGAGACAAACACATTATAGTCTAAATTTAAAAACTGTGTTTGGGCAATTTCAACGATTTGGTCCATTAACTCAGGCGTGGCATCTTTTAAACGTAATACTTTAACAGTCGGATAATAATCCCATT
Organism: Turicibacter sanguinis; assembly: GCF_013046825.1. Lineage (NCBI taxonomy): Bacteria > Bacillati > Bacillota > Erysipelotrichia > Erysipelotrichales > Turicibacteraceae > Turicibacter > Turicibacter sanguinis. The sequence goes on along the minus strand of NZ_CP053187.1, from coordinate 2,589,809 downwards.
TAGAAAGGGGTTGTAGCGTTGAGGTTTCACCATAACCAAGTGATTCAAGGACAAGTCCCGCTTCTGCATCAACCACTACCCCGGCATGACCGTGACGAAAAAGCAAGGTATGACTTGATTTAGAAATTAAGATGTCTCCCTTTTGGACGTCTTGTAATGCATGACAAGGGACTTGATAGGATTCTTCATTAATACATTGTTCTTCAAGTGTAATTAACGTCATAGGATAATCGACAACTTTAAACGCATCCTGTACTTGTCCCATAACGGCTTGATCAGATTCAGAAACTGGAGGTGTATAAGCATTTAATTCAACTAAAAAGTTTAATAAAGTGACGATTAACATGGCCACTGTAAAAGTAATAAAATAGTAGTTTGGTTTCATAAGTGCCTCCAGTATTAGATAAAAAGAGTATTATTTAGTTATTATAACATGAAAATATCCTTTTTATACTTGACGAGTTTGGTTTACTCTATTTTCCAACTTTCGTACCACATTACAAAGGTCATCAACGCCCAAATTTTACGAGCGTGATTGTGTTTCCCGGTTGCATGTTGATCAAGATACCGAAGTGCTGATTTTTGGTTGATTAAATGCTCACACTGAGGGGATAAAATTAAGCGCTTGGCTTCATCATACAGTTCATTCTTGAGCCAGGTCTTTAATGGAACGGGATACCCTTTTTTATTGGCCTCATACACATGAGGTGGAATCATCTCTTTAAACGCTTCTCGCAAAAAAACTTTCGTTTGATTCTGCCCTATCTTTTCATTTGTTGTCAGTTGCTTTGCTAGTTGAAAGACCTTTTGATCAAGAAATGGAACACGTACTTCTAAGGCATGTGCCATCGATAGACGATCTGATTTGACCAAGATATCCCCTCTTAGCCAGGTATGAAGATCAATCATTTGCATTTGAGAGACAGGATCTAAATCTTGAATTTGTTCAAATAGTGGTGCGGTAATGTCTTTAAACGTAAAGTTTTGATCATAAAAATTTAGCAACTGTTGTTTTTCACGTTCATTAAAGACAAAGGCATTTCCAACATACCGGTCCTTTAGGGGGATACATCCTCTTTCGATGAAACTCTTCCCTTTTACTCCAGTTGGAATCAAATGAGATAACGTGAGTAAACTTCTTTTCGTATTAGGTGATAAGTAATTAAAGACTTCAAGTGACTTAGGCTCACGATAAATCCGATAACCTCCAAACAGTTCATCTGCCCCCTCACCTGACAAAATGACTTTAACTTGTTTACGCGCTTCTTGAGCGACTAAATAAATGGCTGTTACGGAGGGATCGGCAACCGGGCTATCGAGATAATCAATGACTGTTTTGGTTGCCTCGATAAATTCTTGAGCGGTAATGAATCGGCTGTATAAAGGAATATTTAAAAAATCGGCGGTCTCACGTGCGGCCTCGATTTCACTATATCCCGCTTCGTGAAAGCCAATCGTGAAGGCTTTAATTTTTGGATGATATTGATTAGCACAAGCTGTAATGATAGTCGAATCCACCCCTCCTGATAAGAAGCATCCGACCTCTACATCGCTTTGTAAGTGAGCACGAACAGATTCTTTGATGACGGTTTCTAATTGATGTTTATGTAACGATGAGATTTGATGATGGGGAATTAATTGAATGGTATTATAAGCTTTGATTTCAATCCCTTTATTTCGTTGGTAGGTTAAATAAGTTCCGGGTTCTAATACTTTGACATCTTTCAAACACGTCAAAGGTTCTGGGATATATTGAAAGGTAAAGTAATGCTGTAAAGCAATAAAATCAAGACTAGCCTCAGGTATGGTAGATTGTTTAAAAGGTTTTAGTTCTGACGTTAAGAATAAAACATCATCTTCTACATAATAATACAACGGTTTAATTCCAAATCGATCCCGAACAGCAATGAGCTCTTCTGTTCGTTCATCGTATAAAACGAGTGAAAACATGCCACGTAACTGTGTAATGAATTCTTTTCCAAGTAGGTGATATAAACAAAGAATGACTTCCGCCTCACATTGAGTGTCAAAGGAAAAACCGAGTTTTTCTAATTGATTTCGAAGTTCTTGATAATTATAGATTTCGCCATTGAAGACGAGATGACAGTTATAGTCATCACGATGAAACGGTTGGACCCCCTGTTTTAAATCAATGATGCTTAATCGATTAAATCCAAGAATGAGGTGGTCTTTATAATACAAATCTTGATCATCAGGTCCCCGATGTTTCATTTTTTGTAAAGCCTGATATGAAAAAGCTAAATCATTTACGGTGATTTGCTTTTGTTTTATTAATGCAACTAACCCACACATGACAATCACCTTATCTTTTTAACATTTATGTGACATCATACGGAGAATTGAATGAATAAATGACAATAATCATGAGTTAATATTCTTGGTTTATCGTCACAATTCCTGACAAACGTTCGTTCGTATTTTATTGGGGCGGTGAGAAAAGTTAACCCCTATTCTATCGTTAAGCCCTTTTTAATGGTTTTATCATCTAAAATGTGGAAAAAATCACACTTTTAATGTTCATTTTTAAAAAAAGTATCTTTTTTATCTTTTGAACATTTGTTCGTTTTTTTATCTTGTGAAAATAAAAAAACGATAGATCATCTATCGTTTTAGCAATTGATAATGCTACCACCGTTAATATGAAGCGTGGCACCTGTCATATAAGACGCATCATTTGAGGCTAAGAAGACATAGGCTGCTCCAAATTCAACAGGTTGTCCCATGCGACCAAGAGCTGTATTAGCGCCATGCTGCGAAACTTTTTGTGCATCAAATGACGCTGGGATTAAAGGAGTCCAAATTGGACCTGGTACGACAGCATTAACTCTAATTTTCTTTTTCGCTAGATTTGTCGCTAACGAACGCGTGAAGCTTGTTAAAGCCCCTTTAGTAGAGGAATAATCGATTAAAGTTTCATTCCCTTCATACGCTGTAATGGATGTGGTATTAATGATACAGTCTCCTTCGGTTAAATGAGGTAAAACTGCGCGTGTTAAGTAAAAGGGACCAAAAAAATTGACAGCGAATGTTTTATGTAAGTCTTCATCTTTAATCAGAGTTAAGTCATTTTGAGGATATTGAACTGCAGCATTATTCACTAAAATATTAATTTGATTAAAGGTAGACATCGTTTTTGACACGACGGCTTCACAAAACTTAGGATCGGCGATATCTCCTTGAATTAGCAAACATTCCCCTTGGTGGGCCTCAATGATACGTTTTGTTTCTTCTGCATCTTCTACTTCATCATAGTAAACGATGACGACTTTTGCGCCTTCTTTTGCATAAGCAATTGAAACGGCTCGACCAATTCCAGAATCGCCTCCTGTAATGATGGCTACTTTTTGATCCAATCGCCCACCCGATTTATTGTATTCAGGATGTTCAAAAATGGGTTTCGGATCCATTTGCGACTCAATTCCGGGTTGTTTATTTTGAGTTTGAGGTTTAGCAGTGCTTGGAAATGAAGCATCTGGTCTAGTCATATCTCACTGACAGCTCCTTTTTGGTAGTATTTTTTTAATCTTTAGTAGTTTTGTCAAATTTGTATAAACTATGAGAAGAAATAATAAAATTGAATGGAACTTCTCTTGCTTGTCAGTCTTTTGCCATGCTAAACTAATGATGATTTAAAAAATAAAGGGGAACAGCTTATGAGACAGTTAGGTCTAATTAAACGATATATTGGAATGAGGACCTTAAAAACAGGAATCGCCGTTGTCCTGACACTCTACTTAGGACAAACTTTTTTAATTAGCAATGTGTTTTATGCTGTCATTGGGACGATTTTTGCACTGCAAAATACGATGAAAAGTTCATTAGTCGCAGGAAAAAATCGATTGCTCGGAACGGTTATGGGAGCGATCATTGGCTTTTTATTTGCTCAACTTCAATTACATAGTCCACTATTTATCGGTCTAGCCGTTATTATGACGATTGTTTGCTGTAATTCATTTAAAATTAGTTCATCGATTATCATTGCTTCGACGGTTTGTGTTTCTATTTTAATTGGAATTCAAGGTCAAGACCCATTAATCTATTCGATTTTACGCACGACGGATACATCGATTGGAATCATTGTTGGGATTTTTGTGAACTATGTGATTGCGCAACCGAATTACCTAGGAACGCTAACAAAGGAAATTGAAACCATTGAAGACATGACGAAAAACTTAGTAAAAAACATTCTCATTCATCAGGATTTAGACGTCAACTGCTTACATACAGAATTAAGTCGTTTAAATACGATTTATCAGAATTATTGTGCGGATCGACGCTTTGATAAAAATCCCGTTTCTTTAAATCAATTAAAAGTTACGATTGAAGCCTGTCATGATATTTATTTTCATGCCAAATGTATTGCTTGTTTAAGTGTTGAGGAAACCGATTTAACTATTAAAAATCGTTTGCAAATCATTGATTTCTTCCATCATGGTTGTCAAGGAGACGTTCACTTAGAGCAACCTATTGATTCAATCTTTAACTATCATATCGAGAAGATTTTAGAAGAATTGAGATTGTTGACTGTGACAGTTGATGCTTTAACGGACCATTTAAATCAATAAAAAACACACCGTTTAAACGGTGTGTTTTTTATTCCCGCTTACTAAGTATCACAGCAGAGTCTAACAGAACTCCCATCCTAATTTTTTTACAAACTGTTCTGCCACTCTTCTTCACCGTTTAAAGAATGGCGTTTGCCTCACTCAGGTAGCTCATTCTCTCGTTTCTTAAATCGGAGTCATCCCCCGGTGCCTATATTTTGATTTCAAATCGGTTAAAAATACAGTCTTTCCCACAGTTTTGCATTTGCATGGCGAACACTAAGGCTTCTCGTTTTGTTTTAAAACAAGCATAATGACAAATTTCGTGTTCTTTCTCGTGGACCACATATAGACAAATCCAGTAATGCTTTGGATGGTCAACCACATATTCTAAATCATCAATATCTAAGATGACTTCTTCATTATCGAGTCGGTCTAGAGCTGCCTCGGCAAAAAGGTATTTATTCACATCAATATCAGATTCTGTCCATTTGTCCTCAATAATCTGAATCATGTCATTCATTTTTTCAATTAAATCGTGCCCTAAAATCGTCAATTCAAGGACATTCCACGTATATTCTTCATCAATATTTGCATAAATTTTATATAAATCTGCACCGACTTCTGCTAGTTGCTTGTGGCAGTCTTCTACTTGATGATATAGCTGCCGATCAACTAAAATGACAATGTTGTTATTAAAAAGCAAACTGTCACTCGTTTCTAACATTTCCTCAATTTCACTCAGGCAGATTTTGATATTTCGTTTGATTCGAAGCATGGTTTGATCTAACATCGTCTGATCCCCCCTTTTTTACTACTAATATATGACAATCAGCGGGATTGAATAACCCAAAAAGATGAAATTTCGCCTTTTACAGTCAAAAAAACAGAGCTCTATTAGATCTCTGTTTAAGGTGATATTGATAAAATCATTCAAATTTCCCGTTTCATTTAATCATATCCTGAAATCCTCATTGTTTTTGCTTTTTTCCCCTTTTTTTATGATTAGGAATTGCCTTCGTTATCGTTAATTTGATCACGATAAGATAGGATGGTACTTAAAAAGATACTGAGACAAATCACACTAGTTACTGAGATAAGCAATGAGATCGTTTTAGCCGCCATCGTGGTGGGGGTGATATCCCCATATCCAATGGTTGTAAAGGTAATAATGGTGTAATAAAATAAATCAAAATAGTTGTTGGCATTGGAAAAAACAGGTGCTTCATGTGGAAGATGAGAGACTAAACAGACAATCAGATAGAGATTTAAAATGAGCATTATTAGAATTAAAATCGCAGCGATCATAATTCTTGAAAAAGAAGTTTGCTGTTGTTGAACAGATTTGACGTAGGTTGGATTAATCATCATCGTCATCAAGGTCTTTAAGTTCAAGAAATAGCAAATCCCCATCCCAATCAAGCTAATGGAAATATTTTTAGCAAATTGGTCTGGAAATAGTAATAAGACTAATAAAAACGTGCTAATCATCGTATAACTTAAGATAAAGTCCATTTTAAGATTCTGATTTTCGACACGATAGAAGAAAAGATGAATTTTATTACTTAGTAATAGGACATAACCAATCGCATAGTGAACTAATAAAAAGGCAAAGAGGACAATCCCTCCTTTAATCAGGGGTTCAAAATGGAGGATAGAAGCATCAACTCTAAGATGGCGAAAGATTCCTGTTGCGAGTGACACAAACGTTGAAACCTGTGCAAAAATAATAAATCCACCTTGAACGAAGCGTGTTAATAAAGAGCGTTCAAGAAATAAGAGTCGATACATCCGATTAATCTCTAAAATAAGGTGGCGAATCGTCTTCAAAATGCCAAAATCAAGTGTTCGATGTCGAAAAATTAAAATCGAAATAACAAGAAACGTTAAACTAATTAGTAAAAATTGTCCCATTGAATCTTCTCCTCTCATTAAAAAATACCCTTTTGAGGTTTAATGTGTCCGTTTTACTGAATAATATTTAAAGGAGAATCTAATAAATTTATTTGTAAAGGACGGTAGAATCATGGCGATAAAATTAATTTGTATTGATATGGATGGAACCCTATTAATGGATGATCATCAAGTGAGTGAAGTAGATCAAGCAGCCATTAAAGCGGCTGTTAAGCAAGGTGTTCATGTCGCAATTACAACAGGACGTGTTTATAATTGTGCCAGACTCTATGCCAAAACCATTGGGTTAACGACGCCCATTATTGCCTCAAATGGAGCATTTATTGGGGGAACAAATGGAGAAACCATTTATGAAAATCCGCTATTGATTGAGGATGTCCGTGATTTTTTAGAGATTACGACACAGCATGGGCTTCTCGCCTATTTAACGGCTAACTTTGGACTTATCTCCTTGCAAGAACTACCAGAGACGAATCTTTATAAACAATTGAATAAAATGTTAAAAGAAGACGAACAAATCCAACTAGTTGTCTTATCGAGTTTAGATGAAATCTACGGACACTATGAAGGTCAAATTTTAAAAGGGGTTTGTTTGGCACCTAACCAAGACATTTTAAATGAAGTAAAAGCAGAAATTAAAGCGAAGTGCCCTCATTTAGAAGTTGTTTCATCTTGGAAAAACAACTTTGAAGTCATGAAAAAAGGTAGCTCTAAAGGTGAAGCTGTCAAACAGTTAACCAAGTATTTTAATCTAACACCGGATGAAGTGATGTGTATTGGCGATAGCGAAAATGATTTATCAATGATTCAATTTGCTGGGGTTGGGGTAGCCATGGGCAATGCAACTGAGGATGTTAAACAGGCCGCTCAGTTTATTACCACGTCTAACAAAGAAGGTGGTGTTGCCAACGCTATTGAACACTTTGTGTTAAATCAAAAATAAAAAAGCCAAGATTTCTTGGCTTTTATTGTGGTGTTCCACAGTGAGGACAATAGTCATAAGTTGGATCAATTTGTTTACCACAGTGTTTGCAATGAGTTAAAGCAGAAGACATCTGTGACTGAAGGGGTTCTAAGTCCCAGAATGTCAAACTAGACTGTTCTCCCGCTTCAATGGCCTGTCCTTTTTCTTTATCTATGATGGCAATGGTTTGACAATTTGAACAAACGACATAGTAGGTTGTCTTCCATTTGATCAGTGGAATAAAGAAAAAGTGAAAGACATAAAAGTGTTTAAAAAGTGTCATGGGTACCGTTTGTTGACATCCTTTACAACTGATCGGTGTCAGCGGTCCAATTTCTTGATCTTTTGTTTCAATACCAAAAATTCCTATAAAAAACATGATTCTCACCTATCAATATATCTTTATTCCTTTATTATACCCAACTTATGAACTTCTAGCAAATCACTGTGTTTCAAGGAACGTTTCAATGGTGGCAAATGAGCGAATTGGGATCGAGTGTTCCTTTAAAGTAGTAATGAATTGATTTTCAATTTTAAAGGTTTCAATTGAAAAATTCTCAAGATTTGAAGCATCAAAATAACACAATAGGTCAAATCTCGGAAAATGAAAGTCTTCAGTTATTTCGTTAAGTTCTACTTGAACTTGTGCTGCACTTAAATAGACGAGTGCCGCATTTTGAAGCTGACACTGTGTATAAATTTTATTGAAGCTTGAACAAAGCTCTTCGTATCGCCCAATCAGTTTTTCATAATCAAGGTCTTGTTTTTGATTATCCTGTTGTTTAAGTAAAAATTCCGTGCTTTTAATTAACGCCATACAAGCCAATTGAAGATCACGATTAGAAGTTGTCGTCACAATAAAATCGTATAACTCTAAAAAATGAAGCGGAAGCTTACGCATTTGTTTTAAATCTTCCACCTGTGTTTTAAGACCACGATGAAAGTACGTTTGATTAAAAAAAGCAACACAATCTGATAATTGACAGATAATAGAGGCGGCATGAAGTCTTGATTCACACGTTGAATTTGCCAGGATTAGTTCCCCCATTGTTTTCTTGGCTTTTGTTAGTTGTTGCTTCGCTTTACTTAACATAAATGCTCGATCACTTAAATGTTTATGAAGTTTTAATTGCAAATGCTTAAATCGTCTCTCATCTTCAATCGAGTTTGCATATAAAATTTTTACATCTCCAACACAAGGCGTTAAACGGTCATTAAAGTCTGCAATCTCCTCGACTCGATGCCAGCTCATTGGAAATAAATCATAACCAATATCTTTTATAATAAATGTTTGACTTAATTCATAAGCACGCTCTGTTTTTGGAATAAAATATAAATCTACATCTGACAAGTCATTTGACGTTCCGTTTTCATATGATCCGTAGAGTAATAACAAACTTACATCTTCAGCATATTCTCGTTTAATGGTATTAAGGGCCCATTTAATCACTTGATCATTTTGATAACTCATCGTCTCCCCCTAAATGAATGGCATAAATATCTATAATTTAGTATAGAAATGAGCCGAGGGAGATAGAACAAAAAAGACACAGATTATCTGTGTCTTTTTTGCGATTAATTCATCGGGCGTTGTCCTTTACCACCCATTCCGCCCATACCAGCGGCTCCTCCCATTGAACCTTGAGTTTGCCCAATCGTTGTGATGGTGTTTGAAAGTGTGACACTACCAATTTCTGTTCCACCAGAGTATGAACCTTCAGTATAAATTCCATCTGTTACGACTCCAGAAGACGTTCCTCCACTTGAAACCGTATAGGTTGTACCTGATGTTAAAGCAGGAGTTGAAATGATAATGGATTGTCCTGATTTAGCAGGTGCAAACGTAAAGATATCTTCCCCATTTTCTGACTTAATATTAATCAGCGTTCCTTCAGAGAATGAGGTTCCAATACTTAAAATAGGTTGCGAAGAAGTTGAACTTGGAGTTTGCGCCATCCCAGAACTTCCAGCAGCGACTAATGTTCCACCTTTAATATTGAAAGTTCCATCATAATCAAGAGCACCATTTCCACTATTTGTCGGTCCATTGACAATCACGGTTCCACCATTCATTTCAATGGATCCATTCGCATCTAATCCATCGCCTGATGCATCAACATAAAGTAATCCACCATTTAAATAAATCATTCCATTAGAAGCAGAGAAATTATTTTGACCTGGACGTCCACTAGTAGCCGAGGCATCATTCCCTCCAGCAGCATTGACTCCATCATCCTTTGATACGACATAATAACTTCCATCGTTAACGTTAATGGTTGTGGCTTCTAATCCCTCATATGATTGGGTGATGTTAACCTCTCCCCCATTTAAATTAAGGGTTGTATCAGCATGAATCCCATCATCTCCAGAAGCAATTTCAAAGGTTCCTCCATTAATATTGATTGAATCATTTGAGTGAATCGAATCATCTGATGAGTCAATGGTAAAGGTTCCGCCGTTAATTGTAATATCAACAACTGCTTTGATTCCTTTGGCGCTTGATGAGCTTGTTTCCGTAGTCGTTTGGCTAGCGGGTGCTCCCCATTGCCCCCAAATCATGTTAGTATTTGTTGATGAGCTACTATTCGTACTTCCTCCCCCTGATTGAATATCAAAACTTCCACCATTAATCGTAACGTTTGTTTCCGCTTGAATTCCATCAAGTCCCGCTACAATGTTTAACGTTCCACCATCAATCGTAATATAACCACGTGTTGGATCTTCGGAGTTACTTGATTGTAATCCATCTCCACCGGCATTAATGGTAAGGGTTCCATCTTCAATTTCAATTGAATCTTTTCCTTTTAATCCATCACCGACTGATGTTACGGTGATATTTCCATTTTTAATTTTCAAATCATCTTTGCTGACAATTCCATGATCGTAGTTTGCATTCACCACTAATGATCCTGTTCCTTTAATTTTTAGATCATCTTTACTGAATATTGCAGCATTAGGTTCATTATTGGTTGGATCTTCAAGAACATATGAATCGCTATCAGTGACGATGTTTTCTGTTCCTTCCACTAAGTTAATGATTGCATTTTTAGCATTTTTGACATAAATAGGTGCACTACTTGAGGAAGTAATCTCGACGCCATTTAATACTAGCTCGACATCTAACTCATCTGAACTATCTACAATGATTTGTCCATCAGTTAATGTTCCACTAATGTTATACGTTCCACCTGATGTAATTGTAATGGTATTTCCATCAATGCTCACGCCATTTCCTTCAACCGTTGTTTGATCTTGTTTTAACTGAATCGTCGCATTGGCTGACACTGTTGATTGAGTACTTAAACTTTGTGACGAGCTTGTCTCATCAGTTGCTTGAGTGTTCGTTATTGTATCGTTATTACTGTTTGATTGGCATGCTGATAACCCCATAGTTGCTAAGAAGGCAAGGAAAAGGGTTCCTTTATGTTTGTTATTTAATTTCATTTTGACTGTCTCCCTTCAAATATAAAGCTTTGACGATATTAAGTATAAAAGAGAAGTCTGAAGATAATCTTAAAAAATTTAAAGATGATTACTCCAAAACTTGGGCAACAGCGTATTTATTCAATGAGCGGTTCTTTATCCCTTCCTCTTTGAGGAAGTTAAAATATACTATAATGAGCAAGTTACAAGGAGGTAAATATATATGGCATACACGTACAAAGTCATGCATCTTGATCAAACGCAACACAATCTAAAGTATAAATATGGAACAAGCTTTACCCCAACAGAGATTACCTACCATCAAACCTCAAATAATGCTTCGGCATTAAATGAACGAAACTATTTGAATAATCGAACTGATAATGTGTACATTGGATTTCATATCGTCGTCGATGATCAAATGGCCATTGAATGCTTGCCACTCAATGTTCAAACATGGCATGCTGGAGATGGTTCAACAGGTGCAGGAAATATGAAGTCAATTGGGATTGAAATGGCCTACTCTACAAGTAGCGACATTAGTTTAAGAAATGCAGCCATTGAAAATGGTGCTAAAGTCATTGCATCGTTAATGAAAACTTACAATATTCCAATGGCAAAAGTCTTACCTCATCAAGCACGGAGTGGAAAACATTGCCCACATGATATTCTAGATCGCTATGGGAATGAGGTGTTTAGAGTCTTGATTCAAACAGAATATCAAAAATTAACTGAATCAACCACTACCCCAAGTACGCCCTTAACACCGGTTAATTTTTCGGTTGGAGACAGCGTTGAAGTTTTACAAACTATTTCTGGGTACTCGACATCTTTGGCAACTAAAGCTTCAACTTCTGTTAGTGCTGGAACTTACAAAGTTTATAAAGTAGCTTCTAATGGGCTACATGCTGTTAATATTTCAAAAACAGGGACGGTAGCGGGAGCTTGGGTTAATGCGACTGACCTAAAAAAAAACAATAAAAGTTTAAGTGTTGGGAATCAAGTTCAGTTAAATACGGCTGCCTCAGGTTATAAGGCAGCTACTAGTTCTGTGGCATCGAGCCTTTTGGCTAGTGGGAAGTACATCGTTTTTAAAGTAAGTGACGGAAGTCCCCATTCAATCAATCTTTCGAAATCAGGAATTGCTCCTGGAGCTTGGGTTGATGAAACAAACGTAAGTTTCATTTCAACGCAATCCTTTAACCATGGAGATCAAGTTGAAGTGGTTAAACGAATTAACGGATACGGGACTTCAACGACAACCATCGCCACGACTTCTGTGAATGTCGGAACATACTATGTTTATAAATATGTTGAGGGGGCAACCCACGCACTAAACATCTCAAAATCAGCAACAACTCCTGGTTCATGGGTTAATATCAGTGATCTTATGCTCGTTTAATGTTTTAAAAGCGGCACATCCGATGAGGGATGGCCGCTTTTTCTCTTAGATTAAGTTTCACTCACCCTCACTTAATCTTCATCTGCTTTAGTACGACCTTCCCTTTTTTTAAATTTAAATACTTTGCTTATTCATTATTTTCGTTAATAAAAAAATCAGCCTATTGAAAAGGCTGATTTTTTTATTAAACAAGGGTATTAATCCATTTTTTTGAGCGAACTCTAAATATTCCAATGACCACTTTGACTATTTCTTCTAATTGAACAATCATCGCCACAATAAGTAATGGCGCGTTAAAGAGATTGACTGCAATAAAGGCTCCTAAAACCCCAACGGTCCATAAGATTCCGAGTTCAAGAATCATGGCATACTTTGTATCTCCTCCCGCTCTGAAGATCCCCACAATATTAATGATGTTAATGAAACGGAAGGTTAAGCCAAATGCAAAGATAACGAGGACTTGCCCCATTAATTTTAAGGTACTCGATTCAAAATTTTGATACATGGGTAAAATCAGTGGAATACAAGCAATAAGAATAAGGCTCGAAAGAATCCCTAAAACAACACCTGTTTTTAAGAAAAGGATAGCATGATCATATGTTTTATCCTTTTCACCCGCACCTAGTTGTTTTCCAAGCATCACGGTTGAAGCATTTCCAACGCCAATAGCAGCAATGAAGAAAATATTGAAAATTGAGGTCACAATATTCATGATTGAAATCGACTCAACATTAATCTGACCATAAATGACTAAATAGGCCGTTGTCCCTAGTCCCCAGAAACACTCATTGATGACAACAGGTAAACTAGTAGTGATTAGCTTTGAAATTAATTCTTTGTTAAATGAAAGTAAGACTGAAAGTTTTGGATTCATCGTCTCAGTTTTAAAGTAAGCAAAGAACATGATGAGGATAAACTCAACGATACGAGAAACAAGTGTTGCAATCGCGGCTCCAATTACACCAAGTTGCGGTAATCCAAATGCACCGAAGATGAGTAAGTAGTTTAAGATGGTATTGAGCGTCAATGCTATGATTGAGGCGATCATCGAAAATTTTGGTTTTTCCACGGCTCTTAGGCCCATGCTATATCCAAATGATAAAATCATAAATGGATAGCTTAAACAAGCAATTTTTAAATACTGTGCCCCAAGCGATTGAACCGCAACATCCGGCGTGAAAATACTAATAATCTTTTCAGGAATAAAGAAGGCTAATCCGCCGAAAATGATGGATAAGATTCCTCCTAGTACTAAGGTAAATCCAAGTAAGCGATGAATACTTTTAACATCTTTTTTTCCCCAGTACTGAGCGAAGTAAACCATTCCTCCACTATAAATTCCAAACATAATCATATTTAGTAAGAAATAATATTGATTTGAAACCCCAACAGCAGCTACGGCATCAACCCCGACTTTACCAACCATTAGCGTATCAACCATGTTTAAACTTGAGGTGACAAGCTGTTGCAAAGCAATTGGCAATGCAATGATCCACAAGTCTTTATAAAACGAGGCATTAGACTTAAAGTGGTCTTTAAACTTCATAACATAAACTCCTCCTATAAACATAAAAAATAGAGAAGTCCCGATTAATTTCTGTTAAAAGAAATTTTGATCGGGACTAGCATTAGCCTTAGTATCAACGTATTTTAATAACTTAGGATCTAGGTTATTAATGGCTAAAAAACAGAAGAAATATGTCATTTCTTCCATCCTCTATTGTTATAATCAATGTATCAAATCTCATGTTAAATGTCAACGTTTACGAATTAATCTTCGCTAGTTCAAAGCTTTTTCCTTCATCGAGTGCTTGATGATAGCCACTAATTTGTTTAATGGTCACAAGATTGCCTTTATTCATTTTCATTTCGGCATGTAACTCCCCTTCACTAATATACGTTGTCGGCACTCTTTTTCCATCAATAAACACCTGACTATCGCCATTGAATCCAGATCCTTTTATCACCAAGTGATGGTCTGTTTTCATAATCGAGTGAATGGTTAGTGGTTCAATTCCAAATTTTATTTCTTCTGTTTTATGCTGTGGAAAGACCGATGCTAATAATTGTTTTCCATAGATTAAATCATACTGAGCTAATTTTAAGTCTGACTGATAATGAAATGTTCCCTTCTCTAAATCATGAATCGCATTCATGATTCCCCCACGTATACCAACAGCATTTAAAATTTCTGTTGCAAGTTGATAAGCAGGTAGCTTTTGGTCATGAAAGGTAAATTCACTTGGATGTTTAACCATCACTGGAACCTCATAATGATCAAACGGATAAAATGTTTCATCATTAATGACAGGCAAATTTGGTAAATGGTCTGAAAATAAAATTAACGTGGTTGGAGTCTGACGTGTTTCTAAGTATTTTAGAAGACGCTTAATTTGATGATCTAGTCGATGTAGTTTGATGCAATAATCTTGTAATGATGCTCTCTCTTCTAATGATAAATATCCTTCAATTTGAATATCGTGATGTTCATCATAACTCGTTTCATTATACGGTTGATGTGTGCCGGCTGAAATGGCGTATATAAAGCTCTTTTCAAATTGGGATATCGCTTTAATGATGTTATGGATTAAATGTTCGTCGTTCATTTGAGATAAATCGTGATTGACTTCAATGCCTGCCATGTATTCCAGGGGGACGAAGCGATCAAATCCTAAATGTTGATAGGCAATGTGTCGGTTATAAAAATTACCTTCATAGTTATGAATAGCAATGGTTTCAAAGCCAGATTGTGAGAAATGAGTGGCGAGAGATTCAATGTCAGTTGATTTTAAAATGCTATTATGTGGAATCTCACCCGGTCCAAAATAGTCAACATTCATGGATGTTAAGACTTCAAATTCAGTTTTACCGGTCCCCCCACCAAATGTGGGAACAATGAGTTTCCCAAACGGCTCAGTTTTCATTAGATGTCTGATAGTAGGGATTGGATCGATATTAATTGAAAGGTTTTGTAAGGTTAACGGATCAAAGAAGGATTCCATTTGTATCATGATCACATTATGATCTACACTTTGGGGATGATTTTTAAAATACGGCATCAAATCATGAGCCAGGTTGTTCATTTTTTCTTCACTGTAGGAGTCTGGTTTTCTATTTAAATAAGGATATAAGGAATCTGTAATGGAATAGGCAAACCCCATTTGCTCATATAACTCAACTTCTTCAGCGGGTTTTGGTAATTCTTTTTTCTCTGTTTTATAAAAGATATACCCAGCTAAAAAAACGTAGACTGTGCCCATGACGTATTGTAAGGTTGTTGTTTCGAATTGAATTTGAAATAAATCATAACCAATCCAAAATAAGAAGCCTAAAAGAATTAACACCATACTAATCACGAGTGGTGTGAAGTATTGAGAAGACAAACTTAAACCTTCTTTAATTAAAAAGATATCGGAAAACATAAGTGGATAGCCTCTTAATGTCGTGACGATGGTATTGGTGATGGATAATAATAACCAAAAAATAGTGACGATTGTAAAGACAAATACTTTACGTGTCACCATGAAGGATAAGGCTAAGGTTGAGGAGATAATGAGGACGTTTAAGATAAATTCTATTGGTGAGTGTTTCATGAAGTAGAGTGCTTTTTTAATGGATTTAAATTTGATGGTTTCTACCACGATGGTTAATAGAATTGAAAAAATGAGCCAAAAGCTTAATGATTGCATACTATTCCCCCCGAAGACATCTTTTACGATTTAAGATATCATATGTTTTCATGTCAGACAAGGGGACCTTTGTCGAGCAAACAAAAAAGAGCAAAAATTTGCTCTTTTCGTTATTAAAAGGCTAAATCGTATGTTTTATGAAAGCTTAAGACGATTCGCTTATAATCTTCATGTAAGAGATCGAGTGTTGCATTACTTAAAGAAGCGGGAAGCGGGAAAAAGGCTTGGCCAAGTCCACCGCATAATAAGGTATAAGATCTTCTTTTAGCTAGTTTATTATGCTCTAAATAAGATTCGAAACTTTCTTGTGAAATTAAATCTAAGATGGCACGTGCAAGTGGTGATTTCTTTGGTGTTAATTTCAGGTTATATTCGGCTTCTAAAAAGAAAGGAATGGCTTCCTTTGGTACCCCCTCTTTTCCTAAGAAAATTAAACTAGCTAGCAGTGCTGCCTCTTCTTGCTTTTTTTTATTATCTGTCATGATACGGGTACATCTTTTTGCTTCTTCTTTTGCCTCATCGATGGTGTTTGAGCTAAATCCAATGGGAATGGCTGCAATCTGTGTCCATTGACTTAATTGAATGTCTTTTTTTGTCTTTTTAGCGTGTGTCATAAAGTAATCAAAGCGATTGCGATAAAGGGTGTCACTTTCGGATTCTTGTCTTAAGTCTTCAAAGACAAGCTTGGATAATAAAACATCGGCTACCGCCATCATGATTGTAATGCCTTCACTGGAGTTTTTTTGATTTCGTAAGTTATCTCCAATTATGCAACCTAACATATAAGTTCCCCCAATCGATTCTTTTATCGCTTAATTGATACGATTATATCATATTTTAGAATTTTATAGTGATATAATTCCACGATTGAGGTGTAATTCCTGTGGTTAATGAATGATTTTGATGATTTTTCCGCGGACACGGCCCTCATCTAATCGAACTTGATTAATTCTGAAGGCTACCTTCATTCCTTCTTTGACATTAAAATAAGTTGGAACCGGACAAATCGCATCTAAATTTGGGGCGATATTGACAAAACATGCCCAAGATTTAACGTTACGAACAAGTCCATAAACGACGGTTTGGGGTTCAAAATCTTCAATGGTAATGCTTGATTGTGTTTCATATTTTTCAACAGCTTGAACATTAATTTTCATATTATCATTCACCTTTAATAACGAAACAAGAATCGTATCCCCTTCATGATAAATATCCCCCACGGTTGTGTAGTCATTTGAAAAGTCTTGATTACGTAAAATAACTGAAATGCCATCAATCATTAAGTAGGCACCAAAGTAGACAATTTTGGTAATCGTCGCCTCAAATGACTCTCCTTCTTTTAAGCGAGCAATAATGTCGTTTCGACGTTCTTCTTTTATTTCTTTACATGAAGCTAAGTAAACACGTCGTTGTTCGTCATAACTCATGATTTTAAATTGCACTTTCATCCCGATATAATGATTTAAGGTGCTTTTAATTTCATACAATTCGAGTTCTTGACGTGGAATAATGACACGATCCCCCTCAAAATCAAGCCATGCCACGTAATCATTTAATAAGATATCGAATTGAACTAATCGAATAATCCCTTCTAAAATTTCATGATTTGTTGCTAATGGATTGTGTGAAAAATCCTCCATTAATATATCCCCCCTATATGAATCCCCAAGATATGTTTGATATCTTCAACTGTCTTCACATTAAATAAGCTTTCTATCGAGAAAGCGTTTGTATTATCATTTTACCAATAATCTCACAAAAAAGATACTGTCTTTTCATACAATCTCAGCTTAATGTTTCTACAAGTTTCGGCATAAAAAGACCTGATGTCGTATTTTAACATTACCTTATTTCATATTTGGGTGGGTGCTGATTTTTAGATATAAAAATTCAAAGGAAGAGGATTCAGTCCTCACCCTTCTCCTTTAATGATTCAGAATTTTCTTTTTAAAAAACTAGAATTGAAAATTAGACATAAAAAAAGAACACCGAAGGCCATTTCGGTGTTCAACAAGTAAAAAGGATTGTATGATGAGGACATACAAAGTTTTTACTTGTAGTCCGCGAGATATAAGGTCGCGGGTAGAAACTAGTTAACCATATCTTAACAATTATACAAGTAAATTATAACTATTTGGAGTAGGAAATAAACTTAATTATTTCCGGACTTAAATAATAGCACGCTATGATCTAAAATGCAACTTTTTTATCGAAAAAAAGTTTGGAAATATTTTGAATCTATTCAATCCTTACGAGTTCTTTTTATATGAAAGCATTTCATCTATTCTCTAATCAAAAAAAGAACACCGAAGGCCATTTCGGTGTTCAACAAGTAAAAAGGATTGTATGATGAGGACATACAAAGTTTTTACTTGTAGTCCGCGAGATATAAGGTCGCGGGTAGAAACTAGTTAACCATATCTTAACAATTATACAAGTAAATTATAACTATTTGGAGTAGGAAATAAACTTAATTATTTCCGGACTTAAATAATAGCACGATTTAAAAATAGTTGCAAGAACTTTTTTTAAGAAAAGTCGAATATTGTCTGACGTTTTTTTGAAAAAAGCTAGGATCTGAGGATAATAGGATTAAAACTAGTTCCGGTTGATTGTAAAAACGAATGAGAATGAGGCTGTTTTCAATGCCACGACTTATCTCTAAGCTTGTGCTTTTTATTTGGTGAACACCTGCTGTATAGAGGGGAAATAACCCTTGATTTGGCCCAATTAATCCTCCCATCAGAGGAAACAGAAATTGTCTTCCATGGGCATGACTCGAAAAAACCAAATCAACGTCATAGGCCTCATACAGCTTTAAATATTCAGGTCGGTGTGACATTAAAATACTAAATGCATCCGGATTCACCTTCGCGTTCAAGGTTTCCTCCATTTCTTGGGTTTTCATTAAATTGGAATCATTGACACCGATTCATTCAATACGCGTCTTCCCTTTTGTAAGTACTATCTTGTTATTTCAAAGCAACACAACGCCTGCTTCCTGGATTTTCGATTCAAAATGGCATACTCATGATTCTCAAAAGGATAAAACGTCAACGTCATTAAACCTGGCATTATTCACTAAATCTCCCGTTATCATAATCAAATCCGGTTTGATTTTTTTTAATTGTTTGAGGACTTGCCCCTCTAAGGAACCGACCTCTTGAATAGGGGGATGTGAGATTTGGATGATCTTTAATTCATATCCGTCTTTTTCTCATGATAATGATTCTCGAATCTCACGATGTAAAGACCAAACATTATCCGAAAAGTTACTAAAAAGTGTGACGATTGTTTTAGTGTTTACATCATAGGAAGACATAAAACTAACGCCAGGATCACTTCCACAAAAATACGGAATGCTCTCCTCTGTTAACCAAATCCCATAGCCATAATGATCTTGATCATTTCCAGCTTGAACACGAAGCATCTCATCTGTCATCTCTTTTGATAAGAGGCGATACCCAAGCAACGCTTCCCAGAAGGCTTCAATATCATCTACCGTTGTAAAAGCACCTCCCGCCCCTGTTCCTTTTACATCAACGCTATAAATATTCGTCACATAGCGTTGCCGTTTTTCATCATACACATAATGATTGGCACAGTTTGCAGGTAGGCAATCTAGCTCATAGTAACCAGTAGAGGGCATCTGAGCGACGTTAAAGACATGCTGTTGTAAATACTCATCAAAAGACTGATGTGTGATGGCTTCAATGATTAAGCCAAGCACCACAAAGCCGGTATTATTGTATTGAAATTTCGCTCCCCGTGGATACATCATAGGTTTGTGAATAAACAAGGGGATTAAATCTTGAGATGACCTAATTTTATAGTTAGGATAATCTGTCCACAACTCATCGTAATCGCTCATAACTGACTCATCAAAGTAATCGGGAATTCCCGAGGTATGAGTCAATAATTCGCGGATCGTAATCGTTGTATCAATTTGTTGCCAATCAATCGTTAGAATCTGTCCGATGGTATCGTCAAAGTGAAGTTTTTTCTGTTCGATCAATTGTAAAATACCGACCGCAACAAAAACTTTACCCGCTGAGGCCGTCGCAAATTTAGTCTCACGTTGATTTTTTCGCTGATTGGCAACATCAGCATAGCCATAAGATTGTTTAAAAAGGATGCTTTTTTCTTTTTTGATTGAAATCGTCCCTCTAAAATTCATGTCAATCCTCCCTTAAAAAAAGAGAGCGAGTGCTCTCTTTATGCATATGGTGATAAATTAAAACAAGGTTGAAGTTCGGCTAAGAAATGTGCAATTAACTCGATAATTTGTTCAACGTCGTTTAAATGACAAACTTCACTTCCTGAATGCATGTAACGAAGTGGGATTGAGATGAGTGCTAATGGGACTCCATCATTTTGAAAATGAATACGATCTCCATCAGTTCCCGTACGTCCGGGTGCCATCTCAAATTGAATCGGCATATTTAAACGGTTGGCGATATTAATCAGGGCATCATTTAGGTGGTTATTAATGATGGATCCATGACATAAAACCGGTCCACCACCGAGTTTAATTTCACCCGTTACTTCCGGATTGGTTCCTGGATAATCGGTTGCAAACGTTACATCGACGATTAAAGCCAGGGCTGGTTTTACCCTTTTAGCTGCCCATACCGCTCCACGCATCGTCGTTTCTTCACCAACTGTGGTGGCACTGTAGACTCCAACGCGTGTTCCTAACTCTTTTGCACGACGCAGTGCTTCAATCACAATAAAAGCCCCTAACCGATTATCAAGTGCTCGTCCGGCTAAGTTGTTGTTTAATAACTCAAGATAATCTGTATCTGCTACAACATAATCACCAGGCGCAATCACTTTAAGTGCTTCTTCTTTTGAAGTTGCGCCTAAATCAATAAATAAGTCTTTTGTTTCTAATGACTTATTTTTAAGAAGGTCATTATTATATCCGACGACTCCACCGATAATGCCATTTTTGGTCAGAATGCGAACTTTTTGTCCGAGATATAAAGCCGGACGAATTCCGCCTACGTTTGTTACTTTAGCTAATCCGTCTGATGTAATCATCGTAATCATCATCCCGATTTCATCGACATGGCCGGCAAGTAAGACTTTAAAGTCATGGTCTTTATTTAAGATGCTCATAACGTTTCCTGTGGTATCCGTTTCAAAACCATCTACGGTGTCTTGCATGTAAGACATAATTTTTTTCTGTAACTCGAATTCTTTGCCAGATGGTGAAGCCGTTTGAATCATTTCATATAAAAAGTGTTTATTCATCATACATCTCCTATTCTAAACGCCTACTTTAAAGCTTCATAATCATCATACTCTACCAGCCCTTTCATGGTGGTTAAAGCCCCCTCTTCTAATTCTTTAACCATTAGACACTCGATGGCAGGTAAATGAACGCTTTTTCCAGGCATAATCCCGTAGTTAACTGCTGTTTGAAATCCTCTTGAACGATAATTTTGTGGATTTCCCTCCACAATCACGGCTTTAAATCCCATTTCTTTGGCTTTAACAAATCCGTATTCAATTAACTCTTTTGAAATATGTTGTCGTTGAAATGACGTTTTCACAGCAACGGGTGCCAAAATTAATAATTCCTGTTCATATTGTCCTTGTAACTGAAATCTTGAAAACATGGCATATCCAATAAGATTATCCTTTGAATCAAGAGCGATTAATTCTAGTTCAGGGATATGGTAACGTTTATGCCTAATTTCTTCGACTAATAATCGAACCATTTTTCCTTCTTCTTCATCATTAGCCTCTGTAAAGACCGTCTCAACTAAATCTAATGAACACGTTAAATAGGCTTCACTGATGGGTTTGATTGTTCTTTTCAAAGATGGGCCCTCCCCTATTTAATTTCCCAAACGATGGTAACCGTGTCACTCGCACTGACATTATCTGGTTGAATATCGATAGCTGCAGCTGAATAAGCAACGCTTTCTTCTAACATCATCTCACGATTTCTATAGACGATATTGCTCCAATCGTAGGTAATGGCTAATATATCATCAAGTCTGACTCCCGCTGCCAAAGCTAAAATATTGGCTTTTTGAGTCGCATCTGCAACCGCATCTTGTAGCAAGAGTTCTTTTAGTTTGGTATCGTCTGTTAATAAAAAGTGGATGGATAGTTCAGGATTGGCTTCACATGCACTGAGTTGTTCTAAAATCATAGCTAAACGATGGGTATCGATTGGGAAACTGAGCTTTAAGTTGTTTCTGACACTGTATCCTTTAAAGACACGAATGTATTCACCTTCTTCGTTTTTGACGCTTTCATAATCAGTATTTACGGAAAAGTTTGTCGTCACTAAATCAGATTTGCTAAATCCAACGTTAGCTAAACACGAACGAAGTTGTTCAAGTCGTGTTCCGGCTAAATTAATCGTTTCATCATAATTTTCTGCTTTCGATTCTAAGTCAAAATCAAGTTGAATGGTATCCGGTGGTAACGAGGCTTGCCCCGTCCCTTTTACGGTTAGTGTTCGTTGCTCCACTTTAATCCCCCCCTGAATCTCAATTTGTTCCTATTATAACACGTTATGGAATAATTTAACATAAAAAGTGATACCTCATTGAATCGAGATATCACGTCTGTTTTAAATGGCTTGATCATCATCAAGTGAATCATTTAGATATTTTTCTTCGAGATAATAACTTCCCCAAGTTACCTCGATTTGAAGATTTGGACATTTGCAAGCAAGCATTGCTGGAATGGGATTAAAGGCTTTCATGAGCTCAGGAAAGATTCCGTCTTGATAATCCTCTACCTTATTCGTGCATAGCGTGCCATTTGTTAAAGGATGTGTTCCGTAATAAACCATATAGTTGACTTGGTAATTTAATTCTTTGAGATTCCAACGATAAAAAGCTTTAATTTGATGCTTAAGATTGGTACTAGAAAACTGCCATGAATCTTCTGCAAGGTTAAAATCGGTTAAAGATAACTTAGAAGCGGGAATATTTTTTCCAAAACCTGACTTTAATTGATATTCTTGCGTACATTTTAACCATTGAATATACGTTTCAATTTCTTCTTTTGGACCTTTGACGCTTACTCTGACATTATTCTCAACCTCACACATCTCACATCACTCCTCAAACATGATGAAACCCTTTTTCTAGATTATACCATATAAAACTTTTTATTAAAGCGCTTTTATTGTAAAATAAAAAAATAACTAGTGATTGATAAAAGATTTCTTATACTATATTGTATGCTTTTAATTTAAATTTGAATCTTATTTTGTGAAAAAATTCTAATAAGAAACAAACTAAATAAAGGCTCCTTCAAAAAGCAAGAGGTGATAAAAAAAGCCCAAGTTGGATGGGAACTAGGACTTTTAATAGGTCATTCTTTACATGATATTCATCGAGATGAGTCTTTAGTCTTCATTCTTAGGCACGTCGAGATGAAAAATCCCGATTTTTTTGTAATTCTCAATTTTATATTGAATCATCTCGAGACTACCATTTAATTTTGCGATTTCTGATGGAGTGCAGCCCAAATCGCAGAAGCAATCAGTATTATTGAGGCTAAGGGACTTCGACCTCTTTCAGTGATACAACCTCAGTATCATATGCTCGACCGTTACATCGAAGATGAAATCATGGATCTTTGTGAACGATACGGTATTGGAATTGTGCCTTTCAGTCCGCTAGCTCAAGGTTTATTAACGGGGAAATATCGTAAAAGTGAGCCTATTCCTCAGGATTCGCGTGCAACGCTTAAATATAATCAAGTAAATGCTATGTTAACAGACGATAACTTAGAAAAAGTTGAAGCTCTTCTTCAAATCGCTCATGAACTCGGTATTTCCTTACCCGTCTTATCTCTGGCTTGGATTCTACGACGTCCATGTATTAGTGGAGTGATTACTGGGGCTTCAAAACCAGAACAAATTGAGAAAAATGTCCAAGCTAGCGCCATCACACTATCAGAGGATCTATTAAATCGAATCGATTATATCATCGGCTATACCCCATTGATTAGAAGAATTGGATAAAATAATTCATCAGTTAAAGAGACACCTTGGGTCTTAGGATAAGGTGACATTAATCTCCTTTTGATAGAACATCCAAGAGACTATATTAGGTCAAAAATCTCATTTAAAGATAAAAGGGAAACTATCCATTCTGACGGTTTCCCTTTTATCTTTTTTATTTAGCTGTTTAATCGTTTGTCTAAATGACGTTTATAAATGGGGCTGTTTTCATAGAAAAAGGTAAACCAACCGTAATTGAGGAAGAATAAAAACCAAAGGTATTCTTCTGTTACAAACCCTTTTAACCCAATTAATGCAAGTAGCCCTAGAAAACCAAGGTATTTATGTTTGCTATAAATCATTCCAATTCCCCTCTCCTCGTTCTTACTTTTATTATATGTGAACGGGGATAGGATAATCTCTTTTTATAGCTTAATTGAATATTTTAACTCCGGTCTTCCGACATTTCCAGTCGTTGCTTGAACATGTAATTTATCTTGACTCTCTAAGTAATCCATATATTTTTTGATGGTGACATTGCTGATTTTTGTTTCATTAGCAATCTCGCGTAACGTCCAAATGCGATCGGGATGTTCTTTTAAAAAGAGTGTAATTTTTTCTAGGGTTCGTTTATTTAATCCTTTCGGTAACTCTTCAACCTGTTGAGACAATGAAGCTTTCATAAAAGCATCGATTTCTTTTTGTGTCATTGATTTTTGATTTAACAGTAACCCTTTTTTACTTTGATATTTTTTATAAGCTTCTTCAAATCGAATAGATTCAAAAGGTTTAACTAAGTAATCAATCGCTCCATAGGCAAATGCTTGTTTAAGTTCCATTGAACTATTAGCAGCAGTGACCATAATGACATCCACCGTATATTCTTTTTCACGTATTGTTTTAAGAATCTCTAGACCGCTTTTTTTCGGAAGAAAGACATCCATAATAATGAGGTCAATTTTTTGTGCTTCTAAGTAGGATAAGACCTCTTCTTCATACATAACAGGACCAAAGATTTCAATCTGTCTAAATTGTTGTAAATAACGTTTATTAATTAAGGCAACCATTGGGTCATCTTCTACAATTAATACTTTATCCATCATACTCTCCCTTATTAATCATAATTACGAATATTTTTTCTTCATCAAAATCTTCAATTTCAATTGTACCATGATATAATTCAACTCGATTTTTGACAAGAAAAAGACCGATACCACGATGTTCACCCTTCGTAGAAATACCGGATTCAAATAGTTTATCTTTAAACGCTGGATTAATTTTTTCACCGTTATCTCTCACTTGAATTTCAAGGGAAGTCTCATCCTCGTACAACGAAATTTCGACTTTTTTCGAAGAGGTTTCTAAAGAGGAACACGCCTCAAAGGCATTTTCGAGTAAATTTCCAATAATGGTCACCAGATCATAAGCCGTAATGCGTTGATGAGTGGGATATAAAAAGGACTCTTCGGTTAAGGTAAACTCGATTTGACGTTCTTTCGCAACTAATGACCGACTCATAAGTAAAGCTCTAATCAGAGGATCCTCAATCGAATGAAACTTCACTTCAGTTTCCGCCCGAGTTTGTTGAAGGGTTAAAATATATGATTTTGCCTCCTCCACTTTATCGAGTTGAATTAAACCCAAGATGACATGTAAATTATTCTTGAATTCATGAATGGTCACTCTTAAATTTTTAATGACTTCATCAATCCCAGTGATTTCTTTTGCGATATCGTGGATATTGTTTCGATCCATTAACGTAATGACGCTTCCTAAGTATACTTCATTTTGAAAGAGATGATGAAGATTTATAAAGAGTCTTTTATCTTGGATAATGAATTCTTTCATCGTAAAGTCGGTATAAGAATCGATGTAAGGCTCTAGACGTTGAATTAAGCTAGTGACATTAAAATCTGGAATCATCATATTACAACGGTTATTGAGTTCAATCACGTGTTGCGAAGCATCTAAGGCGATAATACCATCTGCTACACTTTCAATGATAATCTTTTTTTGACGGTATAGCCTTGCAATTTCTTCAGGCTCCATATTAAGCATGCGTTTTTGAATGCTTGATGAAAAGAATTTAGCCCCAATTCCTGCCAATCCAATCACGCTTAGACAAAGTAAAACATAATTACGCATGATGTCGGTATTAGCCACCGTGATATCACGATAATATTTTCCAACCATGACAAAACCGATTTGCTGTTGTTCATCAAAAATAGGCTCAAACCATCTGAGCGTCTTCCCTTGAGATCCCTCCATAATAGAAAAGTATCTTTCACCAGTGGCTAATACTTTTTGTTTATCAGAGCCGACATAGACTTGGCCAATTTGACTTTCATCTAAGTGGGAGTATTTGATTCCATTCATATCTGCTACGACGATTAAATCCACATTATTCAAGTTTTCAATAAAATCTAACGTATACTTTTGAATGCTACCATCATTGTCATGAGTGATTAATTTCTCTTTAATGAGGACACTATGTGCCATACTAAATCCAGTTTCTTGAAGAGACATTTTGATCTTTTCATCAAAGTCGTGTAACTTAGAATTAAGAAAAATAAGATATGAAATAATTAAGGGAATGGACGTTATACTAAGTGTCCATAAAATGATTTTAGTTTTAAACGTTCATTGCTTTTTCATGACATCATCACACTCGCTATGAAATTTTATCTTTTATTATCCTTTGAGGATTCAGACTTTAATATTCACAAAAAAAAGCATATTGTCACATCACGTGTGACAATATACTTTGAATGATTAGGCAATGCTATTTTTGCATGTTCCTTCATTTAAATAATCTCTTAAATTCTCATAAGAATATTCGATCATGTTTGTTAACGCCTCATCGGTATATGATCCGATATGTGGTGTCACTAAAATACGAGGATAAAGGTCAATTAATTTTTGGAATGAAGGATTTTCTAAAGCAGCGCCTTTGAAATCTTTAAAGAAGACAGCAGATTCCCCTTCTAAAACATCCGTACCAAATCCACCTAATTTATTAGATTCAACTGCTTTGATAATCGCATCAATATCTTGAATCTCACCACGAGCCGTATTAATTAAAATGGCTCCATCTTTCATTTTAGCGATAAACTCTTCATTAATCATATGATAGTTTACCCCTTTAATATATGGCATATGAACTGAGATCACATCAGACTCTGCTAAGACAGCATCTAAATCTTTAAATTCAACAATTTCTTTTGCCACGTCACTTTGGAACACATCATAAGCAATCACATTAGCTCCTAACCCTTTGAATAGTTGAGCTGTCGTTAAACCGATTTTTCCTGCTCCAATAATTCCTACGGTACAGTTACGAACCTCTTTACTGAACATGAATGGATCAATCGTAAAGTTTGTTTGACTTGTACGATTAACCGTATATGCTGTATGACGTAATAACATCATTGATAAAGAAACAGCTAACTCACTAATAGCATTTGGTGAGTAACCTGGCACGCGAGCACATTTTAACTCTAAGTCTTTAACCGCATCTAAATCAACATGATCAAATCCTACCGTACGAGTTAAGAGGTATTCTAATCCATTTGCTTTTAATAATTCTAAGTTTTGACGATCTGCTTTACAGTTCCCGCGAACCATGATTGCTTCAGCTCCAATGGCTTCTTTCACATTTTCATGATTTAGTCCAAGTGTTACTAATTTAAGATCATATCCAAATTTTTTATTGATTTCATGGAAGAAAGGAACTTCAGTTTCTCGTACTCCATAACATACTAATTTAGTCATTTTCATCTTCTCCTTTTTGGGTATTAAGGTTAAATAATCAAATCTCTCTTAGAATAATCCTAGTGTTTTAATTAGCTCTAACACCACGATCCAAATTGGCATGGCGATAACGGCAACGACTGTTGATAGTAATGAACAGTTTGAGGTAAATAATGCTTCACGGTCATAGTTAATGGCATAGGCTGCTGCGACTGTTGCTGTTGGTGCTGCCATCATGATGACTGTTGTTGCCATCCCTTCAAATGAAACTGGAAGAATTCCAAATTGATTGACAAGAACTAATAAAACTAAGTTAATGACTGGAATGAATAAAACTTTAATGAAACTATATCCCCATGCATCTTTTTGAGAGATAGCATCTTTGAATGGAACTTCTGCTAAAGTGGCCCCAATTGAAATCCAAGCAAGTGGTGACGCTAATGCTTTTAAATAATCTAGTGCTTTATAGAACCAAGGTAACGTTTGATCAAGACGTAAGAAGGCATATTGTTTAACCTCTCCGTTCACTGTGACGTTAACTTGAGGCAGCATGTCTTGGCATAACCAGATAAATAATCCGAAGAAGGTTGCTAAGATAATTGGATTTAAGAAGATTTCTTTCATATTTTTCTTGAAGTTTTCTTTATCCATTTTTGTTCCTGACATTTTAATAAAAGCGTAAGAGTATAAGAATACTCGGTAAGCAATATTAAAGATGTTAGAATACATTGTTCCAACGGCTCCGTAAACTGCGGTTACAATCGGTGTTCCGAAGAAAGTCGTCGAACCAAAGATTGTTAAAACGCGATAAACATCTTGCTTATCCCCTTTAACTTTTGCAAACATGATTTTTGTTAATGGAATTAAGATTAGATAAATGGCAAATCCCCATACTAACATGCTCATCCCTTGTTTCAATTGTTCACCGTTGATATCTTTCATAAAAGAAGTGAAGGCTAACGCGGGTAAAGAGACAGTTAAGACAACCTTTGTTAACATTTTAGAAGCGGTTGAATTAATCATGTTTCGTTTTCGTAAATAAAATCCTAAAAGGATAATTGAAACTGATGAGAAAATAGCACCTAAAATGGCGTTATCGCTTAATGTGCTTTTGATGATTTCTAACATACGTCTACTCCTTTATATATCGTTTTACTTTTTAAGCCTTTGTTTATTTGCTCACAAACATTGTATAAGTTTCGACAAGGTTCTACAATTTGTTGAAGTTTTTTAATAATTATTGAAGTTATTTAAGTGAATTTTTTAACAATCTGATGTATAATTTGTTTTTTTTATAGTCTACATTCATAAAAAAATCCCTTCTGACATACCATCAGAAGGGATTTTTAATTCAATGCAACCACTGCATAACAGATTTGATAATCTTGATTAACGTTTTTAAATTGTTCAATTTCAAACAAAGGATTCATGAGATACTCATTAATTGGATCTTCAATATCTGCTAAATCGATTAAACTTAACTCAAAGGGAGTAAAAAGGTATAATTTAAGCCTTTGTGCTGTTTCAATTTGTGAGAGTTGATTTAATGTTTGGGTGACAATAGTCGAGACTAATTCAGTTTCTGTCGTCTCACCCGTAAGCAAAAATAGACTGGAATGGTGACTTTTTAACGTTGATAACAGGTTGCTTTGATTTAATAAGTAAATCAAAAGATTTAAATTCAATTTCTTTGAAGACGTTAGCTCTTCAAACTTAATAATAGTTGGAAAAATGGATAAATGCTCTGATAAATGACCGGTAAAGATTAAAATATCTTTAGTTTGAAGTATGGAATAGATTCGCTGTTCGAGCTCAAATGTGATTTCTTTTAATAATAGGATCCGTTGAGTCGCTTTTGATAACGGCAGATTTGAAATTTCACTTAAGCAGTTTAAATCGAGATAAATCAGTTCAATGAAGTGATCAGCAATCCGATAATATCGCTTTTTCTCTTGTTTTATTTCTTTTGTGACGAACATTTCAGTTGCCTTAATGGTTAACTCCTCTTCTTTAATAAAGGAAATAATTTGAATTTTATTCATCTGTCTCACCCTAATTCATCAAATGATATCCATATTTTAACACGAAATACACATTCGCGCTCACTTTGAATGAAATATAGTGAAACAATTGGTTTGAAGGACAAAAATGAGAAAAGAAAGATTCTTTTAAATATGAGAAGACAAATGACAGGAAGAGATTAGATTATTTTAGCGAAACAGTGAAAAAGTGCCCGATTTCCTCGGAATTATCTTAAAAATATTAACTTTTCTCTCACATGATTTTAGATTAGTTATTTCAGGTGATTATACTCTTCATCGCTCACAGGTTCACACCATTCATTTGAGCTACCTTCTGCGGGAATTTCGACTGCAAGGTGAGAGAACCAACTATCGGGTGCTGCGCCGTGCCAATGTTTAACTCCGGCTGGGATTTGGATCACGTCGCCAGGATGCAATTCTCTTGGGGCTTCACCAAATGCTTGATAATAGCCACGTCCCGATGTGACTAATAGAATTTGCCCTCCTTTATGATGAATGTGCCAATTATTACGACATCCTGGTTCAAAGGTCACATTTCCAATAGGAACCCCTTCTGTTGTTAGCATGTTTAAATAGGCTTTGCCAATAAAATATTGACTAAACATTTCGGGAAGTGGATTTCCCATTTCAAAAATCATGTTATCTTGATTCATTTAAATGCCTCCTTTTATTTTGACGCTTGTTGGATACAGCGAATCGCATTTAAACTTCGTGGATATCCAATGAACGGTAAACAGACTGAGACAATATCAATTAGAAATAGTTTATCATTTCCAATCCTCATATTTGCAACAGCATGGCTCGTTAATTGAGGTTCACAACCTCCAAGGGCTGCTAAAAAACAGAAGGTCAGCATTTCACGTTGTTTTAAATCTAAGACACGTCGTGTGTAATAATCTCCAAAGCAGTTAGTTGCTAACCAGTAATTGATATGTTTCGTTTCCGCGGGTCCTGATTTGTAAAATTCAGACATATGATTGCCGAAAATCTCAACTTGTGCTTCAATTCCTTTTTATAGGCGGGTTTTAGGTGTTGTTGTCTTTGCACTTGCTAAAGGTAATGAAATATTTGAAAGCTCGAATATTTCATTTGTGGCATGTAAAAATGGATAAACACGCCCCATTCCAACATAGGGTACGGCTTGATACACGATTTCTTTGACGACTTCAGGCGTCACACCTAAATTTAAGGCTGCCAATAGCATAATTTTAAATTCATCAATCGCATGGCATCCAATTAATGAAGCCAATATAGCCATCATCCGTGTCTGATCATCTAATTTCGTTTGATTGATCACCTCATCGAAGGCAAAGTTATTAAAAATCTCTACCAAGTCTGCATCTGTTTTAGCTAGATTAGATTCGAAATTTGGAAACATTTTTTCATGATATTCTTTGGCAAAGTCTGAAATAGCCATCTTATTTCCTCCTATACCCATCTGCGTAGTAAGTCATCACAAGTTGAAACGTTTGAACCGATAATTGCTAAACCTTTTTCAAGATAAGCATCCTGACAAATTTGAATTAAATCGGATTCACTATGCCCCATTCCACTACCTTCGTGTGTACAAAAAGGTTTGATATGTTTATCTTTTAAGTTTTGTTCCTCTAAAAAGGTAAACACATGCATCGGCATCGTCCCCCAATAATTTGGGTAGCCAATATAAATCGTCTCATATCCTTCAAGATTTGGAAGCGGTGTTGCAATTAGGGGGCGCTTATTTTCATTTAAATCTTGTTTCGCCTGTTGAATACACGTATCGTAATCATCAGCATACGGTATGACTGGTTTGATTTCATATAAATCGCCTCCGATGAGGTTTTGAATTTTTTTTGCTACGATTTTAGTATTTCCTTTTTCTAAATGGCGAATTTGTCCCGCGACATAGTTTTCACCTTTACGTGAAAAATACGCAATTAATGTTTTCCCCATCATTCATTCCTCCTCTAGTATCCTATCAATCTATAACCTTATCTGATGAATAGGATATGATTACTGTAACACTTGGAGTAAACTTCAATGCAAGACCTAAAATAAACAATAATTAAACATATCCTATCTTTATGCTAGTCATGGCTGGCTTAAGTTTTTTATCGTCTATGGAAATAAGAGGCTGTTACTCCTCTAGCAAACTATTGACGTTTAAAATGGTTTTAATAGACGTTTGACTTGAAGAAACACCAGTCGCGTCAATTGGCTTTTGAATGGATGATCATGAAGAAAGATTAAGAAGCAAGGTCTTGATACAAGATCATGATCTCATTCATTTAGGCTTTTCCTCTTTCTCTTCTTAAATGGCTCCCACAATTTTATGAGGCTGATATAATTCTTCTAAATAAGCGATATCGTGATGAGTTAACTTTACGTTAAAGGCTCCGACTGCATCATCAAAGTATTTTTCTTTTGTGGCACCGATAATAGGTGATGCGACACCTTTTGCTAGTTGCCAAGCAAGCGCAATTTGAGTCATACTTGCTTCATGTTGTTGTGCAAGTTCATGGACACGTAGGACAATTTCATGATCTTTTTCTGCAGTCGAATCATATTTTGAAACAGCTATTTTATCAGTTTGACTACGCAAGCTGTCGCTTTTCCACTCTAAACGACTTAATCTTCCCGCTGCCAGTGGACTATACGGTGTGAGTGAAACATTCATCTGCTTACAAATTGGAATTAGTTCATGTTCATCTTCTCGGTAGAGTAAATTGTAATGATTTTGCATCGATTGAAATTTTGCCCAGTTATTTTTTTCTGCTACAAGTTGTAAGTTATGAAATTGATAGCCATACATGGCAGAAGCGCCAATAGCACGCACTTTACCTGATGTTACCAGTTCATTTAAAGCTTCCATTGTTTCTTCCATTGGTGTTTCATAATCAAAACGATGAATGAGATATAAATCTAAATAATCAGTGCCTAAACGTTTTAATGTGCCGTCAATTTCACGGTGAATGGCCTCTTTCTTCAAGTGCCCCTCATTAAAATAAACTTTTGAGGCTAAGACAACTTGATCACGTGGGACATTATGTTTGATGGCACGTCCGAGATATTCCTCGCTTGTTCCGGCAGAATAAACATTTGCTGTATCAAAGAAATTAATTCCTAAATCGAGTGCACGCTTCACCAAGTTTTCACTTTCTTCTTTATTTAACGTCCACGAATGAAAATTAGTATTGGAATCCCCAAAACTCATGCATCCTGCACAAAGACGTGAAATCGTAATATCGGTAGTTCCTAATTTTGTATATTCCATTATCGTTTTCCTCCCATTTGTCTTTTTGTGTTTCTAAGTGGATTATACGTCTTGGAGTTCACTTCAAGTCAAGCTATCAAGTGAACTTTAGTTGAGCTTTTCTCATCGTTTTTTCTAAATTGACTTTATTCAGTTCATGAACTCCTCATGATGAAATGTTTTCTGTGACAAGTTACCGCATGAAATGAATGATTCTGGTTTGATTTTTAAATAGAGATCATTGTTATTTAATGAAGGGAGATTTTGAATTTGTTGACAACTCAACAAGTTCGTGTTAAATTTTTGTTTGTTGATAAATCAACAAAATTGTTTAGTTGAATTGAAAGGAAATAACGATGAAAAAATTATTTGTAGTCACAAATGTTATCATGCTAACATTTATATTGATTTTTGATATGTTTTACATGACTAGTAACGGATTATTAGTTAAGGCGATTGCCAGTCTTTTGTTTGTTATCACAGGACTAATTAATCTGATGTATTGCATTAAAAATAAGGAGAATTTAAAATTTCCAATCTGGATGATCATTGCGTTAACGATTGCGATGTTAGGAGATATTCTCATTAACCTTAATTTCTATTTGGGAACCATCGTCTTTGGACTAGGTCATGTTTTTTATTTTGCCTCTTATTGTATGTTAGATAAAATGAACCGTAAAGATTTCCTATGGGGGATGATGATTTCACTCATTTCCTTAATGGTGATTTTCTTTACTCCATTTTTGAATTTTGGAGGGGCTTTAATGCAAGGTGTTTGTGGTGTCTACGCGGTCATCATTTCATTTATGTTAGGTAAAGCCATTTCAAATTCACTTCGACAAACGAACATGACAAATCTTATCATTGTAATCGGAAGTCTTTTATTCTTCATTTCAGATTTCATGCTCATGTTAAAGTCATTTGCAGATCTTCCAGTAGCCGGTTATTTATGTCTTGGGACCTATTATCCGGCACAGTTTTTACTTGCATTTTCTCTATTTGTTTATCCTTCTACTTCTATGAAGTTCTTAAATCACAAAAAAGGGACGATGTCTTTACAAACGTCTTATCAAAAGTTAAAGGTAGGATATGATTATGATTGATCTGATTGAACGATTCGAGGCATTTACAACATCTGTCACCAAGGCGTATAAGTGTATCCAAAAAATCAAGCTTACTGAAACAGAACGTATGGGATTAAAAGCTAGCCATGTGATGTATCTCTACTATCTCGGTAAAAATCCAGAAGGACTAACAGCGACTCAGCTATGTAAACTTTGTATAGAAGATAAGGCGGCTGTCTCAAGAACGATGGTGGATTTAACTGAAAAAGGATTAATCAAGCCGGTTGAGATCGATTCAGGACGCAAATATCGTACCAAAATGGTGCTAACAGCAGAAGGTAACGAGATAAATAAGCAATTGAATCGGGTGATAGCAGAGGCTGTAAGCCAAGGTTCTAGTAACCTTAGCGAGACTGAACGTGAACATTTCTATCACGTATTCTTCCAGATTACAGATCATCTTGAAAAGATTTGCGATTCATTACAACAGAAATAAACGAACTAAAAAAAATAACAGTTCCAAATGGAGCTGTTATTTTTTATTTTAGACTATCATTTAATGACATGATTGATATGACGATTAAAACCAATCTGAGCGATACCAATCTGTTATAGACACTTTTTCATCCAGTGTCCTAATTTTTTCTAGTTCATCCTTTGATAGGTTAAAGTCAAAAATAGAAAGATTCTCTTTCAATCTGTGTTCACTGGTTGTTTTTGGAATGGCTGATACCCCATTCTGGATTAGAAAACGGAGTGCAATCTGTGCCGGTGTTTTATGATATTGCTCTGCGAGTTCTACAAGAATCGGTTCGTTGAGTAAATTCTTTTTCCCATTAGCCAAAGGACTCCATGCTTGCATCTTAGTTCCATGCTTTTCAAGTTCTACTTGTAACTCATGTTGTGTGAAATAAACATGGGACTCCATTTGATTGACAGCTGGAATCACGCCACACGTTTCAATAAATTCACGGTAGCACTTCCGATTAAAATTTGAAATTCCAATGGCTATTGCTTTTCCACTTTGATAGGCTTCTTTGATCGCTTGATACATCTCATACGATTCAACATAAGGTTCATGAACTAACAATAGATCAACATAATCAAGTTGTAATTTTTTTAATGAATCGTCAATATCTCTTTTCGCTTTTTCATAACTATTGCTACTACGACATAGCTTTGTGGTGATAAATAGCTCGTTTCTGTCAATACCACTTTTGATAATCGCTTGTCCGACTGTCTCTTCATTATGATACATTCTTGCTGTATCAATTAAGCGATAGCCGACTTCAATCGCCTTCTTGATAACTTCAATCCCGCTATCTCCATGTAGATTAACGGTTCCAAGTCCTAATAGTGGCATTCGTACTCCATTATTTAGCTCAATATATTCCATGACTCTCTCCTTTTCATCTATCCATTAAAGCACTTATCAGACATTAACATTATGTCCTACAAGTGCGAATCATTACATACTTTCTTTAAAAATAGTTGAAATTTCTTCAGGTGTTAGCGTTTTGTATCCACCTGGAAGAATAATTGTTGAATGAACAAGTCCTTCTAGCATCTCGTCTGTCACACCAAGATCCGTGATATTCATCGCTAGACCAAGTTCTTTCATCCAGTTTTCCATTGCATTAAGTCCTTCTGCTGCGACTTGTTCCTTTGTTTTTCCTTCTACTTTAACATCCCACACGTTAGTCGCAAATCTGACAAACTTATCGAGTCCATATGGCATGATATATCGATAATAGGCTAAAGATACAGCTGATAACGTCATTCCATGAGTGGCATCGGTATAAGCCCCAACCGCTTGCCCAAGCATATGAACCATCCAGTCGGTTGATTTTCCTTTAGCTACTAACGTATTGAGTGCCCATGTTGACGTCCACATAATGTTACTTCTTGCTTCGTAATTATTTGGATCTTGAATGGCGATACGACTTGAATGAATTAACGATTTCATTAAACCTTCACTGATATAATCACTTGTATTGTCATCAGCTCCTGAGAAATACTGTTCACAAATATGATTCATAATATCATAGAAACCTGCCACCATTTGTGTTTTTGGAAGTGTTAAGGTATAGTTTGGATTTAAGATTGAGAATTTCGGATTAACATTTTCACCAAAGACATGACCAATCTTTAGTTTTTGTTCATGATTTGTAATAACAGTTCCACCATTCATTTCAGAACCTGTTCCAACCATTGTTAAAACGCATCCAACCGGTACGATTTCACAGCTCACATCTTCAAAACGGATAAAGTATTTATCCCATGGATCTTCATCACAGTGAATCGAAACCGAGACCGCTTTGGCATAGTCACATACTGAACCCCCACCGACAGCTAAAATTAAATCTATTTTATGATCTCTTGCGATGGCTACACCCTCGCGAAGTTTTTAAATCGTTGGATTTGGCATAACCCCTGGTATTTCTGCAATATTTTTTCCACTATCCTTTAAAATATTAATGACCTCATCATAAATACCATTTTTCTTAATTGATCCACCACCGTAGACAAGTAAAATATTTGAACCATAGTTCTCAAGCTCAGTACTTAGATTATGAAGTGATTGATCTCCAAAATACAGTTTGGTTGGGTTACAATATGTAAAGTTTCCTAACATTATTTCTCCTTCTTTCTTTTTAAATTTGATGAGCGACTCATCAATTGAAATCTATTCTAATTATTATCTTCGTTGTTTTGGTGAATTTATTTCAAATTTGTCTTAAAAAATTTTTCTAACTTATCAAATGGAATTCGATCGACTCGATCATATAAATCAATATGTTCAGCATCTTTTACGGCATAGAGTTCTTTTGGCTCTAAGGCTTTCTCATAGATCATTTCTGAGAAGAATTTAGAATGTGCACAATCTCCGATCACTAATAGAATTGGTCTTGGAGAAATTTCATGAACAAAGGCTGTTAAATCGGCATTTAAGAAAGCTAAATCACTGGTTGTCGTAAAGCCACCTCTTGCGTTTGGATGGTGCCCTCTTTTAGTGGCATAGAATCTAAACCATTCTGCCGTCGACTCTTGCAGATTTGCTGGTACGACCTCTAAGGCTTCTTCTGGGAAAAATGGAATGTATTCTGGATATCCTTTCTCATAATCTTCCCATCTCTTCAACGATAATTTTTGCTTCGTCTCTTCTAATTGCTGCTTATCTAACAGATCACGTACTGCTGATGTCATGACATACATACTGCAGGTTGCAATTGCTTTAATTCTAGTATCGATCTGTGCAGCAGATAACGCAAATCCACCTGATCCACAGATTCCAATGGCACCGATCTTTTCACGGTCCACATACGAAAGTTTAGTTCCAAGAAAATCGACTGCTGCGCTGAAATTTTCGGTGAAAATTTCAGGTGATGAAACATTTCTAGGTTCTCCAGCTGATTCTCCCATAAAGGATTGATCGAAAGTTAGCACAACAAATCCTCTCTTTGCTAGTTCATTGGCATACACACAAGGGCCTTGTTCTTTGACACCACCATAAGGAGCTCCAACGATCAGAGCTGGATGTTTCTTGCTTAAATCAAGGTTTTTCGCTTTATAAACATCTGCAGCAATCGCTAGACCATAACGATTATTGTATCTAACGTGCTCTCTTTCAACTTGTTCACTTAATTTTGCAATATAATGACAGGCCATTAGTGATTCCTCCTACTTTTCTATCCAATCATCGCTATCAACAACTTAAATGATCAGAGACTTAACAGGGTGATTAGTTAATTCACATCTCAGTATTTGGATGACTCTATGATTACTATAACACTTAAAGTTAACTCTAAGACAAGAGGTGTTTTTAAAATAAATAAAAAAATCAAGCCGTCTCATTACGACCTGATTTTCTCGATTTAATCTTCAAATGTTTTAGTGATTTCTTTTAGGTATTGAATGATTGGGAGATGTTGTGGGCACATGCGCTCACACTTTTTACAACCAATACAGTCTGATGCTTTGCCATGTGTTTGGGTGTAATTAAGATAAGCTTCTTTTTGCGTGGTATCACTGTTATAAAGTATGAAATACGATGGAATGGCAATCTTTTTCGGGCATCCTTCCACACAATACTGACAATTCGTACAGGGGATAAAGTCTTGGTTTTGAATGATTTGAGTGGCAGTCTCAACAATTTTAAATTCTTCCTCATTAAAGGGCACGAAGTTTTGCATGTAGGCTGTGTTATCTAATAATTGTTCCAGATTTGACATCCCACTTAGTACCATCATCACGTTAGGAAGACTTGCCGCATATCTAATAGCCCATGATGCCACCGAATTCTGTGGATTAACTCCTTTAAACAACGCTTCAACCGGTTTTGGAACTTGGGCCAATGTCCCACCTTTAATCGGTTCCATGACAATAATGTCTTTTTGATGTTTAAGCGCGACCTCAAAACATTTACGTGATTGAATCTGTTCATCTTCCCAATCGAGATAATTGATTTGGAGCTGGACAAAGTCCATTTCCGGATGAGCCGTTAAAATTTCATCGAGCACGTCAGCCGTATCATGAAAGGAAAACCCGACTTTCTTAATTTGTCCCGCTTCTTTTTTACGTTGAACAAAGGTAAAGGCATCTAGTTTCTTACAAATGGCATAGTTTTCAACATTTAGGCAGTGCAACAAATAATAATCAAAATAATCAACGCCGATTTTTTTAAGTTGCTCGTTAAAGATACGCTCTAAATCTTCTTCAACTTTTAAAAACATGGTTGGCATCTTCGTTGCCACTGTATATGAATCACGTGGATGACGCTCAACCAGCGTCTTTTTCAAAATGCTCTCGCTCATATAACGATGATACATGTACGCCGTATCAAAATACGTAAATCCACGATTTAAAAAGATATCCACCATTTCATTGATTTGCTCATAATCAACGTTCGTGATATCTCCCTCCCCTAAAACCGGTAACCTCATAAACCCAAACCCTAATTTTTTGGTAGTCATATTGTTTTCCCCCTATGAAACTTTATTAATAACATTATTCAGATATGCAATTCAATGATTCTTCGTCTTCAAGATAAAATAATATTAATTCAGCTATTAAAATAATTTATTAGAAAACTGATAAAAAACTAAATCCCTCCCAATGTATCAAAGGCCATTAATACTTTTGATTTGAACTCCTTTTCAAATTTTTTACTTTTATCAAGTTTTATTGCCTCTTCACTTTCCCATAGATAAGTGATCTTTATTCCCGGACAAATATTTAACTTATCATAATTTTTACTAAGGATTTTTTCTTGGACAGTGTCCATTTCTTCTTTTAACATATTCTGACTTTCAATTAGCTTATTAAAAAATTCCCCAAACTCTGAACGTTTAATTTGTTTGAGAGTTTTATATTCTTTTTTCCAATAAGTTAAATATTCCGATAGATTAAGATTCCCCTTAAACCATAATAAGTTACTAGAGCGATAGGAAATGTGAAAATTAGGTTCTACTTTAAATCCCTGTTCTTGTAACTTTAGGAGGCCATCAATATTCAATTTTTCATAGACTTCTTTAGAAGAATTCATTGTGTCACCAGCGTATAACCATAAATTTATTGTCCAACTTGATTGGTGGGCATTTGCATCTAAAGAAATCTGCTTAATGGTGTTTTTCCCACTCTCTATATAGTGTCGCCATCCTTTGTGATATTTCACGGTAGTATCTTTATGACATAAGTTACTCGATTCCATAATAGCTATACAACGTTTATTTAATAAATAGATATTTCCTTTACATAAATCAAAATTGGTATAAGGATTAAGCCAATGGTATTCATTATCTACATATTCAATAAAATTTTCTATCATTATGTACTCTAAACCATTGACCATATTTTTTTGCAAGATGACATTTAACTTTGAAATAATAGCTCTCCAGGATAAGCAACAAGGCTCTTCAACTATGGTGATATCACTATCTTCTGGAATATTTGGATTTAACTGTCTAGTCCATATGTTTTCTTTTGAAGGTTTATTTTCAATAATAAATAGCCAAGATGGATTAGCAGTAATCACACCATCATATCTAGCCTGTCTAGTATCATTTTTTACTTTTACATTATCTTCTAACTTATCATCTGAAATAATAATTGAAATTAAAGTTCTTCCCTCTAGTAAAGGTGACGAAAATAAAGAATTATTACTTGATAATTGCGTATAAATATCCTCTACAAATAAATCTCCATCTATTATTGAATCAACGTTTATCTCTTTCATCTCATTTTTTATTAATTCAAAAAAAATCACTTGAATTAAGGGAATATTTTTAACTAGAATAAGAAAATTTCTGGTGAGTTCATCTTCGTGACTATTTAATTTATTTCGATATGGATTAAATAAATTTAGGTGATTCATGATTATATCCTTCCCCCTACATTGTATACTGATTAATTATGTCTTTCTTGAATAATCGTCTAATCTATTTTTATAAAACTCCTGTTTTCTAAATTCTAGTGCATCTTTAACTTGTTTAATAAAACTTGTGTTAGTAATTAAAGCTTCCAATTCTTTATTTAAATACATGTAATCTTCGTCTGATGTAAAGAAATCTGATTCAGATTGGCATAAATATTTGACAGCTGTATTTCGTGCTAGTTTGATGTATTCTTTACTTCTCCAGGTTTGATAGTCTTTTGTTCCCTTGTCACGTTTTAAGTCTACTCCATTTGATCCTTGTTGATAGAATGATTTAAATGAGTGGAATAAATCGTCATTTGTAATCGATAGCTTCAACTTATTGTTTTGGATAAAGGCTAGAATGGTTGGGATTTTATATGTTTTGGACATAGCAGTTTTCTCGATCATATTGATAAATGAAGCAGCATCAGACTCAATCCACATTAATTCTTCTTCAGTTAATTCATTTTGATTTTTTAAAAATTTAAGGTAGTCTTTGAAAATATTGAGTTTTGACTGAGATTTCATTTTGATGTATAGGTCTTCATCCATATAAGTAAATAATTCAACACGACTTGGACGGTATCCTAAATCAGCTTTAATTCGTTGGTACTCCTCTTTAATATAATCTTGAAGTTTCATTGAAGATTGATCCATTTTTTCAAATAAATTGATGAGTTGATAGTCAAAGTCGATGCTACAATCTTCAGGAATTAACTCTTCTTGATGAATAACGTCTATTGTTTTAGTAAAGTCTGTTTTAGTTGCTCCTGCAATCAGATAGGGGGTGAAGTTTGCTTTTTTATAGTTTCCAATAAAGTCGAGCACATTTAGGTACTTTTTATCTTTCGATTTTCGAAGTCCACGACCTAATTGTTGTAGAAAAATGGTTGGAGATTCAGTCGGACGTAGCATCAACACCATATCAATGGCCGCAATATCAAGGCCTTCATTGAACATATCAACCGAGAAAATCACTTGTATGTCACCTTTAACTAATTGACTTAAAGCCTCATTTCTCTCCATGGAAAATGGTCCCCCCTCTCCACTGTAGACCGCACATGCTTTCACACCATTTGCGACGAAAAATTGTGCCATAAAGTCAGCATGACGTTTACTTGAACAAAATCCCATCGCACGTTTTGAAATATATTTCCGGTAATGACTGAGTACCAATTCTCCTCGCTTGTTGATTGCGAGTGCTTCTTCCAAAGACTTGGATTGATATTTTCCATTTTGATACGTGACCTCATCATAATTCACCGTATCATCATAGATTCCATAATATCTAAAGGGCACTAACCACCCTTGATTGATGGCTTTACGTAGTGGAGCTTCATAAACTAAGTTATAATCACAGACTGCAAGAACATCCTTATTATCTAACCGATCCGGTGTGGCTGTTAATCCAAGCAAGAATTTTGGTTTAAAGTAATTAATAATGTTTTGATAGTTGCCCGCTACTGCATGATGAAACTCATCAATGACGATATAATCGAAGTGGTCGGGAGCGAATACATTAGAGGCTAAAATGTCCATTTTTCCTAAGCTTTGAACCGACGCGAAAATGACGTCTTGTGTCGTATCTTTTTGATTTCCCATAAAATATCCAACTTCAGTTAAGTGACGAACATTCTTAAAACTTTTCGCTGCTTGCTTTAAGATTTCTTCGCGATGCGCAACAAATAACACGCGTTCAAATTCTTTCGAATCAAAGGCTGCTAAATACGTTTTTCCAATTCCCGTTGCAGCCACGACAAGCCCTTTATCAAAGCCTTCTTCACGTGTTCTCTTTAGGTGATACAAAGCTTCAATTTGTGCACCTCTTGGTTCAAATAAATTGGTATAGTTCGTAGATTCCGATTCTGCTGCGAGTTCTTGATTTACGACTTGAAATGGCGTGGTTGTATAAATCTTATTTTTCTTCCAATTCTTTGAATAAAAGTCGAGTTCAATATCGGTAATCAGAATTGAGTGATTATAAAATAAATCTTCGAATGTTTCATAATAATGATTGTAATCCTCTGGATAATCTTTTTGATTAACTTTAAAATTCCACTCTACCCCATCTGTCCAAGCAGATCTCGATAAATTTGACGATCCAATATACATTTCTTTTCCATCCTCATATTCAAAGAAATATGATTTGGCATGAAAACTACGTTTAGGATTAGGATCATTAAAGAAACGTAAATCCACGGAATCTCCTAATAAATCTTTAATTAAATATAAAGCTGAGGGTTGTGTAATATTCAGATAGTTTCCAGTTAAAATACGAATGGGAATCTTACGTTCCTTTAAAAGTTTAAGTTCTTCTACGATGAGTTTAACACCTGATTCCATCAAAAAGGAAACAATAATATCAACTTTCTTCGCTCGTTCAAAACTTTTTTTCATATGTTCATATAAGTAATCATCATAACCTGTTATACTTTTTACTGATTTCATCGATCATTCCCCTAATTTACAATATAAATATAGTGTATCATTATTTTCAAATTTTGACATTAATTAGTGTGAGCGACTATAATAAAATCATAAAAGGTAAAAAGGAGCAAAAATATGATTAAATATGATAAATTAGTCCGAGACTTAATTCCTGAAATTATTCAGGACAGTGGCAAACAAGCAGAAATTGAAATTGTCGATAACGAAATAGCATTTGAATACTTAGTGAAAAAGTTAGACGAAGAAGTCTCAGAATTCAAACAAGATAAAAACTTAGAAGAATTAGCGGATGTTATGGAAGTTTTATTCGGTTTAGCACATAAAATGGGATACACTGAAGAAGATTTACTAATGAAACGCCAACAAAAAAAATCCGCACGTGGCGGATTTGAGAGAAATATTGTCTTGAAGTCAACAAAGTAATTTTGATTTTAAAAACGAAAAATGCTCTTTCAGTCCTAGTATAAGAACCATAGAATTATCGTAGCCCAAAGTTAAAGAGTAATCTGAAGTTTGCTAAATTTAGATTACTCTTTTTATTATTTCGTATATAAAATAAAAAAATGAACTTTTGTAGAATACTCCAACCAGTTATCATACACTTCAAAATGTATATTGCATATGAAAATTGATTTTGAATAAAACTATTATAAAATAACATATATTTTGTTAACGTTTAAAAATTGACGCGTATTCCATTAATTCATCATAATTACGTGTTCTTGAAAATTCAGGAATAAAAGTTTTTCTTAAAATATCATCTTGATATTTTTTGTCTGTTTTAAAAAAATTACTAACACTAGTAACTTTTCCATTACGATATTGATTATCATATTCTTTTGCCAAAATATTAATTAATAGTTTAATCAAATCAGTCAATTTACTATCAATATCATCACTAGTATAGTTCGATAAGAGTGAATTATATGGAAAATCACGTGTAGTTAAAAGAGAATCATCATGTTTGAGTTCTTCGAGGGTTAGATCATTATTGACTAATTGATAAACAACACCAAATAATGAAAATAAAATTTGTTTACCATTTTTCAGAATAATTTGCTCTTCGACTTGTAATTCTCCCGGTTTTTTTAATTTATCGTTTATGTAAGTAAATCTTGTATTTAAATCAATTAAATCAACTAAAAATTTCTTCTTTTCATCAGATTTATGATAAGGTTGTTTAAATATTAAACTATAGTATTTATTGTTTGAAAACAATGAATTTTTAGAAGAGCGCGATGTTCCTGGTTTTTGATTTACAAATGACAGGATAATTTGAGCAAGTTCATCATTTTTAATTTTTGTATATGATGATGGAAGTTTTTTATCACCCCGTTTAATTTCCAAATCAATTTTATAGTCTTTTAGGAGTGCTTTTAAGCGTCTCATTTCAGGTGAATTAGATTTTAAATCTTTAGATTGTATTGGCTTTTGAGAATTAGTTGCCTCCGCGATTTTTGAAAAGAAGTTCTCATCATTTCCATCCAAATTTCTGACTATTTTACAAGGAATAAAAAATTCTTTTTCAGTGTTGGATTTCCCAATTAGATTTGTTGTTTGTCCTCCGTTTACAATTGAAAAATCATATAGTCTAATGTTATCTCCATCAAGTGAAAATTCATCACAAGCGATTGTTAGACCATTATTTAAAAACCAAAAGTTTTCACTATTGTTTCTAATTGTATCTGTTATACTATCATCCACTAATTTATTGCGAATATATTTTCTTATATTCAAATCAAATAATCCTTTATCTTTATATTTATTATATATTTTTGTCAATGATTTTGAACTAATATTAACAAAGATACCTTCCATATTCTCAGATT
Source organism: Turicibacter sanguinis (assembly GCF_013046825.1). Lineage (NCBI taxonomy): Bacteria > Bacillati > Bacillota > Erysipelotrichia > Erysipelotrichales > Turicibacteraceae > Turicibacter > Turicibacter sanguinis. The sequence goes on along the minus strand of NZ_CP053187.1, from coordinate 2,545,094 downwards.
GATATGATAAAAAGTTTTTTGGTTTATCTAATTTTAATTTTGCTTCTGAAACTTTATTTATTATACTTTGAAATAACTCGATTCTTGTTTCAATGTCTTCTATAGCATTCAAGGTTATTTGTTCTATCATATGAGATTCGTTTGACATTATTTTTTCTATAACCTTATTTTTATTCAATGCAGATGAACAAGAGAATACAAACTCTATATTTCCTATATTTTCATCCGTTAGTCTGTCTAAGCTATCTTGTAAAACTTCTTTTAATCGATTATTATATGAACCAGTTTTTTGCAATTCAAAATCCTTGATAGTTCTTAGGACTTTATTAAATTCATTTAAAGATTCATTTACACTCATTTGTTTAACACACTTATTTTGTCCAATAATTATTTTTGAATTATCCTCATCGAAGTATACGAAGTCTATTCCCCCATCATTGGGTCCATCAGTAATACAAGATTTTATATCAACCCATTTACTACTGATGTCACTTCCATTAAAATAAAAATATTGTAAAATTAAAAAATTAAATGCTTGCTCTTCGCTTAATGATTCTCCAATTTTTTCGGAAAATTCAATTATTTTTTTTAGTTCATGTTTAATAATTTCCATATTCCCCTCCGTTTTTCCTTTTTATTACATATATTCTATATCCAAATGATATCAAGATCAAGTGAATATTATGATAACTATGTTTGAATACTGCCAAATAGTTAAGTTTAACAATTTTATAATTTTTTCTTCATATTTCAAGTGAGAGAAAATATGCTAAATAAATAGATTTATTAATTTATCTCTCATGTATTTCGTTTCATGAAATTATCGATCTAAAAATATTAGAATCTTTCAAGAAAAGGGAAAATAGTAGTCTAAATACATTATTACTTGGTATTAACATAAGTCATGCGACAATATTTGGACAAATACAACATACCGTTAAAAGTTTAAGTAGTAAAAAAATTTTCAGGATAATTTAACTCTTTTCATCCCAATACATCTCCAAATACTCAAAAAATAATGGTTCTAATTCTTTCTTACTCAGCATTGGGAACAAGATAACTGGATAACTTTTATTAAACTCAAATAGTACACGTCTTCCAACGCGCTCATCTTTTCCTAAATCATCGCGCCATGTAATTTTTTGCTTTAAGATAGCTGATAAGTCATACTCATCCACAATATCTAAAATATTGATCATAAATTCTCCATTGCGGAATACTGGATATTTTAACATGTAGTTAAACAGATCTAAATTATCAGCAATTAGACGGAAGTAGTGGTCATGGCGTGATGAATCTTTCACATGATCGACGACATACTGAGCACCAAGAATACATTTATAAATATAATTTTCCCAGTCAAATTTCTTTAGGACAACATTATTAAATTCTTTTATCCCGGATTTAACTTGAGGATAGTTTTCTAAAATATAGTCTCTTTTTGCCGTGCATAGGAACGAGTGCCAGAAACGTTCATCGAAATGTGTGTCACGATCAGTTTGCAAATAGTGATTTGCAATGACAGTAAATGCCTCGATGAATTTGTTTGCGCGTTCTGTTTCATCTGGTATATTGAGGTAGATCGGAAAGTCTGGAGCAGATTTTAAATCTATTACCTCATCACTTAAAAATTCTTCCATGCTATTAGTAAGGAAGGCATTGTAGAAGTCTTCGTTATTTTTATAACCTTTGTCTAATAAATTAATCTTCATTTTTATAAAGCCCCCTTACCGCAGTTGTAAACTTGTTTAAGATTTTATCTGAAATTTTAGAAATAACTTCATCCATATTTTCGGTATTCAACTCTGTTATCATCTTACTTTTCATCAAGTTATATAGTTTGAAGTCTAGTCCATCTTCAGGGTGTTCGATGTCTTCTAAGTAGACTTGATCATCTTCACCATATTTAATAATAAAGCGATAAAGTGCTTTTTGAAGTCCCATATAGATGTATGGATTATTTAAGGTTCCGCTCATACTTGAATCATTGAACTGGAACTCTTCGTGTTTATACTGAATAATAATTGTTTCACTACCTAAATCAATTGCGATTTCTGATTTTAAATCTGGATTTAGTTTCTTTTCAAATAGGTCAAATGGTTTAGTTGTACTTCCATCGAAGATGACACAGTTTGAGAATCCAAGAACAGAGTGTTTTGGTACTGTAATGTCTTCTTTTATGTCATCGTAAAAACTTGCTAAGTCTTCATTTGTTGCGAAATTCACATCCCCTACTGCTTGAATAAGTAGTTGGAGTGTTGTTCGCTTACTTAATGAGAGGCGTGTTTTAGCGATGATAACTTGATCTTCCTTTAAATTGACATCATAAAATTTGTTATCCTTTGATTGGATGACAAGAATAAGTTTTGCTTGTTTTGCTTGAATTAGCTTTTTGATAAAAGATGATTCAATTTCTGATTTCACATTGAATTGATAATGATCTGTGTTTTCTTGTAAATCGATATCTAAAATGAATTGGCATTGTTCGTATGAGTCTGATGTGTTTGTTAAGAGAGGGTATGGGAAATTCGCTTCTTTTTTATAAATCATGTCTACACCTCCACATAGTACACAAATTTCAGATTTTTGTTCAGATTATTATCAGATGATTGGAGTTTCAGCTGAGCTACCCCTTTAGTTAAGACAACATTTCTAATGATGTCGCCTTCGACTTTTAGTGATTTACTTGTGGTTAAATCGGTGATTTGTGTATAAGCGTCACGAAGCTTTAATTCATTAGGATATTCTTTCCCCATCCCATCAACAACAGCAAGTGAAACATCACAAGTCTTTACATTTTTTATCTCAGGGCTTTTTGAGAAATCAAAGCGTAGGATTTCAGCATTACCAATGATTGCACGTTGAACACGATCTGGTTGTGCTTGGTATTTTATTTTACCTTCATCCTCATCTTTAGCACGAGGTTTACGTTTTAGTGGTGGTTTTTGATCTTGCTCTTTCGCTTCTTTGTTTTTCGGTTTCTTCTTTGGAACATCTGTTTTAACCTTAACCACAGTTTGTTCTTTACTCCCTTTTTTCAACTTTACAGGTGAAGCTACTTTAGATAACTCTTGTTTAAACTGAGTTTCAACCACATATAAAATATCACCAGTATCAATCTTCCCATCCGTTGGATTGTTTTGTTTAATTGCCACCTCAATTACTTGACTAATTTCTTTGGTAATATTATTAATGAAACGTTTAGCATTTGATTGAAGTTTTGGATCTTTGATGTGATCAAAAGCTAACTGGGTATGTGATTCGTTTTCCAGTGACTTTAAATAAGCATCTTCTTTCGAAGATACCGGAATTAAAATTCCATTAAACGGTTTATTGACATGGCCACTAATTTTCTTATCCTCAATCTTCATGCCGATTGTTCGAATAATCCCAATGCGCCCTTTTGGAATAGATAAATCATATCTAAAATATAAGTTGAATTCATAGGTTTCTTTTTTATCCTTAATTGTAATACGTTGTGGTTCTAATTCTGTATACGTTTGATAATAATACGGTGTAAAGTTCAAATTTTTAGGTTCTACATGATCTGGATAATAGATTTGATTAGCCATGTATTGACCAATGGTTTGAATATTCAAGCACTTATCATTAATGTAGACTTGCAACTTGCCTTCTAAAATAGATAAGAAGAAACTATCACAAACGGCCTTTATAATTTCAATTTCATCACTGAACTCCGAACGTAAAAACGGTACAATAATTTTTAAACCACGCGTTTGTTTTTGGAATACCTCGTGGTAATGGTTTTCAAAGGGATAAAATTTACCATCCTGTATCTGTGTAAAATAACCTGTTGCACGATAACATTTCGAATTCATTTCGTGTTCAATTAATTGAATAGTTCCACCGAGGTGCTGATTCCCAAATTCATCACAGTTCGCAAAATACATTAGATACAAATCAGATGCTGCATTTGATGCAATTTTCCCGATTCCGTGAGAACCACCGCGTGCCTGCTCTGCTGACTCATCTGCTTCAATTGTGTGAACCCCTTTGTTATAGGCGTAAATGCTCCACGTGTCCTCATTAGAGTTGGTTTGCCCATTCTTTGCACCACGTAAGCCTTTTGTATTGCTGTCTTCAAAAGAAATATACTGAATGGTTTGAGTATGCAGCTTATTTTGCATGTGCGCAATTGTTTCTTTTGTATATCCATTACGCCCTTGTAAACTCAAAATGCGCTCTTTTACTTCATCTAATCCAGGAATATGTTCTTTATCAATGGTTCCAGTTTTAATAGTTACTGTAACAGGACCCTCAATTTCTTTTAACTTCCCATCCAATGAGTTTTGAATATTCTCACGAATTAACCCTGATATACCATTTTTATAAAATCGCTCCAATACAGGATGAAAAGTCGACTCTTCAATACGATCAACTGGTGTAAACTGCCAGTATTGTGTCATTTTTACCGCTCCCTATCCTAATTTTAATGTAAATTTATAGGTAAATATGTTTTTTATTGTCATAATTTTATTTTTACATATGTTGGGTTAGAGATCAACAGAGAATAATTGTTATTTTTAATTCTCTCGAGATAAAAAAACATCTTACGTATTTTCAAACATAAGATGTTCCACCATTTAAAACTGCTTAAAACGCCAGATTAGCATCTATTTTAATGGTAGTTCATCTTTGCTTTGAGTGTAACAAGAAATGTGAATATGTTATCAGTTTTATTTCTTCTTAAGCCTTACCCCTGCTCAACGGGATTCTTATGTAGAAAGATATAATTCTTTCCTGAATCCAATTTAGGGACTCTAAGTATATATTAATACCTTTATAATCATACTTGGTTTATTTTATCTTTCACAAGCCCAACCATCTTTATCGCGATCATGTTTTGACTCATAAGCTGGATGTCCTTGTGGAACCCCATCTGGATAAACTACTCTTAACAACGTACAGTTTTTGTAGGATTCTTTAGGAGCGGTTGATTCCTGATTGTAGATTCCATTCGGATTGTCATCTTTATATTGAGTAGAAGTTGAGCTTTCATTAGTTGATTGACTTTGAGTTGAAGAGGTATTGGGTGAGGTGTTGCTTGAGGAACTACCTGATGAGCTATTTGATGTGCTACTTGAACTTTCAGGTTGCTTACCAGCTTGATAACTTCCTGGTTGTTTATTGACTGAGACACCGTCTTCACTTAAGGTTACGATAATGGTTCCTTGCTCATCCGTTCGATAAACAGGGATTCCTAAGTTTTTAAAACGGTCCATGACTTCGGCATCCGGGTGACCATATTGATTATTGGCTCCTGCCATGATGACAACATGTTCTGGTGTAATGCGATTTAATAAAGAAGCTGTATTGCTTGTACTTGAACCATGATGACCCGCTTTAAATAAATCAACATCCCCAATAGTTGTGAGTGTCGCTTCGACTTGGCTTTCAGCATCTCCGAAGTGGTTTGCATGGAAATGAGTAATAATTAAATATTCTAATCCAGTAACCTCTTGATTTTTAAGATATGATTTAACTTTTGCATCATCATCACAATCACCAGCATCGATTAAAGCAAATTGTCCATTATTTTAAATAACTGTTATAGAAAATGGAATCAAAACAAAAAGATTAATCTGAGTATAGCAAGTAGTTGCTATATTGAGATTAATCTTTGTTAGATTTGCATATTCAATTGACAACAGTTCTAATGCTTCTTCTACTGTTAATCACAGTTAGAAAATAGTCAGCTTTAGGAGAAATTACATTCTATATATTTTTATTGACTGCTCTATTTGTTTTTTATTCAAGATTTATTCTAGATTAAACTTATTTTTAGAATTAAAATCATCCGGATATCTTACTGAAATAGCTAATTTTTTATTTTGGTCTATTCCTACATAAAAAACATCTTCAATCTTATGTATATTTTTCCGGTTAAGTTCAGATTGTAGCCATTTTTTATTTATATTGGCCATTTCAAGATTCTTATCAATGAGTTTTCCATCAATTATAATATCATTTACTAAAGAAACGCTCTCGACCTTTAAATCCAAATCATCTGGCGTGACAGGTTTTTTATTAGCTTTTATTAAAACTGACAATTGGCCATTACTCTCCATTATTGCAAATTGTACATCCTCTAAAGCGAAAACATCCTTTTCTCTTAACTTCATCATGAGTTCATTTATTGTAAGCCTAAGCTTTCTCATATTTTTATCAACAATGCGGCCATTCTCAACTAATATCAAAGTTTTAGCATTTATTATCCTTCTGGCTGCATAACTTTTTAAATTTAAATAACTAGTTGATATCGTTAACAATGTAAAGATTATTAATGCTATAATTCCTGAAAAAACCACATGATCTTTATCAATTATAATTTTGGCAATTATCGAACCAAAAGAAATCCCTACTATAAAATCAAAGAAATTCATTTGTGAAATAATCTTAACGCCTGGTGCTAGTATAGTCATATGGACACATTTAAGTTAAGTCGTTACAATAGACTTAATAATTAAAGGATGTGTCGATATGAAAAAATATAATTCTGAATTTAAATCAATGATTGTTGAACTTTATAAAACTGGGCGTTCAGTTAAAGATCTAAGTCGTGAATATGGTGTTTCAGAAGTAACAATTTACAAATGGATTAAACAGATTTCTCCAATTGCCTCAATAGATGATACAGAGATTACCCTAGAGGACATTAAACGTATGAAGCAAGAAATGTTACGTTTACAAGAGGAGAATGAGATTTTAAAAAAGGCTATGACCATATTCGCGAGAAGGTAAGCCAATCTGAATTATGTCACTTTATCGAGCAACACCGAGAAGAATACGATATTAAACAACTTTGTAAGGTGTTATATGTTCCAAGAAGTACCTATTATCAATCTAAGCATCAAACGGAATCTAAATGGAAGTACGAGAACGAACAATTGCTTAAACGTATTAAGGAAATTTATTTTGAAAGTAAGCGTCGATATGGTGCTATTAAGATACACCGTCAGTTGATTAAAGAAGGATTATCTGTTAGCTTAAAGCGTGTCCAACGATTAATGAAATCAGCAGGCTTAGCTTCTATTATTCAAAAGAAATATACCCCTTATAAGCAATCTAAAGAACTTGTTTTAGAACGTGAAAACATTCTAGAACAGGATTTTTCGACCAACTCAATTAACCAAAAATGGGTATCGGATATTACTTATATTCACGTTCAAGAAGAAGGTTGGTGCTACCTAGCATCAGTCATGGATTTACATTCTAAAAAAATTATTGGTTATCACTTTTCTAAACAAATGACAACGGATATTATCGTCAAAGCTTTAAAGAATGCTTATTTTTCTCAAAAACCTAAAGGTGAGATTATTCTCCATACTGATTTAGGATCGCAGTATACCAGCCAAGAGTTTAAAGACTTAACTTTAGACTTTAACATCATCCAGTCTTTTAGTCGTAAAGGATGTCCTTACGATAATGCTTGTATCGAATCTTTCCATGCCACTCTAAAGAAAGAAGAAGTGTATCAAACAACATATGTTACATTTGAACAGGCTAGAATCGCTTTGTTTCAATATATAGAGGGCTGGTACAATCGAAAACGAATGCATGGATCGATTAATTATTTAACACCTGAAGAATGTGAGCAACTTGCTCGACAAGTGGCTTAAAAACTTAACTTTTTTGTGTCCAAAATATTGACTTAGATTCAGCCAATTAATTTACTGAGAAATAATGCTAAAATATATATTAAAATACCTTTAACTATCGTGCTAACAAATATACTACCATACATCATCCAATGTTCTCCTTACCTGAAGTATAATTATATTGTAAGCAAGAGAAGTCATTTTATTCATTGCCAATTATATTATAGAATCAAGAATATTAAATTCAAATTTTAATAGATTGTCAAATAAAATGTTCTTTGATTGCGAGTTATAAATTAGGAATATCATCAAGTTGTAATTGCTTTAAGTCAGCTAGAATTAAGGTTTCTAATTCTCCATCTAGGCGAAGGAATATGAATTTTAAACATTTTGTAAACTCTTCGTTCTTGGCCATCAAGAGTTTCAAATTTTTGTTTTTTTATTTGTCTTTTTAGACATTTTCTAAAAAGGTGATTTCCAAACACTTGGAAATCACCTTTTTGATTAAAGAATGTTTTTTAGACTTTCTAAGGATGAGGTTGGGGCCTGACAAGTCCCATTTGAACAAAGATAGTACGTTGGTTGATCAACGATTGGGTAGTCTTTTGTGTATGGTGCGAGTTTTGAGAGTTGGGTTTGATTTTCAGGTGTCTTAAATAAAAGGGTGGTATTAAAGTGAGGTGTTTCATTCAGTTGTTTGAGAATCTCTTTAATTTGTTCTTGTTTTGGCACGGTGATCATGAGTTCTTTGGTGTCACTTAGCGCGAATAAAGCAGCGATTAAGTAGAAGGTATGATTCATTTCATAGTGCTTCACTTGTTTGGCTAGGTACTGAATTTGTTTTTCAGCTTCTGTTTCAAATAAGGTATCACCTGTGAGTTTGGCTAGACGAATGAGATTGTATGCGGCGACTGAATTACCAGATGGCATAGCTCCATCATATAACTCTTTTGGTCTTAGCATTAAGGTTTCAGCATCATGTCCCGTTAGATAAAATCCACCCGCTTCATCTTTGAATAAGTCTAACATCTCTTTGTTTAATTGAATCGCTAGTTCTAAATACTCCACTTCTGCGGTACTTTGATGGAGTTCGATTAATCCGTATGACAAGAAGGCATAGTCATCAAGATAAGCTTTAAAATGACTCTCCCCTTCTCGGTATCTCGCTAAGAGTCGTGTTTCATCAAAGAGGTGTTGTTTAATAAAGATGACAGCTTTTGAGGCGGCATCTAAGTAAATCATCTTTTGTGTTTGCCCATAGAGTTTAGCAAAGGCGGCAATCATTAAGCCATTCCAAGAGGTTAAGATTTTATCGTCTTTATGAAGATGTGTTCGTTCTAATCGGTAGGTGAGTAATGTTTCACGGCAGGCCTCTAGTTCTTTGATGTCTAGTTCTAGTTTTTTATGATGTAGTCGATTTAAGATATTTTTTCCTTCAAAGTTCCCCTCTTCTGTGACATTATAAAACTCATTAAACCAGTGTCCCTTTTCAGGTCCTAGAATCTGGATGATTTCTGCTGGCGTGAAGACATAGAATTTACCTTCTTCCCCTTCACTATCCGCATCTTCTGCACAATAAAATCCACCTTCAGGACTAGTTAATTGAGTTAAGACATACTCTGCGGTTTGCATCGCAATACTTAGGTAACGAGGTTCACGCGTCACTTGATAGGCTTCAGTATAACTAATCATAAGAAGCGCATTATCGTATAGCATTTTCTCAAAATGAGGAACGAGCCAGATTTCATCCGTTGAATAACGTGAAAAGCCATACCCAAGATGATCAAAAATTCCACCTTTGTACATGTGATCGAGTGTTTGAGTCACCATGTCTTGGACAGACTTGTCCTTTGTTTGTTCATCATAACGAAGCAAAAACATGAGTTTGTGCGGCGTCGGAAATTTTGGTGCGGTTCCAAAGCCACCAAATCGTGGATCATAGCTTTGCTTTAGCTGATTGACCCCGTTTTGAATAATGGTCATGGATAAAGAATCCCCTTCAGTCTCTATTCCTTCTAGGTCTTTGAAGTGAGATTCAATCTGTTTGGTAATGTCCGTTACTTTAGCTCGATGATGATTCCAATTGAAGTCAATGGTTTTTAAAACATCGAGAAATCCTGGTCGGCCATAGCGGCTTGTTTTTGGAAAATAAGTTCCCGCATAAAAAGCTTGTTGAGTCGGTGTCATGAAAATGGTGAGTGGCCATCCCCCTTGTCCGGTTAAAGCTTGGCAAATACTCATATAAACCGTATCGATATCGGGTCTTTCTTCACGATCCACTTTAATCGAGATAAAGTGTTCATTTAAATAGGTTGCAACGTCCTCATCTTCAAAAGATTCATGCTCCATGACATGACACCAATGACAAGTTGAGTACCCGATGCTTAAAAAAATGGGTTTGTCTTCTTCTTTTGCTTTGGTAAAGGCTTCATCATTCCAAGGATACCAGTTGACAGGATTATAGGCATGCTGTAAGAGATAGGGGGATTTTTCATGTATTAAATGATTGGCTTGTTTCGTCATATCTTCACTTCCTTCAGAATTGTTGTCTGAATTAGTTTGAGTCATTTTGGCGGAGATATGATAAATAATAAGGGGATCGTTAAAAAGGGATGAGCCAATAAGAGGCTCATCCCTTTTTAACGTTATGATTTTTTAATATCTGCAAGTTCTAACTCAATTTTATAGGTGTCAGGTTCATATGATTTGCATGGGGTATCAGGTAAGCAGAGATTCGGTAATAAGATTTTAAAGGTACTTCCTTTGTGTGCAGCACTTTCTAATTCGATTTTTCCGCCATGTAGACTAACAAGGCTCTTCACCATATAAAGTCCCATCCCAATGCCTTCATTAATTCGTGTCAATGATTTATCGACTTGCACAAATCGTTCAAAAATGAGCGATTGGTCGATGGCGGTAATCCCAATCCCTTCATCTTGCACTTCTAAAACAAACCATTCCTCCTCTATCAGGGTTCGCACTGTAATCGTAGTGGATGGCGAAGAAAACTTAATGGCATTCGATAAAAGATTACATAGAATTCGCTCAATCATCGAACCATCACATTTTAATAGATGCTGATTGATGTCTGTTTGAAACTTGATGGAGACGGATTCACAGCACGGATGAGCTGATATGATAGCCGTAACATCTTGTAGTAACTGGATAACCTGATAATTATGAAAATGAGGGACTAATGTATTCATCTCTATTTTTGAAATATCCATTAAGTTATTAACAAGCTTCGTCATCCTTTTTCCACTGACATCGAGTGAGGTACGATATTTTAAATAAATTTGTTTGAATTTTTCATCATTAACGTTCACCATTTGATTTAGTAACTGAATGACTGAACAAAAGACATTTAATGGCGTTTTTAATTCATGAGAAAGATTTGAAATAAATTGAGTTTTTTCGTGATCATAGACCTTTAACTTTTCGAGTTCGAGTTCTTTTGATTTGTCAAAATAGGTGACCGCTATTTCTTTTTTGCCATCATTTTCGGTGATGACTTGAATACTACAATCAACTGTTCGTTTTACATTATTTAAGTCGACATTTAGACTCCCACGCCATTTTCCGGTTTGATTAAGGTGTTGTCTGATCAGATGTTTTTTTTCGTGAGCTAACATATAAGGGGGAAGAATTTGATTTAGACGATGTAGGTCTGTTTCATGGTAGTATTCTTGCATTTTTTTGTTCGCGTACAAGATGTTCAATTGTTCATCCATTAAAAACATATAACTGTGTTTATTATCATCTGTTAGTTTATAAAATAACGTAAGCTTATTATTTAACAATTTGATTCGTAAACTTGATAAAAATAAGTCAACAAAATTACCGGCAATCACAATTAAAAAACCAATATAGGTAATGGCCACTGACATCAATTTAACGTTTAAAGAAAGTTGAACTGAGCCATTTAAAGCAATGATGGCATAAAGGGCTTTAAGGGCTAACATAAAAATACTAGAACTTAAGATAGGAAATAGATAATCTTTTTCTTTAAATCCAGACATGAAGAGATGGATTGAAACGCTCGTATAGCAAATAAATAAAAATAAATTATAGTCGATAAAGAAGAAGTTACCATTTAGAATACCATAAGAATTAACTATTCGCTCGATAAAGCCAAAAATCATGGTAAATAAGATGACAAATAAAATCGACTTTTTTTTATGACTGAGTATCAACTGTTTTAATTTAGAATTTTTTTGAAGCACAATCAGTAAAATTCCAATCCTTAATAATGAGGCTGATACGGTGATATAGTTAGTAATAACCAGTTCATTCGATAAAAAGGTTAAATAATCAACTTGCCCAAATAAAATACCCGTTGATAATCCTAGGTACATTAGGGCGATAATAAAGATATTTTCTTTTTTTGAACGGTTATAGGACATCAAACAACTCGCAACGGCTAAAACGGAAAGGATAAAGTTAAAATGCCTAATAAAGTTAATAGCTGAAATCAACGAGAGTTTATCTAATGATTGATAGAACAACATAGTAGTAATTAAATAAATAGATAGTAAAACGGATATTAAAATAATTCCCCAGAAAAATCTATTTTCTATTTTAGATAGTGATTGATCAGTGCGGAGTTGATTTGACACCGAGAGCATCCCCTTTCATAAGTAACAAAACACAAGAGATTATTATCTCACAAAAATGATTTAATCTTTGTCGTTTTTTGTCATCTCGTTAAATAAAATGTAAAAAAAGTAGACTCCTCCAAGGTTTAAATGTGATGAAGCTTTTTGAGTGGAGATCATATGATAGGATCATTTTTTATAATTTTTCTGAATTTAACCGCTCAAAACACTTTTAATTCCATAGATATTCCATAGAATCTCGTGCCGTATTTTGTTATAATAAGGGTGTACTAAACATTAAAGTACGAACAAGGGGAAAAAAGGAGTAAAACTATGAAAAATTTTAAATATTTATTAGTTGCTATGATGGCTGCTGGAGCTTTAACAGCTTGTAGCTCAAAAGAACAAACGCCTGCGGGAGAACCAGAAACACCAGCGATTGATCAAACAACAGAAGTTGAAACAGATGACGTTGTGGAAGAAGACGGTCTTATTGAAGGTGAAATCACAGTTGAAGTCACAGGTCAATTAGCGGATGCTTATGAAGCCGTTCGTGATGTATATGGTGAAGATTATCTTCCAAACACGGCTATTCCAGCTGACTTATTAGAAAGTGTATACGGAGTTAATCCTGAATACGTGGCACAATTCGTTGCTGAACAACCGATGATCAGCATGCACCCAGACTTATTTATCGGAATTGAAGCCACTGAAGGAAATGCTGAAGCCGTTGAAGCTGCTTTACAAGCTTACCAAGAATACTTAATTAACGATAGCATGCAATATCCAATGAACTTAGCTAAGGTTTCGGCTTGTCAAGTGTTACGCTACGATAACTATGTGTTCTTAGTGATGTTAGGAGCCATTAACGAAGATATGGATGCAAGTGATGATGAAGCAGCTGCTTTTGCACAAGCAGAGGTACAAAAAGCAGTTGACGCTTTAGACGCTGTTTTTGCTAAATAATTAAAAATCCTTTGAACACCTTGTGGTTCAAAGGATTTTTTTTGTCACAACGATTGATTAATCGAGGTCTCTATTAAAAGGTACGGACTCCTCCAATGATATTACTGTTTTCATGCCGATTTTTACTCAGCTAATTTCTCAAACTGGCTGTTATAAAGCTCAGCATAGAATCCGTTTTGCTTCATGAGTTGTTCATGGGTTCCACTTTCAATAATGTCTCCATGATTCATCACTAAAATGAGATTGGCATTTTTAATAGTGGACAAGCGATGCGCAATCACAAATGAGGTGCGTCCTCTCATTAATTTATCCATCGCCTCTTGAATGAGAATTTCAGTACGGGTATCAACCGAACTTGTGGCTTCATCTAAAATAAGAAGGGGTGCATTTTCAACCATCGCACGGGCAATCGTGATTAGCTGTTTTTGTCCAGCTGATAAATTTGCCTTATCATTTAGAATCGTCTCATATCCTTTCGGTAATGTTTTAATAAAATGGTGAATGCCAACGGCCTTACATGCCTTCTCCACCTCTTCATCTGACACATTTTTCATGGAATACACGATGTTTTCACGAATCGTTCCTTCAAAAATCCATGTATCTTGAAGCACCATCCCAAACAAATCATGAACATTGTGACGAGTTAACTGATTAATTGGCATCCCATCAATTAAAATTTCACCTGAATTCGCTTCATAGAACTTCATAAGTAAATTAACCATCGTCGTTTTTCCAGCACCGGTTGGACCCACAATGGCAACTTTTTGTCCAGGTTTTGTTGTCACTGAAAAATCGTTAATAATGGTTCGATCTGCGTGATAACCGAAATGAACGTGTTTAAACTCGACTTCCCCTTTACTAACAGTAAAATCATTGATTTTTCCATTTTCTTGTTGCATTTCAGGTTCTTCTAAGAACTCAAAAACACGTTCACTAGCCGCTGCCGTCTGTTGTAAACTCGTCATTGCTTGTGCAATTTGTGATAGTGGTTGAGTAAACAGACGAATATAAACCATAAAGGCTACGATCACCCCAAAGGTGATGACTTCATTCATCGCCAAAGAGGCTCCTACAATACATACTGCCACATAACCAAAATTTCCAATAAAACTCATCAGTGGCATCATTAATCCTGATAAAAATTGAGAACGCCAAACACTTTCGTATAAGTCCTCATTAATCTCATCAAATTTTGCTTTCGCTTTTGCCTCATCATTATACACTTTGACAATGTTGTGTCCTGAATAGATTTCTTCGACATGTCCATTCATTAATCCTAAATCACGTTGTTGTCTAATAAAATATTTTTGTGATTTTGACATAATAAACATCATTAAGATAAAACCAATCACGGTTGAAAGAATGGCGGTGATTGCCATCCATGCATTGGTGATAAACATCATGAAAAGTGAGCCGAAAAATAAGGTGATGGCAGATACTAAATTCCCCACGCTTTGATTCAAAGTTTGCGCAATGCTATCGACATCATTTGTCACACGACTTAAAATATCGCCATAACTTGTTGAATCAAAGTATCTGAGTGGTAACCGATTGATTTTTTCTGAAATTTGTGTTCTTAAACTCTTTGCCACTTTTTGTGTGACTGTATTCATAATAAATCCTTGAAAATAAGATAAAATGAAGGATGCTCCGTACATATACACAAGAAGTAAGCAAAGATCTTCGACAGCGTCTAGATCAATTCCCGTCATTAAACCCGCTGTAATAAGGTCTGTGACTTCACTTAATTTGTCAGGTCCAATCAGGGTAAGAATGGTTCCAACAATCGAAAAAATAAGGGCGAAAGCTATTAAAAGATAATGAGGTTGACAAAATAGAAGAAGTTTTTTGACGCTTTTTTTCGTGTCTTTTGCTTTCTCAGTCGGAGCCCCTGCTCCTGCCATTGGTCCGCGATTTGGTCTACTCATGTTCTAACTCCTCCTTCGATAATTGTGAATAAGCAATTTGTCGGTAAACTTCACAATTTTTCAAAAGCTCTTGATGGGTTCCGATGCCAACCATTTTTCCTTCATCGAGTACAATAATTTTATCCGCATGAATGATCGTTCCAATTCGTTGCGCAACAATTAAATGGGTTGCATCCTTTGTTTCTTGTCGTAATGCAGCGCGTAAGACACGATCTGTTTTATAATCGAGCGCTGAGAAAGAATCATCAAAAATATAGATCTCAGGATCACGACAAATGGCACGAGCGATTGCAAGACGTTGTTTTTGTCCTCCGGAAACGTTACTTCCTCCTTGAGCAATAGATGAGTGATAAGTTCGATCCATTTTTTCAACAAAGTCACGACCTTGGGCAATGGTGATTGCTTTTTTAACCTGATCTAATTTAGCCATCTGACGTCCGTTATCTCCAAAAACAATATTGGACTCTACTGTACCAGCAAATAAGACGGCTTTTTGTGAAACATAGCCCAGCTTATTGTTTAAATCAGATTGTTTATAATCCTTGACGTTCATTCCATCAACTAAGACTTCTCCTTCGGTTGCATCGTAAAAACGAGGAACTAAGTTGATTAAGGTTGACTTACCACTACCCGTTGATCCAATAAAAGCAACGGTTTCGCCTCGGTTCGCTTTGAAACTGATGTTTTCAATCACATATTCTTCAGCATCTGGATATTTGAAGCTAACATTTCTAAATTCCACTTCTCCAACCCTATCAGTAGGGGCTTGCTTTGTTCCATCAACAATACTAAGAGGTGTATTTAAAACCTCCATAATTCGTTTGGCTGAAACAGTGGCACGTGGTAACATGATAAAGATCATGGTGAGCATCATAAAGGCCATGACGACTTGAATTGAATAAGATGAAAATACGACCATATCGCTAAATAACCCAATTTTATCCATTCTATCCGCAGCTTCAATCAGGTAAGCTCCAATCCAGTAGATAGCCAAACTTAATCCACTCATAATTAATGTCATTCCAGGTCCCATAATAGCCATAATACGTCCAGTAAATAAATGAGTACGAGTTAAAATGTTATTTGCATTTTCGAATTTTTCTTCTTGATAATTTTCTGCATTATAAGCTCGGACAACTCGAATTCCCGTTAAATTTTCTCGTGTGACTAAGTTGAGATTATCGGTTAGTCCTTGAATTATTTTAAATTTTGGAACAGCAAAAATTAAAATGATTGATAGCATAACTAATAACACACAGACGGCTCCTGCAGTTACAAGCGACCATTCGAAATTTTTTCCAAGAATTTTTAATATTGCCCAAACAGCTAAAATGGGTGCTTTAATCATCACTTGTAACCCCATGGCAAATACCATTTGAACTTGTGTAATGTCATTGGTTGAACGTGTAATTAAACTAGCATTAGAAAATTGATTAATTTCTTGCATCGAAAAAGATTCTACTTTGGTGTATAAACTTTCTCGAAGTCGTTTTGATAATGTTGCGGCAATACGTGCTGCGAAAAAACCAACAATGACTGCAGAAATTAAACTCCCTAGTGCGCAAAATAGCATGTAAGAGCCTTGTACCCAAATGTCACCCATGGCACTACCTTCTGTTTGAACTAGCCTCGTAATCTCTGACATATAATCGGGAAGCTTCAAATCTAACCAAACTTGTGTCACGATAAAAATGAGACAAACAATCATTCCTCCCCATTCTGGTTTCTTTAAATGCTTAAAGATTTCCCCCATATTTTCACTCCTTTTGACCATAAGTTATCCATCTATACATA
The DNA here is from genome assembly GCF_013046825.1 of Turicibacter sanguinis. Lineage (NCBI taxonomy): Bacteria > Bacillati > Bacillota > Erysipelotrichia > Erysipelotrichales > Turicibacteraceae > Turicibacter > Turicibacter sanguinis. The sequence goes on along the minus strand of NZ_CP053187.1, from coordinate 2,528,192 downwards.
TATATCCATAAATTATAAAATAATGTCGTATTTTTACGTTCAAATTGCTAAATGGCAAAAATAATTTTAGGTCATTGAATGGATGTCTCTAACATTTAACGTCATAAAAAAAAACGGTTACTCAAGCAAAAAAAGTAACAGTTTTTTAGGAATTTGATTTGATAAACAATGAGGGTTTTAAATTTATTTTCGTATTTGAGATTTAAAAAGCTCATATGCATCTTGTAACCGAATGGTCATTATGCCAACTTTGTCGATCGTATCCAACATTTCCTCTCTTTCTTCATCCCAAATTGAACTTTCACATAAAGAATATCCAGTATAATAATTTTTCCCATCCTGTGTTCGGTAATAAACATAACACTTACAATCCTTACCATATAAATCAATTTTTTTTTCAAAATCTTGAAAAAAGTGTTTAATATCTAGGTACATACTTGACAATCTAATCGCTTTGAGTTGATTTTGTTGATATCTGTCTAGAACATCTAAGATAAGACGATACGCCCCAATAAAGGCATTTTTTTTGAAATAAAATCCAAGTAGTAAGGCACTTAATATCAAGCCTATATTCCCAAGTACCATGGTTGGAAGCACTATTTCTTGATGAACTAGATTTAAATAAAGATTCAAAATAACAACAATCCCCATCCAAAATAAAATCCAGTTTCGCTCTTCTTCTAGTAGTCTCAATTCATCTTCAGTATTTTCAATCAGTAAATAAATGGGATATTCCTGTGAATCAATTTCCTCTTTCACAAGACGTTTTAAAAAGGCATTATTTCCTTTTGACTGTTGAATTAATTGTTTAGGATCAAAGCTTATTTTTTCTAACAATCCTACTCACTCCTTCCCCTCCTGTTGTACTACCAAAATATCACAGGACTATATAAATAGGAAAAGGGTTTTAATCCAGCGCAGATAAATTGATTCAAAATAATGTTGAGCTACCCTCTTTTTCGTTATGATTCAAATTTATTCGATATATTTTGATAGGTGATTGTTGAAAAATATAATAAATTGTTAAATTCGGATAGATAATACGTTGTTTTGTCTAAAAATAGCATCAACTGTTTCTTTTTACCACACTAAAAGTCTTTAATATTCAGGCAATATAGGGTTTAAATGATAGTAAACGATAGACAAAAAACACCAACTGTGACAATTACAGTTGGTGTTTTCTTTATTAGAATAATCCGATGAATGCTCCTAGTAATCCAATGACAACTAGAATTGCGATGTTAACAAGTGGAGAGGCTCCACGTTTAACTAGAGGATATAATCCAAATGTTAATCCAAGTGGTAATAAACAAGGCATAATTCCATCAAGGATTTCTTGAACGACAATAACTGACTCCCCATTAGGAATTTCAGCCGTAATTGGAACTCCTACATAGGATGCAATTAAAGCCCCTACGACGATTACCCCAAGAATTATTTTCATAATAATTCAAAATTTTTTTGTGTTTATACAAGGACATAGAGTTCATTAAAATCGCAAAAAAAGTACTTTTTTATTAAAAACGTGGTCACGGTGTGGTCAAAATTGAAACAACTGATGCGAGCAAAATAGTTCACTCTATTCTCTCCCTCTTTTGTTTTTTTACATCTTATATAATATTCTTCCATTAATTCATTCGTAAAAGCCTACTCCCTTCGAAAAGTAATACATATAATATGGTGTGCAGTTGTTAATATAAAAACGCACAAATATTTATCCTATAGGGACTAAAAACTACTGTATAAAACTTTGTAACAAATAACATTTTAAAACAACAATATATATTCTAATGGACGGTGAAAAAATGTCTACTAACGAAACTACTTATCAAAATAATGGTTGTGCTCAAAAACTCACATGCTTCAATCTACCTTTGGCAACAGCCTATGTCAAATCACAACCTTATCAACACCTAAACACCCCACTACAAACGTTAAATCAGGGAACTTTTTTTGCTGATCTTTATGATCCATATATGCCAAGAAAAGTTGCCCAAGGAGGCCGTCGTCATGAGTAGAGAAGAATTTTTAACCGCACTTCAAGCTGTGCATATCATGGCAGTTGATCTTCAACTCTTCCTTGATACCCATCCAGAAAATAAAAAAGCATTAGAAGATTACAGAAAAGTATCTAGACAATATCAAGAATTAAGAAAAGAATATGAACAAGTATTTGGACCATTAACTAACTTTGGTTATATGACGGATTTTGATCAAATAAGCTGGGTTAATGATCCATGGCCTTGGGAAAGACGTTAGGGGGAGTTTTTATGTGGATTTATGAAAAAAAATTACAATATCCTGTTGATATTAAAAAACGAGATGTTAGAATGGCAAAAGCCATCTATGAAGAACTCGGAGGCTCTGATGGTGAATTATCAGCTTCTATGGAATATCTTCAACAACGTTATACGATGCCAACAGGTCAATCGATTGCAACATTAACAGACATTGGTACTGAAGAACTTGCACATCTTGAAATTGTTTCAGCTTTAATTTTTCAATTAACAGAGGGAGCAACAATAGAAGAAATTAAACGTGCAGGATTTGATGGAACCTATGCTTCTAGAGGTATTTCAGTTTTCTTAGCTGATCCTGAACAAACACCTTGGACTTCGGCTTATATCGATATGAAAGGTGACCCTGTAGCAGATATTGCTTCTAATATGGGGGCTGAGCAACGCGCGCGTGCGGGATATGAACATTTACTTGATATGACAACTGATGAAGATGTTAAAAAAGTCCTTTCTTATCTAAGAGAACGTGAAATTGTTCACTTCCAACGTTTCGGTGAAACATTAGTTCATGTACAAGAACATTTACAACATGATAAATATTTCTTTCAAAAAAAATAATAATAAATTTTCCCCCTTCATTGAAAAATGAAGGGGTTTTATCTTTAAAAGTTAGTTGACTAGCTTTACCTATACTATTGAGCTTATTGACAGTTATATTAATTGATAATCGGTACATAATAAAATAGAAAAAAATAAACCGATAGAGGTGATATAATGTTTAAACACGAAAAACAATTCTTACATCCAGTCCGAGTTGAAAAACCTAACCCTCAGTACGCTATTTTAATGCAAGAACAACTTGGGGGAGAAAACGGTGAGTTAAAGGCAGCTCTTCAGTATATGTCTCAAAGTTTCCGTATTAAAGATCCCGTTATAAAAGATTTATTTTTAGATATCGCTGCAGAAGAGTTAAGTCACATGGAAATGGTGGCTCAAACTATCAACTTATTAAATGGTCACGACTTAAACTACGAAGCAGCTGTAGCCGGAGAAGTACAGGCTCATGTTGTTCATGGATTAAATCCTGGACTTATTAACTCTTCTGGATTTCCTTGGACTGCAACATACGTTAATGTTACAGGGGACCTAGTTGCTGACTTACTTTCAAATATTGCCTCAGAGCAACGTGCAAAATGTGTCTATGAATACCTCTATCGTCAAATTGATGATAAGTATGTCCGTGAAACAATTGATTTTTTACTTAATCGTGAAGAAGCACATAATGCCCTTTTCCGTGAGGCATTAAATAAAGTACAAAATACAGGGTCAAATCGTGATTTTGGAGTTACGGAAGATTCTAAGCTGTACTTTGATTTATCAAGTCCTGGTCCTAAACACGAAGCTCCAAATCCAACGCCTCCGTCATTCGAAAATCCTAATAAATAATTATCACTTTTTCAAAAAAACATTAGGATACAGTGTGATTTATATCATTTTTTGAAATAATATAGATTTCATTAATGATGCCACAAATACTATACTAGTTTATTATTCAAAAATACGATTACTATTATGTCGTCAACATCTCATTGCTGACAACGCAATATCTTGCCTTAAAAAGAGGTTCCCATAACCTCTTTTTTTTTTTTTCTATCTTTAATGATTTCTTGATAATAAGTTTTTTTATCCCCGATATTAAATTTAATACTAATTTTTATCATGCAATATACTTACAACAAAAATTTAGAAACACTAACTAAATTTCATCATCAAACCAAAAATAGACACAATAACATGTGTCTGTTTTACATTTATTTACATTTAAATTTATTTTTATTCAAAATTATGCTAATGTTTAATCATACCATTCTTAGTGGTATGTTATAACACTAACTAACTGCCCTATGATATAATAGTTAGTTAAACCCTAATTTCTCTTTTTATAGCGAGGTCTTTATGACCTCTTTTTCATTACTCTAACATTCTTAATGCTGTCTCAACTGAATCATATGCCCCCTGAATACGATTCAAATTCAATAATGCTTGCTCAATTTCTCCCATACTTTTACCTTCTGATCGAAGTCTATCTATCAGTTCACTCGCTGGTTCACACTTTCCTCTCAAATCATGTTGAGCTTGTAATAAATGTTTCCTAATGCCTTGCATAACACTCCACCCTCTTTTTTAAAAATTACCCATATATCTATTCTATTGTACTCTTTTTCCTTTCTTTTCAAAACAATCAAAATGTCACAAAAAACAAGCGTTTTCCGTAACATTCTATTTTAAAATGCAAATTATTTAGTATATTTTCACTATACATCTTCATTTCTTGAAGGTATATACCGATCCCAAATACCTATCCACTTTTAAAAAAAAGAGATACTACTACCCGCATCGGTTTCAGTTTAGGGAGGGTTTTTATAAAAATTCATAAAATTATACATTTCTAAATGTAACTAAATTAGCATTACTTTTTACATGAGAATTACATATACATTATTAACTAATAAAATATAATGGCTTTGTAAATAAAAATACAACCTTTTAAAAGGTTGTATTTTTATTTATTGGAATGTTTGATTCATCTCAACTTTTAAATGATACATTGATTTAATCTATCGTTTTATATATCTATTATTCTTAATACATACTGAGATACCTTTATGAAGTTGTCAAAATAAAAGAATATTATACATATAAAAGCGTCATCAATAAGGAAGTTGTTTTTAATTGACGAATTGTCAATACAAATGCGACAGTTTCTCATGAAATAGCTCGAATGAAGTTTTCCAACCTAAACATTTTCGTGGTCGATGATTAATGAGGCAGAGTGCCTCATCAATCTCTTCATCACTGACTCGTGCTAAGTCTGTCTTCTTCGGGAAAATTCTCGAAGAAGACCATTGGCATTTTCATTACTGCCTCTTTGCCAAGACGAATAGTCATCTGCGAAGTAAACAGGAACCTTTAAATCAGCTTCTACTTTGGAATAACAAGCAAACTCTTTTCCTCGATCAACGGTATAAGTTTTAAAGGTATCTTTAGGAAAATGTTCATATAACTCACTAATTGCTCGGTACATTTCTAAAGCCGAGCGATTGTCTATTTTTACAGCCACATAAAAGCGTGTTTGACGTTCAACAAAGGTGGCTAAACAACCTTTACTTTTCCCACGACTTGAAACAACGGTATCCAACTCCCAGTGCCCAAACGTTTCACGGTTTTTGACTTCTTTAGGACGTTGATGAATCGAGGTTCCAATGTTAAATGGTCCGCGTGTTTCTCGAGGTTTTCGGCGTTTTCCTTTTTGTCTTAGACAGTTTAAATCTCCCAATAAAATCGTTCCATCATAAATCCAACGATAAATGGTTTTAAAGGAAATAACACCCTTTAAAACGGTATTAGAAATTTGTTCAGGTGACCAGGTTAGTTTTAAATGATGTTGGATAGTTTGAATGACTTCTTCAGATTTCGTCTCTGGACGATGACAACCTAAGCGACGTTTCCAAGCTAATTCATCTGCTAACTCAGCCTGATACGTCTGTTGAGTATTTCGTTTCAGTTCACGAGCAATCGTTGAATGATGACGATTTAATTGCACCGCAATTTGTCTCGCTGAATAACCCATTTTTGAAAGCACTTCTATACGTGTACGCTCAAATGTGTTAAGATGGTTATAACTCATAAATAGATCTCCTTGTTAAGAATTGGGTGTGGTAACTTCATTCTATAACAAAGATCCTATTTATGAGCTTTTTTTTATGTGTCGCACTTAATATTACAATCTGTCAAAAATAAAAACACCATGACTGGTCAAATTAAACCAATCACGGTGTTTTTATTTTACCCTTTAGAACAATCCGATAGCTGCTCCTAAAAGTCCTATAACCACAAGAACAGCAATGTTTACAAGCGGTGAAGCTCCTTTTTTAACTAAGCCATATAGACCAAAAGTTAAGCCTAATGGAAGCAAACAAGGCATAATTCCATCAAGAATTTCTTGAACGACAATAACTGATTCCCCATTTGGAATTTCAGCCGTAATTGGAACTCCTACATAAGATGCAATTAAAGCCCCTACGACAATTACCCCAAGAATGGTTGCAGAACGAGTAAATTCTTTCGCATATTTTGTGACAGTTTTTACTCCTTCAAGTCCTACTTTATAAGACCAATGCATTAATCCAAAACGTAGTGCAAATTGGACAACGTTAAATAGAATTAAGAAGATAATAGGTCCCATAATGCTTCCTGATAAAGACAGGTTAGCCCCGATCCCAGCAGCGATTGGAAGTAAGGTGAACCAGAAGATGGCATCTCCAATTCCTCCAAGAGGTCCCATGGCAGCTACACGCATTGCACGAATGGTTTGAATATCTGCTTTTTTCTGTTCGAATGAAAGCACGATTCCCATGACGAAGGTAATTAAGAATGGATGAGTATTGAAAAACTCAAGATTGTGTTTCATTGAAGCTGATAAATCATCTTTGTTTGTATGAATTTTTTTAAGTCCTGGCAAGATACTGTATAACCATCCACCAGCTTGCATACGTTCATAGTTAAATGAAGCTTGTAAGAATAAAGAACGCCAGACCATTTTATTTAAGTCTTTATTACTTAATTGTGGCGCCTCTTTTCGATCGACATAAGTTAATCCATTAGATGCCATCACTGCTCACCACCCTTTGAGATTTATTTTTAGTGCTCATTTGGAAGTCATAAACAGCAACAATAACACCTAAAATTGCAACTGCTAATAGTGGTAATTGTAAGTAAGCTACTAGGATGAATCCTAAGAAGACGAACATTAAGTACTCTTTGCTTAACATTACGCGAAGTAGAATTGCGAATCCAAGAGCAGGCATCATTTTACCAGCAGCAGATAATCCAGTCCATACCCAATCAGGTAATAAGGTTGTTAATTGTTCACCGACTGCACTACCGAATGCCATACCAGCTAATACGATCAGGGCAAATAATAACGCCAAAGCTCCCATCGCTAAGTAGTTGATACGATCAATTCCTTTTGTATCTGCATTTTCAGCACATTGGTCCGCTTTATGCATTAATGGTGACATAGCTGTAAAGAGAATCGTTACAGCATATTGTCCGAGTAATGCAAACGGAATCGCAAGTGGTAATGCTGCATCTACATCTAATCCTAAACTGATACCAAACACCGTTGCCATAACTCCCCCGATAACAGCATTAGGTGGTTGTGCCCCTCCGACTGGCATGGCACCAATCATCATTAATTCGTATGAAGCCCCAATTGCAAGTCCTGTTGTCAAATCACCCATAATTAACCCGATAACTGGTCCAACTACGATTGGGCGATACAATGACTCAAGGAAGTTGAACTGGTCGATCGCAGCTACCATCGTAACAATTACGATAAGTAACATTTGAAACGCATTAAGTTCCATTTCCTTTCCCCCTAACTAAACTAATTAAATAGTTTGTTTATATCATCAGCAGATTCACTAGGAACTCTGCGGATTTCAAGTTCAACTCCAAGCTCTTTTAATTCTTTAAAGGCTTGGATATCCGATTCATCCACGCAAACAGCTTTGGTTACTTGGTGTTTACCTTCTGCCATATGCATGTTTCCGATGTTCACCTTCTTAATTGGAACTCCTCCTTTTACAAGTCGTAAAACATCTTGAGGTGTTTCACAAATTAAGAAGATAAGTTGTGAGTCACTTGCTTTATGAATGACATTGATTGTTTTATCAATGGTGAAATAGCGTGTTTGGGCAAATGATGGTGCAGCCATATCCATCAAACTTTGTCTAAATTCATCATGTGCTACTTCATCGTTTGCCACTAACAATAAGTTAGCTCCTACGATTTTTGACCATTGTGTTGCAACTTGTCCATGAATTAAACGGTTATCAATTCGTGTTAATAAAATGTTTGGCATTACTAATTCCCCCTATTTTTATAACGCTTACATAAAAAATATATTCTTATTATTACAGATTATTCCTTTTTAAGGTCAGATTGTTAAATTCCATCTTGCTCACTCTCAAGATTATCTGATGCAGTTTTGACTTTATTAATCATCTCGAATCGAACACAAGATTCATGACTTTTATTGACTAATGATTGTGCTAACTCTTCAATTGACATCGTATCTTTTAAAAATAAGGCCTCCATTAAAGATCCAGTTGTAATCCCACATACAACCTCGATTCCTGGTTGCTGTTGGCTAAGGCCTGCTGCACATCGAAAGGGTGTTCCTCCAAGCAAGTCACAAATAAACACATAATTTGCCCCTACTGTTTCATCTAAAATCTGTTTAAACTTCGCTTTTAACGTTTCCTCAGTATCATCAATGAGGAAATCGACCGCATATAAATCTTCATTTTCTCCTGCAATGAAGGTTAAGTTACTTCGTATTCCCTTGGCATATTCCCCATGCCCTGTTAGTATCATCACATTTTTCACTTTCTCTTCCTCCTCTTCGTCGCTACACCCTTAGTTTACGATATCGCTTACACAATCTCAATATAATTAGGTGCCTTACGATAATTCGTCTATATTGAAGTCAAAAAAATCCAAATAGACGTTTTCTAATAATGAAGTTCCTCTCTTTTTACTAGGACTACCTTAAAGCCTATGCAATAAATGTCATAAAATATATGCCATCCTGGCATTTGATAAACGTTTTATTTGTACAAATAGAGAAAAAAAGAAAGCTTTCGCTTTCCTTTTTGTCTGTATTTTATGACATCTCTTAGCCTTTCAAAAATGAAACTGACGCTTGATTGTGATTATGATAGCACCTTGTATAAAAACAAAAGACCCAAGCCATCATAAAGATAATATAATCTGGGAGGATGAAATTCGATGAAAAAACTAGCTATCTTACTGATGATTTTCGTATTAACCGGTTGCTATTCGTCTAAGTGGGAACACACACTCATGGTCGAAGGTCATTTATATGTCACAACCGAAAATGTTGTCATGTTGAATATCGATTTGATTCGTCTTAAAAAGAGCGAACGATACGCAGAAATAACCTCGACCGTGACCTCAACTTCTACTCCCACTCAAAACGGTGAAGCAAACTTTGGAACCGTTGGCACACCGTATCTAAAATTTGATGATGATTATGTTTACGTCCGCCTAAATCATGAATGGATTCTCTTTAAAAAGATGGCAAAAGATTTACAATAATCGTTTCAAACGATATTCAAGCGCTTCTTCTTTATACCATTTTTCTTTAGTTAAGGTTGTAAATCCCATCTTCTCATAAAATCGCCTAGCACGATGATTATCTTTAAAAACCCAGAGGATGACTTCATGATAGCCGGCATCCTTTAATCGATTGAAAACCCAGTTCATTAACGTTATGGCACTACCATTTCCATAATATTTTACATCAAAATAAACGGCATAAATTTCAGCACAAGTTTTGGTAATATCTTCATCACGAGCAGTTCCAAATCCAATAAATCCTTCAATTTCAGTTTCATTCTCAATAACAATGATTTCATGAGGTTTTGCTATGAGACGTTCTCTGACATTTTTTGTTGCTTTTTCAACATCTAAAATGGCAAGTTCTTCATCCGATACAATGCCTTTATATGCCGTTCTCCATCCATTAATATTAATGGTGGCAATGCGTTTTGCATCTTTTAAATTAGCATAACGAATCATCAAAACTCCCCCTTTTACTGTAACTTTTATCAATCTAAAAAAGAAACTGATCTTATTGATCAGTTTCTTTTTTAGCGACGATTAAAAATCGATGACGTGTTATGTCAACGTAACCCTTTTCGTGTATTAGTCGATGAATAATTTCTAATCGATCATAATATTTCTCTACGCTAAAGTTAGGGACTTGTTGATTAATGACTTTTAAGTAATACACAATGGCACCAATATCATAAAAACGTGTTAAACTGATATCATCTTTTGCGACTTCAATGTGAAATCCAGCTTCTCTTAACTCATTAACGGCTGTACGTAAGCTCCAATTTGAAAATTCGCAAGGCTCAGCGTTTAACCAAAGATTAAGTTCACAATCATTTAATCCCCCAACTTGTTGGGTAATAAACACACCACCATCGTTTAAGAGGCGTGCGACTTCACAAGCATCAAAGGGTTCATGACGGTTGATCACAATATCAAATTGATTTGATTCAAGTGGTAAAATCTGATTACTATTTGCGTGAACAACCGATACTCCAAGAGGCTCAAGACATGTTTTCGCTACTGAAATATTGGGTTCATATCCTTCTGTTGCCACTGTTTTAGCTGGAAGTGGAGCAAGGGATGATAAAAATTCGCCACCACCTGTTCCCATATCTAACACCGAATGAGCCTCTTTAAAATAATCTTTAATAATCGTTGGTAAATGCCACTTCAGTGGAAACTCAACCATACGTCCTGAACGTTCTAAATAATCAAAGTTCCACCCTGTTAACGGCTGATTTTCTTCTTGTACTAAATAATCGTATAACCCTTTATTCATTTTTCTCATCCCCTTAATTAAGCACTCATTTCGTTGTATTTCCCCTACAACGTTACTATTAATGTCTTCCAAAATCACCTAAACAAGTTAAATTTTTTAACAGCTCCAAATCCTTAACTTGCAAAGAAGTATGGCAAATCATTTGCTTTTACTGTTTCCTAGTCTCCTACGGTATCCCCTATATAAATAGGTACTTATAAGTGATGATATTTCCTGATTAATTTAATATTCTCTGATTTATCAAACTTCAGACCTGGCATTTGAACCTGTTTCACTTAAAGGTTAAAGCGTCCCATCTAAATCAAAAATAATTGAATCATCATCTCACCCCGTATTAATTCATATTATACACCTAGGACACAAAAAAGACACGCTTTTTATGGCGAAAATTGTAAAAAGCGTGTGATTTATTTTATGATAGCGGAATCACCAGTTTTTGTGAGTGTTCCCATTGACTAGGAGAATAGATTAAGGATAATTGAGTATCAAAGTCATCTATTTCAAAGATTAAAAGTCCCTCTATTGATGATTCCATTGCCAAGGATCCACTTTTAAATTCATGATCATTGTCAATGAGCGTTAAACTAGGAAGTATCAATTCACCCTTATCCGTTAATAATTTAAAATCATAGGCACTATAGTTTTTATCTGTCTCACTTCTATTTTCAAGTTGTACATCGATGATAATAAATGATTTTCCATCTTTCGCTTTGCTATAAGTTGTTTCATTGACTTTATCATATGAAAAAACAGTTAGAATCATGTTTTCTAGTTCAATAGGAACGAGTCGTTCTCCGAACAACCAATTCTCATTAAATGACAACGAAGGGGTTAAGGTATTTTTGACTTCATGTTCTAATTCTAAATTAACACTGAGCGTTTCTTTTGAAAATAGCGTTGGAAGTGTATAATAAAGCATCAAATTTGTAGCGTTTTTAGGAATTTCAAACATTAAACTTCCCTCAATGACCCCACCACTAACGATTTCAGTCATTTTTAATAAATTTTCCGTTTCAATTAAAGACGTCATGGGTTTAAGCTTTTGATTGTATTGATCACTTAGTTCAAAATGATACGGGAAAAAAATAAGCGTATCGTCAGTCTTATTTTTTAACATTAAGTCTACTTTTACATACTCGTATCCTTTTTTTGGCGTACTCAACTCTGTTTTATTTAGGCGTTCTACCTTTGTGACCTGTAAGTCAATCGATTCATTTGTGACCATATCTCCAATTCCCATGACTTTCGGCTGACTGACGACCTGTAATGCCTCAATTTCTAAATCAAAGGTAATGGATGCTAACGCATTGGTTGCTACTGGTCGGTACTCGAATGAATATCCCTCATCTAGCGGATAGGTATAAATCAACGTTCCACTCACTTCATCGCCCGGTGCTAATTCCCCGGCCTTTAAGGTGGTCTCATCATCGACGTTTGGAACCAAACTTCCCCCTGTATTTGTTTTTAGAATAAATTGATAAGGATTATATGCTAACACCTCATCAGAATGGTTTTGAAGAACGATGTTAATTGATAAAATTTCTTCTGTTTGATTGACACTATTCAGTTCAAGCGTCGTCTCATGCAACGTTCCCACTTCACCTATTTGATAAATCACTTTTTCTAATGGCTTCGAGCTTTGTGAGCGAGTACTGCTAGCTGCTTCAGTGACGCTAATCATTGGATTTTCATTTAATGCGTATAAAAAAGAACATCCTATGATTACCCCACTGAAGGTAATAAGAATATTTTTACGATTTTTCAGGTGTGGAATTCCCCACTTAATTACAATATCTGGACTGAAGATTCCCGTCATTAAACAGATAAAAGCTAATAATAAAAACATTGAGGTGATATTTGGCATTGTTGTTCCCCCCATTTTGCCGAAATACTTTAATCTTCTTCATTATACCTTACACCTTCGAGTTTACTAAATAAGAATCAATTGTGATATAAAGATCAGGATAAGAATTCCTTGCTAATTATCTCGTAAAATCTCTTTCGCCGTATTGTTTTGTCACCAATTTGACGATACTGTCAAAAATTCTAAGATTGGTAATTATTTTATTTTTTCCATTATATGTTATACTTGTCTGAGATGAGAGGAAATGGAGCGTTTAAAATGATCAATAAAATCATTCATTGTGAATTGGCCTATAGCCGTTTTTTTTTCAAAAGAAATCAAAACTGTTCATGGAATTCGATTTACTGATTCCGAACTACTCGATATGTATGATCATAATTATATGTATCTTCCAAAAATTTCAACAAATATCATAACTCAAGAAGTCTTAGATTGTTTTAAGACACAAGATTTTTGTAAACTCGTTTCATATGAACCTCCCATCGATTCTATCCCAAATGGTGAGATTAGCTTAATGGGGGTTTATCAATTCGATTGGACAGAAGTTTTAAATCTAAAAGACCGAGATGATTTGGTGATTGAGGTACTAAAACAGATCGATACTGTGGCAGATTTAATCGCATGTGATTTAGCTCATGATGAACAAACCTTAGGTTATGATTTTTGTGTCCGTCGTGCGACTCGACGCAAAAATGTATACTTATCAAACGACGGTGTGGATTGCTATATCGCTTATTATAAAGGTCATCCCATTGGAAAGTGTGACTTATTTATTCATGATGAAATAGCTAAAATCGAAGATTTTGGTGTAAATCCATGCTATCAACATCAAGGATTTGGAACGGCTATTTTAAAATCTATGATTGAAACAGCTATTCAACAAAATTGTCAGCTCATCTATTTAGTCACAGATGAAGAGGATACAGCAAAAGACATGTATCAAAAACTGGGCTTTCATAAAATTGCACAGCGAACAGACTATTTCTTTAAACGTCCATAACTTCTAATCCTCAAAAAAAAAACGCTAATGATTAGTAATAGCGCGTTTTTTAATTTCTTTGAATCATTAATCGAATGAGAGGGAGTGAACTTGTTTTCTCTTCATCTAAAAAACAAACCAAACCTCTCCTACTTCCCCTATCACCCGATGTAAAAAGAGCCTTCTTTAGAAAGAGGCTCTTTTACTTTTTATTTTTTTAAGAGTAAATGGTAACATTCAGATCCGTTATTTTGCGTGAAAGTTGTCACCTTCTTATACGAGATCACACTAAAATTTTGAATCAGCTTTTTTGAAAGGAAGGTATTTGGCAATGTCATGTAACATTCGCCTCCTACTTTCAAAATACGATATACTTCCTTAAAGACTTGAATCATTTCATCCTGATTTAATTCATGTAAGCAATCGTATGCTAAAACACAATCAAAACTTTCATCTGATAAAGAAAGAGACGTTAATGGACCATGAACGTACTTCATTTCTAAACCTAACTCATTTACTTTTTCTAATAATTCACTCAAACTATCATTTTTAGATTGATATGCCGTCACTGTGTAGCCATCTTCTGCAAAGAATAAGGCGTGACGCCCCGTTGCACATCCTAAATCTAAAAAACGGTCTAACTTACGAAGTTCCCAACGTTTACGTAGATAATACGTTTCTTCTGCTGGATTTTTCCAAATTAAAGTTTCATCATTCTCCCATTTGACTTCCTTTATTTGATCCTCTTGTTTCATTATGTGTTCCTCCAATGCCCTATTCTAAATAATACATAAATACCCCTTTATGCAATTTATTAGAAATTATAACATATTTTGTTAGTTATTTCATCTATAATAACACAGAAAGGACACGAAATGTCAAAAAATACAATAATTATTTGATTATTTTTTCAATAATCTGTTCAGTAAAGGAAGAAAGTGTTGCTTCTCCACCTACGTCTTTTGTTAAATATAGACCGTCCTCATAAACTGCCATCATTGCTTTTTCAATCTGATTGGCATAAGAACTTAAATTCAAATGGCGTAACATCAAAATACTAGATTGTAAAAGAGCCGTTGGGTTTGCTATATTTTGTCCTGCAATATCTGGTGCACTTCCATGAACAGCTTCAAAAATGGCTACTTCATCTCCTAAATTAGCTCCCGGTACTAATCCAAGTCCGCCAACCAAGCCGGCACATAAATCTGATAAAATATCGCCATATAAATTTCCCATTACTAAGACATCCGATTTTTGAGGATTCATCACTAAGTTCATACACATTGCATCCACAATTTGTTCATGATAATCAATTGATGGATAGTCCGCTTTAATCTTTCGAACACAGTCTAAAAATAATCCATCACTTAATTTCATAATGTTTGCTTTATGAACAGCTGTCACCAGCTTGCGATGTTGTTTAATCGCTAAATCAAAGGCTACTTTTGCAATTCGTTCACTAGCCTTTTTCGTGACAATCTTAATGCTTTCAGCTGCCACATCGCCGATTTGATGTTCAATGCCAGCATATAAATCTTCGGTGTTTTCTCGCACAACTACTAAATCAATATTTTCATACCGTGAAGTAATGCCCTTGATGGATTTAATTGGACGAATGTTAGCATATAAATTGAACGTTTGCCGAAGTGTAACATTGACACTGCGAAATCCAAATCCAATTGGAGTTGTAATCGGACCTTTTAACGCCACCTTATTTTTTTCAATGGAATCAATGACAGCACGTGGTAATGGTGTTTTTTCAACTTCCATCACATGAGCTCCAGCTTGAACAATCTCCCATTCAATTGGCACTTTAGCAGCTTCAAAAATTTTAACAACTGCCTCACTAATTTCAGGTCCAATTCCATCACCAGGAATTAACGTGACGACTCTCATTTTACTCTCCCCTTTCTTGCTTAATCAAATTAATGGCTCCACCCGCAAGAATCATTTTACGTTCTCTCTTTGATAATAAGAGTCTTGTTTTAATATAGCGGTTTTGCGTGACATTATAAACCATCACCAATGGTTGTGCCTGTGTCACCAGATGAGTTAAATCTTTTAATTCTAAAACGTCATTTTGATTCATCTGATCATAATCTTTATCTTCAACAAACTCAAGGGGCAAAATTCCCGAATTAATAAGATTTGATCGATGAATTCGGGCAAATGATTTCGCAATAACCCCTTTGATGCCTAAATACAAGGGAACGAGCGCAGCATGCTCTCTTGATGAGCCTTGTCCATAATTAAGCCCCGCGATAATAAATCCACCTTTTTCACTCATTGCTCGGGTTGCAAAGGTTTCATCAACGGTTTGAAAGCAGTACTGACTTAAATAGGGAATGTTTGACCGATACGGTAACAGTTTAGCATTTGAGGGCATAATATGATCGGTTGTGATATGATCCCCTACTTTAATCAAAGCTTTTTTAGTTAGATAAGCAGATAAAGGTTCATTCAAAGGAAATGGTTTAATATTCGGTCCTCTTTTGATGTCTCCTTGTTTGTTAGGTGAAATAATAGATAAATCATTGATTTCAAAAGAATCAGGCTGTGAAATACCTAGTTTTTCGTTCATTGGATTGATTAGGACTCCGGCAAGAGCAGAATAGGCAGCTGTTTCAGGTGAACAAAGGTAGACATTAGCAGATAAGGTGCCACAACGTCCATAAAAATTACGGTTAAACGTTCTTAAACTGATTGCATTTGTTGCCGGTGATTGTCCCATTCCAATACACGGTCCACATCCAGACTCTAATAATCTAGCCCCACTTGCAAGGATATCAGCTAGTGCTCCATTTTTAGCAAGCATCGTCAATACTTGTTTTGACCCTGGTGAAATGACTAAACTGACATCAGGATGAACCGTCTTTCCTTTTAAGATGGTCGCGACTTTCATGAGATCTTGATAGGAACCATTTGTACAACTTCCAATTGCTACTTGATCTACTTTGATAGTCCCCACTTCTTCAACCGTGCGAACAGCATCTGGAGAATGAGGACAGGCAATAAGCGGTTTGAGTTCATCTAAGTTAATCTCATACACTTCATCATAATGAGCATCCTCGTCTGGTGATAATTCATGATAATCTTCAAGGCGATTTTGCGCTTTTAAAAATTCTTTCGTTGTTGCATCACTTGGAAAAATTGAGGTTGTAGCTCCAAGTTCTGCTCCCATATTGGTAATGGTTCCACGCTCGGGAATACTTAAGTTACAAACGCCACTTCCCGTGTATTCAAGGATTTTTCCAACGCCACCTTTAACTGTCAGTCGACGTAAAACTTCTAGTATGATATCCTTAGCACTGCATCCTGGCTGTAAGGTTCCACTTAACTTAATATTAACCATCTTTGGCATTTTAAAATAATAAGGAACACCTGCCATTGCTTTTGCAACATCTAATCCTCCCGCTCCAATGGCTAACATCCCAACGGCTCCACATGTTGGTGTATGAGAATCACTTCCAATTAAAGTTTGACCTGGAACTGAAAATCGTTCAAGATGTACTTGATGACAAATTCCATTTCCGGGTTTTGAAAAGTAAATGCCATATCGATTTGTTACGGTTTGCAAATATTTGTGATCGTCTGCATTTTCAAATCCAACTTGTAATAAATTATGATCGACATAAGCGACTGAACGCTTTGTTTTGACTTCATCGATGTTCATGGCTTCTAATTGTAAATAAGTCATGGTTCCAGTTGAGTCTTGTGTTAACGTTTGATCAATCTGAATGCCGATTTCTTCTTCTTTTTTCAATTTACCTGATACTAAATGGTTATGAATGATTTTTTGGCTCATGGTTAATCCCATAAATATTCCCCCACTTCATTTTTTAAAAAATGGATGTAATCATCGAGTTCTTGATCAGATATGATTCCGATTCGCCCCTGTTCAAACTCATGATCCACATATTCTTTTAATTGCGTTACGATTTTTGAACTTTTATTAACTTGCTGTTCTTTCGTTAATTGATAATAAGTGTTAATCCAATGAGCAATGCCTGCTAATCCAGAATGAGCAGAAATGGCAACGAGTGGTGGTCGATTTAAAAACTTGTTGGTGTCAAAAATGTTATAAATCTCTTCATCTTTTAGTAAACCATCTGCATGAATACCTGCTCGTGTTACATTGAAATTTTTTCCGACAAAAGGGGTGCTTGGACTAATCTTCAGTCCAATTTCATGTTCGTAATAAGAGGCAATCTCACTGATGACGGTCGGATCCATCCCATCTAGTGTGCCACGTAAGGAAGCATATTCAAAAACCATTGCTTCAAGTGGCGTGTTACCCGTTCGTTCTCCAATTCCAAGCATTGTACAGTTAACTCCTGATGCACCGTACAGCCAGGCATTTGATGAATTATTCACCGCTTTGTAAAAATCATTATGTCCATGCCACTCAATCCATTCGCTTGGAAAATGTGCATGGTGGTTTAATCCAAAGATAATTCCTTGAACAGAACGTGGAAGTGCTGCTCCTGGATAGGTCACACCATACCCCATGGTGTCACAAGCTCTTATTTTGATCGGTGTTTGACTTTCTTCACTTAATTGTCTTAAAGCCATTGCTAAAGGAACAACAAAACCATAAAAATCAGCTCGTGTAATATCTTCGAAATGACAACGAGGTATAATTCCTACGTCTAAAGCTTGTTTAACAATTCCTAAGTAGTGATCAAAGGCCTGCTTTCGTGTCATGTTTAATTTTTTAAAAATATGATAATCAGAACAAGAGAGTAATATTCCAGTTTCTTTTAGTCCTATTTCTCTAACGAGCTTAAAGTCGTCTTTATTCGCTCGAATCCAAGACGTGACTTCTGGAAATTCATAATCGAGCTCTAAACAACGATAAACGGCTTCACGATCCTTTTTAGAATATAAAAAGAATTCGCTTTGACGTACTTTTCCCTGTGGCCCACCTAGTCGATGAAGCATTTGATATAACGTTGTAATTTGATCAACGGTATACGGTGCTCTTGATTGCTGTCCGTCTCGAAATGATGTATCCGTTATAAAGATTTCATCTGGCATATGGATTGGTACGCGGGTATGATTAAACGTCACTTTAGGGATTTCTGAATAAGGATAAATATCTCGATACAAATTGGCATCTTTTATATCGTTTAAGACATAATTAAACTCAATGGCCTCCATTAAATTTGAACGCTTATTATATTCAATCAAGGCGCTCCCCTCCTTAACAATAATTACCAAATATAGGTATTTAGGCCTATTTTAACACGTTTTATCGCAAAGGGAAGAGCCTCGCATCGATAAATTAAAACAGGACAAATCTAGACTTCTCTTTTTAAAATGTAAGGGAATACATCATGAATTCTGATTGGAAATAGACTTTTTTGTGCGAAAAATGTAAAAAAACTATAGTTTTTCTGTTTACAATGTAAAAATCATATGTTAAATTAGATAACGTTCGCTAAAAAGTTGAACAATGGAGGAATTATATGAGATTACAACAAATGTTATTTGCGGCATTTGCCTCTAGCGTTTTATTGATTGGATGTTCTAAACCAGTCGATGCTTCGGCTTATGACCAAACAACAATCGTTGATCATGATCATGATATGAAATCAGATATTTCAATCCTTGTTGAAACAGAAATGATGATTTCAACTTTAAACAACGATTCAAATTTTAGCTTTCAAACTTTATATCATAAATCAAATGACGCTTCTTTATCGTTCTTAAACGAAATGAAGTCTCTTGATAATCTGTTGGAAAATCACTTAGGTTCTGATAGATTTAAAATTTGTTCATTAAATGGAAACTATTATCTTTCATGTGAAAAAGCAATTCAATTGTTTCATAAAGAAGAAGAAATCATGATTAATGGCGAATATATCAAATTAAATCGCTATCCTTAAATTCCTATGTTCCTGCCTTTTGACGGCAGTTTTTTTTATGTTCAAAATAAAAAGGTTGTGCTGTTACAACCTTTTTATGATGTATTTTTATTTGGAGAAGCTTATAAATGCAGTTATCTAAAAAAGGATATCTGGTCAAGATAAAAGCATGTAAAATCGGCTACGATGAGTCGCAGATTAAATCATCATTAAATACAGGGATGCATCAGACTAATGACCTTTGACAAGTTTTGAAAATTCATGCTTTTCTTGCTGTGACTGAAACAATTTAAACCAAGCGCATATTTCTAATGCAAAGTCCACAAATGCAATTCCTTGGGCTGTAATGACATGACGATCACGTACTAAGCGTTTTGAAACATAGTTTTCACGCGGAAAAGGATCGTCCATATTATAAAAAAGGGCTTCTTCTGCACTCCATTTACTGATTGGCGTGGTATAAGTCATGTAATCTAAAACCCCTGCTTTTGCAAGCATAACCGTTCCAGCGCTACAAATTCCAGCTAATAGCTTCCGTTCTTTATGAATACGTTGAATCAGTTCGACTAATTCTAAGCGAATATCGTTATTCCATCCCCCACATAAAATTAATCCTTCGACGTCTTCTTTTAAAACTTCTTTGATTGTATATTGTGGCTGATAATGAAGGCCTGATTGTCCCTCAACTGCATCGTCGGTATACGCAATTGTCATGATTTCTTTTCCTGCATCAGCGTGCAGAAGATGACTGATAAAGGTTACTTCATAATCTGCCATTCCTTCAAACATGAATATTAAAATCTTCCCCATTGAAATCCCCTTAACATTGTTAAATTTATCCTCTTTTTGAGGTCATTAATTTCATTGTAGAGTAAATGCCTTTTAAATGTCAACGTTTGATGGCCATCTCATCTCTTAAAAGACCTCAAGATTCGAGAATTATTCAATGTTTCGATAAAATTTGCTACTTATTTTCTTTGATTTATCAAAAAAAGTGATATCTTGAAGTTTCATCCCATTCATCAATCCAAGCCCCATCAAAAATGGTAGGCCCTAAAAGCTGTAACTAAATATGAAGTTGCCGATTGGTTGCTAGGAATTCATTTTTGAATGCCTAGCAGCCAATTTTTATTTAATTTCATGATTATATTTTTGTAATTATTTCTATTTATTGTCAATTTATCATCATATGTAACTCCATATTACTTTACAAGAGAAGTAGCTGTTAAGGTTCTTGATGTTTAATGTGAAGTCATGAAAAAAGCACCGTAAATATCCGATTTAAAATCGAACATTTACGGTGCATCTCGCCTATCATTCGTTTAGAAAAGATTATTTTTTACGACCTAATCCCATTTTATGTTCTGCTTTTTTCACTTTTTTAAACGCTAATTGGTTTGCTCTTTCGGCTCCACGATCCAATACTTCATCAATGATTGGAGAATTTAATAATTCTTTCATACGTTGTTGAATGGGTTCAAGTTCTGCAACTACGACCTCTGCTAAATCAGATTTAAATGTTCCATAACCTGCTCCATCATAGCGAGCGACTAATGAGTCAATACTTTCTCCTGTAATGGTTGAATAAATTTCTAATAAGTTTGAAATGCCTGGTTTGTTCTCGCGATCAAAGGCAATGATACCATCTGAATCTGTCATCGCTGATTTGATTTTTTTACGAATAACATTTGGTTCATCTGTCATTAAGATAAAGTTACGGGCGTTATCATCTGATTTACTCATTTTTTTGGTTGGCTCTTGTAAAGACATAATACGAGCACCTGTTTTAGCGATTAAAGGCTCAGGAATTTTAAACGTTTCTCCAAATCGATTATTAAAACGTTCTGCAAGATCTCTGGTTAATTCTAAATGTTGTTTTTGATCATCTCCAACAGGGACAAAATCTACATCATATAATAAAATATCAGCTGCCATTAAAACAGGATACATAAATAAGCCAACACCAATTCCTTGTCCTTTTGCACTTTGTTTTTGCGATTTATCTTTAAATTGTGTCATACGTTCAAGTTCACCCATTGACGTATTACAGGTTAACATCCATGCTAGTTGTGTATGGGCTGGAACTTCAGATTGCACAAAAATTGTTGCTTTTTCTGGGTCTAGGCCACACGCTAAATATAAGGCCGTTAATTCTTTAATCTTCTTACGTAATTCTAAGCGATCTTGAGGGACAGTAATCGCATGTTGATCCACGATAAAGAAAAAACACTCATGTTCATCTTGTAATTTAACAAAGTTTTTTAATGCCCCTAAATAGTTTCCGATTGTTAAAGTTCCAGATGGTTGAATTGCTGATAAAATTCTTGACATAATTTTCACTCCTTATTAATGGTAGAGAACAAAAAAAGTCCTCTACCTATGTACACATAGATAGAGGACGATATATTACCGCGGTGCCACCTCAATAGATAAACTTAATTTATCCACTTTAGTCTTGATAACGGAAGAATCCGAGTTCCCTACTTTCACATTCAGGTTCCACTCATGAGCCCATTCATTCGCTTGATTTATCGATTTCCACCAACCATCGACTCTCTGTAAAATCAGATGACGAACTACTATTTCTCAATCAAAGGTTTATTATATATTTTTATTGTATGACTTTACCATTCATCTTGTCAATTAAAAATCATGGTGTTCTTCAAATAAAGCACTTAATTCTTCTGTTGAAAGTTTACTAATAAACGTTTCCCCTTCTTTGACAATGGCTTCGGTTAAATCACGTTTTTGTTCCTGTAACACTTGAATTCGTTCTTCAATTGTATTTTTAACCATTAATTTAAAGACTTGAACTGTTTTATCTTGTCCTAAACGGTGAGCTCGGTCAGTTGCCTGATTTTGAGCACTCATGTTCCACCATGGGTCATAGTGAATCACAACATCTGCCCCTGTTAAATTAAGTCCTGTTCCACCTGCTTTTAATGAAATTAAGAAGACTTTCGTATCGTCTTGATTAAATTGCTCCGTTAAAGCTAAACGATCACTTGTTTTGGTTGCGCCTGTTAAGGTTAAAAATTTAATTTCTTTAGCTTTAAGCTCACGCCCTAAAATCTCTAACATCGAGGTAAATTGCGAGAAAATTAAAACCTTATGACCTGATGCAATACAATCTTGAACTAACTGCATACATAAATTTAGTTTCGCACTTTCACCACGATAATTTTCAAGATAAAGTGACGGATGACAGCAAAGTTGGCGTAAGCGCATTAATAAGGCTAAAATTTTAATTCGACTACGTTCTACCCCAACTTCTTCAATTTCATGATGCATTTCTTGTTTCATTTGAGATAGCATCGCATAGTACAAGTCACGCTGCGTTTTTCCCATTTCACAATACACGTTTGTTTCGATTTTATCTGGTAATTCTTTTAAGACATCTTTTTTCAAGCGGCGAAGGATAAAAGGAGCCACTTGTTGGTGAATGCGAGTTAATAAATGTAAGTGATGATGTTTTACGATTGGGGCTTCATATTTTTTCTTAAACTGTGAATAAGATCCAAAGTATCCCGGAAGAATGAAGTCAAAAATTGACCATAAGTCTGCTAATGAATTCTCGATTGGCGTACCAGTTAAGGCAAAACGGACTTCACTTCGAATTCGTTTCACTGACTTAGCATTTTGAGTCGTATGATTTTTAATAAAATGAGCCTCATCTAAAATACAGAAGCGATATTGTTGTGTTTCATACACTTCAATATCTCGGCGAATTAAGTCGTAAGAGGTAATAACAACATCATAATCTGTTGAGGTATTAATTAAATCTTGTCTGACAGTTGGTTCTCCTGTCACAATTAATACGTTTAAACTTGGCGCAAATTTCTCAATTTCGCTTTTCCAGTTATAGATTAATGAACTAGGTGCCACAATGAGTGAGGGTTTTGTACTTTCTGATTGTTCAGATAAAAGAACTGAAATAATTTGCAAGGTTTTTCCAAGTCCCATATCATCGGCTAAAATTCCACCCATTTGATATTTAGCTAAGGTTTTAATCCATCTAAACCCTGTTTTTTGATAACGACGAAGTGTTTTTTGCAAAGGTTCAGGCACGATAAAATCGGCATCTTCGACTAATTTAAATTCACGGACCATCGATTTAAAGGAAGCATCCCTCACGGCATGCAAAGTTTCGTGATGTTGAATGAGTTGATCTAAATAAAGCGCACGATATTTTGGGATCATCACTTCTGCCTGTCCAAATTCGTTATCTTTTAAGTTTAAATCGTCGACAAAGGAAGCCAACGTTTCAACGTAATCATTTTGTAAGTTAATAAATGATCCGTCTTTTAGTCGGAAATATTTTTTATTTAAGCGATAAGCCGCTAATATTTTTTTGTATTCCGATGCGTCAAATTCTAAATCTTCAAAATGAACATTTAACCACTCACTTTGCAAACGGATTCCAACAGATAAAGATTTGGGTTCTTTAATTTTAATCCCTTTAAATGTTTCTGAAGCATAGACCTCCCCTATTTGTCTAAGTTCATTAATCCCTTCTGTTAAAAACGTATACGTGGCTTCTTCATCTTTTAATAAATAGGTTCCCCCAGGTATTTTTTCAAAATGGAACGTTTCAAGCATTGCCAACACCTTGGCTTCTTTGACAACATCACGAAGAATTTGCTTACTTTCCTCCGTATTCGGTTGGTTGGCATCGATATGAATATCGCCATAGCGATACTGAACACGTAATCCAATATTTCCTTTAAACTCTGAATCTAAATAAAAACCAAAGGTTAGAGGATAGACTTTAAATTTTTGATAGAGTTCTTCAAGTGCAGTATCACGAATGTAAGGCTTAATTTTAGGTAAAACCAGTGATAAAAATTTCCCCATCGTTTCATTGGAAATTTTAAGTCCAAATGAAGTTGCTTCTGACATTTTTTCAAGTAAAGGAATAATATTTTGAACAAACTCTTCATGACAGCGATACATTTCTCGCTCTTGGAGTAAATAGGTATAATTTTGTCCTCGAATGATTAGATATTGACCTAAATTATGTCTTAAATAATAAGTACTGTCTTCTTCTTCAATTTGGAATTCAATTTCTGGTTCTTTCGAATGAAGGGTAATCGTTTCACAATTATAATACTCAATACTACAAGCAATTGTTTTACGTAAGTTTAAGTCATAAAACGTATCCAAACTAGACGGCGTTAAAAACAATTGACGTGCTTGTCCTGGTGATAAACCAAATTGTTTCAAATAGACGCGATCTTCTACAACACGATCCCAAATAAATTTCACTAAGGGACGTGACCGTTCATCAAAATGATTCATCGTATGTTTAAACTCTAACTCTTTTCCATAAGAGATAATACATTCACATTCTAAGTCAATAACAAATCGATATAAATCTCTGATGACATACGGTCTCGTAATCCCCATACTAACTTCTAAAGAAGGTTGATTACGACTACTAATCACTAGTTTAGGATACATCGTGACTTGTTGAGGATACATTTCATAATTCAGTTCACTTGTCAAATTTGTTTCATATGTATCTAAAACTTTAGAAATGAGATCATCATCCTCGCTTAACCCTGAATGAATCACTAATCTATTTTTAATTTGATCGTCATATAAACGCAATAAAAGAGCAATTACATGCTTACATGAACCAAACTTTGTATGAAACCCTCCGCAGTCACACATATGATGGGTGACTTTCCCCTGCTCATTAATATTCAAATGGACATGAAATAAATCTGGATCTTCTATAACTTCAGCAAAAACTTGATAATCATCTACCTTATCATAAATAATGTAGTATTTAATCGTTGCTCCAAAGTTATAAAAGGATTGTGCACGTGAAAAAACAGCTGGATTTGCAGCCATGCTTTTAATCATATTTAAATTTAAGTTCACGCCTATCACTCTCCTTACGACAACTTATCTCTTAATTTTACCATAAATTAGTCTAGAGATAAATGGAAGTTCACGATTAATTTAAAAGTCAAATCCTGTTTTATTAGTATAGACAAATTAAGTTACCTTTATCCGTTTGTTGATGATTTAAAAAATGCTGTAACTGTGTCAAAAGAGTCTCTTTTAAATAGATGATCTTTGCATTATTCATTTCATAATCCATGATATCTGAATAATTATTAATTAAGTTTTCACCGACATTTAAATAAGTATTCAGACGGTTATAATCATTTTTTTCTCTCATAGAAGGTAAGTTTTTTTTTGCGTCAGTTACTAAATTTTTAATGTTATTTACTTCCTCAAATGTAAATAACTCATCACAATAGCTTAACCATTGTGTCAAGCTAATCACAATGGGTTCTAATATTTCCGACTCAATCTTTAAGATTTCAATCATATTATGATTCTTCATGAGTCGAACTGATTTTAATAAAAAGATATAAAACTTCTCAATAACTTGAATAAACTCCATTTGATCAGGTAATTCATACCATTTTCCATACTTTATTCCTTCTAATTTTATTTGCTCTTTTTTGAATTGATGATCCTTATCAATCAATAACCTCATGCGTTTTTCTTTTAAATAATTGAAACTTAAATGATCTGAGATGAACAAAAATTGGACGGACCATCCCATTTCATAAACGGCACAGTAATGTAAAATAGGGTGGTCCCCATTTAATTTATATTCACATTCCGCATGAAAGACTTTTCCAAGCTGCTTTAACCAATTCGTGTCTTTTAGAAAATTATAGATATTAGGAGTGAAGATGACAAATTTATATTCTAACCGTTCCGTTGCAATCTCATGTCTCTCATATAAAATTAGGCATCTGATCAAGTCATCCATGATACAATACGTATAAATATCCCATAAATGATGATCTAGCATTAGACTCCCCCCTTCCTATATTAAATTTTATGTTGAATTAGCAATTATCATGTCAATCAAAAATCCTTATTTTTCCCGTTTGGCTGACTTTTTTGAGTGTTTATTTGAATCAGTTCTTCTCTTTTTTTTATTCTTCTATTAATTAGAGAATTGTCTAATTTTCTAATTTTTAAATCTTATATCTGTTGAAAAGAAAAAAAGGCTAATGCCTTATTTACGATCGCGATAGCCTCTTAGTCTTGCAAAATACGTTTTATTTTTTTGTTCAGTTTCCCCTAACTTTAATTGGTATGTGTGATGAATCGAAGACTGGATAATTTTTTGTTGTGAAGAGGATGTGTGTACTTTCTGTTCTTTCATACTAACACCTCAGCTAATCTATAGTTCTATGATACTATATGCAAAGAACACCTATGTTGCAAGTCCTGTTCTTCATCTCTGTGTATCGAATTGACTCCGATCATCCGTTATCGAAACTCAAGCTCTAACCCTTTCGTAAAAAAATAAATTGGTTTCAAGTTTGAAAGTCTCCTACTCAGAATTCTAGCACTAAAAAAAGGAATGCCAATTCAATGAGGCATCCTCTTAGTGTCGGTTATATATAATAAAATGATAAATTCTTAGTCTTCTTGAATTTTAGAACCTTTTTCAGCAATATTCTCTGATTGATTCTCTTTGAGATTTCCTTTATTTTCAGCTTCTTTTTGAGTTTCAGGAACTCTTGATTCTGTTGTTCCTTTATTTTCAGTCTCTTGTCGAGCTTCAGGAGCTTTTGATTCTGTTGTTCCTTTATTTTCGGTCTCTTGTCGAGCTTCAGGAGCTTTTGATTCTGTTGTTCCTTTATTTTCAGTTTCTTTTCGAGCTTCAGGAGCTTTTGATTCTGTTGTTCCTTTATTTTCAGTCTCTTGTCGAGCTTCAGGAGCTTTTGATTCTGTTGTTCCTTTATTTTCAGTCTCTTGTCGAGCTTTAGGAGCTTTTGATTCTACTTCGCCTTTTTCAGTTGAAGCGTTTTGTGTTTTAGAAGTTTTAGATTCTTCTTTTGTCTCAGATTCTGGTTTAGGGGCTTTTGGTCCTCGAGGCCCAGCTACCCCAATAAACATTTGTTCATTACGAGCTTTTTCTGAAAATTCAGCCATATATTTTTGCATAGCTTGTGCTTCATCTTTTGAAATAATTCCATATTCAACGTATTTATCTAATAACTTGACTTTAGCCACATTCACTTTATCAAATAAGTCGTAGATTTCTTTTTTCTGATCTGCAGTTAACGCATCAAATTTTGCTTGAGCTTCTTTAAATTTTTGTTCATGTTTAGCCATTTCAGCCTTTTGATCTTCTGTTAATTGCTGTGATACTGAAATGACGTCATCATTTTTTTCAGCAGCTTGTCCATTTATGCCACCTAGGCCAACAAGCATACAGGCTGTAAAAATTGAGATTACTTTTTTCACAAAAAACACCTTCTTCAAATAATTCTTACACAACCGACAAAATTAGTTTGAGCATTTTTTGTCGATTATTGTGTGCCAACTTCTTCTTTATCAGATAATATTTAGAAATTAAAAACAGACAACAAAAAAAAGCAGAATCACTCTGCTTTTATCGTCCATATAAACCGGTTTTAAGTTCATGAATATTAACTTCTTTATCTGGTATTTTGACTCATTTGCTAGCTCAATTGCCGATTCAATATCGTATTTAAGTCAATAAAACTGAATAGAAAAGTCTGCTTCTTGTTGGGAATTTAAAATTCCCTCTAAGATAACATAGGCGGCCATTGGGATTAAATCGAAAGAATTTCCAACACTTCTGACATTAAATAACACTCTTTCGTCGCGTAAATATTGTAAATAATCACCCTGAATACCGCACTATAACTCACGAGGATTAGCATGAAATAAACGAATATACCGTCCGCTTAAGTCAAATCCAGTAACTTCTCGAAGAGTTCTCAATATTTCTAATCGTCTCCCACCGAATGCATGTCGGTATTACCAAAATAAAATCTTCCCAATTTCCTTTTGCAATAACTTGGCACTTTTTTAAATAGAGATCAACCACTTCCTTTGATTGTGACCCTTTTCCAATCATATCACCTAAACAAAAAATGGGTTTTTGTTCAATATCATGCAAGACGACCTTAAGAGAAGGCATATTTCCATGTCTATCAGAAATAAGGGCAAAGTTTCACTTTTCTCATTTATATTCTCCCGACTTATTCAGGATTGATCTCAATCATCACCACATCTGGTCGATTAAACAAACGAAGTCTTCCTAACCCTCGACTTACAATCAGATTTGACGAATTAAATCGATAATGTCCCCCACTATATTTAGGAAACAATTTGCGTTCAGGGGATAGAATCCCTCCGATAAAAGGTAGTCTTACAGCGCCTCCATGAACATGTCCGCAACAAATTAAATCAACTTCATGTTCAAGATAGATCGGAATTAAAAATGGGTTATGCGCAAGTAGAATATTATAATGATGCGGTGATGTGGGCTCTAGCACATCAGAAACCTTTTTAATAGGATGAATATCATCAATTGCTGAAATTTTTTCTGGGACGGCACAATAATGAGCCAATGGAACGGTTAATCCTTGAATATGTAACTTTACATCTTGTAGTTGAATCAGATTCGTGTCATTTTTCAAGACATGCACTCCCAATGCTCTTAAATCATTTAAATAAGTCTCATACCACCCATTTTCTAGATTGAGCGTATCATAGCGTGCTGTTAATTCATGATTTCCTTCGATATAATACATTGGAATTTGATCACTTAATGCCGCTGCAACTGATAAAAAGGCATCCCCATTATGATCTGTTGAACTAATCATATCCCCTGTTGTCACAATTAAATCCGGTTTAAGTTCCCGGACTTTTTTAATCAGTCGCTCATTATTAACTCCGAATTCTTTAGAATGCAAATCGGATAAGTGAACAATTTTTATTTTATGCTTGAGTTTCTCTGTTTTAAGATAGAACGTACTTACTTTTAACGTTTCTAATTCGAAATATAAAAATCCTATCCCAAACAGTAGTAAGGCTAACAGCATCATAAGTCTTTCACACACCCTTTCCCTGTCCTTTATAAAATCATCGAGATGACGCGATAAATACTTTCTTCCATTCTTACCCACCATCGCTTATTTAATTCGTATGAGTCATCCACTATTAAACAATTCTCCAAATCTTTATTAAATTGATGATTTAACTGCTCTGTAAACGTTTCATTATAAACAAAAGCACTAATTTCATAATTAATTTTAAAACTTCTTTGATCCATATTAGTTGAACCAATACAACTAACTTTGCCATCAACTGTCATAATTTTTGAATGTAAAAACCCTTTATATAAATAGACGGTAATTCCTGCTTCTCGTAACTCTTTAATAAATGAAGTAGTCGTTCGATAAACGTAGTGATGATCCGCAATCGTTGGAATCATCACCTCTACCTTAACGCCTGAATAAGCAGCCATTTTTAACGTCTCGAGAAATAAATTATCCGGTATAAAATAAGGGGTTTGAATTTGAATCGACTTCATGGCTGTTTGAATCATTTTTACCATCCCTGATTTAATATCATCCGTACTCGTATCGGGTCCATCACTCACAATTTGCATTTCACACTCTTTCTCACCCCTATGAGATGAGAAATAATTCTTGAATTTTGTTTTAATCTGATTTTCTTCTTCAACATCATCACAAACCATGAAATAATCACGTAAAAAACGGAGCTGTAAAAAACGAACGGATTCACCTATGATTCGCAAATGAGCATCTCGCCAAGGAGAATATTTCGGATCTAAAGACATATATTCTTTTCCAATATTCATTCCTCCCATATAACCTATTTTACCATCAATCACCACAATTTTACGATGATTACGATAATTATAATTTAATCCAACTAAACGTATTTTAGCAGGGTGAAAATTATAGACCTTTCCGCCTGCTCGAATAATTGGATCAAAAAAATGCATCGGTGTTCCAAAGCATCCCGCCCCATCATAAATAACGCGTACTTCTACCCCTTCGTGTGCCTTTTTTGCTAATAAATTGACAAATTCAGTTCCGAGTTCATCTTGACGAATAATAAAATATAGAAAATGAATAGATGTCGTGGCTTGACTGATATCTAAATACAGTTGCTTATACTTTAATTCCCCTTCAGAATAAAACGTCAAATCATTATATCGTGTTAACTTCGCTTGATTAAATTGACGATTATACCGCATAATGGACCTGATAGGTTCATCAACGTTTGATTCATAATGTAAATCACTCACATTTTCTTCAATGGTATCAACTAGATTCACTTTCTTTGACACTTTTGGTGTTCTTTCAAAAAGTAGATAAAAAATAAACCCAATGACCGGAATAAAAACTAAAACAAGTATCCAAGCCAATAATAAAGAAGGTTCTTTTCGTTTATAAAATATTAAATTCCCAATTAAAAAGAGATTAATTAGTCTGATTATAATTAAAAGAAACGCGATCATATTGCATCCTCCAACTAAAAAAATCCCCCTTTATTATTATTTTAAAAATAAATAACCAAATGCATAGCCTGCATAGATAAACACAATATTCCATATGGCAATCCCTGCCATTGAATAAAGACTAAATGAGACGAAGTTCATTCGAAGCGTTCCCACTGTTAATGAAATCAATGTTCTAGCAACCGGAATAAGCCTGGCAATAAATACCCCTTTATTTCCATGGCGATCCGTATACCCAATCGCCTTATCAATAGACGGTTGTAAATTGACAAACTTTTGATAAAATTTATCTAAAATGGGTTTCCCTAAAAAATAACCAATAAAATATAAGACATAGCTTCCTAATAAGCCCGCCATAATCGAAACAATTAAGGCGGTCATGAAGTTCATGTCACTGCTTGCAATTAAAATCCCAGCGGCAGGCATAATAATTCCAGCTGGTAGTCCAGGTAAATTCATATACTCGAGAAACACAATGATAAATAAAAAATATAAACCATAAGTCGAAAAGTAATCTAAAACTGTATATATATCCAATCCATTCCCCACCTTTTTGTCATTAATCATGTACCTTATTATGTCATAAATTTTGGATTTTATTCAATCTAAAAATAGCATAACTTCAACGGAAAACTTGTAAAAAAAAGATGGAATTTCTTAAGAAATTCCATCTTTTTTATTCGATTGACAATGATATAGATAATATGAGTATCCCATTGAAAAAATGATTGGAATAAAAATACAAGCCAGATATAAGCTCATTCCTACTATACCTGATACAAAAGCACAGAAAAGCATTAAAACGCCACTCACAACGATTAAATAAGAACTCATACGATGCGTTTTAGTCCAAACCTCATCACTTGCTAAAGTCCATGGCGTACGAATGCCAAACGTATAATTCGGTTTCACTTGTCCTAAATAATTCCCCATGACAATAAATAAAATCGAAATTCCAATCTTAGCAATCAAATCAATGGGCAGTTCAACTCCTAAAGCAACAAGAAAAGTCATGATTTGTAAGACAACCATAAATAAGATTAAGATTAACATCACACGTTCATATGCTTTTGTAAATTTAGAAAAAGATTTTTGCTTTGGATCAATTTTTGGCATAAGCCAAAATAACCCATACATGAAAGCAGGAAGACAAGCTAGAACAATAGCCATCCATCTAGGGCTGTAACCATCCACATCACCATTGATGTTCCAGTGCGTTGGAATTTGCTGTGGTAAAACAGGATAAGCGATGAGTGTTGCGACGAGTGTCAATCCTATCACACTGACTAAAAATTTATTAATTTTCATGATTCCCTCCTCGATACATAAACTCATAAAACCACCCAATCACATCTTGAACCACGGTTGTATTTAACGTATAGACAACGAATTGCCCTCTTTTTTCACTTTGTACTAAATCCGCATTTTTTAAGATGTTTAAGTGATGAGTAATAGAAGGCTTACTCATGTCAAAACATTCTGCAATTTGCCCCGCTGTCATCTCACCCTTGTTCAATTTTTTTAAAATCGTACGACGAGTGGGATCCGCGAGTGCTTGAAAAACCTTATTCACTAACTTACCTCCTTATGTTACTAATACCCAGCTTTTTGATACTTTTGTAATTCTTGATCCTCAGGAATAGATAAATCTTCTTTATATCGCTTTATTTGTCTGAAAATAAACACTAAGAATCCAATGGCAAAGAGCGTGACGAGTCCTTCGGTTGCAATTAAATTAACTTTTCCAAGTTGATAAAGCGCCGCTGGCAAATCTAACGAGGCATGTAATAAAATAGCGAAAAGATAATACTTGATTTTACGTTCACGAACGGCTTTAAACACAAGAACCGATAATCCAATTTGGATGATGAGCGTCATCAAACGTTCATAGCCTGCCACCCCAAATATAATGGGCGACACCATCGTTAATTGTTCGGTTATGGATTGCTCAAGTGCTGTACTAAACCCCAAATTTTCAATTAATCCATGATTAATAAACAAAGAGATAACGATATTACTAATATACGTTGTCCCGACAATTAGCATCGCTTCTATTCCGCCATGGCCAACGCCATAGCTCAAACTATCTTGAAGTCTTGTTTGTTTTTTTAAACAAAACCTAAAACAAAGATAACGAGCTGTTTCCTCAAAAATACCAGCCATTAATCCCCCATATAAACTATAAATAACAGGCTGAGTTAACCAACTTGACGTGTTTCCATTTACGACTAAGAAATAATAATTGATCGGTGCTTCAATCACCTGAACTGCAACGACAAATGCAATCATTCCGGTTAAAAAACTTGTAATAGAAGCTTGATATCTCTTTCTTAGCCACCAAATTAAAACAAGTGGTACTATAAAACAAACAAAACACGTTATCCCCATCATGATGAATGATGATGTACTAACCATTATACCATCCCCCAATAATTAGTTAATTATCTAATTAATAATCTTATTATAGAAAATGTATGTTTGAGTGTCAATTAAGATTCCTAAGATTACCTAATGATTTTTTCATATGACTTTTCAGTTGAATTTTCTCCAACTTTTTTAAACCCTAGCGACTCAAAAAGCCGTTGTGAACTCGTATTATAGTGAAAAATGGCAGGCACAGATATTTTTTGCATCCCTTTCTCTTTAGCGCGCTTTAATAGGGTTTTAATCACCTGCTTTCCAATTCCTTGTTGCCAATATGCCTCAACACCGATGGCAATAGGTAGATTCTCTTCCCACAACGTGACATCTCCAATCGAGACCCAATCCTGATTTTCACAAACTTGAATGAAATAAAGTTCTCCTCTAGTGCTTAAAAATTCATACATATTATAAATTTCATCTAGCCCATAAACTCGATTGCTAATTCCTTCTGATAAATACATCACTTTCTCATTTTGATACCAAGGCAGTGCGTGATCCCACTCTGATTTATCCGGCGTATATAAGCGAAGTCTTTCCTGAATATTAATGATTTTAGGTTGATTCATTTTCTCTCTCCTTTACAGTCTACTATCATATCACACCTTAGGTTACTCTTCCTCTTTTTTCTCAATAACTTTCACACGTTCTTCTTGTATTTCCTCCTGACCTTTTTTTATAAGGGTTAAGACAGAAATAATTTGTTGAAATTCCTCAAAGCTCAATTCATCAAAATGATTCAATTTTTCAATCATCTCATCTACAATTTTAGGACGATAGACATCATGGCTTTTATTTAAAAAATAGGTTGAAATCGTCCCCGTTAAAGCTCCTAAAAAGCCAATCCCAGTTAACATGACAACAGAAGCAATGAGACGTCCGATTCCCGTTTTAGGTACGATATCACCATATCCCACCGTCGTTAACGTAACAATGCTCCACCATAATGAATCTTTAAATGAAAATCCTTCAACGAGTGAGATCCCACCAGCGCCTAACAATACAATGACAAGAGTGGCTAAGGACACATAATGAAGATTATTCGTTTTAAAAAATTGACTGATTTGTTTAAAAGCTGTCGTTAACATGACTGTGACCTTTACCACCTTTGTAAATCTTAACAAAGGTAATAATTCTGCCACTCGAGCGAGCCGAAATAAGCGATAAATGGAGAAAAAGGGAATGATGACAATTAAATCTATCTTATGAGATAAAAAAAACTGTTTCTTATCTTTACTGACTCCAAGTCTCACCAGATAATCAACGAAAAAAAATAGCCAAATTAAAACATCTAATGTATTAAAAAGCGCATCAATTTGAGGCGTTAATGAGAGAGTTAATTGTAACAGCGTCATAATGATGACAACAAAAGACAAAACAATAATGGTGGCTTGATATAACGACATTTTCTTCATAAATAACCTCAACTCAAATTCATTCTTTTTATTAGTTTTATCCTAATTTCAATTCCTATAACAAAAAAACTATCTCAAGCGAGATAGTTTTTTTGGAGTTAAATTAATTCTTTCTTGATAATAAAAACTCATACATCAAGTGAAAATGCTAGATTTCTATTATCTCCTCGTTTTATTGTCTAACTTTTACCTGATGAGCTGGGCAGAGTGATTTGAGATACAAGTAAATGTTTTTTACCGTTATAAATCTTAATTATCATTTAATATTAAAATATATCATGAGTAATGACTTTAATTTCATCTCATAAGCTATGAATTATCTTATTTTTTTCTGATTTCCACTATGGCTAACCGATTATATTTCAATATCGGAAAAATCCCGTTACTTTCCATTATTAAGCACTCTTTTCAATTCACTTCATTCAATCCGGCTTCATCCTTTATTTCTTTTGTTGGATAAACCTCATTAATAATTTGTTTGATAAAATCATTCATGGATGGTTCATCTTGTGTTGAAATATAATGAGCTGAGTGACTTAAGATGAGATAATCCTTTTTAGGGGCTTGGAATTTTTGAAACCATTGTTGTAATAAGTCTTTTGAACAGATATAATCATCGACTCCTGATATAAAATAGATTGGAATTTTAAGGTTTGTCATGTCTTCATCAAATTGAACCGCATTCAATTCAGCCCATAAGTTACTTTGTGTTAAAACCTTATGTGATGTTTTAAACAACGTTTCATAAGCTTCCTTTATACTTAAGTCAGGTGATGAGAAGGCTTGAGCAATCCATTTTGAAATATTGAGTCCCGCTACACCATCGTGCATTTTAATATAAGCTCCACTATTAGTAATTGCTTTCGTAAAAAGTTCTTGATGCGCTACCTTTTGATAAGGCGGGTATCCCATTTGTTTCAGTGCTAAAACTAATTCATTCGCCCCAATACTTGCGTATTCATCGATAAGCCATTCATACAGTTCTAAATCAGATTTAGATGGATTGACGACTTGTCCAATGCCAAAATATGCTTCAATGAGCTGCGGAATTTCTTTTACTAAGTTCATTCCGAGAACAGTTCCCCAAGAAAATCCAATTACATAAAGTTTGTCTTTATTAAACGTTTCTAATAAATAATTGATTAATTCTTTTGCATCTTGTTGCAATTGTGTTAAAGAGACATTTTGACTAGTCAAGGTCTCATCATAGCTCTTTCCTGATCCCCGTTGATCCCAATAAACAGCCGTACAATGTGTCAGCAAATCTTGATTTTGTCCACGTGCACTAATCCCATATGGAACAGATAAGCCAGGCCCACCATGTAAATATAAGCACAGTGGTTTACTTTGACTCATCCCTTCGATTGCAATGTATTGCGTCACACCTCCTAATTCTATTTCTCTTATTTCACTGATTCCACCGCTATCAATGATTTGATTAATTTGACTTTGAACGTGTCGCTGTTCAATTCGTCGATATGCTAAAATTCCTCCGATTAAAATAACTCCCAATACGACAACCGCGATGATTAGTTTAATGATTACTTTGTAAATACGACGTTTCAATGTTGAAATCCTCCCCTTTAATTCATATTACAATTTATGTTAGAACAACCAAAAAAAGCACTGAAAAATTTCAGTGCTTTTCGCCTTTTGCTAGTTCTAATCGCTTCATTTTTTTAAATTGTTTGACTAAGAAATAGAGGGTGATTGAGATTGCTAATGTATCCGAAATGGGTTGTGCCAACCAAACACCATCTAATCCTAAAAAAGGAGGTAAAACTAAAAGCAAAGGAACTAATAAAATAAGTTGTCTCAATAAACTTAGAATCATAGCAATCCGTGCTTTTCCAATGGACTGAAAATACGTGGATCCAATAATTGAAATCGAGACAAATGGAAACATGAATAAATAAATCCGAATCCCTTTGACTGTAATCGCCATCAACTCTTGATCACGATTAAAAAGTGAAATCATCATTTCTGGGAAAAATTCAATCACAATAAAACCTATGGTTAAAAAAGCAGACGCCATTAAAACAGAGTATAAAAAGGTCTGATTCGCTCGATGGTATTCACGAGCTCCATAATTGTAACCAATGATTGGTTGTGCTCCTTGATTAATACCGAAAATCGGCATTAAAAACATCATCGAAATGGAAGAAATCGTCGCAAAGGCTCCAATGGCTAAATCACCACCGTAAGCTTTTAACGTATTATTTGAGACCACTTGAACTAAACTCGCCGCTAATTGCATAGCAAATGGAGCTGATCCAATTGCGAGGATACTTTTGACTAAATTAGACTCAAGCTTCAAGAATTTTGATTTAAACGTCAATCGTGATTTTCCCATAACAAAATAAAGTAACACCCAAATAGCAGTTGTAGCCTGAGAAATAACAGTTGCGATAGCCGCTCCTTGAATTCCCCATCCTAATCCAAAGATAAAAATAGGATCTAAAATAATATTAATGATGCATCCAACAACCATCGTTAAAGCAGCCATTTTGGGGTTTCCATCTGCTCTAATGTTACTGTTTAAAGAGTAGCCCATCACATTAAAAATCGTTCCATATAAAATCACTGTAATATACCGATCGGCATAAGGCAAAGTGCTTGAACTTGCCCCAAATAAATTTAAAATCGGCGTTTTAAAAACAAGGCCAAGAACCGTCAATGCTAAAGCGATAATGGTCGATAAGGTGATATTATTTCCTATTAAACGCTCTGCATTTTCTCGCTCCCCCTGCCCTAATTTAATCGAGATATTAGCGGTACTTCCAACTCCTACTAACATCCCGCAGGCTAGAATAATGGTGGTAATTGGTAGCGTAATGCCAACACCTGTTATGGCGAGTGAACCGACCTCGGGAATATTTCCAATGAAAATACGGTCTACCACATTATACAGGGCATTAACAATCATCCCTACGATAGCAGGAATCGAATATTGAATTAATAAGCGATAAACCGGCTTTGTCGCTAACTCTTCTTGATGTTTCAAAAGCTTCACCTTTTCTTTTGTTTAATTAACGTGTTGGATTTTGTTTTAAAAAACGTTCAATTCGAACTAACGCCTCCATAATATTTTCCATAGATGACGCATAACACGCACGAATATATCCTTCCCCACAATCCCCAAAAGCATTACCTGGAACGGTTAAAACTTTTTCTGATCGTAATAATTTCTCACAAAACTCATCCGATGATAATCCCGTTGATTGAATACACGGAAAAACATAAAAAGCTCCTAATGGTTCAAAGCAATCAAGACCCAACTTTCTAAATCCATTCACAAGGACTCGACGACGACGATTGTATTCTTTAACCATCGTCTCAACACTATGATCTCCATTTTTCATCGCTTCAATCGCAGCATATTGCGAGGTTGTTGGGGAACACATAATCGCATATTGATGAATTTTTTTCATGGCATTGATTAAAGTTGGATGACCGCAGACGTATCCAAGTCGCCATCCTGTCATCGCATACGCTTTTGAAAATCCATTAATCACCAATGTTTGATCTTTCACGCAATCAAAACTTGCAATGGAAACGTGCTCCTTTTCATATGTTAATTCCGCATAGATTTCATCCGAAATAATAATGATGTCTTTATCTTTGACAACCTCTACGATTTTTTCAAGTTCGTCACGTGTCATAATCGCTCCCGTAGGATTATTAGGAAACGGCATGATTAAAACTTTTGTTTTAGGCGTGATCGCGGCTTCTAATTCTTCTGCAGTTAATTTAAATTCGTTTTCAGCCTTTAATTCAATCACAACAGGTGTGGCTCCAGTAAATGTCGTACATCCTTTGTATGCGACAAAACTTGGTTCTGGAATGATGACTTCATCACCCGGACCAACAAGTGCTCGAAGTGCAAGATCAATCCCTTCGCTCCCTCCTACGGTTACTAAAATTTCATCCACCTGATAGCTTAAATTAAAACGGCGATGTAAATAACGTGAAATTTCATGACGCAATTCCATGAATCCAGCATTCGAAGAATAATGGGTATGACCTTGTTCAAGTGAATAAATTCCCGCTTCACGAACATTCCATGGAGTCACAAAATCAGGCTCGCCTACTCCTAAAGAAATCACACCTTCCATTTCATGCACCATATCAAAATACTTTCGAATCCCAGATGGTGGCATTTTTTTTACATTCTCTAAAATCATATTTTCTAATCTCATAAAATCACAACCTCACGATCATCAAATTCCTGGTCTTTAAAGATGGTTCCATGATCTTTATATTTTTTTAAGACAAAGTGTGTTGAACAACTTAAGACATATTCTTGAACGGCTAATTTTTCAGAAACAAACATCGCCACTTGCTTCATCGTTTTTCCTTCCACAATGACCGTTAAATCAAATCCACCTGACATCAGGTAACAAGCACGCACTTCATCAAATTTATAAATGCGTTCTGCGACACTATCAAATCCTGCTCCACGTTGTGGTGTCACTTTTACCTCAATTAACGCCGTCACTGTTTCATGACCCGTATTCTCCCAATTGATAAGGGTTGTATAGCCTGCAATAATACTTCGCTCTTCATAATCTTGAATCGCTTCGCGAACTTCTTCTACTGTTTTACCGGTCATCACGGCAATTTGCTCGTCGGTATATCGACTATTTTGTTCTAAAATCTCTAAGATTTCTTCCATCATCTTTCCTCCTAGCTCAAATGAAAATAAAAAAAGTCCTTCATCCCAAAAAGGGACGAAGGACTACTTCGCGGTACCACCCTAATAAGTAATTTAAATTACCCACTCAAGTCCTCAGTAACGCGAGGGAACGTCTTAGCCTAATTAAAAAGACATGCTTTTTAGTTCTCAGCTAGCGACTCAAAGACTGCTTCAACCTAGATGCTTTACTAACTTCCACCACCCGTTAGCTCTCTAAAAAAGTTGACTAGATTTACTCTTTCTTATCATAATCTTTAACTATTTTACCTTATTATAGCTAGAAAGAGTCTGAAAAACAAGTCTATTTTAGAAATTTTATGCCATTTCACGAACCATATTATTTATCCATTTATTTGAACGGAAACGACGACTAATAATTAAATAACGGATTACTTCTTCACATGAAATAAGGAAGATGACATAGGTAATCGGCCATTTAAAAATAAAGGCTCCAATGATTCCAAACGGAATTCCAAAAATCCACATGCTTAAACCTTGAACAATTGAACCGTATTTTGCATCTCCACCTCCACGTAAAATTCCAACAATTTGAACACCATTATAAACACGTGGCAGCATAAAAATAGCAAAGATATACAAGATTTGAATCGCATTTTGTCGCACAAGATCTGAAACCTTATAAATTCCAACAATGGCTGGTGCAAATAAAACAAGACCAACCGCCATGACGACCGCAATAATTAACGCGAGGCGAATAATCTTTTTAGCGTAAATAATCGCTTGCTCTTCTTGATTTGCTCCAATTTCGTTTCCAATGACCACTACAGAAGCATGGGCCATTCCAAAGACCACAATCATAAATAAATTCATAATCGTCGTCGTAATTTGTGTCGTAGCAATGGCATTTACTCCCATTCGACCATAAATGATATTATAAGTAATATTTGTTAATCCCCAACAAGCTTCATTCAAAACAACAGGTAAAGCTGCTTGATATAACATCCCCGCCATTAGACGATCAAATGTAACGAGTTGCTTGAATGATAAGTTTAGTGGTTTAACTTTTAAGGCCACGACGATGATGATAATAAAACATTCGACTAATCGAGCCATTAGTGTTGCGATGGCCGCCCCTACTACTCCAAGTGCTGGGAATCCAAGTAATCCAAAAATTAAAATTGCATTGAATACGCCATTAATGATTAATCCAATTAAACTTCCCCACATCGGTAATGCAGTATTTCCAATACTACGAAGTGCACCAGCAAATACAAATGAAATAGCCGTCGCTAAATAACTAAAAATAGAAACACGAAGATACTCACTTCCAAAACGGATAACATCTGGATCTGGATTAAATATTTTAATAATCGATTCTGAACCAAAGAATCCAATCACGGTGAAAATAACAGCAAAAACTATTCCTGCTGCTAACCCGAGTTGTAAAACTTTTTTAACATTCTCTGTGTCTTCTTTTCCCCATAATTGAGCGATTAAAATCGAGCATCCTGCTCCAATTCCCATCACAAGTAAACTATATAAGAAATAAAACTGATTCGCAACACCAACAGCTGCAAGTTGGACTTCTCCTAAACTTCCTATCATCATCGTATCTAACATATTTAACGATGATGTAATCAAGTTTTGTAAGACAATTGGTATTGCTAAGATAAATAATCGTTTATAAAATTTACGATTGTTTTTTGGCATCTTACCCCTCATTTCTAACTAAAATTAAACTCTTGCGAACCGTTTTCTTTATTTTCACATAGAAAAACCCCCAATTTGAAGTTTGTTCAAAGTGGGGGTTCAACACTTGTAAAAATTAAAAAGATTTTATTCGCAAATTCCACATCATTCTATCAAATAATCAATTTAAATTCAAGTCCTATGTCAAAATTTTATCTTTTTCGTTCTATTTTACTTGTTTTATATAGTCAGGAATCAAAAAGTTCGTTACAATTAGGATAAGAATTTTAAGAGATAAGGAGTTTTCATCATGAATCAATCCACAACTAAACAATCTATTCAAGATTTATTAAATAAAAAGAAACAACAAACAGCTAATCAAAACAATCATATGATTCCGAGTCGTGAAATGGTAAAAGGTCAAAAAGGCAAAAGTAAACGACGCAAAGCCGGTATTTTAGGATAAAAAAAGCCCTCGAGATTCGAGGGCTTTTTTTATTCGTCAGACTCTTCTTGTTCGCAAACTAGAATTGTTTTGTCATAATAGTAGTTAATCGCATTTGAGGCATATAATTTTAAAACTCCCATAATCGGAACACCTAAAATCATCCCAACAATACCCATTAACTTCCCTCCAACCGTGACGGCTAATAAGGTGAAGAATGGATTTAACCCCATCTTTTGACCAACCACTTTTGGATCAATAATTAAAGACTCTACTTGTTGGACAATCAGTAAGAAAATCAGGGCAATGATTGCCACGATGGGATTATAGAATAAATTAATTCCAACGGCAATCAGTGTTCCAAAAATAGGCCCAACAAACGGGACCATATTTGTTAATCCAAAAATAACTCCTAAAAGGACGGCATATTTAGCACCCATCAAGGCGAGTCCAATCGTTGCGCAAATCCCAACGAAAATGGAATCAATGGACTTTCCAATTAGATATTTACCGATGTTTTCATGAAATAATCGTGAAGTCTGCAATATGTATCCCGCATTTTTTGGGCGAAAGATAATATAAATCAACTTTTTAGACATCTCAGTAAATTTTTCTTTTTCAACTAAAATATAAATGCTAATAATAAAAGCTAATAGAACATTTCCTGTTAAGGTCACGGCACCATAAGTGATAGACACCAATGAGCCGATTGAACTGGTCAAGATTTCAGTCACTTTTGGAATCATACTTAACAATTGTGTTTTAAACTCATTCAACTCTCCAAAATCAAAACCAGACATTTGATTGGTCCACCCATTAATCCAGGTTTGAATTTCAGTTGCATAACTTGGAATCTGCTTGATTAAATCTGAGGCACTATGATAAATGACAGGGAAAATAAAACTAATCATCAAGTAACACAGGAGTAAAAAACCAAAATATGTGAGACTAAGACTTAGATTACGTTTCACCTTAAATCGTTTTTCAATAAACATCATCACCGGATTAAAAATATATGCGATTATAAAAGCTAATAAAAAAGGAGAGAGTGTCGCTAGGATATCTTTAAAACTAGCAAAAAATACTTGATAATTATCCACCATCTTAATGATAATATAAGCGCAACTCACAAAAAATAAGCCCTTTATAAATGAAATTCGTTTTTCTAACCACTTTTCCAATTTAATCACACCTTGTTTAAGATGTATCAAATTATACTATAATTAGAAATGAATGACAATTTAAACCATTATAAAATTTCTCTTTCTATCCCAATTATTTCTGTTTCATAATTTGATTCAATAAAATTAACCACTTGATCCAAAATCGCATCGATTTGTGAAGTAGAATTCGACCCACACGTGATTCCAAGCGTAATGGTCTGATGTTCATCAAGTGTTGCAAACTCCTTAACCGATATATTAAATTTTTGACGTGTTTTGGCTACGATACTTCTCACAAGCATTCGTTTCTCTTTTAAACTACGCACCCAAGATGCGGATAAGACGATTTCAAGATAACCAATTTTCATTCTTTCACCACAATCCTTTTAAACTTACCCTTAGAATTTTACTTTTTTCGACATTTCATACGAGAAGAATAGATAAAAAACGTTAAATATTATAAAATAATAGGGTTAAGACTATTTTAACATTAATTTTTTAGTTTAGGAGATACCAAGATGGCAACAAAAAATATGGATTTAATGAAACAAATTATTGAACAAAAACGTCAAGGAACAAAACAACAAGATAAATTAAAACGTCCGGATAAAACGATTGGAGAACCTCGTAAACGTATCAAACGACATAAAGGTGGAGGATTATTCGATAAATAAATCGAGTTTTTCCACGCTTTAATTTATGATTACTTAGACACACTTACCATTAGGAGGAAGCCCATGTCTATTACATTTGAAAATTTAAATTTAGATTCACGTATCATTGCGGGATTAAACAAACAAAATATTAGTGTCCCAACCTCTATTCAACAAGAGGCCATTCCTGTTATTTTAAATCATCAAGATGTGATTGCCCAATCACATACAGGAAGCGGAAAAACATTAGCTTTTGTCGCCCCCCTTTTTGAAAAAATTGACACGACAAAACGTGAAATGCAAGTTTTAATCTTAGCACCTACACATGAGCTAGTCATGCAAATTGATGCTCAAATCAAGTTACTAGCAGCAAACTCAGAAATTCCGGTGACGTCTACCACGATTATTGGGGGCGCAAACATTGATAAACAAATCAAAAAATTAAAAGAAAAACCTCA
Source organism: Turicibacter sanguinis (assembly GCF_013046825.1). Taxonomy (NCBI): domain Bacteria; kingdom Bacillati; phylum Bacillota; class Erysipelotrichia; order Erysipelotrichales; family Turicibacteraceae; genus Turicibacter; species Turicibacter sanguinis. The sequence goes on along the minus strand of NZ_CP053187.1, from coordinate 2,484,512 downwards.
TATCATCACGGGATCATGTGGTCGTATTTTAGAATTGATTAAAAAGAAAAAAATTACGGCTCATACCCTTAAAACCATCATTTTAGATGAAGCGGATAGTCTACTTGATAATACCAATACCAAAACGATTCAAGATATTATTAAAACAACACTACGTGATCGTCAACTTTGTCTATTCTCAGCTTCAATTAGTGAGAATACGCAAACACTTGCGACGTCTTTAATGAAAGAACCTGTTATTTTAAAAACTGCAGATGCCGTCGAAATGAATCCAAATATTGCTCATTTCTATTTAAAAGGTGAGCGTCGTGATAAATTCGAATTACTTCGCAAATTGATTGTTGCCGAAAACCCAGAACGTGCTTTAATTTTTGTAAATCAAAACGATTCGATGCAAGAAATTGCTGAAAAATTAAATTATCATCAAAAAGAAACATTCGTCATGCGTGGTAACATTCAAAAAGAAGAACGCAAACGTGCACTAGATCTATTTAGAAGTGGAAAAATCAAATTATTAGTTTCATCAGATTTAACGGCTCGTGGTCTTGATATTCCAGAAGTCACACACATCATTCACCTTGACTGTCCGGCCAATCCAAATGAATATTTACATCGTGCGGGTCGTACGGCTCGTGGGTATGCAAGTGGAAAATCAATTTGTATCATTACAGATAAAGATTTAAGTACATTGAAAAAATATCAAAAGAAATTTAACATTCAATTTAAAGAAATGAAAGTTTCACACGGTCAATTTATAGAAGCATAAAAAAAAAGTCATTGAGCAAGGTCTCAATGACTTTTTTTTATTTACAAACTCTGTGGTCCAAATTTCAAACGTTGTTGTTCCGTCAAATTTCGAACAAAATGGCATTTAATTTCAAGGAGATATTGCAAATCATTTAAATATTGGAATAATAAGGCTCGATTTTCAAACTCTTCTCGTGTTTTAGGTAACTCTTGATTACGACATTGAGTTAAAACATCTTGTGTCATTTGAATTAAATCTTCTGCAGGATTATATTCATGTAAATTAAAAGCAATATGTTCCGTTAAATCTGCAATTAAACTCGACTGTTCGACGGTCATTACCACTTTTCCAAGCGTCTGTCGCATACTTAAAAGCACCTGATATTGCATGAAGCGCATATCCATATATTGAACATAGTACGTCATTTCATCTAATAAGTAATTTTCTTTGTGCAACATAGCTCGATCTCTCGCTTTTAGCAACATCTCCTCCAATGTTTGAAATAAAAATTCTTCATCAATCGCCACCGATTGACTTGAGGTCGTTCCCGCTAAGCACAGCAGAACAATTCTAAATTGCTCTTCTATTTTTGCCTGATCTTCTTTAATACGGGGTTGCATTTTTGGCATATAAAGATTAAATAAAATAGCAATTCCTGCCCCGATGATGACTAAAAAAAACTCATTCGCAATTAAAGAGAGACTAATATATCCCTCTCCTAAGAGATGTGTGACCAACACTGAACTCATCACAATGCCATCGCTTAATTTATAGGAAACAGCCAATGGAATAAAAATCAGTAAATATAATCCAAATGCGAACGCATTAAAGCCAATGAGTGAGAATAAAATCCCACTAATCATAAGCGCTAAGCAAGTCGAATTAAATCTAGACCATGCAATTTCAACAGACTTTCGCTTCGTGTTTTGTACACTTAAAATCGTGATAACCCCTGCAGAAAGCGCATATTTAAGCCCGAAAAAGTTAGCTAAAATAATGGCAATGGTTGCCCCGACAGCCGTTTTTATGGTTCTCATACCAATTTTCTTTCTCATTCTTAATCTCCCCTACATTAACATTGATAATAATCGATAAATCGATTCTTCAGCTTTCATAACCCAAGATTTATTGCGTTCGTATTCAAAATCAAGCAAACGGCAATTTTGTTGATCAAATTCAAATTGTTTAATTAATTGCTTCGCCATCTGATCATCATAGATAAAAGCTGTGATTTCAAAATTAATGCTAAAACTTCGAACATCCATATTAACAGATCCAACTGAACTCATTTTTCCATCGATGATAATAATTTTGGAATGTAAGAACCCTTCATAAAAATAAACTTCAATTCCCGCTTCAAGCAACTCTTTAATATAAGAAGTGGTTGTTCGATGCACGAAATGATTATCCGGAATCACTGGAATCATGATTTTAACATCTAAACCAGAATGAGACGCAATTTTTAACACATGTAAAAACTCACTATCTGGAATAAAATACGGAGTTTGAATCCAGATACTCTTTCTTGCACTCATAATTAATTTAATAAAAGCAGCACGCATATGGTCTGTTTTTTGATCAGGACCATCCGTAATAATTTGTAGATAGGTTTTAGTTGTAATGGTTGGCGCTTTAAAATACAGGTTAAGATTCTGTTCAATCTGTGATACATCTGCTTCATTTTCCATGACGGCAAAATAATCTTTTAAAAATCTCATTTGAAGTAACGGAACAGCCTCTCCCTCCACTCTAAAATGGGCATCACGCCATGGGCTATACTTAGGATTAAGCGATAGATACTCATCACCGATGTTCATCCCACCCATGTATCCAATTTTCCCATCAATCACGACAATTTTTCGATGATTTCGATAATTCCAATTTAATGTGAAAATTTTCAATTTAGCTGGATAATGCTTCACAACGATTCCACCTGCCTCAATTAAAGGCTTAAAAAAAGAGGCGGGAGTCATGAAACTTCCTCCATCATCATAAACTAATCGAACTTTAACGCCCTCTTTTGCTTTTCGCGTTAACGCAGATAATAAGGCCTCTCCACTTTGGTCACCTCGAATAATAAAGTACAGAATATTAATCGTTTCTTTAGCTTCGTTAATATCTTGAATTAAACGTTCGTATTTGGCCTTTGCCTCTGAAAAAAGTTCCACCTCATTATAGGTTGTTAAAAGACTATGATTATAATTTAAATTAAATTGAATTAAAGATGAAAACGGATGGTTTTCTTCATCTAACGCTTTAAATCTTTCCATTTGATTAGCGACGTTTGATTCATGATGATTTTGTTCAATCTCATCGACAAATGTTCTTTTTTCTTTAACAATAGGTCCATGCCCAAATAATAAGTATAAAATAAATCCGATTAAAGGGACAAACATCATGAGCATTGTCCAAGCAATAATAAAAATAGGCTCTTCCCTTCTTCGGAAAATCATCACTAAAATAGCTCCTAAATTCAAAAAATGAATGAGGGTGAGCGATAGTGCGACGATTAAAGCAATCATATTAAAACCTCCATCGTTCATTCATTTCCATTTCATCTAAAACGTCATAGATGATGATAAAAACAAATCAAATTCCTTACATATTATATCGTATTTGAATAAATTTTGTAAGATTCCATTTTAATTTGTCGTCGTTAATCTAGACAGTAAGCTCTGAAAAGAAGTTTTAAACGCTAAGTCATCGTCTCGTGTTCGTTTCGCTGGCCCTTTTAATCTTCCGCCTGAATTTCTTATTTTTTGAGAGAGATGTCGCGCAAATAGGAGCTGATCAATATTTTGTATCGTATACTGCATCCCACTTTGATGGATCACGTAAGCCTGCTTGGTTAACCCCATCGCCGCTAATCCATAATCTTGAGTCACGATAATATCGCCTTTTTGAACATGTCGCATCAATTCAAAATCCGTTGCGTCACGCCCTTTATTTACCATAATTGTTTTAATCCCTTCTCGATTACAAACATGTGCAGTATCACAAATTAAGATGACAGGGATGTTATAAGGCGCAGCTAGATTAATCACAAGGTCTGTCACTGGACATCCGTCTCCATCAATTAATATTTTCAAAATTCCACATCCTTTTTAACGTCGTTTTTTATCCGATGATTGATTTATCTTTTTATTTCCTCATTGTACGTCATTTCACTCAAATCTCAAAATATATTTGCATTTTTTGTTAATTTTTTCTTTATCTTAAGTTATAATATTGGTTATTAATTAGTATCCCTGTTTCTTTTATTTTTATCTCATTTTAGGAGGATCCTTATGTCAATTAAAGTGATTACAGATAGTACATCTTACATTCCAAAGGAAATTCAAGAAGATTTAGATCTTTCAATTGTCTCGCTCAATATTATTGTTAAAGGAACTAGTGAACGTGAATTGGATGTCAACTTAGACCAATTTTATAGCCACCTAAAAGAGCTCAATGAAATTCCAACCTCTTCTCAACCCACACCTGATGAAATGTTAGAAACATTTGAGTCATTGGTTCGTAACGGGCACGATATTTTCGGAGTTTTCTTATCTTCTGAGATGAGCGGTACCTTCTCAAATGCCCATATGATTCGTGACTTAGTGCTTGAGAAATACCCTACTGCCAATATTCAGCTGTTTGACTCAATGACTAATTGCATGCAAATGGGTTATATTGCAATAGAAGCGGCAAAAGCAGCAAAAGCAGGGGCTTCAATGGATGAAGTCATCGAAGTTGCGACACAAGTGAAAGAGCACAGTCGTTTCTTATTTACGCCTGAAACACTTGATTACTTAAAAAAAGGCGGACGTATTGGAGGGGCTTCAGCTCTATTAGGGAACATTTTCCAAATAAAACCAATTTTAACAGTCGAAGACGGGAAAACAACTGTCTATACAAAAGTTCGAACGAAGAAAAAAGCGATTCAAACCTTTATCGATAAGTTTAAAGAAGATTTAACGTCTCGCGAGCTTGGAGGCGTTATTGTTCATCATATTAACAATGAAGAGGATGGATTTCTTCTCGCTCAAAAACTTGAAGAAGAGTTAAAACAACCGGTGGGATTACAATCTATTGGACCTGTCATTGGATGTCATGTTGGACCTGGAAGTATTGGGATCGCCTATTATACAAAATAAAACTTGCCCACGCTTTAGTGAAATGATATAATTCAAAAGTTATGGAAAAATAAAGATTGCGAAGTGAGATTAAGTTATGAAAAGTTCAGCTATTGAAAAGCGTATTGTTAAAATCGATCATGTGATTGCTGCGATGAATGTCGCTAAAAAATATCTTTCAAATCATGAAGAAATCCAAAATGTTATTTTAGAATTAAATCGTGAACGTCAATTATTAGTCAATGATTTATATCGCGATGATTTAATTGCTTATGAAAATATTCGTGAAGAATTAGAAGATATCGTCGGATTTGAATTAGATGCAGAAGGACAAAAAGACTTACTAGAAAAAATTAAAGAAGCTTTTGGACGTCAAGCTGCGACGGATGGAAAAACATCAACAGGATTAAATGCTTGGTTAAAGAAATTAAACGTGGAGTATACTTGGCAAAACAACGACGACTCAGATTGGGCAACATTAGTGGTTACAGGACTTGGTATCTTTAAAAAATAAATGAAAACCTTAAGGGCTTCCTTAAGGTTTTTTTGTTAACCATAATCTAAAAATTTTCCATTTTGACTCATTCTAATTTTTTACTATTAATGGTTTAAACTTACATTTTCTTTCATTTTAAGTTATAATAGAAATCGGAGTGTCGAAAAAAATTGGATTTTGATAAGTAAAAAAGGAGGCCAATATGGAAACTATTCAAACAATGGGAAACTCGATTTTAGATGGATTAAATAATTTGATTAGTGCTGGTAACACGTATATCGGAAGCTATCTGTTAATTGTCCTACTGTTAATCGCTGGTTTCTACTTTAGCTTTAGAACAGGATTTGTTCAATTTAGAATGATGAAAGAGATGATTCGACTTCTAGGGGATGGAGTTGGAAAATCTAATAAAAATGAAGATAAAATCTCATCTTTCCAAGCCTTTTGTATTAGTACCGCTTCTCGCGTTGGAACTGGAAACATTGCTGGCGTTGCCCTTGCAATTGCAGTCGGTGGACCAGGTGCTGTCTTTTGGATGTGGATCATTGCTTTAATCGGAGGAGCTTCAAGTTTCATTGAAAGTACCTTAGCTCAAATTTATAAAGTAAAAGATGAAAATGGGGCGTATCGTGGAGGTCCTGCTTACTACATTGAAAAAGGATTAAACAAACGTTGGTTGGGTCTTATCTTCTCTGTTTTAATTACTATTACCTTCGGATTTGTCTTTAATGCCGTACAAGCTAACACGATTTCTGAAGCCTTCCAAACAGCCTTTGGAATGGACAAACTAGTGATGGGACTTTTATTAGCAGCTGTGAGTGCTTTAATTATTTTTGGTGGTGTTCACCGTATTGCTAAAGTTTCAGAGGTAATCGTTCCTATTTTAGCAGTGGCTTATGTTTTAGTAGCCATTGTAGTGATTATCTTAAATATTAAAGAAATCCCTCATGTTTTTAACTTAATTATCTCAAATGCATTTGACTTCTCTTCATTTGCATCAGGAGCCTTTGGTGTGATGTTCATTCAAGGGGTAAAACGCGGTTTATTTTCAAATGAAGCTGGAATGGGGAGTGCGCCAAATGCAGCTGCAACAGCTGAAGTCACTCATCCGGTTAAACAAGGGTTAATTCAGACATTAGGTGTTTTTACCGACACGATTTTAATTTGTAGCTGTACCGCTTTTGTTATTTTATTATCCGGTTCATATACAGATTCTTCCTTAACAGGAATTCAATTAACGCAACATGCCTTAACTTCACAAATTGGAGCTTTTGGTAACTACTTTATTGCCTTCTGTATTTTATTATTTGCTTTTAGTTCAATTATTGGAAACTACTATTATGGAGAATCAAATATTGAATTTATGAGTACGAAGAAAACTTATTTAATTGCTTACCGTATTATTGTAGTGGCAATGATTATCTTCGGATCATTAACGAAAGTAGCGATTGTGTGGGACTTAGCTGACTTATTCATGTCATTTATGGCTATTGTAAACCTCATCGCTATCATATTACTTGGACACCTCGCTATTAAAGCATTGAAAGACTATACAGAACAAAAGAAACAAGGAATTAAAGAACCTATCTTCAAAGCTTCTAATATTAAAGGCTTAACAAATGTGGATGAATGGCAAGACTAAAAAAGGACGTGATTAAATTCACGTCTTTTTTTTAGATTTGATATTGTTTTAAAACTTGCACTAGTCTAGCTCCGTTAATCATTTTGGTATTAAACTGAGGAATTTCAACTACTTGATTCATACTCTCAAGCATGGTGTTATAGGCTAATGGTCCGATTACACAACGCCCAATAAAAGGAGAATAGCTTTGTAAATGAACAGCCATATACGGACGCATTCGTCTCATATCATTTAATTGACGTTCTAGCCACTGATTCATTTTAGGTGTCAATTCTTCTCCACTCTTTGGCTGATGAGTACTTACATAGAGTTGAAGTCTTGACCCATGTTTAATCAATGGTAAAATAAATCGATCACTGACGACTTTTTCTAAATTAGTCGCTTTAAGAGGCGTCACAACCCCAAATAATAACCCTTGTGATTTTAGCAAATCAAATGTTTCAAAAATCTGATGATATAAGCCTGGATTCACCTGCTCTTTCATCTCATTCGCTTCCCCTTCAAGCACGATCATCGGCAACACATTCCCGAGATTGACAAGGCGCTGGCAACGCTCTGTGTTCATTGATGTCCCATTCGTAAATACAATAAACTCAACATCTGAATATTTCTCATACAACTTTAACAACCCATCATTTAAAACAGGGTCTCCCCCACTTAAAATAATCAAATGAATTCCAATTTCTTTTGCTTCGAAGACTAATCGATCAATTTCACTTAATGGCATCGAGAACGAGTGGTCATGAGGGTAGTAACAATCCTTACAGTTTAATTGACAGTCCATTCCAATATCAAGCATCAATGCATACGGAATTTGAACTTGATATTTTTGACTTGCCTGTTCTCGCTTATTGATGCCTTCCCATGCTTCTTTAACCGCGATATTTTGTAAAAAGTGGTTTAATACATTTTTATGCGTATTATACACCATATTTTTAATATACCGTTTAATCGAAGGATGGCTATCATAATACGATTTTATTTCTTTAACGGTTTGTTGAATTTGAGGATCAGTAATGAAATTTTGCGACATCTCATATAGTTTATCTACCCCATTTTCAGGATCCTCTTTTAAAACTTCGACAATATTAGCCACAATAAAATTTGTCGGCAATAAATTCATATTATTTAAAAAATTTAGCATGATTTCACCTCATTTTTTCTTACGTTGGTGACCTAGACTCTCTCTTAATTATATTGTCGAAACAAATAAAACATGACCTATATTTTTATGGATTTAATAAAAATTGACATTATGGTAGTCGACATCTACTTCAACTGGCTGCGTTTTATTATTCAGAAGGAGATCCTTTAAATATTCATACACATACTGTCTAGCCTCTGACTCTTGGACCTCAAAAAAGATAAACACAAAACGAAGTCGCCTGCCATTTATCTTTTGGACATCGTAAGACACCCCTGCTTTAAACGGATTGACGGCCACGACATAATTAATTTCCTCTTGATTATCACTTAATGAAGCTAAATGATGAGCAACAATACAGGCTTCATTAATGCCGAACCAATGATGATATAAATCATTCACCAAATTGGCACTTTCTCCATCTTGATAATATTGAATAGCTTTTGCATTTCTTGCAAATTTTTCAATAGAAGAGGTCTTATGATTTAAAATGACCACTTGTATGGTTTTAATATTCATCGTCTCTCTCCCTCCTCTTTTTAAACCGGCCCCCATCAACTTATTATATGAGCCATTATAAAAAGTGTTCGCTATAGCGAACACTTTTTATGAGACAACAGAAATAAAGTCAAATTTCATCACATCAAACAAACCTTTATCTGTTAATTTAATTGCCGGAATAACTGGTAGCGTTAAAAACGAAAGCGTCAAAAAAGGATTAAAATCAAGACTTGGTGCAATCATTTCAATGGCTTCATGTAATAATTTTAATTCTTCAATGACATCACATGCGGCGCGATTGGTAATTAAACCACCAATTTCTAGTGTTAAAGAAGCTAATACTTTTCCTTCACAAACCACGATAATGCCTCCACCCATTTGTTGCAATTGTCTTGATGCAAAGAGCATCTCTTCATCATTTGTCCCACATACAATTAAATTATGTGAATCGTGTGAAATGGTCGTGGCAATGGCACCTTTTTTTAACTTTAAGCCTTTGAGCACTCCCAGTCCAATGTTATTCGTCAAATGATGACGTTCAATCACCGCCACTTTTAATAAATCACGTTCCACATCGGAATGAACTTCATCCGTCACTCCTAATTCTTGTAAGTTAAAACACTGATGAATCGTTTCTAATTTATTTGGAATTAGCTCAATCACATTTAATATTTCTTTATCACGGCACGAAATTTTGAACGACTCAAATGTTAACGTTGGTAATTTTACCGTGTTTTCAAACGTCTTAGTTATTTTTGAGTTCCTATTCTCTCCTACCTCTAAAACACCTTGATGAACGACACGAATCCCTTTTTTGTAAACCGAATGAATGTTAAATGAATCTAGATCATCTAAGATAATAAAATCGGCTATAAATCCAGGGGCAATGGCACCATATCCGTCTAGTTTATAACACTCCGCTGTATTTAAGGTACACATTTGAATGGCTGTTTCAATTTTTAAACCATGTTTAACCGCTACTTTAATGGAGTGATCAATACTTCCTTCTGTCATTAAATCATCAATATGTTTATCATCGGTACAAAAACAAATACGTCGGCTGTTGGCGATGCTTGCCACTGAAATTAATTTTTCTAAATTTTTAGCCACACTTCCTTCGCGCATTAACACATACATCCCACGACGTAAACGATCAATCACTTCCTCAGCTGTGTGACATTCATGATCCGTCGTAATTCCTGCTGTGACATAAGCATTGAGCGTCTTTAAATCAAAACTTGCGCCATGCCCATCGACCGTTAAGCCACGCTTTCTCGCATCCATAATTTTTTGAATCATGTCATCCTCTCCATGGATAACAGCTGGAAAATTCATCACTTCCGCTAATCCAAGAACACGGTGATGAGCGTATAAAGGAGCTAAGTCTTTCGCATAAAGATTGGCTCCTGAATTTTCAAACCCCGTCGCCGGAACACAAGAAGGAAGCATCACATACATATCAAACGGAATGTCCTCGCTCAACTTAATCATTAATTCAATCCCCTCAACCCCTAGCACGTTCGCTATTTCATGTGGGTCCGTAATCATCGATGTAATCCCATGCTTTAATGCTTCCTTATAATATTCACAAGGTGTCACAAGCGATGACTCAATATGAGCATGCGCATCAATTAATCCAGGACAGATAAACTTCCCGCTTCCATCCACTTCACAATTTCCTTGATATTCCCCAATTCCAACGATATGGCCCTCGTGGATGGCGACATCAGCAACAAATCGATCATTTTGAAACACATCAATAATCGTAATATTTTTGATTACCAAATCACATCCGATTTGATGACTAGCTGCTTTAATTTGATTCACTAATTGAACTTTCCTCATCATCTCACCTCTAGAAGTTTTCTTACTAGTTAACCATATGTGATAAAAATTGTCTAGTATTTTGTCTCATTTTCACAATGATTCGACAAACCAGCTTCCTGAATTACCTCATTATTGGTATGTCATCCTCTTTTTGTTATAATAGAAAGAAAGCTAGATAATCGGAGGTTTTTTATGAAGCGTTACTTGACACCACTCATCTTACTCTGCCTGTTTCCTCTATCACTTTTACTCATCTTCATGGCCAAATCTAACCCTACCACGCTCACCGCACTCTACTCTGAACGGTTTAATCAATGGGTCGTTGAAAAATTAAGCCAGCTAACTGGAATACTTCCTTTTTCGTTATTTGAATGGCTCATTTATTTTTTAATCCTAATGATTCTTGGATACTTTGGTCTAACGTTGTATCAAGTGGCAATGTATCCAAAAACTTGGTTGTCCATCATCGGGCGCTTTTTCCTTCATCTTTTAAGTTTTGCCAGTTTATTATACTTTTTATTCACGATTTTATGGGGGCTCAACTACTATAAAACACCCCTAGAAGAAACCTTACAGTTAAACTTGAGCCCTCGGTCAGTCGAAGAATTAGCTCTCCTTTATGATTATCTCATCAATCAAACGAATGAAACTAGAACTCAAGTGTTCGAAAATGAAGACGGTATCTTTACAATTAACGAAACTATCTCAGAAATTTTTAAGCGCGCACCGCTTGGCTATGCAGCAGCTGCAACAACTTATCCTTTTTTAGGTGGGGATTACGGGCTTCCCAAAGCAGTGTTTCTCTCAGATTTAATGTCTTATACAAACATTACAGGAATTTATTCTCCCTTTACGGCAGAAGCCAATGTCAACGTTTCAGTTCCAAAGAGCACCCTTTTATTTACCACAATGCATGAAATGGCCCATCAACGTGGCTTTGCGAGTGAAAATGAAGCGAACTTCATCGCCTACCTCACCTGTATCGCTCACCCTGATGTTGATTTTCAATATTCAGGCTACTTAAATGCCTTAAGTTATGTCAATCGTGCTTTAGCACTTGTTGATCGTGAAACACTCATCACCTTAAACGAAAAATTATCCGACGGTGTACGTCGTGATTTAAATGATCAACGCGATTACTGGAAACAATACGAAGGAAAAGTTGAAGAAACCTTCACCCAAATGAATCAAACGTACTTAAAACTAAACGGTGTCAACGATGGGGTTCAAAGTTATGGTCGTGTGGTCGACTTATTACTAGCGTACTATGAACCTATAAATTAGTTGACCTCTTGTTTCACTTTGCTTTTTGTGGTAAATTATGGTTAATAAAACAAAATGAAGGAGGCTCTAAATGAAAACATCTATTTTCGGAAACGATTTACCTGGTGTTTCAATTGTGTTAGATAAAGGAGAGAGTGTGTACACCCAATCAGGTGGTATGGCTTGGATGGACAATGGGATTACAATGAATACTAACATTAAGGGAGGCTTAATGAAAGGGATTGGCCGCATGTTTTCGGGTGAATCTTTATTCATGGCAACCTATACCTCAAGCCTTCCAAACCAAGAAATCGTCTTTGCTTCAACGTTTCCTGGTAAAATCATTGAACTTGATTTAGTTCCAGGACAAGATTGGATTTGTCAAAAAAGTTCATTTTTAGTCGGTGAACCTGGCGTTAATTTAAGTGTCGAGTGGACTAGACGTGTATCGGCTGGTTTATTTGGTGGCGAAGGTTTTATTTTACAGCGATTATCCGGTCATGGAAAAGTCTTTTTAGAAGTCGCTGGAAGCGTGGTCAAACGTGAATTAAAACCCGGTGAAGTCATTAAAGTTGACACAGGCAATGTCGTTGGATTTGATCGTCAGGTCAAGTATGAAATTGAAACCGTTAAAGGATTTAAAAATATTTTCTTTGGAGGAGAAGGTCTCTTCTTAACCAAATTAACAGGACCCGGAACAGTTTATTTACAAACCTTAACCATGCAAAATGTAGCAAGTCGTTTACTCCCCTTTATCCCTACTGGAGGAAATTAAAAAGAGCTCAATCGAGCTCTTTTTTAATAGGCTAGTCTTTTTAATCCCGACGTGGTTTTAATCAAGATTTTGTCATGTTGTGGCATCATGAATAGCACGTCCTCTTCAATCACCGTGACTTCTTGTGTTAACAGATGACACTGTTTTAACATTTGATGGTCTAAGAAGTAAATGAGATAGCCTTCTACAAAAAAACTCTCACATTGAATCGGAAAACTGACTAAAAGCTGTTTGTCTTTCATCACCACTAACTCCTGTTCACAACTAACAAATAATAAATCTTGATGTTGAGCAATGCTTTTAACACCTGTTGTGATTAGTGTTTGATTGATGATGTTTGATTCACAGCAAAGATTTGACTCCTCATCCACATAATAAATCTCATCTGCCAGTTCAAGTAGTCTTGAAGACATTTGAGGCGCTTTTCTTTGGATTAGGTGTTTCAGTTCTGCCACTCCTTGCTCTAGCTTTTGAAATCTGTTGGCTTCTTCCTCACTTAGTTTTTGAAGTTGTGCCACTGATGAATAAGCACTCATCAACTGGTTCATTTCATGATTTAAGGCTTTAATTTTTTGCGTCCCGTTTTGTGACAACTCCACAATTTCTTCAAGCATGACCATTTCAACGAGTTCATCTAAATTTGATTTTAATGTTTCCAATACTTCTTTAAATGATGTCACTTTATGATCTAACACTTCAATTCGTTTTAACGTTTTCTCAAACGTTTTAATTAAATCTAAAAATTCGACGTCCATTTCCCTCACCCTTTCATTTCATCAATACATTCCATTAGGTGATCGATGACTTGTGTTCGCTTAGTTAAATGAATGGCATATAACTTATTAAAACGGCGAAGCCACGAGACTCGCGTTGGTTGTAAATAGACATAACTAATCACGTCTTCAATGCCAAAGGTTAATAATTCTTCTTGTATTTTTTCAAACGGACAATCTTGATAAACCAATGCCTGTAAATAGCGGAGCACATCTTGCCCCTGTCTAAAACAGTTTGCCGCCTGTTCAAATTCTTTTAAGTTTAAGAGCTCGATTCCCGCTTCAATATGCTGCCCTTCTCTATTTTTCATCAAAGCCTGACACCGTTTAATATCATGTTTCGCCACCTCTAATTTCGATAGCTCGTACTCGGTAATAGCCTGTTCATATAATTCGCGACGTTCGTATAATGTTGCTTCTTTATAGAACTGATTATCACTTGAAATTTGACTTAGTTTTAAAGCCGATTCATCAAACTCAGAAAAAATTAAGAGTTCATCACTCAGATACTCAAATAATGACGGCGGCATGTCCTCTTCTACAAAACATAAGTGCTGACGAGCCCTTGTAATCGCAACATACAATAAATTAAAGTAATAGCGGTATTGATTTTGATGCATCACATCGGTATTTAAGATGGTTTCCCAAAGCGATTTAAACTTAGACATCACATTATAACAAATGATGTAATCTTTTTCGATTCCTTTAATTTCTTCAACCGTAAAGACGGCCCCTTTCACTTGGGTTAAACGCTCTAAATTCCGTTTTTCAGCTTCATCTGGCACGACGATCGCAACATAATGTCGATTTAAGCCCGTCTCAATGAGCTTAATGACATTTTGAGGATTCGTGCTCTGTAAATAATAAACCGCATGTGAAAGACCACGGATAGCAATTTCATGATAATCATTTTTTTTATTTAATCCTAAGCGCTTGATCCGAAGATCCACGACTTTATTCGCTAAATCTACGACCTCTTTTGTGCTACGATAATTTTTCACCAGTTGATGTTTCAAAAAACCTAAATGGGTATTCGATGTTTTCATAATGCTTTCAACGCGTCCTGTATGAAAATAAGTAGGTCGAATGGTTTGATTAATATCTCCACTAAATAACAGTTGATTACGATTTCGTGACAAGCGAATCAAACAATAAATTTGAATCTCCGTCAAATCTTGAATTTCATCAGCAATGACATAATCAAATAAATTCACTTCTTTTTTGATTATTTTTTGAAGCAGCGCTCTTGATAGATCGTTCTCATCCACTTTTTTCTCATCATCTAAAAAGAACTGATAACGCACCGCTAACTCATACAACAGTTCACGTTGTTTTCGTTCGTACACACAATACTGCTCATCAAGTGAAAGATAGATCTCTTTTTCAATCATTTTATGTGTGAATAAATACTCATCAAGCAGTTGATGCATAAGCATAATCGCTTGTAGGGTATAGCGATCTAAATAATGTTTTTTTGCCTCATATAAGGCATCAGCATGTAAGATTAACACGTCATTTTCAACATGAGCTAAGCCTTTTTTCAACATCACTTCCATGACCTCTGACGGATATGGAAAATCAGAAATAGGGATGGCATAACGAATCCATTCTTTTGGAATCATTCCTTTAATGATGCCCCGAATTTCTTTCCACAAATCATAAACATCTAATCCGATTTGTTTAATTAGCATCGGTTGGCGTTCAATTGCCCATAAGCGAAATGCTTCGTATGTCATCATTTGATACGCTCGAACCTCTGTGGAAACAAAGTGATTGTAGTGAAGAAATTGAACCCGTTTTAAAATATCATCCGCTTTCACCTCATCAGAATCTTCCACAATTTTTTTGAATAATTTAACTGCATCTTCAACTAAATAAGAAGAATACGTGAAATAAGCTAAACGAATCGGTTGCAAGGCAAGTAAATACGCTTTATGAATATTAATCGTGGTTTTTCCACTTCCGGCACTTCCGAATAAAAACGTTGGCGACTCAGTTGGCGCCAGACATTGAAACTGTTCATCATTTAAATAATAAATCGCCTTTTCATCTCGATCGTCAAGTAACTGATTCATCGTTTCGACGTTTATGACTCTGGTAATGATGACATTAGGATCATAATCAAAATTTTCATATTGTTGATCAATGTAGGCATCGACTACCTCTTCTTCAGAAGATACAACCTCAATCCTATCTTCTTTGATTCCAATTTGTCGTCCTCGCATTGCCTGATCATCATGATGACAATAATCTAAAAACAAAATGGCTTGTCGGTACTCACTTCGAACACGATTTGTATCAAAGGTAAACAAGATCCGATCACCTTTATTAATTCGAAGCTTAAAAATACGCAACCCATTGCGATTATGTTTAATTTCACGCACAGACACGCCTCCACGCATCGCAGACATGTTAAACTTATATTCTACATAATCTTTCACGAATTGACTCATTTTTTGCAACACAAATGTTTCTTTACCACGAGGGATATGGCTCAAAAACATTTCAGTTACTAATATTTTCATCACCATTCCCCTTTCTACCTTTTTACTTCTTTTTCTACTTGATTGAAACTGAACTCTATTTCACACTCATGAATCTATCTGAGGATTTAAGCTTTTTTGAACCTAAGGTATCCTATCGTCCAAAGCTTACTTCACTAAAAGTGGAGTAACTCATGCAAAGAATCCCTGACAAAGAACACAACAGGCTCCCTACACTATGTGGTTCACTTAGCTCATAGGTTATCCCCTTCTTAGCTTCTAGAGAATGACTAACCTGCTCTTGAAAAGGCCTTCTCCACTGATAGTTCAAAAATTTTACAGTTTTACAAAACTAATCTGAACTTATCTATTTTATCAAATATTTCAATCGTTGTATATCATCGTTGTTTGGCTTCTCATATAAAAAAGGCATCCGTATCGGACGCCTTTTTGGTTTATTCTATCTTTAATTTTAATTCCTGAGAACTTCGTTCACCTTCTCCTTCAAGAGTTGATGGGGCTTGTTTTAAATAAAGACGCTGACGTTTTGAAAGATAGAAATAAATACCTGCCAGTACGAGACCCTTGACGACACTACTTAGTGTAATCGCCCACCAAACCCCATCAATTCCTAGTACATGAGGTTGTCCTATCACATAGGCGAGTGGAATACGTGCACCGGTTAAGATAATTCCGACAATGGATGGAATGTACGTACGACCTAATCCATTAAATAATCCTTGTGTCGTAATCTCAATACACATAAATAATTGCGAATACCCTAAGATTTTTAAGTACATTTTTCCCTGTTCAATAGCCTCTGCTTCTGGTAAGAAAAATGAAAAGATCGGTTCCCCAAAGAAGACAAGAAGAACGGTTGCAAAAACACCAAGACCTAGTGCTAAAAGCATTGTCGTTTGATAGCCTTTTTGAATTCGATCAAATTGTTTTGCTCCATAATTTTGTCCAACAAAGGCACCGAGCGCCGTTGAAAATCCTCCTGCAGTCATCCAAGAAATCGATTCGATTTGAGATCCAACTTTTTGAACAGCAATTGGAACAGCTCCATAAGCGGCTACCAATCGACCAAGCACCATTGAAATACACGTGAACAATCCACTTTGAAGCGCTCCTGGAAAGCCGATTTTACAGATGATTTTAATGAATTTTATATCAAACTTTTCAAATAAGTTCACTTTTAAGTAGGCTGCTTTACTGCGTAAAATAATAACTAAGAAACATAAGCTAACCACTATTTGAGCACACACTGTTGCAATGGCAGCTCCTAAAACACCCAGCGCCGGAATAGGTCCAAATCCTAAAATTAAAATTGGATCAAAAACAATATTGAAGATTAATCCAATGGTATTGATCATAAATGGCGTTTTACTATCGCCTGATCCGTTAAAGATAGCTGTAAAAACAGGGTTGATAAAATAAAAAATCATTCCAATAATCATAACCTCTAAATAAGTATAGGACATTTGAATAATTTCCTCATCGCCTAAGTTAAAGAAGCCAATTAAAGGTTCTTTAAAGAAGAACAGAACCATCATATATAAAACAGCTAAAATGAGATTAATTTGTATAGCACTTCGAACATAACCTTTTGTTTCTTCGTATAAATGAGCACCTATTGTTTGTGAGACCTTAATTTCAGCTCCAATTTTTGAAATCATAATAAATGCCATCGCTAACCAGGTAAAAAATCCGGCCGTTCCAACAGCCGCTACTGCACTACTTCCGACACGACCAATCCAGATCATGTCGGTCAGATTATACGCCATTTGAATAAATGAGGTTCCCATTATGGGTAAAGCTAACTTTACAAGCGTTCCAATAATATGACCCTTTGTTAAATCAAGTCTTTTCTCCACTTTCTTCACCTTCTTCTTTATGATGAAACCCTGACCCTAGTCATTCCTTTACTTTCTAGCCTTTTAACGAACAAGAAAAAACTAGTAACCCATGGCTACTAGCTCATTCATGTCTTATTTTGAAATAGAATTATAATTTTACTACGTTAGAAGCTTGAGCTCCACGGTTTCCTTCAACGATATCAAAAGACACTTTTTGTCCTTCTTCTAATGTTTTAAATCCTTCACCAGTGATTGCAGAGTAATGAACGAATACGTCTTCTCCACCTTCAACTGAAATGAATCCAAATCCTTTTTCTGCATTAAACCATTTAACTGTACCTGTATTCATAATAAATACCTCCGAATAAAAATAAAGATTAGTGACTTAATACTATTTTGTAACCCCACACCTTTTTACCCTGTAGTTAAAAACCCCCAGAAACGCAATCCAATCTGATATACTGTGAAACAAACAAAAAGAACTATTAAGTACTTCTTTAACATATCATAAATTTCCATTTTTATCAACCTTATAATATATTTATTTTATATTTTTTGGAATAATTAAAATAATTTTAGAGAAACTTATAAAAAGAACTACCCTTTAAAATTATCCAAATATATCCTAATATTTTTGAAGTAAAAGTATTATTTTCCAAAAATTACATTTTATAAACTTCATGATTTATTTGCAGTTTAAGATATAAAATGATATATTGAATGTCGGCAAAAAAATGTGTTTTTTCGACTCGTTGTGACAATTGATTTTATGCTCACAATGAAACTAATTTAGAATGATTCATTGGGGACTTCAAAACAACAAAACTGAGAACAAACATAACACTCATAAGAAGGAGAAATAAAGATGAAACAACCTAGAAAAGCGACGCTATTTGAAGCTCTAATTCCTATTGTTTTTTTAGTCATCATGTTGGCATTAGCTTTATTAAAGTTTAATGTCGATCCACAGATTCCATTAATTTTAGCCACTGGAGTCGCAGCCTTAATTGGAGTACTTCGTTTGGGGTATAAATGGAGTGAGCTTGAAGAGGGGATTATCCAAACCATTACAATGGCCTTACAAGCTGTTTTAATTTTGCTCATTGTTGGAACTTTAATTGGAACATGGATTTTAGGAGGGGTTGTCCCTTCAATGATTTATTGGGGACTCAACATTTTATCACCTGGTATTTTCTTAGTTGCTACCTTATTAATTTGTTCTATCGTATCCGTGGCAACGGGTTCTTCTTGGACAACAGCTGGAACAGTCGGGATTGCATTATTAGGAATTGGACAAACACTTGGAATTCCTTCACCTATTATTGCTGGGGCCATCATTTCTGGGGCCTACTTTGGAGATAAAATGTCCCCTTTATCTGATACGACTAACTTAGCACCTGCCATGGCTGGTGCGACGTTATTTGAACACATCAAACATATGATGTATACGACAGTTCCTGCGTATGTTATTTCAATCATACTTTACACGGTCCTTGGATTAAAATATGCTGGACAATCACTAGATACTGGTCAAATCGACATTATACAAAACACCTTAATAGGAAATTTCCACACATTATCACCTATCTTATTACTAGCACCTGTTGCTGTCATTGCGATGGTTATTTTAAAAGTGCCTGCGATTCCTGCCTTATTAACTGGTACGTTACTTGGTGGGGTGTTTGCGATGATCTTCCAAGGGGCAAATGTGGGAGACATCATGACAGCTATGCACTATGGCTATTACTCTCAAACCGGAGTCACCGCTGTTGATGATTTATTAACACGTGGTGGTTTAGATAGTATGTTATGGACCGTTTCCTTAATCCTTTGCGCCTTATCATTTGGTGGCGTTTTAGAAAAAACAGGAATGCTTGAAACCATTGCCTCAACCATTTTAAAATATGCAAAAGGGACATTCGGACTTGTATTCGCTACGATTTTTACTTGTATTTTCACAAATATTGTAACAGGTGATCAATATTTAGCACTTGTGATGCCAGGTCGTATGTATAAAAATGAATATCCAAAACGTGGATTAGCGCCGAAAAACTTATCACGCGCTCTTGAAGATGGTGCGACCGTGACTTCTCCACTTATCCCATGGACAACTTGTGGATCCTACATGATGGCAACGCTTGGCTTGAACCCTATTGCTTTCTTACCATTTGCATTCTTTAACTTATTAAGTCCACTGTTTTCACTTATTTTAGCAGCCACTGGATTCTCAATGACAAAAATAGATCAAAATGAAAAAACTCAGCTTTAACGCTGAGTTTTTTTTATTTTAATGTCACACTTGGTTTATATAACGTGATCCCTGTTGCACATCCCGTTATCTCCCAACTAACTTTAGCTAAATGAGCATGGGCTGGGATTTTACACGTGACCGTAATTATTTTAAACTCTGGTGTTATTTCAGAAACAATATTTTGCCTAATTTTTTTGATGCTTTGTTTTTCAATATTTAAAAAATTAACTTGATAATGAAATGCCTCAACATCATTTCCTCGAATCACAAGCCCCATTGTCAAGTACTCGTATCCATGTAAAGCAATCGGCTCTATATATTGAAGCACCTCTTGTTCCGTCGTGACTAATTGCAAACTTCCAATACGTGAGCCATTAATTTGACAGGAATCGAAGTGAATTTTCCCTAGTGAGGCATAATACTCAGGAAAGGCTTGTTCAAATTCCAACCAATTTGAATTTTTCAACTGATTTCTCACGCCACTTCCCCCTTCTTCTTATCTGCTATTAAACTCTGTCTCCTCAAGACTCAGTTCTATAATATCTACTTGAAAAAAATTGGGGAACTGTTCTTTTGGATAAATCATTTCCAATTTAAATCCTAGTTTTTTATATAACCTAATGGCACGTTCATTATGACTTAACACACTGAGTCGAATCGTTGTTAATCCTTGATGAAAGGCTTCATTAATTAAATAAAACATTGCCTCTTTCCCAAATCCTTTCCCCCTTTTGATTTGGGTTAATCCAATTACAAGCCATCCTTCTCGTTCACCTTCATTTATATCCATTAAACTAATAAATCCAATCCATTCCTGAGTTTTTTTTTCATAAACGGAATAAAAGATTTCATCTTCAGATAATTTTAGTTCTTCATACCATGTGTAAAGTGACTCATATGTTTGGACAACTCCCTCAATATAGCCAAAGTCCTCCATAAACTCTTCATCTTCATAAAGTTCTAGTAACAAAGGTAATTCTTCTTTTTTTAATTCACTCAAATAAACTAATTCACCTTCTATATAAGGTTGTAACATATAAAGCCTCTTTTCTATTAATCTAACTTATCTTCCTTTAAATAAAATAATTCGCAAATCTAGACAAACTAATACCGTTAAAATGAGATCTATAATCCAAAAGGTATAGCTCCAAAAAATCAAAAATCCGGGTGTAAAAAAATAACAAATGAAAAATTTATAGATAACAATTGCCACTAGTAGTCCAATGATTAATCCTGCAACAATTGAAATAGGCGTTAAGGTTTTACTTAAGAGTAACGAATCTGCCATGAGGATAAAATAACCGATTGCAATGACAGCAGCCGCTGTTACAATAAAATATGCTAATTCCCAAATCCATCCCGCTACACTAAATTGAAATAAAAGTTGTGAAACAAGCAAAAGTGAAATAAGACTAGCCATACTCCCAAAACAATAACATTCCTTTACAACTTTTCGACCTTTACTCACACTATCATTCACAAAAAAAGAAGCAATCCCAACGAGTGGCAAAATTAAAGCAAATAATTGTAACAACCCAATGCTAAATTTTAAAGCCACCACACACATTAATGTAATCGCAAAACAAAGGAGATTAACTCCGCAATGAACTTGAAAAAATAATTGTCTTTGATATTGAACGTTACTAGCCATCCCTCTCCCCTCCTGTAAGGTTTGTTAATACTACTCTATTCCTTATATCTCTAAAACATGATATGATAGATTCATTTTATCAACAAAGTTAAGTTATCACTAAAAAAAAACAGAGTCAATTTCACTAAGTGGAATCGCCTCTGTTTTTGATGAGTTTTTAATCTTTTTTGATAGCCTTTACCCCATAAATCGCTACCAATCCAGCTAAGGCTAGTGTACTATAACCAAATGTTTTAACCTGTTGTTGAGTTAAAAAGTGTTTATCTCGTTCATCACATTTCTCAATTTTGAGAGTGATTTCTTTTAACAACTCAATTAATTCAACCTTTAGCTCATTTGAAACTTCTGAATTTTTAATTAATTTCAAAATTGATTTCGAAACTTTTAAATAATACTTCTTTGTCTGTTTACTTAATTTCATTGAAATTTTTGTTGTTTTATAAGTTTGTTTGTGTACCATTTTTGTCTGTTTTAACAAATATGGTACTTTTTTCATCATCAGCTCATAAAGCTCTTCATCTAAATCAACTGATTGCTCCAATAATTGAAGTAATTCTGTTCCCTCTAGATCATTCCAATCCTTAAATTTTAATATATTTTCGGCCATGATTGATCTTCCTTTTTGTTTTTTTATTATTTTATCATATTCTATTATTAAATTCACATAAAAAAATGGTGGTTCCTTTTTTAAAATTCATTTATTTTGCAAATTCACTTCATGTTTTAATACTTTTATCGCACAATAATGATAGCACGGGCAGATTGATGTCGAATTTTGTGTTATAATTTGTATGAGGTGTTATAATGAAAGAATTAAAAATCTATTTTACTTCCGATTTACATGGATATGTTTATCCAACAGATTATACGGATACAACAATCAAGCCGATGGGGATGCTAAATATTATTGCGTCTTATCAAAAGGATGGAAATACACTAATCATTGATGGTGGTGATACCATTCAAGGCTCTCCTTTTACCACTTTTTTAAGTAGTGAGAAATTAATTAAACATCCCATTGCTGAGGTGATGAATGCAGGAGGATATGATTATATTACACTAGGAAATCATGAATTTAATTATGGCTATGACTATCTAAAATCATATCTCGATTATTTAAATGCGAAATGTTTATGTACAAATGTCCTAGATAAAACAAATCAGCTGCCTATTCAAGGTTACGACATAAAAACAATGGAAAACGGTTTAAAAGTTGGGATTATCGGATTTACAACTGACTTTATTCCTATTTGGGAAAAAGAGTATAATTTAACAAATTTCGAAGTGCGTGATACCTTTACTTCAATTAAACAAGTTCACGATGAGTTAAAACCTCAAGTTGATGTTTTAATTGGAATTTATCATGGTGGATTTGAATACGATTTATCAACACATGAACAATTAAGTACATCTTCTGAAAATATAGCCTATAAAGTTTGTAAAGAATTAGATTTTAATGTCTTACTAACAGGACATCAACATATCCCACTACAAAATCAAACGTTATTTGGGACTCATATCATCCAAACTCCACACAATGCAACAAAATATGCTGAAGTTCATGTTCAAACAGATGATCATCATGTGACGAGCGTAACCTCTTCATTAAATGCATTTGAAAATCATCCTGATCAAGTCATGTATGATACCCTATTACCACTCGAAAATCGTGTTCAAGAGTGGCTAGATTGTCCGGTCGGTTATTTAAATGTAGAATTACAACCAAGTGATCGTCTTGATATGGCGATTAATGGTTCATTACTTGCTAACTTTATTAACCAAATTCAACTCGAAGTGGCAGAATGTGATTTAGCTTGTACTTCTTTTGCCAACGCTGTTAAAGGATTTAACAAAAGTGTTACCGTTCGCGACATTGTTTCAACTTATGTCTACCCGAATACATTAGTTGTCCGTGAAGTTAGTGGAAAAGTTTTAAAGCAAGCATTAGAAGTCTGCGCTTCCTATATTGATTATACAAATGGAGAACTATCTGTATCTAAACGTTTCCTTCAACCTAAAGTGGCTCACTACAACTATGATTTCTTCTCAAATGTGGAGTATACATTTGATTTAACTAAACCTGTCGGTGAACGAGTCGTTAACATGATCGTGAAAGGCCAAGAAGTCAACCCGACGGATACGTTCTCACTCGTGATGAACAACTATCGTTCAAGTGGTGTTGGAGGTTATGAATTCTTCCGTGATTGTCCAATTATCAAAGAAATCCAAATTGAAATGACTGAAATTATTATCGATTACTTTAAGAAACATCAACATGTTACAGTTGATGACCGTCAATTTATTCATATTATAAAATAAAAAAGCGCCATCTAGTCTTCTCTAGATGGCTTTTTTAGTTAATATAGGACTAAACATCCTTTAAAGTGTTTATAATAATGGTAAAGTTGTATAAATTTTCTGTTATAAATGGTTATTATTGACTTTCATCTACAGTCATTTTATGATAAAAGCATTACATAAAAAAATGTCATTTCAAGACCTGTTCAAATGACCGAAAGGAAAACACAATGAAAAAAATATGGCTAGTCATTGCTACCCTTTTAATTATCCTGCTTGGATGTGTGCTATACATTAATCTAAAATCTTCTTCTCAGATGTTAACCGTTCCACAAAGTCTTGATTTAATCACGCAACAAAACCAAATCGATCAAGATTTACAAACAGAAATTGAAATTGGAAATTATACGTTTGAAAATCCTTTTATAAAGATTAATCCGTATCAAAATTCACCATTAACAGCACTTGTAGCTTTTACGACCTCACAATCTCAAGCTGTTGAGGTTAGGATTGAAGGAAAAGATGAATTCACAACATTTAAGACAACTCTCCCTGCAGCAACCAATCACTTAGTACCAATCTATGGGCTTTATCCTGATACGTTAAATCATGTCACTTTAACGTTATCTGACGGAAGTTCTACTACACTTGACATTCAGACAGATCCCTTACCAGATGACTTTATTTTGCCTACAAGTGTGACTTATGATGCCAATCAGGCCACTTCAGATTTATTTTTCTATACCCCTGCTAGTGCTGGTTATACAGCAGCGTATGATTTAAATGGCGATGTTCGTTGGTACTTAACGACGGCTAATGTCTGGGAGATTAACCGATTAAAAAATGGAAATCTTATTTTAAGTTCCAATCGTACCGTAAATGCCCCTTATTATATGGCGGGATTAATGGAAATGGACCTGTTAGGTAAAGTTTATCATGAATACGTCTTTCCTGGCGGATATCATCATGATGTTTATGAATTAGATAACGGAAACTTTATCGTGGCTGGGAATAACCCTTCTAAAACTGTTGTTGAAGATTATGTCATCGAAATCAATCGTCAAAGCGGTGAAGTAATAAAAGAATGGGATCTTTCCTCTGTTCTACCGACTGACGCCGGAAAAAGTGAAAATTGGACCGAACACGATTGGTTCCATAACAACTCCGTTTATTATGATCATCTGACAGATGCTATCATTTTATCTGGACGCCATCAAGATGCTGTCATCAGCATAGACTATGAGACAGGAGATTTAAACTGGATTATTGGAGATTCCACGAATTGGCCTGAAGAGATGCAACGTTATTTCTTTACGCCAATCGGTGAAAATTTTGAATGGCAGTGGTCACAACATTCTGCCAAAGTGTTACCAAACGGAGACCTCTTTATTTTTGATAATGGAAATAATCGTTCAAAAAATCCACTCGATTATGTTGAAGCCAAGGACAACTATTCTCGTGGCGTGATCTATCGACTCAATACAGATGAGATGACAATCGAGCAAATTTATGAATATGGAAAAGAATTAGGTTCAAGTTTTTACTCGCCTTATATTTCAGAAGTTGATTATTTAGGAGAAAATCATTATCTCATTCATTCAGGTGGAATGGGTTCTGTGAATGGAGTGCCAATGAATCAACCAGCCTATTTCAACCCTGAAGCCAAACTAGAAGCTAAAACAGTTGAAGTTTTAAAATATCAGGTCATTACAACACTTGACTTCCCGACCCAATTTTATCGCGTGCAAAAAATGTCGCTTTATTCATCAGGATTCAACTATAATCTAGAGCCTGGAACACGTCTTGGAACCCTTGGACAAACCCCAACCCTAAAACTCGATATTAACGGCTTATGGAAAGCAAAAGAATTACCAGCCAATGATTATCATTTAACCTTTAATCAAGAATCTGATCGTTTAATTTTTAACGCGCAATTCAAAGAAGGGCAAAAAGTTAAACTGATTTTATCAAAACTTGGCGATCAACGAGTTTATGATATTCGTGTCTCAAAAACAAGCTATTCTGCTATGTGCATTGACTTATTTAATGCTTCAGACGTTAACGACGGTGATTTACTATCCGTTACGAACTACATCAATGCCGAAGGTTTATCAGGAACCTATCAACTATATATCCAAATTGATGGCAACGTTTATAAAATTAATCAAAAAGTAACCTTTTAAAATAATAAAAAAGGAAAGTGAACCCTATTAAGCCGCGTTCACTTTCCTTTTTTTATACTTAATCTAAATACGGTAAAACATCAACGGTGTAAGCTCTTAATACTTCCCCAACACTCCAAGCCTGTGTAAAACATCCTCGACTGGTTGCTGCAAACTCACCATCAAATATTTCAGCGATTCCGTTAATACAACCATCATGTAAATGATCCTCAAACACTTCACACATCATTTTTGCACTCCTAATAGCTGCTTTATCATGACGGTGCACTTTACAATAAGCCGAAATAAATCCTCCAATTAAAAATCCCCATGTTGTTCCCATGTGATACGCACAATCACGAGTTAGGAGTTTTCCGATATATTGTCTTTTGTATTCAGGGTCTTTAAATGATAAAGATCGTAAGCCATATGTGGCATATAATTCTTGGTAAACTTTCTCTACCACCTTTAATTCCTTTTCTTCACTTAACATCGTGAACGGTAATGAAACCGCGTAAATTTGATTTGGTCTGACCTTGGCATCATCGATATCCACTACATCATTTAAGCACTGTGTTTCTTCATTCCAAAAACGAGCGTTAAAGGACTCTTTGACACGCACTGCTAATTCTTCATACTCATTGTTCACTTGACCAAATTTTAACGATAATTCAGACATAATGCATAAGGCATTATACCAAAGTGCATTAATTTCTACTGGTTTACCATGGCGTGGTGTCACAACGAAATCTCCCACACGAACATCCATCCATGTCACCTGATCTAATCCATCTCCAGCATGAATCAATCCATCCTCATCCATTCCAATTGAGAATGCTGTTCCTTCGCGATACGCTTTAATAATTTCTTTCATTTTTTCAAATAATACCGATTCAACGAAATGGTAATCTGATTCTTGCCCGGTATACGCTAAATATTGATAAACCGCATGAATATACCATAAAGAGGCATCGACTGTATTATATCCTGGCTCACTTCCCTTATCCGGGAAGACATTTGGAACAAGACCATCTTTTAAATAGCGTACGAATGACTCCAAAATTTCTCGTGCTTCTTCAAAACGTTTTGTACATAATGTCAACCCTTCAAATGCAATCATCGTATCACGTCCCCAGTCTGTAAACCAAGGGAAGCCAGCTAAAATGGTTTTTAATCCTGTACTTTCACGTTTCACCACAAAATGGTCAGCTGCTTTTACTAAATTTAACGCGAGTGCATCCTCATATCCAGATTGATCCATTAACTGATTCGCACGTTCACGATAGTTTTTCACAATCTCAAACCCATCTCGTTCATCTAATTCTTCAACCGTACACTTCAAATAAAACTTAGTCGTTGTATGAGGCTCTAGCTCTACCACTAAATCATATGGCGTATAATGATTATCGAGGCCTCGACTTCCATTTCGATTATCAAACTCATAGTAATGATTTTCTTCAATTAAATAATTTGGCGTTGCCATACTCGTTGGACGTAATTTTCGATCGATATAAGTCCCCTTTGAGGCAAAGAATTTAATACTCATTTCCTCAAAACCTGCAGGTACTAATGTTAAGACTTGATCAGCTAAATTCATCTCAAAGTTTAATTCCTGACGTTCAGATGTCGCCCCTGCTCCACGGAAATTAAATAATGGCACAATATTTAGGGTTGCTTTTTGCCCACCTGTTTTGACTTCATAACAAACAGCAACTGTATTATGTCCATACTCCATCGCAATGGTTTTGCTTAACTCTACATCTTCGACTTGATAATAGTAGGTTGGAACACTATCAAACGTAAAACGATTTAAATAATGTTGCCCATTTTTATTTTCATTAACGTACGTTTGTGCCGTTAAATCGTATTCTTTTCCATTTAAAATCACTTGTTCTTGGGTACGTGTAAAAACTGCATAACGTTCAACGGGTGGATTTAAAGATGCGACTAAATAGGCATGAAATGAACGAAAACCACTGTTGACAATCGTTTGTCCACTATATCCTCCGATCCCATTTCCCATTAACCATTCGCGTTCTTGACCTTCTTCAATAGTGCGCCAATTTCCACGTCCAAATTTATATGTTAATTCCATTTTAACTCCTCCTCACCTCAACTTAAGCGGTTACAAAGGAAGTATATCATAACTAAGCCTTTCTTTTGAAGAGTAAACCCTCTGAAACCGGTTAACCTTTTGAAACGTTTCGATAACTAAAGAATGAAAAAAAAGAATCATTGGGTCCTAAACTCAATGATTCTTTTTTACATCTTTAAGATGCTGTGACATTCTGAATTACTTTTTGCTCCTGACGTTTTTTCTTACGTTTTAAGTTGATGAGACGTAAAACACATTTGACTATCTCACTAAATAAAACAACGCTTGATCCTAATAAAATAATTTTGATCCACATCATAAAGCTTAACGGCACCGTATTAAAGAAGCCACTTGCTAATTGGGTCACTAAAATTTGGATAGCGAATGTCGCACCTAAAATTTTAAGGGCTGTCTTATTTTTACAGAAGTTTGGAATGATACTGACAAGACCAAACTCACGACAATTCAGAGCATTAAATAAGACTAAACTTACAAATAAACTAAAAATAACGGTTTGTGATTCACTTGCTCCTCGTGTAACATGGGTCACATCCGCACCAAGGAAGTTAAATTGTAACTGGGCAAGCAACACCAAAATCATAAAAATACTATTACCAATAATCGTTTGAACCATAAAACGATTAATAATCGACGCATTTTTCGAAGTTGGCTTACGTCTCATGACCGTCTGACGGATAGGCTCTAATCCAAGCGCTAAGGCTGGTGGACCATCCATAATAATATTCACCCAAAGAAGATGAATCGTTGTAAAAGGTAAGGGTTGATCTAACAACTGACTGATAATCGTTAATAAAAAGGCAATCACATTAACCGTTAGAGTAAATTGTAAATACCGTTGGAAGTTATTATAGATTCCACGCCCCCACTTAATGGCTTCAACAATCGTATTAAAACTATCATCTGTTAAAATAATATCAGCCGCATTACGACTCACTTCAGTCCCTGCAATTCCCATTGCGATCCCTACATCTGCTTTCGTGAGTGCCGGTGCATCATTAATTCCATCTCCGGTAACCGCAACGACTTCTCCATTTTTTTGAAGAGCACTAACAATCCTCATCTTTGTATTAGGCATTGAACGTGCAACGATCGCAATATCTTTGATTTCTTTACGAAGCTCGGCATCACTTAAACTATCAATATAACTTGCTTCTACAACACGCTTATCTTTTGTGATAATTCCAAGTTCATTTCCAATAGCAACAGCCGTGTTGATATTATCTCCGGTTAAAATCTTTGTTTCAATACGAGCAGCTCTTGCACTTTCAATTGATTCTTTTACACCTGCTCGTAGAGGATCTGTAATTCCGACAAATCCATAAAAAATTAACTTTTGATTCCAACGATCCGTATTCATGACAAGATCCTTAGATGGAGTCTCCAAATAAGCAAAGGCAATGACACGCATAGCCTGCGATTGATAAGTCTTGATTGAATCCGAAATCGCCTTGATTCGCGCACTAGATAATACTCTTTTTTGTCCATTCACTAACTCATATGCACTTTGATTTAAAATCACTTCCGGTGCTCCTTTAGAAAGAACTTCATATCCTTCTTTAGTTTCAATGGCAGTTAACATATATTTATTAACTGAAGCAAATGGAATTTGTCGCACCACTTTTGCTTCCTCTCGGAATCGAGAGTAAGATGGATTATTAATCATTGAAATCAATGCACCTTCTGTTGGATTTCCAATATAGTTATGATGCGTCCCATTGAATTCAACATCCGCACTACTATTTAGCAAACAACTTCTGACTAGTAAGGGATATTCACTAGCTGAATCTAAGTCAACTTCACGACCTTCTAAGACTAACTTTCCAACTTTCATTTTATTTTCAGTTAATGTTCCTGTTTTATCGCTACAAATCACACTGACAGATCCGATTGTTTCGCATGCTTCTTTTTTTCGAATGAGAACATTAATCTTAGCCATTTGATTCATGGTAATTGCTAATGTGATATTGATCATCGTTGGCAATCCTTCAGGAACAGCTGCTACAATTAACCCCACACAAACAATAAAAGCTGTTTTAATACTTGGAAATACAATATAAATATCATGTAAAGAATGGACAAATGCATCCCAACTAGAAAAATTAATTTGAATATGACTATCTTTAAAAATCTGAATAATCATATACACAAATAACATTCCAGCTACACCAGACGATATGGATGATATTTTTTGACCTAGTATTCCTAATTTTATTTGTAATGGCGTCATTTGTTCAGTCTGATCTAAATCTTTTGCAATTGATCCCATTTCTGTTTCATCACCTATTTTGGTGACAAGCATTAGACCATTACCATTTCCTACTAAGGTCCCTCCATAAACAATACTATCTTTTTGTTTTGAAACCTGATCAGATTCCCCAGTTAGCATATCCTCTCTAAGTTTCAATTCAGCTGCTTCTAAAATGATTCCATCTGCCGGAACTAAATCACCTGTTTCTAAAAAGACGATATCGTTCGGGACAACCTCTGATTTATGAATTTGTTGTTTTTTCCCAGATCTCATGACCTTAACCACAACATCATCTGTCATTTTTTCAAGTGTTGCAGCTGCTTTTTTAGATTTACCTTCTGTAATCTTCCCAATTAGAATCCCTAGGACAACTGCCATGCAGATTCCAACACCGTCTTTGTACTCTCCCACTAAAAAGCTCATTCCACTTGCAATAAATAAAATGACCATTAAGGGCTCTTTAAAAATGTCTAGAAACTCTTTTAATAGTCCTCGCTCGCTTGGCTTTGAAAATTCATTTGTTCCATACTGCTTTCGTTGTTCGAGTACTTGTTCTTCTGTTAAACCTGTTTTTACATTAATGTTACGTTGATGATTATGATTTGCTTCTTTCGCCAAAGGTTTGATGACCGTCACCTGCTTTCATTTTGTTTTCATTAATGATTATGAAATGAAATTCGATTATAGAACTAATTTATTAAATTTATTAAAAATTTAAATAAAAAGATTTAATGATTCAATCCTTCTATATCCTCTTATAAAAAAAAGATACCACAAAATGGGTATCTTTTTGATCTATTCTTCTGTTTCTAAGAATGAGCGAATCAATTGTTCAATCATAGAAGCCGCAATTTTATTTTGATGAACCGTATCGACTGTTAAAATAAGTCCCGCTTCCTGTGATATTTCTTCCCAAGATTTTCTTAATACATAATGTTTAAAAGAAGGCATAAAAAACGCAAAGGGGGATGTTTTAACCTTTTTACGCTTCGACTCACGATTCTCTTCTAAAAACTTTAATTGCCATTCATTCAAAGGAAGGTAAGTAATCTGCTCTAATTGAGCAATTTTTTGAATTTGTTGACTATACTCTATCGCTTGTTTAAATGCAAACGAATCTGTATCTTCACTTATTAATGGTAGTGATAAGATGGCTATTTTAGCACGAGTATTGGCTTTAAGCTTAGAAATCACCGCCGTTAAATTAGAAATAAACCAGGCTTCATTTGGTTTCATAGGCAGATGTTTTTTTAGTTCAAATTTGATTTCATTAGGTTTATTTAACTGAGCTAAAATATCATTGGTCCCGATTAATATAATGATATAGTCAGGATCACAGATGATAACCTCATCTAATCGATTTAAAACATTATAAACTAAATCTCCATTTACCCCTGCATTAATAAAGTCATATCCTTCTTCCCCCATAGAGGTTGCTAATTCATTAACAAAATTATACGCCATCGTTCCTTGGGTATTACTGTCTCCAAGACATGCTACTAATTGACGATTTTTATCTTGTCGTTGATAGTCCTTAGGTCTATTGTTGGGAGGTTGACTAAATTTGTAAATCGTATAGCCTCCAAGAAGTGTAAATACGCCACCTAATCCAATCATCCATCTTTTCTTTCCACTCATTGCTAAACTCCTTTTTCATTTTTTCTGATTTTACCTATAATTTATTCTATGTCATCTATGATTTATTAATCAATCATTAATTTTAGTCCTATTCAAATTTTAAATATTTCGACAAAATTAAGGTTCCCACTCCATTTAAAGTATAGTATCATTATATGTTGAGGATAAAAATAGAACTACTATTGGAGGGATTTGATGTCAACTCAATCTACTGATTTAGGAAAAGATCCTATTGGTCGATTATTATTAAAGCTTGCAACACCTGCTATCATAGCACAATTAGTTAATGTTTTATATAACATCGTCGATCGAATTTTTATCGGACGTATTCAAGATGGAGATTTAGCAATGGCTGGTGTTGGTGTAGCATTTCCAATTATCATGTTAATCTCTGCTACTAGTGCACTCATCGGGATGGGAGGTGCCCCACTAGCGGCCATTAAAATGGGGAAACAAGATCATGATGGCGCAGAGAAAATCATAAGTAATAGTTTATCGACGCTAATGATTATTTCGGTCTTATTAATGACACTTTTATTAATTTTTAAAGAACCCATTCTTCTTGCTTTTGGGGCCAGTTCTCAAACATTAGGATACGCGAATGATTATTTAACCATTTATTTACTAGGAACCATTTTCGTTCAAATCGCGCTTGGAATGAATCCATTTATTAATACTCAAGGATTTGCTAAAATTGGTATGCTAACGGTCTTAGTCGGGGCTATTTTTAATATCGTACTAGACCCTATCTTTATTTTCGGTCTTAACTTAGGCGTTAAAGGGGCTGCGATTGCAACCATTACGTCACAATTTGTTTCTGCTATTTGGGTTTTAAAATTCCTTTTTGGTAAGCAAAGTATTTTAAAGATTCAAAAACGTTACCTTAAACCTGAATTGAACGTGATTCTCCCTATTTTAGCGCTCGGTGTTTCGCCATTTATTATGCAGGCAACAGAAAGTCTTGTCTTAATTTCTTTAAATAATCAACTATCACGATTTGGTGGCGATTTAGCAGTCAGTGCGATGACCATTATTAGTAGTATCAATCAAATCATTTTCTTACCCTTAATGGGGCTTGCTTCTGGTGCACAACCGATTATTTCATATAATTTCGGTGCCAATCAATTTGATCGTGTCAAAAAAACATTCAAGTTATTATTAACGGTTTGTTTAGTCTATACAACCGTGATGTGTGTCTCTTTAGAATTAGCACCACACATTTTTGTTAATATTTTTAACGATAAGCCGGAGTTGGTTGAAATCACCTCTCATAGCATCCGTATTTTCTTTGCAGGTATCTTTATCTTTGGGGCTCAATCAGCATGTCAACAAACGTTTTTAGCACTTGGACAAGCTAAAATTTCACTTGTTTTAGCCTTACTTCGTAAGATGATTTTATTAGTTCCCCTCATTTTCATCTTACCTGCAACCACTGCTTCTTTTATTTCACCATTAGATGCTGTATTCTTAGCCGAACCAATTGCAGATATTATTGCAGCACTAACAACTTTTACGTGCTTTATTATTTTCTATCATAAAACGTTTAATAAACCATTAAATGATCTGACAGACATGGTAGATGATTAAGAACATTTGAAAACCAATAAACAGATTTTAGCAAACAAAAAAAAGACGTCTGGATCATTCCAAAACGTCTTTTTTTGTTTACCCTTTAACAGCTCCCATTGTAATTCCTTGTGTAAAGTATTTTTGAAAGAACACAAAGATAATAACCATTGGAAGTGATGCTAAAGCAGCACCTGCCATAATAACGCCATAATTTGATGAGAATTCTTGTTGCATTGTTGCAACCCCAAGTGGTAATGATAAATTAGAGCGTGAATTTAAGAAAATTAACTGTAAGAAATAATCATTCCAAGATGAAATAAAGGTAAAGATAGCTAAAGCCGCCACCCCTGGTTTAACAAGCGGTAATACAATTTTGGTGAAGATTCCCCATTCACTACATCCATCTATTTTCGCCGATTCTAATAACTCATTCGGGACGGTTTGAGAAAATTGTTTCATTAAAAAAATCCCAAATGGCCATCCCACTGCTGGTAAAATCACAGCACTTAGCGTATCGCCAAATCCCCAAGCTGAGACAATACGAACAAGTGGAATTAAGATAACTTGTTTTGGAAGTGCCATCGCTCCAATGAATATAGCAAACATGAGTTTAGAACCATAAAAATTCTTTTTCCCCAGAACATATCCAGCTAAAGTAGATGTCACACAAACTAAAATCATCGTAAAAAATGAAAGATAGACACTATTAAGGAACCATGATCCTGCTGGATTTTTAAATAATTTGACCCAGTTATCAAGTGTTGGATTTGTTGGAAACCATTCGGGTGGAAGTGCCACAGCTACATCTTGTAACTTAAATGCTCCTGTTATAATCCAATAAAATGGAAAGATAAAAAAGATGGCTAACAAGGTTAAAATGATGAGCGTCATGACTGATCCAACCGTTATTTTCTTCTTTTTACTTAATTTCTTTTCAGTATTTTGTTTCGTTGACAAATTAATCCCCTCCTATCTCTTAATATTCAACATCTTTCCCAAAGAACTTGTATTGGATGATTGAGAACACCCCAATGACGATCGCTAAAATAACTCCCATTGCCGAAGCATACCCATATT
The DNA here is from genome assembly GCF_013046825.1 of Turicibacter sanguinis. Taxonomy (NCBI): domain Bacteria; kingdom Bacillati; phylum Bacillota; class Erysipelotrichia; order Erysipelotrichales; family Turicibacteraceae; genus Turicibacter; species Turicibacter sanguinis. Next base: position 2,449,876 of record NZ_CP053187.1, on the reverse strand, counting down.
TATTTAAAACAAATGAGCGTTCATAAACAAGATACATCACGGTTGAAGTTGAATAGTTTGGTCCTCCAGCTGTTAAAAGTTGAATTAAAGAGAAACATTGGAAAGAGTTAATGGTTGATATCACGACAATATATAAGGTCGTTGGCATTAATAGCGGCCATTTAATATGTCTAAAAATCTGCCAATTATTTGCTCCATCAATCTGCGCTGCTTCACTATAATCTTTCGGGATATTTCCAAGTGATGCCACATACAAGATAATTGGCTGTCCAACAGAAGTTGTTAATAAAACGACCATCACTGAAATTAAAGCAAATCTTGCATCTCCGAGCCATGAAATTGGACTATCAATGACCCCCATATTTTGTAATAAATAATTCAAAATCCCATGTAAAGGATGAAAAATCCATTGCCAAACAACCGTAACACTTACAATCCCTGTGACCACTGGTAAGTAAAAGACTCCCCTAAAAAATGATCTTGTAAAGGCTGAGCGTTCATAGATAGCATTTGAAACAAAAATTGAAAATACAATGATAAATGGTACCGTTCCAATAACTAAGAGAACAGTATTCCAAAGTGATTTAGTAAACACTTGATCTGACATCAGGTCGATGTAGTTTTGAAGCCCTATAAAATTGAAGGTACTCATCGTATAATCATAAAAACTAATATAAATGCCTTGAATAATTGGAAATAAAACAAATATTCCAAAGAAGATTAAAGCCGGTAATAAAAACAAATACCCAACAATTGTTTCACGCATCTTAGGTGAAAGGGTACGTTTTTGATTTTTAGTCTGTGAGACTGATGGCATAAGTGGTTTTTGACTAATACTCGCCATGACTTCCCCCCTATTATTTTTGAACAACTCTCGTTCTTGATTTAATTAGACGTAGCCTAAATTTAGGCTACGTCATTTTTTTATTTTATTGTGGTATTCGCCTGTTCTGCGAAATGATCCAGAGCAGATTGAACATCTCCACCGTTAATTGCGTCTTGAAGAGCTGGGAACCATAAAGTTCTCATTTCATCATATCCACTAATGGTATTGTAGTAAGTCCCGTAATATGACGTCATTAAGGCATTGTACTGTAACTCTGCATCGTCATATAATCCTGTCATTGATTTTCGAGCGGCAAATGTTCCAGTCGCTTTAATATTTTTAACACCCCATTCTTCATCATTAGCCATGAAATCAACAAAACGTTTTGCGGCCTCGATACGTGCACTGTCTCCACTATTAAATACACAAGGACCACCAATTAAGTATTCAAGTGAGGGTTCTCCACTTTCATTTGGATAAGGAACGAATACGACTTCAAAATCCATTTTCTCTTTATTGTTATTTAGTAATCCTGGTGAGAATAAAATGGTGCTTGCTGCACGTCCAGCTACGAATTCGTCAATCGCATCACTTGATGTCATCGCACTACCATTTACTAAATATCCGTTTTTAATCGCATCTACCGTCCACTGTAAGGCTTTAACTCCACCTTCATCATTGATACGGTAAGCTGTTAAATCATCATTTGTAATCCATGAGTTATAAAGATTAGAAATGAAGGCACGAGTTCCTTGATCCCCCGCTGAACTTTTTGCATAGAAAATCGCTGGAATTTTTCCAGCATCTTTTAATGCTGATAATAATGTTTCATACTCTGCAACCGTCCAGGCACGTGTTTCATTATCTAATGGTAACAACTCAAGTAACCCAAGTTCTTCAAGCATCGTTTTATTAAATGCCATCATAAAAGGTGATGTATTAATTGGATACATATAATAATTATCATCTTGACCTTGTACAGCATCTAAAAGCATTGGATCTAAATCATTTTTAAACTCCTCTGTAAACATGTCATTTAATGGGGCTAAAACACCGTTATTTCCCCAAGTAATAATACGACCTGGTGCATCATAGACAACATCTGGTGCAGTATTGGTTTCAATCGCTGTATTAATTTTCGCTGGTCCATCATTAAATGAAATGATTTCTAAATTGACTTTAATGTCTGGATTTTTAGCTTCAAAAGCTGCAATCATTTCTTCTTCGTATTTTCCTACGGTGTCATCAATGGTTGCAAAGTTTGGAAAATTCCAAAACGTAATGGTTGTTACCTCATTTTTAGGTGTTTCGGTCGAGGTTTCTGGTTTTGTACTCTCGGTTGAGGTATTTGATGTATCTGTCGTTGGTTGTTCAAGTTTTGGTGCACAAGCAACGGTTAGCGTCCCAAGCGCTAATAACGTTACCATCGATAAAAATCGTTTCTTTAACATGACTATTCCCCCTATAGGTATCTATTGTTAAACACAACGATAATAAGTTATCGCTGGACTAACCTAATTTAAGTAATCAACCCACTAATTTAATTTATTTGCCACTGCGCCTGCCGTTAAGTTTTTCATTTCTTCTGAGACTTTTGCATTATTTATCATATATCCGATGCACAATAGTTCAATCATAAATAACTGTGACATTTTCGCGGATAACGATCCACCTTCTAACGGATTTTCTTTTCCTGAAGTAAGTAAGACAACATCTGCATATTTAGTAATGGGAGATTTAATATAGCTTGTAATTGCAATAATTTTACAGCCTCTTTCCTTTGCAATTTTGACAGAGTCTAATAAATCGATTGTACTACCTGTTATCGTAATAGCAATGACAACATCTTCTTGGCTTAAGGTTGCACTATTAATGGCCTGAAAATGTGAGTCTGTAATAGCCTCGATATGTTTCCCAACCCTTAAAAATTTGCTACTGGCTTCCCGAGCACTAAGCCCTGAAGATCCAACACCATATACATAAACATTGTTCGTCTGTTCGATGAGAGCACATCCATGTTTAATTTCCAGATCATCCAATAAATGTTTAGTATTCTCTAATGATTTAATCATCATTTCGTAGAGTTTATCAATATATGATAGTTCGTGATTTTCAATGGAATTTAAAGCAGGTTCTTTTGCCATAGCTAACTTAAAATCTTGATACCCTTTGTAACCTATCTTACGACAGAAGCGTAGAATGGTTGCCTCTCCGACCCCGATTAACTCCGCTAATTCCGTAATCGATAGATACATCACAGATTCTCGATGTGAATTGATGTAGTGACATATTTTGATTTCAGATTTTGTAAATCCACTTGAATGTGTTTGCATGATACTGGTTATCTTACTACTCAATTCAATCCCCTCCCCTAATGTTAACGGTTACAAAGTTAGCGATAAAAGAATCAAATGCTAATCTTTTACTCGTCCATTATGATCAACATTTGATTTCCATTTAAACGCGTTTTAATTTGAAATTACGTTTCACAATTACAATATACCTTGAAAAATATCTTCACTCAAGCGTTAGATTTAAATCTATAAAAAGAGCTAAAAAAAATCCATATCTTAGTTGAATTTATCCATTTTTGATATGACTGGTTATCATTTTCTATCCAAAAACAAAAAAATTCGTCACGAGTCTGACGAATTTTTTATCCTTAATTAACTTTATGTCCCTTACATTTACTACAAATTCCTTTAAATGACATATCAAATGATTGAACTTGAACATTTTCCTGGTTTTCTACTACCTTTGCCACATCAAATAATTCATCAATAAAAATATCTTGAATATCGCCACACTCTAAACATAAAAAGTGAAAGTGATCTTGTAGCGTTCCATCAAAACGATCCGGATACCCTGCGATACTTACCTTTTGAATCATATTATGCTCAGCTAATTGAGAAAGATTACGATAAACCGTTCCAAGACTTAAATTTGGATTATCTTTTTTTAACATTTCATAAATGGCATCTGCCGTTAAATGCATAGGATTTTCTTTAATACAATTAAAGATCATTTCTCGCTGTTTTGAATACTTCATAATTATCACCTAACTTTATCATCTATTTTAGATACTTATAACTTATATTTGTGAATTAAACAAATCTATCCAATATTTATAATAGTAATGATTATTAGTTATAGTATAAATAAAAAGATGACGCTTGTCAATATGAATTTATTGACTCCTTTTCCATATACTCTTTGATTAATTCTAATTTTTCTTCACGTTTTAACCTTTTAATTTCACTTTCCCTTTTACACGCCTCAGATCGAGAATTAAAGTTTTCGATATATCTTAGCTCTACTGGACGTCGACTTCGAGTGTATTTTGCGCCTGCTTTTGTATGATTATGTTCATGTAATCTTTTAAAGACATCTTTTGCATACCCCGTATATAAAGTTTGATCAGAACATTCTACAATATAGACATAATGCATAAAAACTCCCCTACCTTTTGAATTACCTTCATTCATTTTACTCAATCCTATATAACTTCACAATAAAAAAATATCCTAATGACATTGAGATCGTCCTATCATAATCTCTTAAGGTTTAAAATTTAAATTGGCTTTATATGCCTAAGTGATGAGTCCCTAATTTCTCATCAATAGTAGTAGAGAAAAAAAATGAGTGAAATCATTTCGGACTTCAGTCGATCATTTGCTTGTTTTCTTATTCTCTTTAAACCATTAGTTTTGAATTTATCTTTTAGTAAATCATCGTTAAATGAATCAATAGGACAAATCATGTGAACCCCTACGTTATACTATAGGATTTTCTCTACTGGGTAAGCTCCCTTCAATAACACGTAAAGGTCTCATCATATCGTGATCTTCATGTTCTAACAAATGACAATGCCAGACGTATTCACCCGTAAATCCAGTAAAATGCATCGCAACACTTGTAATGGTTCCAGAAGGTACTTCAACCGTATCTTTAAATCCTTGTTCATACGAGTGAATTGGAAGTTCTTCTCCTGTTTCAATCGACGTTCTAGATAATATTTGAAATTGAACTAAGTGGATATGAATCGGATGTGTAACTGGTGTTGGATTAATTATATTCCAAACTTCTATTGTGTCACTTTTAACAATCTCAGTCGTTGGTTCATGCCACATTCGATTATTTAAAACAAGTATCAGTCTCCCATCCGGATCAAGCATCAAATTTCCATTTGAATCAGTCTTCGCTCCAAGTCTTAAAGTTCGAGTAGTAACAGCATCTGTTACAGTTAAATGGTCATAAGGATTAAGTCTCGTTGGAATCTCACTAGTATCGGGTTTTGAACGTTTAGAGGAAACTTTAAATTGCATAATAACGGCCGTATTGGAATCTACGTCATCTCCGTTATTTTTTAAAATAATCGTTTTACCTTTATAGTCTGAAAAATCTACAATGGTATCGATTCTTTCAGCAGGGAAAATTTTAAAAGATTTGATTTCATTCGTTTCTTTTATAAATCCTCCATCAGTTCCTATTTGATAAAAAGAGGCATCATTAGAAAAGCTTAAATCATAATTTCTTTCATTAGATGCATTCAGAAATCTCAAACGATATTTACGAGGCTCTACTTCTAAACATGGCCAAATCTTTCCATTAACTACAATAGTATTACCTAAAAATCCAGTAATGGGAGCAGGTGGATCTGGATTAATCAATGGTTCAGGATATAACAATGATCCATCTGGATTAAACGATTTATCTTGGATGATAATTGGAATTTCAAACGCACCTTTCGGTAAATTTAACCTTTCTTCTAATTCATCTCTAATCAGATATAATCCTGCCAAGCCAGCATATACATTTAATCTCGTACTTCCCATGGCATGATCATGATACCACAACATTGTAGAAGGTTGATGATTGGTATATTGATATACCCTCTTAGTGAAGTGTGGTCCTCTAAGCGCATAATCTTGAGTAAACCAGGCTTCCGGATGGCCATCACTTTCAGGCTCTACATGAGCACCATGAACATGAACAACTGTTTTAACTTCAGGTGTATCTATGGTCCCATGAAGCATGTAATCATAGGGAAGGATATGTTTTTCAGGCAATTTATTTTCCCAGCGTATATAAGTTATTCTATCTTTAAATGCCTCGATGGTTGGACCCGGATATTTTCCATTATATCCCCAAACTTTCGTTTTAGGAAAATAGGAATGGAAGGTATGAAACGCTTCCTTCATAGTGATACGGTATGCATCATATGTTTCAGTACAAATTTCACGTGCTGCTTTTTTGGGAATAGGGAGTCGATCAATATATTTTGGGATACTATCAGGATTTGAGGGATCAATATAAGGTGGTTTACATTTTAAATTCGTTGACCGTTTATCGATGTGATTTTCGTTCACGTTTAAGCACTTCCTCTTATGGAATCTCGTATAATATAAAATATGAATTTCTCTTCATTTTGCGTTAGTGTGATCTCCTTATTTCAAAAAAACAATGCATCTAAAAAAATAAATTCATCCCATTCTCCTTCAAAAATAAACCTCATTTCTACTCTCTCTAAATAGAGACCTTTTTACCAAGCAGTTGAGAGAGAATAGTTTTTACAAGCAAAACAATAGGGAACCTGCATGTTTAGAATGAGTCACAGTTATAAAACTTTTAGTCCGACGGTATCTTATCATTCAGGGGTTAACCCATTAAAAAGAGAATAAAAACTTGTGAGGCTCCCTGCTCTGATCTAGAGAAAATAAAACTTTGCCACCATAAAAAAGCTATCAGAACTCATTTCCTGCGTTCTGATTCTTATTAAATGAGAATGAAAAACAGATGATTAATCTAAAACTTTCACTGAGTAGATTAAAAGATCTCTGCTTTATAAGAATGCTGATCTACAATTAAAATTAAAAATTTATCCATACTAACTAATCGTATCAATGATTTTTTATCATCTATACTTATTTAAAATACAGTAAAAAAAGAACCCCATCATAACAGCCTTCAAATCAATCTGTTTTTAATGACGTTCTTCTGTAAAAATTTTTAAAGGTATGACACGTAGAAAACTAACGTTTAATTTTAAAAAAATCCCTCATAATAATCGATTCAAATCAATAATATACTCGATTAAAGATTCATTCATTGGTACTACATCATCAATCTTTAATCGGTAATCCTCATACTCCTCTACAGGACCCTTCACATTTCCAATTAAAAAGTGGTATTCATCTTTTGGGGAATTCAAAATATACAGCAATTGAATATAAGTTCCATGATGATTCCATCCTTTGGCAAGCACACCATACTCTAACTGCCGCCCCTTATAAATTATGGTTCCTACTTCAACCGATTTAATTTGCGAGAGATGTTCCCAATAATCAATCAACAATTTAACACGAACATATCCATAACGCTGATTTTTTATTTGATTTAACTCTTTTAACATACCTCTCTCTCCTTATCCTCTCATTTATTAAATCATATGTTTAAACTCCTCTTTTCATGATGAAACAAAGAAAAAAGTCGACTTTACAACTCAAAACAAAATCGATGTAATCTTTAATGAAGTCAGTTCATCATCAAATTTAAGAAAAAAAGAAATAAACAGATTTATTTCTTTTTTCTTAAATCCACCCATTATTAAACTATAGCTTAAAAAAAGACTAGGTAAAAAAGCCCTAGTCTGCTACTTATTTCTTCCTAAAATCATTGATGGGATCATTCTCTATCAAATGCTTGACACTTGCTTGATGAAACACATCCAACTGCTGACTACACAGACAGCCTTATCGGGTCTCTAACAAGAGTTCGACACACGTTTCATCTCATAGGTTTCTTTAGAGACACATTGAAAGACCACGCCTTCTAAAAAAATACAGTACTTATATTTAATGATGTATGAAATGAATTATGTCCTTCTACTTTTTAAAAAATGAAAGTAAATTTTCATCAAAAACTTTTTTAAAACCACCCTTTCGTATACAGTACAAACAAGATGACACTTTCAATGATCATTAATAGTGGAATAAATACTCTGAAATTTACATGTTTGGTCTTATGGTGAAATTGATTCATGCCTAACCACATTCCATAAGCCCCAAAGCAAGCGGCACTCAAGAATAAAGTTTTCTCGCTGATTCGCCACTCTCCTTTGATTGCTTTTTGTTTATCGACATACATTAATGTAAAGCTGATGAGATTAAGAATAATTAATAAAATTAACACATGATGTCTCCCTTCTCTATCGTGACCTTTTCAAAACGAAGCGTAATCACTTTTTCTAAGTCTTTTGGATTTAATTTCATTTGTAATCCAATTTTCCCACCACTCACAATAAAATAGTCTAACTGTTGTGCAGTGACATCAATCACAGTCGGGTAAACTTTTTTCATCCCTACCGGTGAACATCCCCCTCGAATATAGCCCGTTAATCCGTTAATTTCACTGACTGCTATCATCTCAAGTTTTTTTTCCGCCACAACTTTTGCCGCTTTTTTTAAATCCAGTTCAGTGGCTACAGGAATCACAAAAACATAAATATTTTTACTATTCCCTCTCGTCACCAACGTTTTATAAACAACTTCTACTGGATAGTTAATTTTAGTCGCTACCGTTATTCCATCGAGTTGATCATCGACCTCATAAGTTAACAATTCATACGAAATCTTTTTTTGATCAAGTAAACGGATTGCATTTGTTTTCACTTTTGACACGTTACTCAACTCCTATTTCTTAAAATAACTTTATTATACCTGAAAATCGAAGAAGTGCATGAGATTTCTCTGTGATTAAATTAATTTTATGATTATTTTAATCCGTCTAAATAGAAATCATCATAGGTTTGCCTAGAAGTTGACAATTGCTTTGAACGCAAAACATCAGAACATCTACAGTCCTTGAATCAGTCTCAATTCATAAAACTTTTTAGGATGAATCCTCTAAAGGAATCATCTCACCAAAGGGGGAGTAAAATCGTCCGAATACTCCCCTACTCTTAAAAAAGTCACCATCTCTAGTAGGGAAAAGTCAAAGTTTTCAATTATGCAAACTTGATTTGAACCCCTAGATACAAAAAGTAGAAGGCTTTCACCCTCTACTTTTCCTCATTCTTCCCTATGTTATCTAATCTTTTTCACATCAAAACACTCTGCAAAGCGCATCATTAACTCATCCATGTCAATTTCTTTTTCATCAATTTTGAGATGACCTTCTACATAAAAGAGCGTATTTTTATAAACTCTTTTTGGATCATTAACCGTAATGTAACAATCATTTCCTAAATAATAAAATTGATCTAAATCATTACGTTCAATTAATCGTTTAAAGATAGGTTTTTTTTTATGATCTTCAGAGAGTGTCGCAATGGGTAATATGACAACAAATGGGTATTTTTCATTATGATTGTACTGATCTTTTTGAATCACAATACATGGTCTTAACTTGATTCCTGTTACAATTTCAAGGCTTTCTGATCGTCGTTTCCCTGTTTGGGGTTCAGATTTCCCTTGAAAGCCATCCTCTTTCTCGATAATTCGATACATTTTTGAATGTTGTTCATCTTTTTCGATGAATCTAAATGGTCTTCCTTGTGTATAAGGCAATGCAACATAAAAGATTTTTCCTCTTGAAATATCTTTACTATTGACTAACCGTGGAAGTTCACTCATTTTACTCTTCTTTCTTTACAGCATCTTCGAATTCTTTAACACCGGAACGATTTTCTTCTAAATCAATGATGTCATAAAGATTTTCTTCAAAGAAAGCCGCAACATCAAACTGTTGAAGAGGCGTTTTTTTTGTATTTCTGACACTAGAGGATGTTTTTGTTTCTTTTTGAAGCATGCCTTTATTCCAACCATCTTTACCTCGATTAAGCATTTTCCCTCACCTCGAATTAGAGATATCAAATCACAAGTTCTTATCCTACTTTAACTTTTACTACAATCTCTGCTCTACTGTATCTTATTCACAAATGATGGAAACATATATGCTTTCGCCTAAAGTTTAAAGACTAAAAGCTATCATTCTTTTCTTGACCCTCATTTTTAAGTTCTTTTAAAGTATCCTCTATTTGATTTAGCATTTCATGTTCTTTTTTATCATCTCCAAACCATTTATTAGTCGTGGTTGGATTATTGATAATCCCGAAGACTAATAGGAGCAATAAAATAATGTTGACAATCAAATCATAATGAGGGAATATCGGAATCTCGAATGTTTGTAAAACAAGAACAACTAATGAAAAGATAGAAATCCAAAAACCGTAATTATGAATTCTTAACTTTAAAAACTCTAACCATTGCTTCATTATGGACGATACGACCTTTCTTTTGGGCCTCGGATTTTTTAATCCTACTATAAATTATGAAATTCAAAAAAACGAGCACGTTGTTTTGTCCTTGTCGTATAAAAAAACCTCAATCCCATCCAGTCATTGAGGTCTTTTTATAATCAGCCACCCACTAATTAAACATAAAATGAATGTTAAACTTGCCAACAGTTGGCGCAAGAGCATCGAATCGAGTTGCTGTAAAAATAACTTACAACCTATCACCAAAACACCCGTGATTAAAATCATTGTTGTTTTGAGTGACTTAGTTTGAATTACTTTCATTAATAAATACAATAAGATGAATCCAAATAAAAGGAGTTGTAGCCAATCCATTCTCTTCCTTCTCTTTCTTATTCAGACAATAATTGATTAATGACATCCACCGCCATTTCCTTATTGAGTGAATTATTAATTAAAGCCAATACTTTTCCATTCGTGTCATAATTAATACGATTTAAAAGTTGGCTTCCAGCCATTTTAATACCATAAACTAAATCAGTTTGTTCATCTTTGATTAGTTGTGTTTCCTCAACTAAATTCCAATCAATCCCTGATATTTCATTTAAAGCTTCAAACATCTTCTCCTCTGCATAAAAGCCAAAATCACTCTCCCCCATAATGACTAAATCTAATTCTTGAGCTGCGATTTGTGAGATCATCTTTTGTTGATATAAATCGGTCATCTCATCAAATGATGTCTCCACTTCATTCAACCCATAAAATTGAACCAATACTTTTTCTTTCTTTGTTGCTTCTGGCGCCACTAATTGTGTTAAATCTTGTTGAATTTCTTCGATTTGCACGCCCGACTCTGCTTCTCCAAACAAAGTCAGTGAAAAAATAATTTTATCTTTTGTCATGACATCGTAAATTAAACTTCCGACTAATACCACTGCAAATAACCCCATCATCATGTGGCTTTTATAGTAATACCAAATATAATCTTTTTTTTCTTTTCGCGTCATTGTTTTTAAGTCTACTTTTTTTTCAGCCATTTTCCATTTCCCCTTTTTACCAAACCTCTCTATTATTCTAACAAAAATTCGCTTAAATTTCGAGTTAATTGAAAGTGTTTTCGTTTTTTATACAATTATCACATATTTAAAAAAATAAATACACAGTCCTCTAAGTCCCGTTTTCTATCGTATTCCCTGCCAATGATTGGCTGATCACTTCTCAACTTTTTGATTCAGTAAGATTGAATAGTAATGAGAGCTTTAATCTTGTTTGATGCGTGATTAGGATATCTTATGCATTGAAAAAAGCTACTTACTTGATCTTAAGAAAAGATAAAGTAAGTAGCACTTTGATTACTCTAATTCAAACACAATTGATTCAAAGGGTCTTAACATTAAGCAATCTAATGAAAGAGATGAATCTTCATAGTTAGATAAGATGATTTGTTTTGCCCTTAATTGCTTTAAACAAGCGATTGCTGGTTTTGCAAAAAAATTTGAGACAATTAATAATTTTTGATGATCTAGTGTTCGTGTATAGGCATAAACATTTGGATGATTTTCACTTAAAAGTTCATAATCTCCATAAACAATGACATCTTTATACTCACTATGTCGGCGCAAATGAATCAATTTTTTATAGTGATTAAAAATAGAATCCTCATCGTTTAATTGTGCCTCAACATTTATTGTAGCATAATTTGAGTTGACTTTAATCCAAGGTTCTCCACTTGTAAACCCAGCATTTTCGCTTGAATTCCATTGCATTGGTGTTCTAGCATTATCGCGTGAAGTAACCCCAATATATCGACGAATGAGATCTTCTGGATAACCGTCTTGCAACAAACGGTTAATTTTTTCAATCGTTGAGACATCACGATAGTCTTCAAAGTTAGTATAGTTGGCATTAGTCATCCCAATTTCTTCACCATTGTATAAAAATGGTGTTCCCCACATCATCAATAAAGAGGTCGCTAACATTTTACCTGATTCTTTATGATAATGAGTCGGATCTCCATATTGTGACATGACACGTGGATGATCATGGTTTAGCCAATATAATGGATTCCATGCTTTTGAATAAAGACCGGTTTGCCATTTTTTAAAGACTTTTTTCAATTCAACTAAGTCCGTATTCCCATTCCACTTTTCATCTAAAGAATCAAACCCACTATTCAACCAACAATGATCAAACGTGAATACCATGTTTAATTCATTTGAATCTTCACCTGCATATTTTAACGCTTCTAGGACATCGGCCCCTCCGCCAACTTCTCCTACCGTAAAAATATCATATTTAGATAAGACCTCACGGTTTAATTCTTTTAAATAATCATGAACTTTTGGAAGATTTGAAAATTTAGACCAATCTTCAACATACTTTCCATTTCCTTTAAGGGTTGAATCAGTAAACGTAAAATCGCGGTCAATGTGGGCAACAGCATCGACACGGAATCCGTCAATCCCAAGATCTAACCACCATTTCACCATTTCAAACAGTTTTTTTCGCATATTTTCATTCGCCCAATTTAAATCCGGCATTTTCTTAGAGAAAATATGCATAAAATATTCGCCTGTTTGTTCATCTTTTTCCCAACATGATGGAGTGAAAAATGAAGCCCAATTTGTCGGCTCAATCTCTTCTCCCGCTTCATTTATCTTTCCTTTTTGCCAAATATAATAATCGCGATAAGGATTATCTGTTGATTGTCTTGCTTCAATAAACCAAGGGTGCTCATCACTTGTATGGTTAAGCACTAAGTCCATCACGATTTTTATCTCACGTTTTTTAGCTTCAGACAATAATGTTTTAAAATCTTCCATTGTTCCAAATTCTTTTGCAATATCATAGTAATCTGAAACATCATATCCATTATCATCCATTGGTGATTTATAAATTGGACAAAGCCAAAGTAAATTAACTCCAAGTTCATTTAAATAATCTAACTTACTTGTGATTCCATTAATATCTCCAATTCCGTCCCCATTTGAATCACAAAAACTTTTTGGGTAGATTTGATATCCAACGGCTTCCTTCCACCATTTACGATCTAATTTTGTCACAAACGTCATTCCCCTCTTAATTGAATCGTTTCTACGTTGCTATTTTACCATATAATTACTTTTTAATAAGCAATTGCTTATCCGTAAACGATTACAGTTTTCATCATTTTCTTGTCAATTTAGGCAGTAAATATCGTTTAACTTTCACTTTTGGTGTCGCCATCACGATTCCTTTTTCATTGATACAAACACGTAATTGTTTTTCTCCTGTATAAATTCCAATTCCAATCATTAACAGATTTAATAGAGTTGCAAAACCATAATTTAAGACATTCATAAAAAAGAAGATGACATTTAATAAAATCATGATGGTGGTGACTGATTTAATTGCTTGTGCCATTATTTGATTTCCAACTTCCCACCCTTGTCTGCTCTTTTTAATCCGCTTGTTTGGATACCCCTTCGATGTATTTGGATAATTAGAATGATGTTTCTCACAATAATGTGCGTAGATAAACCCACAAACCGGTAACAACTCTAAGACAAGATAATAATTTCTCATGACAATCCCCCTTATGATAACGTTTTATACACCTATCATATCATGATATATTATTATATTTGTCAAAAAATGCAATCCATTTGAATTTCAATTCTTTTAGTAAATCCCCCCCCACCTACCTTTACTTATAGCTCTTTATTTTTAGTTAACACATATAATAAGGATACTTTTTATTAATTCATAAAATCTACCTCTGATGAGTCAGATTTTTTCGTACTCACTTTATGACTGATTTACGTTTTACATGATATTTCTAAATTATTAACAAAGAAAAACGATTATAATACAATAAATACCATATTTATTTAATAATTTTTAGTTTTTTTACTATAAAATGGATATAATATTCATAAAAAAAATAATTTCGACTCATATTGTTCAAAAAAACACAAAAAAAGACTTGTGTAATTTTTTATATATTGCTAGAATATACCTTGTATTTCAGAAACATAACCTATAGGGGGTAAAAGACATGTTAAAAGGTAAACTTTTAATCGCATTAGCATCAGCAGTATTATTCTTAGGAGCTTGTTCAAATGAAGCACCAGTACAAACAATTCCAGAAACTCCAGCAGTTGAAGAAACAACAACTGAAACTCCAGCAGTTGAAGAAACAACTGAAGAGGCAGAAGTAGAAGCTCAAAAAGTTGAGACGTATACGTTAGAAGCTTTATACGATACAACTGGAGAAAAAACTGATGTTGTAACAGTATCAATGACTTATGAAAATGGACAACCAACTTCAGTAAACATCGATGTTATTTTAGAAGATGGAACATTAAAAAGCGAATTAGCTGCTTCTGGTGAATATGTAATGAGCCAAGAAGAAGGAGCTTTACAATGGCATGAGCAAATCGATGCTGTAGAAGCATTCTTAGCTGAAAATAACTTTGATGTAACTGCAATCAACTTAACTGATGAAGATGGACACACTGATTCTATTACAGGTGTATCATTCAAAGCTGGTCGTTACTTAGAATTAGTTCAAGAATTAATGACGAGCATTGAAAACAATGAATTTACAGGTGTAAAAACTGTTGAATTCAAAGGTGAAGAAGGATCAGATGTAGTAGCAGTAACTTTCGAAAACGGAAATCCTGTTGACTTAACTGTTGATGTAATCCAAGCAGATGGATCTTCTAAACGTGAAGCTTCTGAAGCTGGAACTTATGTAATGGGTGGAGAATTACAATTCCATGAGCAAATGGATTTATTACAAGAATTCATCGTTGCTAATAACTTCGATTTATCAAAAGTAACATTATCTGATGAAGATGGACACACTGATGCTGTAACTGGAGTATCAATCAAAGTTGGTTCTTACCTTCCAGAAATCGAAGAAGCATTAGCAAAATAATGATATAAAAAAAGGAGCTGAGATTACTCACTCCTTTTTTCTTTTGAAATTTAGTAGTATTCTTTGCAATCTTTTGTTATAATTCAAAAAGACTAACTAGAATAAGGTGAAAAATTATGTTTCAAGATTACAAGACAGTTCCTAATCAATTCAATATTGAAAATGAAGTTATCAAAATGACTATTCTAAATAAAAAAGGAAAGGAATTAACTGCCCTATTTGATTTAGAAGATTTAGACAAAGTTAAACACTTTGGAAACTGGTTTGCGGAGTGGAATAAAGATTTCAATCAATATTTGGCTCAAGCTGTAACAGAAGAAATGGTCAAAGGAAAATTAAAGTATAAAAAATATTCGTTACAATCTGTTATTTTAGGAACAAGCCCAAATGCTCCTATTCGTCATTTAAATGGTGATGTCTTAGATAACCGTAAAACGAATTTAGAAATTTACAACCGATTTCAACCTAATGAATACGAAATATTAGAAAATGATGTAATCGCGGTGTTTTTAAAAGATCGTTATGGAAATGTAGAAGCTAAAGCTTTAATTTCGGCCGAAGACTTTGATCGTGTGATTACATCTGATTATACGTGGATTTGTCAAAAGCGTTCAAATGGTCAACCCTATGCCATTGCTCATACGCCAGCAGGACGAATCTATTTAGACTCATTCTTAACAGATTGTCAAAAA
The DNA here is from genome assembly GCF_013046825.1 of Turicibacter sanguinis. NCBI lineage: Bacteria > Bacillati > Bacillota > Erysipelotrichia > Erysipelotrichales > Turicibacteraceae > Turicibacter > Turicibacter sanguinis. Next base: position 2,434,181 of record NZ_CP053187.1, on the reverse strand, counting down.
GGATATCGTGTCGCTCACTTAAATAAAAATCCACTGGATAATCGACGTCAAAATTTAAACGTCTATCTATTCGACCCATCAACTAACTAAAAAAGGTGAAGGAGATTATCTCCCTCACCTTTTTTTAATAGCTATCCGTTCCAAAATCACAAAGAATTAAAGAAACATTCAAGTTACCATTACGACAACGAATTAAATCTAAAAATTCTTTTTGCTTACTTACATCCTTTAATTGAATTCGATAACTCACTTCAAATAAGGCTCCAAATTCACGCGTTCTGACGCGTTCTAAGCGATATGATGTCGTGTAATTCTCTAATACCTCATCAAATAAATCTTGATAGTTTAAATGCTCAGGAACCGTTATTTTTAATTGCAATTGAGTCGTTTTAGATCTTCCAAACTGGAAGACAGATAACAGCATCATTAACAAACACAACACAACTGTAATGAGGGCCGCATAACCAATATACCCCATCCCACACGCTAATCCTACTGCAAGGGTAAAGAAGATATAAGACATGTCTTTCGCATCTCCTGGAGCACTTCTAAAGCGAATAATAGAAAAGGCTCCAGCCAAACTAAATGCTCTTGCAACGTTGTTGCCAATCAGTAAAATGATAACAGAAATAACAATTGGTAACATGACAAGCGTAATAACAAAACTTTGTTGTGTGGTTTCTTTTCGGTGTGTAAATAAATAGACTGAACTGATAACTAGTCCTAAAACAATTGAAGCTAACATAATAATTAAGGCGTTAACAAGGGTAAAGGATTCTCCTGTTGTCGATAAGATGGATTGTAACATACTTGAACACTTCCTTTTCTATTATTTATTTCTTTTATATATTTTTGATATTCGTTTCCATATTTTGAAAAACTTGAGTTATAAATTGATAATTCGGATAAAATTTGTGTCAACCAAATCGGAATGGCATCTGAGATTTTAACTTCCATCAAGTACATCCCCTCTTTTAGTAGTTTCTCTTCGTAATTATCTTTTTGCAAACTTAAATCATGACGCCTTGAAACAATATTAAAGTCAAATGTAATACGGATGGAACGATCATCCTTCCCAAATAACGCAAATCGTTCATAAGCAATATAAACTTTTGGTTGAACAGGATTTTGTTTGAGATAGTATTCAATTTCGTTTAATACTTGTTCTCCCATGTAATTTTTCGTCATAGGCCGGATTCCGTGCTCTAAAAAAGCTTGACTCTCAGCTAAACTTAAAACCACTCGCCGTTTATTTACGACACCATCAATCTTTTTCTTTAATTCTAAAAAAACAGTTTCCTCTTGTTGATGAACCACATGATAGCTTCTTAATCTTAATTTTTCTTTATAATAAGGTTTTGAAATCGAATGTCTGATCACATCATGTGTTTCATTATCATAATAAATATTATAAATATGATACGTTCCACCATCTTGACTATGCTCATCTTCATTCATATATTCTTTTAATTTAGGCATCAAGTGATTAAATTGCTCTTGAGTTAACATAAACTTTTTTTCGTATCGTTTAAATGATGTAATGGCCATTTTATCCCCTCCTTCATCTGTGATGTTTTTAACAAGATTGATTATAAAATAAAAACCTTAAAACCATCTTAAATGTTTCAATTTTCTCTAAAAAATAAAAAAAGCGAAGCCTAAGCTTCGCTTTTTAAATATTTAATTCAACTTCAACACCAAAATGATCCGATACGATATCTTTATGACTTCCGTTAAAAATAACATGAGAAGATAAAACATTCACAGGCTTATCACTTAAGACTAAGTCTATACGTAACCCTTTTTTATTCTCTTCCCAACCATCAATTTTCCCTGCAACTGTTGTTCCTTCATCTTTTTTTAAGGCAAGATGATAGGTATCAAGTAAGCCTTTACTCAATAAATAATCATATCCTTCACCAGATAAATTGGCATCATTATTAAAGTCACCGACTACAATATTTAAACGTTCTTTGTTTAATCTAGAAACTAACTCATCGACTTGTCCAGTAAATGGTTCCTCTGTATCATGGAACCATCCTAAATGACAAGAATATACACTCACAGGTTGATTATTAGATATAAAATCAATGGCAACAATACGACGAGTTCGATAATTTGTCACATCATTTGCTTGTGTGACAACGAATGAATGAGCTCTTTCAATGTGATAACGTGTTAAAATAGCTAATCCTTCTTCATATACATCGAATCCAATGTGTGAAAAGTCCCAGATAAATTGATAATCCGTTATTCCGAGTTTCATTAATTCACTCAATAAAACCACAGCATAGTTATCTGCCTTCACTTTATTTTCATCGTTTGGATTGATTAATTGACTCACTTCTTGTAAAGCAATCACATCATATTGTTTCTCTTTGATGACTTGTGCTAAATATTTAATTTTTTCAACTTGATTTTCTTCTTGCCAAGCATGACAGTTTAAAGTTAGTAATTTCATCGTGCTATTCTCCTATAGACCTAAAATATCTTGAATTTCTGATTTTAACACGTCAGCTTTCGGTCCATAAATGGCCTGAATTCCATTATCTTTAATGATTAACCCAAGTGCTCCAGAGGCTTTCCATCCTGCTTGTTCTGAAACATGATCTGGATCTTTAACAGTTACACGTAAACGCGTCATACAAGCATCAACATCTACAATATTTTCAGCCCCACCTAATAAGTTAATAATTTCATTAGCTTGTGAGCTACCAGCCGCTGTCGTAACACTTGCCTGAGATGTCTCATCATCATCATTATAGTTTCCTAAACGTCCTGGTGTTGCAATGTTGAATTTTTTAATGGCAAAATTGAAAATACCAAAGTTTAATCCAAAGAATGCTAAACAAGCTAAGATAAAGTTGATGATATCCATCGTTAATCCTGCATTGACCATCATTGGAATACGCGTTAAGAACTCAATAAATCCGAAAGCATGAATACGTAAGTTAATCAAATCAGATAAAGCAAACGCTAATCCAGCTAAAACCGCATAAATTAAGTATAACACAGGTGAGATAAACATGAACATAAATTCTAATGGTTCTGAAACTCCTGTTAAGAAGGTTGCTAAAGCTGCCGATAAGAACATTGAGCGATAAGCTGCTTTTTTATCAGTGTCAACATTACGATACATCGCTAGGGCAGCTCCCATTAATGAAGCTGTTGATAAGATCACTTGTCCTGCTTTGAAGCGAGCTGGCGTCACCGACTCTAATAATTGATTATAAGCAACGCTATCTCCGGCTGCATTTAAATTATTTAAATCTGTTACCCATGCTAACCATAATGATTCTTGTCCCGCAACAATTGATCCAGCATTTGGACCTGTTAAAACTTCATAAACTCCACCTAATTCTGTGTAGTTCATTGGAATCGTTAACATATGATGTAAACCAAATGGCAATAATAAGCGCTCTCCTGCTCCATAAATAAATGGGGCAATAATTGGGGCTGTATCTTGAGACGTCGCAATCCATTGTCCAAATGAATTTAAAGCTCCTTGAGCAAATGGCCAAACAATCGATAAGATAAGTGCTGTAATCGTTGAACCTAAAATAACAACGAATGGAACAAATCGCTTACCATTAAAAAATGCTAAGGCCTGTGGTAATTTATTAAAGTTATAATATTTATTAAATAAAGAAGCACCTAAGAATCCTGAAATAATTCCTACGAACACTCCCATGTTTAGAGCTGGTGCTCCAAGCACAGAAGTAAAATAATCTGAAACAACCATCTCAGCTCCAAATAATGATTGAACCGTCATTGTTGGATCTGCTAACATATCAGATGATATTCCAAAAATGGCTCCTGTAATACGATTAATTAAAATAAACGCAATTAATGCCGAGAAAGCTCCTCCTGCACGTTCTTTTGCCCAAGATCCTCCGATTGCAACGGCAAATAAGATGTGAAGATTTCCGATAATCGCCCATCCGATATCTTCCATTACTCGTGCAATCGTCGCGATAAAGTTAATATCTCCACCTGACATTGCAATTAATTTTGCAATTGAAATCATGATTCCTGCTGCAGGCATAACTGCCACAACAACCATCAATGCTTTCCCAAATTTTTGCCAGAAATCAAATGACATAAATCCTGGTTTTTTCATATTTTTTCCTCCTAATTATCCTCTACTGTTTATCCTTAATACGGTAAACACGTGCCTCATATGGTTTTAATGTCCCCTTCATCATCGGTTCATGTTCTTCAACTTTGTAATTTGATAACATTAACTGATCGAATACTAAGTTCATCTCTTCTAATTCAAACGCCACTTCTTGATCTGTTAAATTTGATAAAATTAAAACTTGCTCATGATCTAGCGTTCTTGTATAAGCATAAATTGCCGGGTGATTGTCTAGAGTCAAATCATATTCCCCATAAGTAAACACATCATGTGATTTTTTAAGTTGAATCATTTTTTTATAGAAATTTAAGATTGACTCTTCATCTGCTAATTGTTGAGCCACGTTAATCTCTTTGTAATTTGGATTAACAGCTAACCACGGTGTTCCACTTGAGAATCCACCATTTACAGTCTCATCCCATTGCATCGGTGTACGTGAATTTCCACGTGCCGTTGCCCAAATAATTTCCATAATATCTTCATGTGCCATTCCCTGTTCTAATTTAGAATAATAGAGACCTGTACTTTGAACATCTTGGTATTCCTCAACCGTTTTAAAATGAACATTCGTCATTCCAATTTCTTGTCCTTGATAAATAAACGGTGTCCCTTGCATTAAGAAATACATAACAGCTAGTGACGTTGCACTTTCTTTCCAATACAACTCATCATCACCAAGCGTTGAGACAATACGTGCCAAATCGTGATTTTCAATATAAAGAGCATTCCACCCCTTATTATATAAACCTTTTTGCCACTTTGATAAAATTTGTTTTAAGCCAATAATATCTTTTCCAGATTCTCCATTATCTTTCCATAAACCTAAATGTTCAAATTGGAAAACCATATTAAATTTACCTTCTTGCTCTCCAACCCAAAGCTCAGCATCTTCAATTTTAACACCATTCGCCTCTCCGACTGTCATGATGTCATACTTATCAAATGTATTTTTCTTTAAATCTTCAAGTAATGGGTGAATCCCTTCAACATTCATATGCTTTTCAAAAGAAGAAACATATTTTAACCCTGTTGGATTAGGAAGATCACTTAATCCTTCTTCTTTTTTAATGTGACTAATGGCATCTACTCTAAATCCATCAATCCCTTTATCTAACCACCAATTAACCATATCATATAAAGCTTGGCGGACTTCTTCATTTTCCCAGTTTAAGTCAGGCTGTTTCTTTGAAAATAAGTGCATATAATACTGTTTTGTTTCATCATCGTATTCCCATGCTGACCCACTAAAAATACTTTCCCAGTTATTTGGCTCAGCACCGTCTTTTCCATCACGCCAAATATACCAATCACGTTTTGGATTATCTAATGAAGAACGTGATTCTATAAACCATGGATGCTCATCACTCGTATGATTAATCACTAAATCAGCAATCAATTTCATCCCACGTTTATGTACTTCACTTAATAATAAGTCGAAGTCGGCCATTGTTCCAAATTCATCCATGATATTACAGTAGTCACTAATATCATAACCACAATCATCATTCGGTGATTTATAAAACGGAGAAATCCATAATACATCAATTCCTAAATCTTTTAAGTAATCTAGCTTTTGAATGATTCCTTTTAAATCTCCAATCCCATCTCCATTTGAATCCATAAAACTTCTTGGATAGATTTGATAGGCTACTGCCTCTTTCCACCATACTTTATTCACGACAATAACGCCTCCTCTATGTTATCCTTCTCGGTGTCATTCATGGCTTTATTAAAAAATACGTGTCAAATTATAACTTTCGATATCTTGACATAAATAATTATATCGTTTTCATTTTTGAAAACAAGGGTGAACCTTTATGTAACCGGTATCTCAATTTTCGACATATTATGTCTTTTTAGCTACTTTATCCCTCACTTCAAATCTTCTATCAAAAATCATCTCCTCAACATTCTACAAGTATCAGTACAAGTTCAACGTTAGATCTTTAATATGTCTTTTTTTCTCCCTATTTTTTTTCAATTTTCAATTTTGATACGACTTACTTACTTCTATATAAAAAAAGTGCTACCTCAATCCTTAGAGATAGCACTTTTCGTTAAAATTTAATCATGTCCCACGTTAATTCATTCATCTGTTGTTTTACATAATTATGGCATAAATGAGGATGAATTGTTTCCTCATGAGAAATCGTCACAATCGACATTGTTTGTGCAAATTGGACAGCTTCTGCAATCGGCATATGATTTAAATAAGCATAACCAATACCCGCGATAAAAGCATCCCCAGCACCTGTTACGTTCACCACTTTTACATCCATCGGTTTGATAATCCCCTCTTCAGATTGATTACAATAGTAAACACCATCTGCATCTAAACTGATAAAGACATTTTCAACTCCGACTTCCATAAAATATGCGCCAGCACGACGAACATCTTCTATCGTTTTAATTTCACAGTCACATAACACTTCTGCTTCGTGACGATTTGGTTTTACCGTATGAAAATAAGGTAGTAAATGTTTAATATTTTTTGCTTTGGCCGCTGAAACAGGATCTAAAACGAACTTTGTTTTTCCAGCATATTTTTTAACAATATACTCAATACATTCAGGATTATCTGCTCCAAAAAACATATATTCTGCGCCTTCAATAACTGATGCCTTTGAGTCAATAAATGCTGCATCCATATGGTGATCAATATTGATATCCACAATAGCTGACACCATCTCACCATTTTCATCTAAAATAGCAACATAAGTTGGAGTTGATGCTCCTTCTACCACTAATGAATCAGACATATCAAAATTCATTGATTTTGCATGTTCAAGAATACTCTTCCCTTTTTCATCATTTCCTAAAATAGAAATGAACTTTGTATTTCCACCTACACGTGCCATATTCTCAGCAATGTTACGACAAACACCACCAAAAGAAACTTTCACACGTCCTGGGTTTGAATCATGTGAACGATATGTTGATGATGTAAAACCAAAAATATCATATATTGAAATACCAAAGACTAAATTGTACGCCTCGTGATTGTGTTTCATGTTAGATAGCCTCTCCCTTTAGTTAATATGGCAGATCAAGTTCTCTACTTATTCCGACATTATATTATAAAAGTTGATAAATAACAAGAGATACGTCATTTCTTTCACTTGTTAAATAATCCTCACTGCCTTCAAAAATTAAATTTCGTAATCCACAACAATTCGTGAAGTAGCAGCTGGTTTTACAGTGTTTGTAGCAACCTGTACATGAAGAGGATGTGATTGATAAAAATCTAATGCCTCTTTACTCTCTAATTCAGAGTATAAGACCACATCATACGATGAATCCGAGTGTAAAAAGTCAATTCCAACTTCTAAACTTAGTAATCCTTCAATTTGTCCATTTAAGGCTTCTAATTCTGATTTCATGTTAGCCGCCACTTCTTCTTTAGAAAGGCCATTAATACCTTGAATTTTCCACATCACAATATGTTTAACCATCATTGCTCGCCACCTTTTTACTTGTTTATTTTTTTATTTTACTCAAATTTTACATAATGTTCAATAGTTCGACAATTTTTGTTTTCATTTTTAAACGTTTTCTTTTTCAATTGCTCGTATGATGACAAGATTTCATGATTTAAAGATTAAATCACCACTTTTTCATTGAGTCTTTTATTCAAGTCGTTTTTGCTCAGGCATTTTTAATCCCTCACTTCTCCTTTAATAAGGTATCCGAATTGCTCTAAAATATTTCAAAGAATAAAAAAAATCATAGGAACTCCTATGATTCTTAATATAAATAATGATGTTGATTTAAGGCATTTATAATGGATTCATACATGGATTCATCTGTTACTTCAATCGTATGATAATGAATCCCCTCAGTTAGTAAAGAAAGTGGCTTAGAGGCTTGAGATTTGACCTGATTAATAAATTGTTTAATGTCCATTAAACAATTTATGTTTAACACAGCACGAATTTCTCCATAAATGGGATGTTCTACGACGACATCTAATACTTTTCCACCAAACGAAATAATTAATTCTAACTCAGTTTCTAATTCTTCGATACGTTGACCATGTTTACAACAGATAGTCTTCAATACACCTGTTGTAATAGGAGTTTGGATCATATACCCAGAAGGTGTTGCCACGACTGAAATCCCCTTCGCACGAATCAAAGCAATATCTTGAACGATAACTTGACGACTAACAGCAAACATTTTAGCCAATTCACTTCCTTTAACTGGATGACCTGCTTGCTTTAAATGCTCTAAAATTTCATCTCGTCTATCTTTGGATTCCAAATTGGTTTCACCCCGACTTCCTATAAAAAACTCAAGGACTTGTCCTTGAGCTTTAATTTCCTTAGTTTAACGATGCTAAATAACTTTCTCCGATTGCTGGTAACTCCACTTCAAAGTTTTCAGCAACTGTTGCTCCAATATTTGCAAACGTTTTTCCAATCGGTAACTCCCCACCCGCTTGCATGGATGGAGAATACATTAATACCGGAATATATTCACGTGTATGATCACTTCCGCTTGCAATTGGGTCATTCCCATGATCGGCTGAAATGATTAATAAATCATCTTCCTTCATTTGTGATAATACATCACCTAGTTGAACATCGAATTCTTCTAAACATTTCGCATATCCAAGTGGATCACGACGATGTCCATACATGGCATCAAAATCAACTAAATTCAAGAATGCTAATCCATTAAAATCACGTTTCATCACGTTTAATAATTGATTCATTCCATCTTCATTTGACTTCGTTAAAATGGATTCAGTGATTCCTTCTCCGACGTAAATATCATTAATTTTTCCGATTGCAATGACTTCTTTATTAGCATCTTTTAATTCATTTAAAACAGTACGTCCAAACGGCTTTAACGCATAATCATGACGATTTGGTGTACGTTTAAACTCACCTTTTTTAGCTCCAACAAATGGACGAGCAATAATACGTCCAACTTTCCATTCTTCTTTCATCGTCATTTCACGTGCTTGTTTACAAATTTTCCATAACTCTTCTGGTGAAATCACGTCTTCATGAGCCGCAATTTGTAAAACAGAATCCGCTGATGTATAAACGATAAGATCGCCTGTTTTTAGATGATGTTCTCCTAATTCATCTAAAATTTCAGTTCCAGAAGCCGATTTATTCCCAACCACTTTACGTCCTGTTTTCTCTTCTAATTCATCAATTAACTCTTTTGGAAATCCAGTATCTGTAAACGTTTGAAATGGTTCTGTCACTTTAAGACCCATTATTTCCCAATGACCTGTCATCGTATCTTTTCCAACTGATAATTCTTCACATTTTGTATAGTATCCTTTGGCAGGAGTTGTCGGAGCCACGCCCTCAATCTCCGTAATACTTCCAAGTCCTAATGATTGTAAATGAGGTAAGTTTAATCCTTTTGCTGTTTGTGCAATATGTTTAAGCGTATTAGCTCCTGTATCATTATAGTCTTTGGCATCAGGTAATTCCCCTGCTCCAACAGAATCCATTATAACTAAAAATACACGATTATATTTCATATACAACGTCCTTTCTTCTGCCTAAAACTAGTCATTTATTATTATTCTAATTTTTTGCATCTATATTTATTATAGTTCAAATTCCTTAAATTGGCGAGAAAAAGGATTAAATTTCAACATCGTCTTTTTGACTTCTCGGATGGTATAAATCATAGACATCTTTTAGATGTTCTTTACTTATGTGTGTATAAATTTGAGTCGTTGAAATATCAGAATGACCCAGCATTTCTTGGACAAGTCTCAAATCAACTCCATTTTCAATTAAATGAGTTGCAAAGGAATGACGTAATTTATGAGGTGATATTTCCTTCTCAATTCCCGCTTCTTTCGCTTGTTTTTTTAAGATTTTCCAAAACCCTTGTCGCGTCATTACTTCTCCAAACCGATTCAAAAATAACCAATCATTCGATTTTTTTAAAAGCTTTGGACGCGCGGTATCTAAATAAAGCTGAAGTAATTCAGTCGCTACTTCACCAATCGGAACTATACGTTCTTTATCTCCCTTTCCAACACATCGTACAAACATCATCGATAAGTGAACATCATCAAGCTTTAATTGAAGTAATTCACTGACGCGAAGTCCTGAAGCATACATCAGTTCAACCATTGCCTTATTCCGAATATCATTCACTGTCTTCGTATTAAAGCTACTCAACAGGTGCTCTACTTCGTCAATGCTTAAGATTTCAGGTAAGTGACGTTTTAATTTGGGTGATTCAATGAGTTCACATGGGTTCGTATTTGAAATTTTCTCAATCATTAAATATTGATGAAATGAACGAATGGCAGAAAGATGTCTTGCAACTGATTTTGTATTTAGGTTCCGTTCATATAACGTTATCAAATATTGTTGCACATGTTCTCGCCTAATCTCGTCCAACTGATGAACCGATTGATTTTGTAAATAAAGAAGGTATTCTGTTAAGTCGCGTTCATAACTAATCTTGGTATTTAAACTCAACCCACGATCGATTAATAGATGTGCTAAAAAGTCATTTAAATAATACTGATAATTTTTATTCATAATTTCCCTATCCTTTATTTAAAAAAGACTTCTACACGAGGGTAGAAGTCTTTTATTGAATTGATGATTGGCACTCTTTACAAATCCCATAGAAAGTTAAGTCATGGTCAATCACATCAAATCCATATTTTTCTTTAATAAATGACTCATAACTTTCAAGTTCATCTGCCATCTCAATAATTTTTTGACATTTTGTACAAATTAAATGATGATGTAAATGAGTTTCTTCCCCTAGCTCCATTAAATCATAATAATTAATCCCATCATTTTTAATTTTAACATTACGAACAATTTTTAATTTTTCGAATAATTCTAATGTGCGATACACAGTCGCAATCCCAATCGTATCATCTAAGTGTTTAACTAAATCATAAAGTGACTCAGCGGAGAAGTGCTCATCAGAATGGGTCACAATCGTCTTTAGTATTTGTTTACGTTGCTTTGTTAATTTCGATCCTGATTTAACAATCAAAGTTTCATATTGCGAAAGTTGCTTCATCTTTTCACCATCTTGTATTACGTTTTTAAATTTCTATCTTTATTATATCACTTCTGAATCGAAATTTACATCAATTTGCAACCAAACGTCAGATGTTGCTCCCTCATGAGTCGATAAAAAGTCATCTGCCGATTCTTTAGCCTCTAAAGCATCTGTTTGTCCTGCTTTTTCAAACTGATGGTACACAACCGGTTGAATGAAATAAGTTAAACCTGAGGTTACCAAGGTTAAAACCATGACAATGACTAATTGATAGAAATAATATAGAAAATGCTTTTGAAGTAACGCATTATTTTTTTTCACAAAAATAATTTTTAACAGTAAGATGACAAAACGAATACTAAAATACCCACTTAAAATGGTGACACCTAAAATCAATAAATATTGCAATAGCCATAAAAAGCTTGTGATTAGTGCTGAAAGTGGAGATAAGGTTTGAAAGATAAAAAACACATTAAATCCAGCAATCACGCCTTTTAAAAAGACTAAAAACAAATTGACCACAATTCCAATAATAGATAACCCAAGTACCCACATACTTCCTTGATACATAAATTGTTTATAAAACAATTGATTAAATGACCATTGATTTGGATCGAATGAACTAATATTGTCTCCAACATAAGACATTAAAGATGTTTGTGAAGCTTGTTCAAGCTTAACGTAAAGCGAAGAGCCAATGATATCTCCAATTAAGACGAGTAATAGTAGGACATACATGACATATAAGACATAGTTAAATGTTTTTTTGCGACGTTTTTTGTGTGCGACCATGAGCACTTCCCCCCTTTATACTCAAACTTATGTAATAGGGTGGGAAGTTTATGATATAATTCATAAAATTATTTAATTTTTTTATAAAATTAACTCATCGTCTTTTTTCCTTTTTATCCTAATTTTTTAAAAATCGATATTTTTACCAAATATGATGCATCATTAAATACTGAATCGCGTAAATCGTTTTAAAATCACAAATAAATCCTGATTCAATATACTGAATGGCTTCTTCTTTTGTCACACGGTATAAGTTTAAAAACTCATCGTCATCCCCTGCGACCTTATGATCTAATTTTTGAATATTTTTAGCAAAGAAATTTTCAATGTATTCATTACAAAAACCGGGTGATGTTGCAAAACGTCCGACACGTTCTAAACAATCACAGGTATAGCCTGTTTCTTCCTCAAGTTCACGTCTTGCTGTAATGATTGTTTCTTCTCCTGGCTCAATTTTTCCCGCTGGTGTTTCAAGTGTTGTTTTTCCAACCGGATAGCGATATTGTTCGACTAATAACAAACGGTTCTCCTCATCTAACGCAATTAGATTCACACCACCCGGATGATGGACTACGACGCGTTTAGCCTCTTTTTGATCTGGTAAAATCACCTCATCTTCAGTCACTTTTAGAAATGGGTTTGTATAATAAGTTTTAGTGCTAACTTGTTTTTCTTCTAAGTTCATCATTTTTTATTCTCACCTTTCTTAATCCCTTTAAAAATACTGGATTCTCCGTGTTTTGTTTTAATTTTTTGCAATAGTTGGTTTAGTTTTTCTTCTTCAGCAAAATTTTGATAATTAAATAAATTAAGCTGTTCTGTCACTTTCTTCGTCTTCACTAAATTAGAGGTACTGACGCCAATCAACCGCAGAGGCTCACCCTCCCAATGCTCATCAAATAGCTCCTCAATCACAGCGTAAAGCTCATCGACGGTTTGCACTGGAATCGTGAGCGTTTTACTTCGACTACTCTGTCTGAAATTCGCTTCTTTTATCTGCAAACTAACCGTCTTGGCATAAACACCATGTTGTTTTAATCGATTCGCCGTTTTTTGGCACATTAACTTCGCTTGCTGTTTTAATTCGATTTCAAAACTATAATCTTTTGGAAAAGTTGTTGAATGACCAATGCTTGATAATTCCTCATATTTATTTGGATTAATGGGTGTTTTATCTTCACCTTTCGCATCTTCAATCCACTTAAGAGCATGCTTTCCAAAAAGTTGTTGAAATTTTTCGACATCTTCAATGGTCGTTAAATCACCAATTTTATGAATACCAAATTGTCTTAATTTGGGTGCCGATGCTTTGCCAATCCCAAACATTTCTTCAATGGACATGGGCCAAAGCATCGTCTGTAAATCGCGTTTTCGTAGGACGGTAATCCCATTTGGCTTTTTCATATCTGATGCCATTTTGGCTAAAAATTTATTGGGCGCCACTCCGATACTACATCCAATTTGTAAATCTTTTGCTATTCGTGCTTGAATGTGCTGAGCCAGCACTAACGGATGCATATTTTGATAGTGATGCGTCACATCAACATAAGCCTCATCAATCGAGGCTTTTTCAACTAACGGAGAGTATTCCTGTAAAATTTGAATAAATTGCTTCGAAATTTTACGATATAGATCAAAGCGAACAGGTGCCACCACTAAATGAGGACATTTTTTCTTGGCCTGCATCAAGGGCATCGCGCTATGAATCCCATATTTTCTCGCTTCATAATTTGCTGTCACGACAATCCCTCGCTTTGACTGTTTCTCACCTGTAATCACTAGTGGTTGTTGATTCAACTCTGGATGTAGGATGGCTTCACACGAGGCAAAGAAAGCGTTTAAGTCAATATGGAATATAATTCTAAATATCGGTTCTCCCACGGTAAATCCTCTTTCTTTTTCTACTTATTTATATTATAATAGATTAAGTTACATTAAACATTATAGCAAACTTTGTCTTAGAGGTGAATTTTATATGGCGAAAAAAGCAAAGCATAATTTAAACAAAATGAAGGGGACAAAAATCTTATTATTAATTTTAGCTTTATCGTTTGTTGTGGCTCCATTAATCTCAATGGTTGCTTACGTTATTGCGCGTCTGAATAATACTTTATTCTAATAAAAAACAAAAAAATCATTTACTAAGGAGTAAATGATTTTTTTATTTAGGGCATGAATACATAAGCTACTGCTAGCGATTGGACTTGGGCTTGAGAAAGAGCCGTGACGGCATAAGTATAAGTTTGATTTTCATCAATCTCAATATCCGTATAGTGTTGCATCGCCTCTCCATAATTCCGTCCGATAACGTCTAAGATATTGGCAGCCTCATTAAAATCAAAATTTTCCACTGCCCCTTCACAACGATAAATAACATAATACTGACTGTCATTATCTAGCTGATCATAAAATACTAAACAGTTATCGTCTTCACAACGTCGAACTTGCAATCCACTAACAGGATGAATTGCTTTAGTTTGTAACCAGGTTCTAGGTGGGATTAAACTTTTATATTTCAATACATCCAAACTCAGGTACTCAAGTGCTACATTTAAAACTTGTTGACCGGCTACATTAGACTGAGGTCTCATAACCAAATTACGATAGGTAAAAAGAGCAAATCCTTCTACATTTGATAATACTCTTGTATATTTGATTTGATTGCTTACTTCTCGAGCCTCTTGCCAAGAAGGATTTTGGTTATCTTCTAGGTATAAATAAAGACCAATTCCCATGTATAGTTGTGTTCTTGAGGATTTAACCACCTCATTCCACCAATTCGCCACTTCACCAAAAGGAGATAAGGGATCGTGAAACGACCAATAGTTTTGTGGGATTAAATAATCTACCCACTCCTCATCAACCCATAATTTTGAATTCACGTATTCATCTAATGAAGAAAGTTGGTACGGAGACGTTTTTGATCCGACAGATTGTTCAAAATTTGATGCCCAAACTCCAAACGGGCTCACACCAAATGCGATACTTTTGCCTGTTTCTCGATTGTATTTACGGATGGACAAGGACAAGGAATAAATCAGTGAATTAACGTTATATTCACGCCACTGCTTAATACTTTGTCCAGGTTGATGATACGTTTCATAGGTCTCGATATCTGGACTCTCATCATTAAAACTTATTTCTTTAGGTTCATCATCTATTATCGTTAGATAGGAATAGGGATAAAAATAATCATCAAAATGAACCGCATCAATCGAATAATTTTGGACCACTTCCATCACACTTTGAATCACGTGCTTTTGGACTTGAGGAAATCCTGGATCTAGGAAAATTTGACCGTCAAAGAAATAAACATATTGTGGATTTTTTTTTGCAAAATGATTAGGAGCTAGGCGATTTAACAATTCCTCTTTAGAATTTCCCTCTTTAGAAATAGAACTTAAGCGATATGGATTAAACCATGCATGAAATTCAAGACCGGCACCATGCGTCATGGTAATCATCCATTCTAATGGATCAAAATCTCCCCAATCAGGCCTTACGCCTTGTTGTCCAGATAAAAATTCACTCCATGGATTTATCTTAGACTCGTAAAATGCATCACCTTGAGGTCTTACTTGAAAAAAGATGGCATTTAGATTTAATAATTTACAATGCTTTAAAATTGAAAAAAACTCACGTTTAAATAACTCTAAATCGAATGTTCCATCTTCAAAAACTGCCTTATTTGGAAAGTCACTATTTCGAACAGTTGTCACCCACACTCCCCGAAACTCATAAATAGGATGAGTTGCATATTGTAAAAAGACTGCCTCTTCATCACTTATCCATGCTGAGCTCCTATTAGCATAATCGGTTACCATCGGCGAATTTGATGATTTGTTTTCTGGTAAAATTTCAACTGGAATATTAATTGACGGAATTCCTGAATTTTGATCAATTGGATAATGATAAAAATCAATCGGATAAAAACTTTGCTTTATTGCATGACAAACTGGACAAGAACAGGTTAAAATCTGATGATTTATATATTTTTCACTCATTGTCTCACGTTTACAAGCCATTCTATTAAAGAGACATAACGTTCATTAGTTAAATTTCCTTATTTAGTTAGCTTGCTTCTCCTTTCTAAGAACAATTAACGATTTGCTTGCTAATTGTTCTTTAGATTTACCACTGCGATAGTATATTAAAAAAACGTTTTAAACGTGAGTTGTTTAAAGAAAAAAATAAAAAAGAGTATTGATTCGGTCAATACTCTTTTTGTTTGATTATTAAGATGCAACTTTATTTTTATGTTCTAAACGAAGTTTATCGGCAATCATCGCAATAAACTCTGAGTTCGTTGGTTTAGATTTTGATACACTTACCGTATAGCCAAAAATATTTGAGATCGCTTCAATATTTCCGCGATTCCATGCTACTTCGATGGCATGACGAATCGCACGCTCAACACGTGAAGCCGTTGTTTTATATTTTTTTGCTACATCTGGATATAATACTTTTGTAATTGATCCTAACAATTCAATATCGTTATAAACCATTTTAATTGACTCACGTAAGTATAAGTATCCTTTGATATGAGCTGGCACACCCATTTCATGTAAAATATTCGTAATTTCAGCCTCTAAGTCAAACTCTTTTACAACAGGGCGGCTTGAGTATAAGGCGTTCACTGATGGTTTTGATGGTTCTACAGCATCAAAACGTACGTTAATGTCACGAATAATTTTAACAATTTTATTAATTTCAAATGGTTTCATAATAAAATATGAAGCTCCTAATTCAGCAGCACGCATCATAATTTTTTCTTGATTGAAAGCTGTGAACATAATGATATGACGTGGACGACGATACATTGAAGGATTTTCACGTAATTCTTCGAGTACGCTCACACCATCTAAATCAGGCATTACAACATCTAATAATAAAATATCAATTTCACGTTGACGTAATGTCGATAAAACTTCATTCCCGTTTCCCGCTACTTCCACTACTTCCATGTCGTCTTGTAAAGAAATATACTCTGAAAGTACAGTAATTAATTCTTTATTGTCGTCCGCTAATAGAACTCTTAATTTACTCATCTCTTGTCCCCCTAATTTTTTACGGTTTATATTACTATTAAATTACAGTTCCTTACATTTTTCAATGATTACTTGTAAATTTTTAAAATATTGTAAATTTTACTTTTTCTATTCGACAAATATTTTTTATCATGTTTTGTCTTTTATTCACAAAGAGCGAATATTCACCTCACAATGTGGAATTTTGTCGAATTTGGGTATTTAGCTAAGCTACATTCGTTGTACTTTGAATATTTAAATAATCAATTCCCGCTTCTTGTAGCATCCACTCAATAAAAATACCATATCCCATCGTCGCATCATGAACTAATACATGAGTAACAGCACCTACAATTTTTCCATCTTGAATGATTGGACTACCACTCATCCCTTGAACAATTCCACCGGTTTCATTGAGCAAGCGTTCATCCGTTACCACGTATTTTAATCCTTTAATAGCTTTTTGTGTTTGAGGATTGACTTCGGTAATGTTAATATTAAATACCTCAACTTTATTTCCATTTAATACAGTATAAATTTGAGCTGGACCAGTTTTTACCTCATTCGCATAAGCAATTGGCATCGGTTCTTTACTAAATGTATCAGCATTTCCCATAACACCATAGATACCGAAGTTATTGTTTTTTTCCAGTGTTCCTAACTTTTGATCAAATAAAATGTCAGCCACTTTTTCACCTGGTCTACCTGTTGCCGCTTTACGAATTGCTGTCACATTGGAGTTTATAATTTCTCCATAACTCACCGTCACTAACTGATTGGTATCTTGATCAATAATTTCATGTCCAAGTGCTCCATATTTCAAGGAATTTGGATCAATAAATGTCAAGGTTCCAATTCCAGCTAACTTATCACGTAGATAAAGTCCCGTCGTGGTGACGCCTTCTGTAGACGTCACCGGATGAACCGTAACATGTTCAATTTTGCCTTGACGATTTACAGTTAAGATCAATTGACCACTATTTTGGCTCAATAATAATTGCTGCTTATAATCATCAACAGTCGTAATTTTTTGATTATTCACAGCTACAATTAAATCACCTTTCACAATTCCTGCTTCTTTAGCCGGATTAATCGCTCCATTAGAGGTATTGACTAAATAAGTATCCACGACGACTAATCCATCTGTTTGAATCTTGATTCCAATGGCATCACCACCCGGAATAAGCATATATCGGTCGACTGAAGCCACTGTGTTTGTTTTTTCGAATCGATGATGAGAAACCTCATAGATTTTTCGTTTTTCATCAATGTGTAAAAGTTGTTCATTATCCGTTTTGGCCCATGCATATTCACTTGCAGGAGCGACAATACTGATTAATGAGAAGACAAATATCAAAAGATTATAAACTTTTTTTAAATTTTTATTAAATTTTTGATTCATATTGCGCCTCCTTTCAACTTTATTCGACACGAACTACAAAATTATTATGGCTCTTTCAATCTCAAATATCTAAAAAAAAGAATTCCAATTTTTCTACTCTAGCGCTCAAAAAAAAGGAATTCTTCATATTTATTAATGATTTTGTAATAATTGTTTCGCATTTAATATTGCCGATTCCGTAATATTATCACTACTTAACATTCTCGCAATCTCATGCATTCTCTCTTCGAGTGTTAAATATTTAACAGACGTAATGGTGCGTTCATTGCGTTCATGTTTAGAGACATGAATATGATAATCTGCGAGTGAAGCAACTTGTGGTAAATGCGTGATACATAAAACTTGTTTTTGTTTGGCAATCTCTTTCATTTTTGCCCCAATACTTGAAGCAACTTGACCACTAACTCCTGTATCGATTTCATCAAAAATAATGGTTGAAATGAATTGACCACGATTCAAAATCGTTTTTAAGGCTAACATAATTCGAGATAACTCTCCACCTGATGCTACCTTGTTTAAAGGTTTCATTGGCTCTCCTTTATTTGTACTTAATAAGAATTGAATATCATAAATTCCATTGATCGTATAAAATCCTTGAATTATTTCATCGGTTTGATGGCGTGTAAAGGCAATATCAAACTGAGTATTAAATAACTGTAAATCATTTAATTCTTGAATCAGCTGAGTCTTAATCACCTCTGAAATTTCTTGACGATGTTGATTCAATACCTCTCCCGCTTCAATTAAGTCCCGATGAGCAGTTTTTAATTCCTCATGAAGGTTTTTCTCATAGTGATCAAAATCCTCAACTTGGGCCAACTCTTCCACAATTTGAGCATGGTAGGTCATGATTTCTTCGATATCCATACGATACTTTCGTTTTAACATTTGCAGTTCATTTAATCGTGATTCAATTTCGTCAAGCTCTTCTGGATAATAATTTAATTCATCTAACTTCGAATTAATCATCATTAAAAACTCTTCTAAGCCATAATAAATATCCGCCATTTGTGAAACAGAAGGTGTTAACTCTTCATCAATGTTAGCAAGCATTTGAGTTTGATTGTAGGCCTCATATAATTTTTCAATGGCACCGCCATCTCCTTTTAAATTATATAAAATTTGAGTATATGATTTATGTAATTTATCCGAATTTAAAATGATATGGCGACGATCTTCAAGCTCTTCTAATTCACCCTTTTTCAGATTGACTTTTTCGATTTCACTTTTTTGAAAAAGAATTAAATCCATTCGCTTTTGAATTTCATCTGCATTTTTTTTAAAATCGAGATACTTTTTCTTCGCTCCGTTATACCCCTTTAAAGCCTTTTGATACGCTTTATTAGCCTTCTCTATTTGATCAGATGTATCAAAGTTATCAATTAATTGATAATTATAATCTTGATTAAATAATCGATGTGTATCATGTTGAACATGAATATCCACTAAATATTGACCAATTTCTTTTAGTTGATTGGCTGTCATTAATTCTCCGTTTACTCGAATTTGGCCATTACCTGAACGTTTAATGGTACGTTTAACAATTAATTGCGTCTCAAATGGAATATCATGTGCGATTAGATAAGATTTTAACGGTTTATTGTTCTCAATTTCAAAAACGCCTTCAACCACTGCCATTTCTTCATGATAACGAATTAAATCGGTTGAGGCACGATCTCCAATCAATAATGAAATAGCATCAATAATAATTGATTTTCCGGCTCCCGTTTCTCCGGTTAACACCGTCATTTTTTGATTTAAATCTAATTGTAACCCTTCAATGATGGCCATATTTTGAATTGATAAATGCGATAACATATAATCACCCACTATATTGTTCAAATTATCTTTATTTTATTCTTATGTCACGATAAGCTATATCTCTTACCAAAATTCATTTCATTTGTTTCACATTATATCAAAAATAGAACATTTGTTCAACTCTCGTTTTTTAAAAAAACAAACATTTGTTTCAAAAATAATAAAAGGAGAGATATGCATCTCCCCTCTTTTCGCTTCTTTTGTTTATAATTGACTATGAGCTTCCGTTACCACATTAATAATTTCTTTTTCAGTAATTAAAGTTGTCAACTGTTCATTGTTTCCAACATGAACTAAAAACTCAATGTTTCCTTCGCCACCTTTAATCGGTGAATAAGTTAATCCTAATACACTTAATTCTAAAGCAGTTAAGAAATCCACAATTTCTTGAATAACTTTGATATGTATTTTAGGATCACGCACAATTCCTTTTTTACCTACCTGATCTTTTCCTGCTTCAAACTGTGGCTTAATTAACGCTGCCACTTGCCCTTCTTTTGCTAATAATTGTTTTAAAACTGGGAAAATGATTTTTAATGAGATAAATGAAACATCGATACATGCAAATTCAGGAACACCATGCGTTAGATTTTCCGGTGTCATATATCTGAAGTTTGTACGTTCCATACAAATGACTCGCTCATCTTGACGAATTTTCCAGTCTAATTGGTTGTAACCCACATCAACGGCATACGAGAGTTTAGCACCATTTTGAAGGGCACAATCTGTAAATCCTCCTGTTGAGGATCCGATATCAATAATAATTTTATCTTTTAAATCTAAATTAAAGGCTTTAATGGCTTTTTCAAGCTTAAATCCACCTCGACTGACATAAGGACAAACGTTTCCTTTTACAGTAATATTTGATTCTACTGGAACCTTTTCTCCCGGTTTATCAATTCGTTGTTGATCCACTAAAACAAGCCCTGCCATGATGGCACGCTTAGCTGTTTCACGTGAATTAAAATATCCAAGTTGTGTCAATAACACATCAATTCGTTCTTTTTTCATTAACTTACACCGACCTATTTCTTTAAGCTACGCATCACTTCTAATTTAACATCTTCGATTGTTAAATGAAGTTCTTCTAAAATTTCTGAGACACGACCGTGTTGAACATAAATATCCGGAATTCCTAATCGGTTGATCTCAACCCTTTGGTTTGTCTCATTGTAATACTCTAAAATGGCTGATCCGAGTCCTGCTATTAACGTTGATTCTTCATAAACAATGATCGGAACCTGTAAGGCGGCTATTTCATCAAGCATTTTATAATCCAACGGTTTAATAAATCTTGCATTAACCAATCCAATGTGAAGGCCTTCTAACTTTAGTTCCTCAACTAATTCAGCTAATTCACTTAAAACCGGCCCCATTGAAACAATGACTGCATCCTGAGCGGTTGCTAACCACTCCCAAGATCCAATTTCAATCATTTTCCACTCATGATAATGAGGATCAACTTGCCAAACATCACCACGTGGATAACGCATTGCAAATGGTCCTGGCGTTTGATAAGCGGTATAAAGAAGATTGTATGCTTCTTCCCCATTACGAGGCATCATCAGTGTCATATTAGGCACTGGACGAAGCATTGCAATATCATAAAGCCCCTGATGGGTCTCGCCATCTGCTCCAACAATCCCTGCTCGATCAATCCCAAAGACAACATCCAAATTTTGTCTCGCAATATCGTGATGAATTTGATCATATGAACGTTTTAAAAACGTCGAATAGATTGAAACAAATGGTTTCATTCCCTGAGTCGCCATTCCACCTGCCATCGTAACAGCATGCTCTTCTGCGATCCCCACATCGATTAAACGATCGGGATAACGCTTGGCATATTCATTTAATGCCGACCCATTAATCATGGCGGGTGTAATCACTGCACAACGTTTATCGTGCGCTGTTAGCTCCATTAACCCATTACTAATCAATTTACTCCAAGAAATTTGATTTTCTTTTTTATCTCCCGCAACATTTCCCGTTCGTTTATTAAATTTTCCAACGCCGTGCCATGTTCCTAGCTTATCTTGTTCGGCAAACGAGAATCCTTTTCCTTTTGTAGTTTTCACATGAATGAGGACCGGTTTATCCGCTTTTTTAGCAAAATTCAAATTCTTTATCAGGTCATTCAGATTATGTCCATCAACGGGTCCAAAATATTTAAATCCTAACGCATCAAAAGGTGTATTTCCAATAAGTAATCGCTTAACACTTCCCTTTGTACGGTGAATCACACCATTTAACACCTGATTTCCCTTCAAAACAGCTTTGACTTGACGTTTTGTATTTAAATATGAATCTGTTGTTCGAATCGTTCCTAAAATATTATGTAAGGCTCCGACATTCGGTGAAATTGCCATCTCATTGTCATTTAAAATGACGATTAAACGCTTATTCGTATGTCCAATATGATTTAAAGCTTCATATGCCATTCCTCCTGTTAATGAGCCGTCACCGATAATAGCAATGACATGATAATCATCTTCATTTAAATCTCTGGCGTAAGCCATTCCAACTGCAGCTGAAATAGAGGTAGAGGCATGACCAGTTTCCCAGCAATCATGGCTTGACTCTTTTCGCTTTGGAAAGCCTGACAGCCCTTTATACTGTCTTAATGTTGGAAAATCCTTTGCTCTTCCTGTTAAGATTTTATGGATATAGCTTTGATGTCCTACATCCCAAATAAATTTATCTTCTGGTGAGTTAAATACCTTATGCAAAGCAACGGTTAATTCAACCACCCCGAGATTTGATGACAGATGTCCACCTGTTTTAGATAACGAATCGATTAAGAACGTACGAAGATCCTTACAAAGAATTTTCAATTGTCGATTCGATAATTGTTTTATAAACGTAGGATCTTGTATCTCCTTGATGTTATACATCTCTATCACTCCAACCTCATTTTCACCTTTATTATTAATCTTTTCTTCTCAAATATAACCATATTTGATTTTTATTCTATCATCATACCACACTTCGACTTTTTTTCCCACCAGTAGCCATCCATTATTCATTATAAATGAAGATAAATCGTCAAAAAAAGGACGATTAAGTCTAATCGCCCCCATTTTTATTAAGCTTGACGGTCTTTAATGTAATCGGTAATAGCTTCTAAGACAGCTGTTGAAACTGGAAGGTTATGTAAGATTACTTTAGCACACTTAATTTCTTCTTCTAACATGTTTTTTGCCTCTGTTAAAGACGTTAATGACACATAAGTGCTCTTTCCATTTACTAAATCACTTCCTACGTTTTTTCCTAACACAGCTGTACTACCTTCAACATCTAAAATATCATCTTTAATTTGAAAGGCAAGTCCAAGATGATACGCAAATTGTTTCAACTGGTTAATGACTTCATCATCAGCCTGCGCAATAATCGCTCCTGCTACAATCGCAAATTCGATTAATCGCCCCGTCTTATTCACATGAATCTGTTTGAGTTGTTCTAAAGACACTGCTTTAACTTCAGCTTCCATATCAAGAACTTGACCTGCTACCATTCCCATAGGTCCAGAGGCTAACGATAATGCTTGAATCAACGATAATCGTTGATTTGTCGTCAATCGTTCGTCTTCTGCAATGACTTTAAAGGCATGTGTCAATAGACTATCACCTGCTAAAATAGCTGTTGCTTCACCAAAAACAATGTGATTGGTTGGTTTCCCACGACGCAATGCATCATCATCCATTGCAGGTAAATCATCATGAATTAAGGAATAAGTATGAATCATTTCAAGTGCTGCTGCGACGTGATATCCTTTTTGTGGTGCGAGGTTAAAAGATTCTAACACAGCAAATAACAGAATAGGTCTTAATCGCTTCCCTCCTACTTTTAACGAGTAAAGCATCGATTCTTTTAATTCTGATGGGATAGGTTCTGATTCAATTAAGTCAAACATGACCTTTTCAAATGGTTTTTTATTCGTTTCAATATAAGTTGATAACATGAACTATTCCCCCGGAATCTCGAAATCCGTGACATTTCCTGATGAATCAACTAATTTTGCAACTTCTGCTTCAATTTTTTGAAGCTTTTGGTGGCATTCATTAGATAAAGACATTCCTTGCTTATACAGCTCGATTGAACGCTCAAGTGGTAAATTTCCAGCTTCTAGCTGACGAACCACTTGTTCTAATTGACTTAATGCTTCATCAAAATTCATTTTTGGTTCACTCACTAAGATTCACCCTTTCACATCGATTTTATTTCATCAACCTCTGCAACAAATGATCCATCATCAAAGGCAACGGTTACTTTTTGTCCCACACTTACTTGTGAAACACTCGTCACCATTTCGTTTTTTTCATTCGTTGTCACCGTGTATCCTTTTTTCAAAATAGACATGGGATTAAGCATGTCGAGTTTCGTTAAAAGTAATCCATAGTGTTGTTTTTGATTTGCTAACTCTTGATTCATTCCACTTTGTAAAGCTTTAGACAAGTATTCGAGTTGGTGTTGATAATTCATCACTCGTTGCTTTGGATTGTGTTGAATCAATCGATTAGAATGCATCATTAAAATTTGTTGACGTTTTCTCAGTTGTTGTTGTAATTGGTACTGTAGTTTATCATTTAACTGACTGACATAAACTAAACGTTGCTCAAATAAAGCATGAGGATTTTTCATAATATAATGATTCGATAGCTGTGAAAGCCATTGCTTTTTTTGTTCGAATTGAACATTAAAATTGTGATTTAACCTCACATTTAGTTGATTCAAGTGTTTTAAAACATCTACGACATTCGGAACAGCTATTTCTGCTGCTCCTGTCGGTGTTGGGGCACGATGATCTGCGACGAAATCAGCAATCGTAAAGTCCGTTTCATGACCCACGGCAGAGATAATTGGAATTTTTGATTCAAAAATGGCTCTGGCCACAATTTCTTCATTAAAAGCCCACAGGTCTTCAATTGATCCACCACCGCGCCCCACAATTAAAGTATCTACTTGTTTGAGTTCATTTGCTTGTTGAATACATTTAACGATTGAAGGTGCTGCTTGTTCTCCTTGCACCAGAGCCGGATAAACATACACCTTCACAAGGGGAAAACGCCTTTTAATGGTCGATAATACATCTCGAATCGCCGCCCCTGTTGGAGAGGTAATGACACCTATCGCATGAGGAAAAGGGGGGATGGGCTGTTTAAATCTCGCATCAAACAATCCTTCCGCACCTAAACGTTCTTTCATTTGAGTAAAGGCAACATATAAATTTCCAATCCCATCTTCCGTCATTTCTTTTACATACAAAGAATACGATCCGCCAGCCTCATAAACAGCAATATGTCCTTTTACAACGACTTGCATCCCTTCTTTTGGCATAAATGAAACTTGCGAAGCGGCACTGGCAAACATCACCGCATTAATTTGAGCTTCATCATCTTTGAGCGTGAAATAAAAATGCCCTCTGGAATGACGTTTAAAATTTGAAATTTCACCCTTTAATAATAAGTGTTGTAAATTTTTATCATAGTCAAATTTTAATTTAATATATTTGGTTAATGCTTTGACGGTTAATGGTTGCTTTTGCTCCAATTGACTCACACCCTATGCAATATGTTTACTAATTTGATCTAAAACTTTATTGTTAAAGCTACGTGCTTTTCCATCTCCTGTATCTGAGAATTCTTTCGTTAACTCTAACGCCTCATCAATAACAATTTTCTTTGCTGTGTCTTGACAATATTTCATTTCATATGTCGCAAGACGTAAAATAGCTTTATCTACTTTATTTAAACGTGATAGACTCCATCCACGAAGGTTATCATTAATGATTTGATCTAACTGCTCTTTATGTGTTAATACCCCGTTAACTAACTCAAAATAGAATTCATCTAATTTAAAAGTTTGTTCCATTTGTAATGCTTGATGAGGTGTCACTTCTTCGGCCATTAATTCAATCGCCTCTTCTTTTAAGCTTTCCACCATTAATTCAATATTTTCAATGGCTTCTTCACGTGTCAGTTGCCCCACTTCCATTTGATATAATGTTTGTACTGCAAATTGACGTATAACATGACGAATCACAAAAATCCCTCTTTCTATTCAAATCTTCTAAGTTGCTACTTTTATATTGTATACTATTTTCTACAATTTCAACTATATATCTTATCACATTTATGAACAAAACGTAGAAAAAAATAAAATAAACCACCAAAAGTGGTTTATTTTACTAGTCAAAATCAATCGATACGACATGAACATAAATTTCATGTGTTTTAACTGATGTCATATGATAAATCATTTGATGAATATTTTTCTGAATTTTTTCAGCCACCTCATTAATGGTATATCCGGCTTTAATACTCACATAAACATCAATCGTTAACCCTGATTCATCAAATTCTACTTCAACACCATTACGATGTTTTTTACTATTAAAAGTATCTGCGATGGATTGTGAGATACTTTCAAACATTTTTGAAACACCTTCAATTTCTGCTGTTGCATTATGTGCAATCACTTCAAAAACTTGTGAATGGATTTCAATACTTCCAATTTCTTGATTTGGTTCATCGATTCGATAGTATTTCGAAACCGCCATAAACATCCTCCTCCACTACAACGCGTTACTAATATAATACTATAGTTTATGCACTTGTGCAAATAGTATCCATTTCTATCCTGTATTTTTCATCTCTGCTAAAAAGGCTTGGTTTAAGATTAACCAAGCTCTTTTAATTATTGATTATTTTGATGATAACGCTCTTGTAAATATAGGGCTATGGCATCTTCGTTGTGATGACCAATCACACCTGTCGCAATTTTTTTAATCTCAGGAACCGCATTTGCAGGAGCATATGCTTCATCCGCCTGTTCAAACATTGGTAAATCATTTAAATTATCTCCGAATCCAATGATTTTACTAAAGTCTGCATATTTTGCTAACGCTTTGATTCCATTTGCTTTTGAGGCATTTGCACTATATAATTCCATATAGCCAAATCCCTCTGTACGTGTTTTATAATATGTTGCACTCACACCCTCAATGAATTGAATTTGACGATAAGCCTCTTCGATTAACTCAAGCTTATCAAAGACTAAAATATTTACGATTTGTTCATCTTGAATATATGGTGTAAAGTCTTGAATTTGTTTAAATGTTTTCAATGGTTTATCACAACGACCTAAATAAAAGTCTTGTGCGACTTCATTGTTAATTTCACGGTAATAAACACTTAATTGATCATCCTTAATTCCATAAATCATCGGCTCTAGTTTTAAGCTATCAAAAACGGCTAAAACAGACATTGTGGTATCTTTTGCTAAATCCACAATCTCCAAGTATTTTCTATTTTTTAAATCGAAAATCCCCACGCCATTCATAATGGCAATTGGCATTTCAATCTTTAATCCTTCTAGTAAATCAATAACAGTCGCATGTGTACGGGCTGTTGCGACGGTAAACTTCACCCCTTTATCTATTAAATCATTAATAATTTGGCGTGATGTCTGTGAGACTTCGCTTTGCTTATTTAATAAAGTCCCATCTAAATCTGATACAAATAATTCCATGTCCTCACCCTTTCTTCATGTCGTCAATTTTTATTATACTAGAAAATGACAAAAAACGCTATGACCAATCTCATAGCGTTTTTTACTATTTCCTCGGTTTAATGCTTATGTGAACAATGACATCTTGACTCTTCTTGATCACCCTGTGATTCTTTTTCAGTTGGGTGATTGCAATCGGCTACTTTATTCGTTGATACCCACTCATTACTAAACTCGGTTTTATCGTGATACTGAGTAGCTTTAGCAGCTGCTTTTTGCCCTGCCCATTGATTATTACCTTCACATTTTTTCGCTTTTTGACTCATCATTAACACCTCACATTTTCTTGTCGAATCTCGACACTCTTATTATTTGTGTCCAATTCAAAAAAATGTCTGTTAATTTCATGTGAATCTTCCATTTTCAGAGTTTACACATAAAAAAAATGAGACCTCTATCTGTCTCATTTTTCTTGCCAATTTGATAAATTCTAACTAACTAGCGGCAATTATTTTTAGTATTTGATTGAGAAGCTAATTTGTTTGTTTGGTTTTTTGCATTTGTATTGGCAAAGTCATTTGCGAATTCTACATTTGCATTTGTTTGGTTTTTAGCTTGTGCATTTGCTTGGTTTTTTGCATTGTTTTTTGCATTGTTATTATTTCTCATGATTAAGTCCTCACTTTCAAAATCTTGTCGAATTGGTCGACTATAGTATTATGACTTTATCTCACGAAAACATGTATGAATTCAATTTGAAATATCTTTAAATTTCAATAAAAATAATCCAAAATTACCAATCATAATAACCTACTATTTTAATAAAACTTAAAATTCCATCTTTTTGAGACAACGGAAAATCTAATAAGTCATATGAGTGTTGACAAACTAGATAATCAATCAATTGACCATTTTTATCAAAAACACGCGCTGTGACCATCATGGTATGAGTAATTTCACCATTCACTGTTTTTTGGACTAAATCTCCAAGTTCTAACTCTTCATATTGACAAGGTTTTGCATAAATCCCATAATTCTGTGATAATTCTCTGTTATTATTCAAGATGTAGTTTTTCAAAGGTCTCGCTGAGGTCCAGGACGGAGTTCGAGACTGGTCACTATACCAGTACCATTTTTGTGTAACATCTCGCCCATTCACATCAAAAGGAATTTCTCCTGCATGTAAACATTGTGAAATAAAATTGGTACAATCTCCTCCATAATTTTCATAATCATGGTAGAGTGGATTGCGTCCTAATGCCCATTTTCTTGCATAATCAATGGCCTTTTGCCGATTATATTTCTTTAGTTTCAATCTTATCCCCCCTTCTTTACTATATCGTATTCCCTCTTCTTGTAATTGTTAAAAGCAAAAAAAGTCAGCTACAAACACATGTAACTGACCTTTAAGACGACCCTTTATTTAACTTTAGCATTCTTTTTATATTCACGCGCTTCCGCTTCATTTGCCCATACAAAGTGTCCTGTTTTAATTTCAGTCCACTTAGGTTTATCAACCGTATAATCATGCTCTTCGCCTGTGTAGACAATTAATTGCTTATTTTTTTCAAGACGAGGATCGGGAATTGGAATCGCTGATAATAAAGATTTTGTATACGGATGAAACGGATTTAAAAACAATTCTTCCGCCTCAGCTAACTCTACAATGCGTCCTTTATGAATAACCGCAATTCGATCAGAAATAAATCGTACCACTGATAAATCATGCGCAATAAATAAATATGTTAAGCCTTTGTCCTGTTGTAATTTTTTTAGTAAATTTAACACTTGCGCACGAATTGAAACATCTAGAGCCGAAATCGGCTCATCCGCAATAATAAACTCTGGCTCCATGACGATTGCACGGGCCATTCCAATTCGTTGGCGTTGTCCTCCTGAAAATTCATGAGGATAACGCGTGGCATGCTCTGGAAGTAATCCTACGGATTCAAGTGCTTTAATAACTTTTTGTTTCCGATCTGCTTCATTTTCATACATCCCAAAGTTAATTAATCCCTCGGAAACAATGTAATCAACGGTCGCACGTTCATTTAATGAGGCAGCGGGATCTTGAAACACCATCTGAATATTTTTAACAATGTATTTATTCATATCTCGCGTAATTCGTCCATTAATTTTTTTCCCATTAAATAAAATTTCACCTTTTGACGTGTCGTTAATACGAATAATCGCACGCCCAATGGTTGTTTTTCCTGATCCAGATTCTCCAACTAACGAGAAGGTTTCTCCTTTATAAATATCAAAATTCACATCTTTTACTGCCACAAAATCTTTAAATTTAATTTCTAAATCTTTGACCGATAATAAAACTTCACGTTCTCTCATTAGTTCACCCCTCCGTTTGCGCCCTCTCCATAAATTGCCACGAGTTTTTCATGTAAATTTTGTAACGTTTTTGGCATTTCCGTTTTTGGCGCACGCTCATCACGTAACCACGTTTTAGCAAAATGAGTGGGCGTAATTTCAAAAAATGGTGGTTCTTCTTCGAAATCAATTTGCATCGCAAACTGATTTCTTGGGGCAAAGGCATCTCCAATAATCTCATTATAAAGTGATGGAGGCGTTCCATTGATAGAAAAGAGCTCATTTCCTTTAGTTCCAAGTTGTGGTAATGATGAAAGTAACGCCCATGTATACGGATGCGCTGGCTCATAGAAAATTTCTTCAACCTCTCCATATTCAATAATTTGCCCTGAATACATCACAACGACGCGATCTGCTACATTTGCGACCACACCTAAGTCATGCGTAATATAAATCGTTGTAAATCCATACTCAGCTTGCAAATCTTTAATTAACTGCAAGATTTGTGCCTGTATCGTGACATCAAGAGCCGTTGTAGGTTCATCACAAATTAATATTTTAGGTCGACAAGCCAAAGCAATGGCAATGACAATCCGTTGGCGCATTCCCCCTGAATATTGATGCGGATAATCTCCAAATCGTTTTTGTGCATCTGTAATTCCAACACGTTTCATTAAATCGATGGCTTTCGCTTTTGCTTCTACTTTATTTAGTTTTTGATGCTTAACGATTACTTCTGCAATTTGAGAACCAATCGTTCGAACCGGATTTAAAGACGTCATCGGATCTTGAAAAACCGTTGCAATTTTAGCCCCACGAATGCCATCCCATTCTTTATTTTTTTTTAGTTTACTAATATCTTGTCCTTCAAAGAGGATTTCTCCTCCAACAATTTCCCCATTAGATTCAAGCATTCCAGTAAATGATTTAATTAAAACTGATTTTCCTGAACCTGATTCTCCTACAATAGCTAAGGTTTCACCTTCATATAAATCAAGTGAAATGCGACGAATCGCATTTAAACGTCGATCACGAACTTTAAATTGAATTTCTAAATCTTTTACTGATAAAACGGTCTTTCTTACACTCATGTTTACACTCCCCTTTCTACATGTGTGTACGTGGATCTGATGCATCCGCTAACGATTGTCCAATCACATATAACGAAACTGTCACCACTGCCAACACTAAAACCGGTGCCCAAAATAAATGCGGATATCCATTAAAATAATTCGCGTATTTACTAATCATACGTCCTAAAGATGGCGTATCTACTCCAAGTCCGATACCTAAATAAGAAAGCGTTACCTCTGTTCCGATTGCACCTGGAATATCTCCCGCTACAATGGTCATAATTACTGAAATTAAGTACGGTAAAATATTGCGTGTCACTAAACGCCCAGTCGGCGTTCCTAAACATTTTGATGCTAAATTGTACTCACGATCCCGAATAATCATCACTTGCGTTCTTATAAAATAAGCTGTTCCTAACCATCCAGTGACACACATTGCAAACACAAGTTGCCAAAATCCTCGACCAATCGCATACATCAGTACGGTGACAATTAAAATATATGGAACACTTGAGACAATGTTATATACTTCAAGCATAAATTTATCAACTTTTTTCGAAAATCCCCAAACAGCTCCGACGAAAACACCCACGACTGTATTAATTAATGTCACGATAAATCCAATGATTAACGATGTTTTCGTTCCAGCCCAAACGACATCCCAAACAGAATTTCCAACATCATCAGTCCCAAATGGATATTGGGCGCTTGGTCCTAAAAAACGCATTGAAGCATCATTAATATTAGGAACGATTTGTGGATCATATCCTGATAAAATCGGTTGAATCAAAGCAATTAATGAAAAAACAATCACCACAATTAATAAAAAAACCGTTGTTTTTTTGGCAAAGAAGGCGCGTGATACAGAACGCCAATATGAGTAAGCTGGTGCTGCAATATGTTCAGATGCTTGTACATCTATTTTGACAAATTCAAATCTTGAATCGCTCATCATTTACGTCCCCCTTTTTCATGTAATGTAATACGTGGATCAACAAGTGTTAACAACCAGTCCCCAAGGAAGGTTGAGAAAATGGCTAACGTTGTAAATAAGAATGTAATTCCGATGACCATTGAATTATTATAAACATTGATAGAATCTGGTAAAATTTTCCCCATCCCAGGTATACTATAGACAGCTTCCGTAATTAATGCCCCTGAAATACAGAAAATAACCGCCGCTGGAAGTCCATGAGCAATAGGACCGATTGCATTTCTGAAAATATGTTTAAAGAAAATTTCATTTTCTGATAATCCTTTAGCGCGTGCAAACTTCACGTAATCCATGGTCGTTTGATCAATCATATAACGTCTCATCCACATCATACGTCCTGCTACTGACATTAAGGTAAGCGAGATAATCGGTAAGATATATGATTTTGGGTTACTTGAACCAAGCATTGGAAACATTCCTGGTAAATCAGCATATTTACTCCCTAGGAATCGAACTAACACAATATAAGCTAAACCTGGAATCGAAATCATGAAAATGATATACCATTGACCCATTTTATCAAATAGTTTTCCTTTATGATTCGCCATTTGAATCCCAAGTGGAATCCCAATGATATACGTTAAAACAAGCGAGATAAATCCGATGGTAAATGAGATTTGAACCATTGATGGATCCGTTTTATTGGTTTTACAATTTGCATAATGATCTACGAATTGCTTTTGATCAATATTATCTAGTGTATCTTTATATTTACACGTATATAAATTTAATGCTGAATTTGCTTTATTTCCATTTGGTAAGGTGATTTCTTCTGTCTTTTTAGAGCCTTGTGTTTCAGAAATGACATCTAATATCTCTTGGCCATTATACGTTGGATAAGACGTTCCTAAACTAAAGGTGATGAAGTTTTGATGAATAAATGGAAAATTCCCATCAAAATAAATTAAATATTTACTTTCACATCCTGTACACATCACAGCAGGACGATTATTATGATCTTTTCCAATATAAACTTTACGTTCTAAATCAGGATTATTTTCTGATTGCACTTTGTACGGATGATCAAAGCTAATTAGATTCCCCCACCAATTTAGCGCACGTTGTAAAATTGGAATGTCTCGTGTCGCAAAAGCTTGTCCTGATTCTGTAAAATATTGAACCTCATATCCTTCTTTTTCACGTAAAGCTACATAATCTTTTGTTTCTTGTGACTCAGGTAAAACACAGTTACTATATTCCGTTGTTGCGGCTCCATATAACTCTTTACAATAATCTTGAATGGTATCGTATTTTAAATAACCCAACTTTTCCCATTGAATATTCTTATAGTTTGCATAATCGTCTGGTCTTTTTTGGATTTTTTCGATATTACTGTCCGAAAAGAACACACGATCACGCGGGATAACTGAGTAAATTAAGGTGAAGACAATTGTGATAACCATGAAGATTGAAAATAGCGATCTTAAAAATCGATATAGCATGTATCGTTTCATTAACATTCCCCCTTTATTAAATTTTCTATATGCAAAAAGATTAGGGCATCGCCCCAATCTTTAAAGCGCATATAGACTAGTCAAACTATTGACCTAATTTACTTTCCCAATCTGCTTTTAACGCTTCACGTTCTTCAACCGTAATGACTTCATTAGAAACTTGCATTCCTTTATATTTATTATCAGATAAACCATACGCTGCGTAAGGTTGAGTATAAGGAACAACACGAGATACCGCATATCCACCACCTTGTGTAATATATGGAATAAGAATAGCATTTTCTAATAAGTAAGCTTCTGCTTTTGCATATAATTCATAACGTAAATCTAAGTCATCAACGATAGCCTCTGCTGCATTTTTTAAGGCTTGGAATTCGTATAATCCAATCGCTTCTTTAACTGCTGCATCGTCTCCAACTTCTGAACCTGTCCAGTTTAATCCAAAGTATTTTAACATATCTCCACTATCTGGATCGACGATGTCCACATAAGTTTTAGGATCACCATAGTCTGGTCCCCAACCTGCTCCAATGTATAAGTCACAGTTCATTTGATCGGCTGTTTTAGACGCTGCCATATTAGTAGAATCTGAAATAATTAAATTAATTTGAACATCCGACAAATTAGCCTCTACTGTTGCTTTATAAGCTTGTGCCGCACGGAATCCTTTTTCTGATTCACCATTAACAATCACATCTAATTGAACTGGGAATTCAACGCCTTGTGCACTTAACTCTTCAACCGCCTGAGCCATATATTGAGTCGCTAAATCCGTATTATAGTAAGCTAATTGTCCATCTGATAAGTCAAATCCAGCTGGATATTCCGTTGGATTTGAAGCTGTTAAAGCAGCTGATACCAATTCACCATACGTTTGACCTTGACTATTTAATAAGAAATCAGGTTGCGTTAAGGTGTTACGTAAACGACCATATTTTAAATCTTCTCCTACATATTGAGAATTCACGGATGAAATATCAGATGCATACATAATGGCTTTACGGAAGGCTGTATTTTGTTTGGCTAATGCTGTATCTGCTTTTTGTTTATCCGTTTGTGGCGAAACATCAACTGATGAATCTAATGGAGACGCATATTGATTGCGGTCAAAAATCCATGAAATCCAGAATGATGTTGAGGTGGTACGAGAAATGAAGATATTATCTCCATATTTTTCTTTAGCTGATGCATAAATAGCAGCGTTATCTGTATAAACTGGGGCTGATGAGAACTCTCCTTTATCAAATGATGTGAATAAGCTATCTGGATCTGAACCATCATAGTAAACTAATTTTACATTTGGAATATAAACATGTTCAGCATCCCAATAATCAGGGTTTGCTGTGTATTCAATGACTGATTTTGAGGTAAAGTTACTTAATAAATAAGCCCCGTTGTATAAAATTCCATCAGGTGCAACTTCCCCAAATGAACAGCTAGATGGTTCTGCAGCACCTAATTTACATCCTGTTCCTTTTGACTCTAGGAATTCTTGGTTAACTGGCATTAAAATTGAATAAGTTGTAATCGTGTGAAAATATGGCGTTGGGGCCTCCAGTGTATAAACTAATGTATAGTCATCCACTGCTTTAATCCCTACTTCTTCCCACTCTACTTCTCCATTATAATAAGCATCTAAATTTTTAATGGTATATTGAACTAAGTATAAGGTTTGTGAATCAAATTCAACGGCATGTCGTAAACCAGTGACGAAGTCATGAGCTGTCACCTCAGCGTATTCAATTCCATCGTCTGTCACCCATTTGACACCTTCACGAAGATGAAACGTAAATTCAGTTGCATCATCATTTACTTCATAGCTTTTTGCCAATGCTCCAACTAAATTTCCATAACGATCATGTTCGAGCAACCCATCTACAAAGTTAGTCGTATGTTCATTATCAACTGCTTGAAATGAATACACATAATCAAATGTATCAGGATCAGTACTATAAACGTAGTTATAATCATTACGATACACGTCTGTTGTTTCGGTACTTCCTGTCCCTTCATTTTCTGTTGATGTGTTAGTACTTGGCGCTTCTGTATTACCTGCAGTATCATTACTGTTACTACATCCCCCGGCAACTAAAGCACAACAAGTAGCTAACCATAAATAATTCTTATTCATATATGGTCCCTCCTTATTTCATCACGACTTAGTTTGATGTGATGTTATTGTGTATTATATTTCCAATTATTGCTAAAGTAAATAGTTTTTACCAATAAAAGTGTTTTCATGTGTAAAAATTGTGACTTTATCGTGTCATAGTTGTGTCAAAAAGAAGTCTTTTTTTTTATAATTAACGCTTATTCAACATTAAACTTTCATTTCTTTCACTTAACTTATCCCCGAGATTACGAAGATACCGAGATTTTTAGGCATATTTCTAACCCTTTCACTTTTAAACTTAATCTTTCATTCTTTTAATCATTATTATATAAAATGACAGCGTCGAAAAAAGAGGGATTAACGCTTTTCAGATTTAATCTTAATAAGTGTTATTTTTCAACATATCATATAAAAAAACCATAAAATCAGATGAGTTCCATCGTCATTTATGGTTCATTATTTCATTTTAATCGTTTTAACCTTTTATTTTTTAGGTTCATTCATTAACATTTGTTCCCCAATCTCAACTAAACGTTTGGTAATCGTTCCTCCTGCTTTAGCAGATAATAATGCTTGTTGTGCTTCTTGATCTAAAAAATGATCTTTTGGAGCAAACTCAGATCCAAATTCAACATCCATTTGATTTTTAGTGTGATTAGCCGCTTGATGACTATAATGTCTCATGATGATCACCTCCGATAAGTATAGTATACCCTTACCATCATGAGTTCATGAATGAAAAAACTGTTAATTTTAACCACTCTGCTTCATCGTCTTTAGCTCTTGTTCAAGCGTTTCGATTCTTTTGACTAATTGTTCTAATGTCTCTTGAAATTGTCTCAATTGCTCAGCACTCATCCCGTCTTGATTGGATTGATTCGATTGACAAAAGGGATTATCCACATTAAAACTATCCGGAGTAAAATACCGACCAGGTCCTTGTTGATAATACTGTTGTTGTGCATTATATGTTAAAATGGCCTGTCCAACCAACTGAAGCCAGTTTCCAACCGCATTTTGGACATTTAATGGAATTTCATTGGCAATAACATTTCCGAGTAATTCTCCAACTAAAATAAATAATTCAGGATTAACCGATTGAAAGTCCATTTCATCACCACGACTTTTCTTCATCTTTTCTTTCAAAACCTTAAAATCTTAGTCTAAAAAAAGATATGATAAAAGTCACAAAGATATACCAAAACTTAAGACGCTATTTGATTGAGAATACGATTAAATCCTTTGATTTCATTCGCTTCGGTTATTTCTCTTCCCGATTGATAAAATGTCACCGTCGATGTTTTAGACGTCTCACCTTTCATCGTATCAATTATATTTGCTAAATGAGTCACCGTTCCAACACTTCCATCAATCAACTCGATGCCTGGTTCAAAAACCTCTTTAAAAGATGACGCAAAGAGCGGAAAATGCGTACATCCAAGGACGATCGCACCATAATCTGAAATCTGATAATCAACTAATTGTTTTTTTAAATACGGAACAACCGTTTCGGGAGAAAAATCAAACGATTCCGCAAAACGAACTAAATCAGGTAATGGCAATAAATCAGTCACATGTGATTGATCTAATCGTTCAATTAAATGATGTAGTTTTTCTTCTTTTAACGTTAACGGTGTTGCCGTCACAAGCACACGTTTTCCGCTTTCTTGAACCCATTCAATAGCCGGTTTAACTGCTGGTTCCATCCCAATAATCGGAATTTGATATTTCTCTCTTAAGTCATTGACTGCAATACTAGTCGCTGTATTACAGGCAATCACAATGATATCTGCTCCTTTGCGCACTAAAAATTCAATGGCT
The DNA here is from genome assembly GCF_013046825.1 of Turicibacter sanguinis. NCBI lineage: Bacteria > Bacillati > Bacillota > Erysipelotrichia > Erysipelotrichales > Turicibacteraceae > Turicibacter > Turicibacter sanguinis. The sequence continues at coordinate 2,396,704 of NZ_CP053187.1, read as the reverse complement.
TCAAAGATATAGCCACGAACCTCTTCCTTTGGCTTGGGTCCATAAGGTGCGTGCAACGTGTCAGCATAGTATAAATAGTCATGATGTGGTAATCGTTTTAATGCTTCACTTAAAACGGTTAAGCCTCCGATTCCAGAATCAAAAAAACCTATTTTCACATTTGATCCCTCCAAAGTGCTTGATCTTGATTACATGATTAGCATTATAACATGAATCCACTCTGACTGACTACCTTCAGTCCATCTTAAAGTTGTTTTAATGTTTTCCATTCCTTCATCAAATAAATAGAAAGAGCTAAAAAAAACAAAGAAAAGAGATAGATCATAGAAATTCCAACATAATCAATGAGGATCCCGCCAAACATCAAGCTAAGCGGTGAAGTAATCGATGAGATCATCGTAAATAAAGACATGACACGTCCATAAAATTCTGCTGACACAACACGTTGCAATGAAGCCATGACTGGGACATAAAGTAACACATTAATCGCACCTGAGATAATAAAGAGAATAAATAAGAACAAAAAGAATCCCAGATACGGAATGCGCCCTAATTCAAGCAATTCAAATAACGCCCACTGTATCCCTACACAAATTATTAGCGTCCATAGTGATTTTTTTATGGTTTCATTTGTTTTTAAAACTTTTTCTTTTGAAACCCATAGCGATCCTAAAATCCCTCCTAGCGCCATCGCCACATATAAAGCGGATAAATACATTTCATTCACGTGAAGATGCTCATTCATTAAATAGGGAACTAATACCGATTGAATAGGTCCTAGTGCCAAGTTTTTAAAATTCAAAATAATGAGCAACCATAAGATGGCTTTATTTTGACATAAAATATAGCGACACCCTTCTTTTAAATCGGTTAAGACATGACTTTCTTGTGCTCGTTTTAGTAGCTCACTTTCATCTAATTTAATAAATAACTCCGTGATTCCTGACATAATAAATGAAAACCCATTAATAAAAATAATCACAATAGGTCCAAGCCAACTGTATAAAATCCCTGCCAGCAGCATTCCAAACACATCTTTAATACCGTACATTAAAGACATTAAAGAATTCGCTTTGACTAGTTGCTCTTCTTCTACAGTTAGTGGAATAATCGCCTGTGAAGCTGGACCAAATAAAGCCCCATTTATCGAACTAATGACTGAACTTAAGCAAAGACAAGCCATGATGATATTCACATGATCCACGGTTAACATCACGAGCCCACAAAGTAAGATATTAATTCCTCGAATAAAATCTGTGAAATAAATCACTTTAACGCGTGGAATTCGGTCAACCATGACACCCCCAAACGGAGCTAGAAGTAACCACGTTACTCCACCGATCGTTCCATATAGTGACAACATAAAGGCTGAGTGTGTTAACTCTAAAATATAGAGTCCAATGGCAAAATTGAACAACACATCTCCTACACTTGAAACTAATGCGCCTAAAAATACTAATCGAAAATTTTTATTTTGTCTAATTAAATCCATTTCCCCTCACCTCGCTTCACATTATAAACCATTTTACTGATCCTATCACTAGCTTAGCTTTGGGAAAAACGGACGCTATCTTCACCCTTAACACCCAAAATTGTTGACTTATTTCTCAACCTAGAGTTGTTGTCGTTTTAGTAAACCTACTACCTCTTTATATTGGCGTTTTGAAGTGTAGTATTCTTTTAACAAATAAAAAATCCATTCATCGATTAATAGAAAACGGCGATGCGTTGTTTGATACTTTTGAATTAATGATGATAATTCATCTTTTTTAAATACACCACCTGTGACACAAAATCCAATTAATAATATGGCCGCTCGCATTTCTTCATGACATCGTTTTTCGATATTTTCAAAGTCTTTCACTGTTTTCGCTTCAAAACATTCAATTAAAATCAAAACCGGCCATGTTGCTTGAAAGTGTTGTTGAATGTTTGCTATTTCTTCTAAACTTTCACTCACTTTTAACGATTCTTGACGTGTGTAGTGGATAAAAGCCTTGCAAAGAAGTGGCGTCAGTGTCAAATCGAATCGATTCATTTTATGAGCATAGGCACCTGAACATTCACACAATTCAATGGCTTGTTTAAAACTACCTGTTTTATACGCAAGCATCGCTTCAAATTCATATATCCCTGATAAACTGACTAAATTTCCTTCTAAAACATAACGCCGTTTTGCTTCGCTCACGAACTGAAATGCCTGATAAAACTGGCCTTGTTTATAGCTAACATTAGCAAGCATTTCGTACAAACGGCCAGTTTCAAGCTCTTGTTTTGCAAGTTCAAAAAATTGTTTAGCTAATTCATAGTCTTGATGATAATAAAGCAGGTCAATTCCTTGATATAGGTAATATCTAAAGCGTTGTGTTTTGTTTAACAACGGCTTAACTGACGTTAAAAGACGATACGCTTCTTCAAGACATTCACGTTCATCTGTTGCACAGTAGTGAGCGAGTTTAACTAAGTAATAATCGAGTATTAAAGGCGAGTGAATTAATTTTAATTCCTCTTGTTCGAGATGTTTAAAAATCTCTTTTGATTGAACAAAGCCATTAAAATTTAATTCTTCAAAAAATTCTTCAAAACGATCCGTCATGACTTTGATAAAGTCAGGACTCGCCACGTACTCAATTGCTAACTGTTCAAATAATAATTCAATCATTTCTAGTGAAGGCATCACTTCCCCATTTTCAATCTTACTTAAATAAGAGGAAACACAAATCCCTTCGCATAAGGCCGCTTGAGACATCTTTTGATTTAAACGATTTAATTTGATTAAAGACCCTACAATTTTCAATCCCTCTTTATTCACTAATGATTCCATATTCATTGACTCCCTACCTTTCACGGTCTTCATTATATCAAAAAAAGTTGGAACTCATAAGTTCCAACTTTTTTGGTTATTTATATAAGCTAATGAAGCGTTTCCAACCTTCAACCACTTCTGCCAGTGTTGGATAATGCTCTTTTGTAATCCCTGGCGTTGCTTCATCATTTTGATAAACAAAATCAACATCGTACCCTCCACCATCAGGGAATGTCACCACACAATGAATATATTCTTTAACTTTTAATTCATTCGTTAACGTAATGGCCACCGTTTCATGGCCTTCTTTACTTTCAAAATAATTTTCATCTACTTTAATCTCATCATAAAGTCCTTTAAAATCAAGTTTAAATTGTTGAACCGTATCATCTAATTTAAATTGCATATGTTAAACCTCCTACTTTTCAAACGTCAAATGTTTGACGATCTCTTCTATTTTATTTGTTGCTTTTTCGATTGCTTTTTGTTTTTCTTCTTCCGTTGTTCCAGTTCCATCAACGAGTAAAGACTCGAACTTTTTAATTCCCATAAACTTCATCATATCTTCGATGTAATTTAAACCTTTATTGAAAAATGGGCTTAAAATAAACGGAATCGATGCTCCAGAAGACTGGACATAGATCACTGAACGTAACTTATCATCAAGTAATCCTTTTGGAAGGTGTCCTTCGAATGTAATGGTGCGTCCGACTTGAATAATGCAATCCATATACTCTTTTAAAGGAGCTGGAAACGATAAACTCCACATCGGAGCAGCCATAACCACTACATCAGCCTCAACAAATTGGTCACATAATTTCACAATTTTATGGACTTCTTCTTGTTCTTTTTTAGGTAATTGATTAATGGCCTCTTGATTAATCATGCAGTTACGAGACTCAAAATATTGGGATTCAAGTCTTGGGACATGAACCTCATACAAGTCCAACTCTTCAAGTTGGAAATCATGATAGGTTGCTAAAATTTGATTTACGAGCCGACGTCCAACCATTTTACTTGCCGACTCATTTTCTGGTTTAGAATTAACTGTTATATACAATAACTTTTTCATCAATACCCCTCAATTATTTTTTAAATTTTTAACACGACTACAACAAAAGTGTCAAAATATCGCTTAGGTAAAAAACTAAAAAATTTGAGATATTTTAAGTCATTTAAGAGAACGAAATAGTTTATACTATAACCATTCCATCCTAAGCATCAAACATTCTGACAGAATTAGTTTGTATCTAAATTTCAAAATTAGACCTTTTAAGGCTGACTATTTTTCAAAAAATCTAATCTTGAAAGGAGTTCCCGATGAAAAAATTCCACTTTACCCCTAAGAGTCGTCTCTTATTGATTATTTCTATTCTCAGTATCCTTTTTTTCTTTTCTTTAGCAGACTATATCTTTTCACATGATTTGACTCCCATCCAAATCCAAATTTATCACATGATGACCTCTATTCGATCGCCTTTTTTTAATTTTATCCTCATCAGCTTAACGAAGTCAGCTAATCCTCTTCCTATTTTGTTTGTCACGGGTGCTAGTTGCCTTATGTTTCTTCTCTTCAAAAAATATAAAGAAAGCTTACTATGCATGTTCACAGTTCTAGCCTTAACATTGAGTAATCTACTATTAAAACTTCATTACATGCGAGAACGTCCAACCTTTGAACATTTAATTGATGAAAGTGGCTACAGTTTTCCAAGTGGTCATTCCATGATGAGTTTTGGCATTGCAATTCTTTGTAGCTTCTTACTTTATCAATATTGTCAAAAGCGTTCATGGGCCCATCTCCTTAGTTTTTTTAGCTTTTTATATGCTTGTTTAATTGGATTTAGTCGAGTGTATGTAAACGTCCATTTTTTAGGTGATGTTTTGGGTGGCTTTTTGGCTGCATCATCTCTTGTTTGTTTGATTCTATCGCTTTATTGTGGTTTCTTTTCTTTTACTAAAAGTCAATAAAAAACAGGAAACCAGTAACCGGTTTCCTGTTTTTGTAAAAAAAATATAATTATTTTTGTTCTTGAAGCACTTTATAATAAACGTGTGTTTTTTTACGACTAATATACTGATCAAGTTCCTGCCACCCGTTTCGGCGATAATAGTCCGTTTTACCTGTTGTTAAATATAATTTTTGATATCCCATCAACTGTGCTTGATGTCCAACATGATTTAATAACAACTGCCCATAATTACGTCCTCGATATGCCTCATCAATATACAAAGACGTCACCCATGGATAAAAATTACGACTGGTTACCACGTCATGTGTGACTAATCCACAACATCCAATAACCTCATTATCTTGAAGTAGCACATAGAAATTTCCCATCTCTTCATCCCCAAGAGATACTTTTGTAATCATATCAAAAAAATTTGATGCTTGATTATTTCCATTCCAAACACGATGAATATAATCTAACGCTTCTTGTGTTCCTACTGGACTTTGTTTGACACTTACAATTTGTAACATTTAACATCCCCCTAAATTTATTTCACGAACCGTGTATTTTTCTTAAAGTTCGCCAGTCTAAATCCCCCTGATTTAACGCCTTAACAAAGATTTCTGCTGAAGCTAAATTAGTCGCAATCGGTACATAGTGAACATCACACAATCTAATCAGTGCTTGAATATCGGTTTCATGGGGTTGCGGTGTTAATGGGTCTCTTAAAAAAATAACAAGATCAATCGCTTCCGTCACAATTAAAGAACCGATTTGTTGATCTCCCCCAAGTGGACCCGATGCCAGTTTATTCACTTTCAAATTTGTCCCCGCTTCAATTCTTCCACCTGTTGTTCCCGTTGCATATAAGCCATAGTTTTCTAAAATGTGTTCATAGGCGTAACAAAAGTTTACCATTTGATCCTTCATTCGGTCGTGTGCAATTAAGGCTACATTTAATTTCATGGTCATTCATCACATCTTCCTTCAATCTATTACTTTTCACGTGACAATATTACCATTTATATATATTTTTTCCAAGTGTTTTTTTAGAATCACTTTTAGTCAAAATACGACATTTTTTTACATGAATAAAACTATTTTATTTTTTAGTTTATTTTTTACTATTTTTTACATATAACCTGAGCTTCCCGTGATTTGTCCGACTTTTTAACGAGGATAAAATTTTAGCTCGATCCTCCTATGTCAAAGTAGACTGTGCCTGAATAAATGACAAGATGACATCTTTTCCCCGGAGGTTATCGAGTGATAAAGGGTACTTTATGTGATTGAAAACCATTTAATCTCGGGATAAAGAGCACAAAATTCTTTCGTCAATGATTCTACCTCAACATGCCCCAATAATCGTGACAGTTGGATTCAAGTTTTAACCAATGAATTCAATAAAAATAGCTAACATTAAAATAAGCCTATTGATTCCCTGAATATTTAAAACGTCCCTCACCATTAAATATCCGGATTGGATGCTTTATTTAATCGCAAATGACGTTTGAAAAACTGAAACAATTTATTCATTTCATCATCCTTCTACTTGTTTAAAATCATGTCATCCCCTACAATAGGCACATAAACATGATCAGTACTGGTGGGACCTTTCATAATTAAATTAATTGCGACAGATATGGATGGAACACTATTAAACGAAGCGGGACAGCTTCCAGATGGATTTATCGATTTATTAAATCGCCTCTTACAAAAAAATATTTGCTTCGTCATTGCAAGTGGGCGATCTTATTATGATTTAAAAGACTTTTTTAAAGAAGCCACACCTTATCTTGATTTCATTTGTGACAACGGAGCGTTTGTGGTGAGCCGACATCATCAACGACAGATGAGCTTATTAGAAAAAAAAGCGATTGATGACATCTTGCTGCAATGTGAATCCATTACCCATATCAAGGTTATTTTATCTGGTCCAAATGGAATGTATGCAACACCATGCGAAAACGAATTTGAAGAGATATTAGCGCACTACTTCTCTAATATCCAGGTGGTCTCTAATCTTCAAGACATCCACGATCCCATTCACCGCATCTGTATTTGTGATTTAAACCATCCGTTGCAAAACAGTTATCCCATTTTAAACAACCGATTTGGTTCACATTTTAAGGTGACTCTCTCGGGAGATATTTGGCTCGATATTACCAACCTTGAAGTCAACAAGGGAAATGCCTTGTCTAAAATCCAATCCTTATTACACATTAATCAAGACGAAACCATGGTCTTTGGTGATTATTACAATGATATTGAAATGCTTAAAGTTGCTAAATATAGCTTCGTGATGGCAAATGCCAATGAAGATATGTTTTCACACGGTAACTATATCGCAAAAAGTCACAATGAAAATGGCGTTTGTGAAGCCATTAATGAGTTCATCTTTAAATCAAAACTCAAGTGAGACCCTCACTTGAGTTTTTTATTACATTATTCTAACTTCATAATTTTGTTCGGAATAGAGAACTAAATCCTATTTAAATTCATTCCTAAATTTATTCTTATGACACGTTATTTTCTCATGTAATCTGCGAACTAAATTTCCGATCTAATTTCAATGTTTTTTCAAATTTTTAGGTTCATTTTTTTATTAAACTTTATTAAATGATTAATTATTTGATTTACACATGACCTTAAAGCGAATTTGCTCCACTCTATTTCTTGCTTCAAACGTTCCTACTTCATAAAAACCAACTTTTTGATACACTTTAATTCCTCGTTCATTAAAATCAGCAACCGTCAATCTAAACTTTTTGGCTCCTAGTATTTCTTTGGCATATTGCATCCCTAACTCTAAAAAGGAGGCTCCATATCCTTTTCCACAAAGAAGTGGATTCATTCCCAGTCCGATATCAAGATAAGTCTCATCCGCATAAAAACCTAACAATTTCCCACTTGTAACTTGTGCCGATGGTCCATAACAAAAAAATCCAACTAATCCATGTTCTTGATCTTTCACGACATAATACGAATCTTCTAAAAATTCATGGATACAGGCTTCATCGCCTTCTAAGTTATACCAATCATAAGGCTCACTATATTTCCAGACAAAAATTTGAAATGCATCTTGTTCTGTCATTTTCTCAACTTTCAATTTCATCTGATCACCTCAACAAAAAAACTCCAATCATAAGTCAAAAGGCTCATCATTGGAGTATATGCAACAAAAGACGATTTAATTATAATTTATAAATCTTTGAATACTTTTCATTTAAATAATCGAGAAAATACATCGGATTCAACTTCTCACCCGTCACTTTTTCTACCAGTTCGCTTGGTGAATACAGATTTCCTTGTGAATGAATTTTCTCTTTTAACCACATAAAGACTTGACTTAAATCTCCCGCTTCTAATTGTTCTTCAACGTTAGGAATCTCTTTTTTCATTTGATGATAAAATTGTGCACCATATAAATTTCCGAGTGCGTAACTTGGGAAGTATCCAATTAATGCTTCTGACCAGTGAACATCTTGCATGACACCTTCTGAATCATTTGTTGGCGTAATTCCTAAATATTCTTCATACTTTTGATTCCAAAGAGCAGGAAGTTCATCCACTGTGACTTCTCCACTCATCATTAATTTTTCGATTTCGTAACGAATAATGACATGTAATGAATACGTGACTTCATCAGCTTCTGTTCGAATTAAAGAAGGTTTGACAGCATTAATCATTCCATAGAACTCTTCAAGGGTGGTCCAACCATACTCAGGAAATAATTCTTGCAATTTTTTATAATAACCTTTCCAAAATGGCAAACTGCGCCCAATGATGTTTTCGTAAAAACGAGATTGAGATTCATGAATTCCCATAGATGGCGCCTCATCTAAACCATAATCGGAAAGTTCATGTGGCATATTTTGATCATAAATTGCATGTCCACCTTCGTGAATCGAACTAAATAAACCACTCTCAAGATTATCTTCATAATAATGTGTTGTAATTCGAGTGTCTCCGATTCCTAGAGAGGTCGTGAATGGGTGTTCAGTTTCATCGATTCGACCTGCTTCATGATAATCATATCCCATCATGTCTAAGACTTGATTCGTCAATTTTTCTTGTCTTGCTTTATCAAACTCCCCACTTGGATGTAGTTTAATACACACACGGCTTTCTTTAATTTGATTTAATAACTTAACTAAGCCATCTCGTAGCGGTGGAAAAATACGATCCAACTCCTCTACCGTCATTCCCTTTTCAAAATCATCTAGACACGCATTATAGATATGTCCTTCATACCCCACACACTCTGCCTGTTTAATAACTAAATCAATGACTTTTTGCAAGTACGGTTTAAAGATACTATAATCTTGTTTTTCCTTCGCTTGTTTCCAGTATTGGCCTCCTTTAGAGGTTGCTACCGTTAGATCGCGTTGTAATGATTCGGGAATTTTTGTATTTTTTTCAAATGAATCTTTAAAAAAATCAACTAATTTCTGCTCGACTTGCATTAAATCACTTTCATTTTCTAGAGCATTTAGCGCACAACCAATACGTGTATCTGTCGCTAACTTATGATGCTCAACCGATAAATATCCAAGTACCTCACTTCGATACTCAATCCCTTTGACTGGAGCCATGACTTCCATATCCCAAGAGAGTACCCCCATCGCTGATTCCAAATATTTCATCGATTTTAAATGTTCTTGTAAAAAATGAATGGCTTCTTGTTTCGTCATTGTATTTTCCTCCTCCTCGATTCCTTTGATGTGACATATTCTACCACATTTTTAAAGGGAAACATAGTCGGATGAAAGGCGATATTTGAGTTAACGATTATCTACTTTTTCTGGATATAAATCGTGGTTCATCAGACGATATTGAGCCATTTCTTCAAATTTTGTTCCAGGACGTCCATAATTACAGTAAGGATCAATACTAATTCCACCACGAGGTGTGAATTTTCCCCAAACCTCAATATATTTCGGATCCATCAATTTAATTAAATCTTCCATGATAATATTCATACAATCTTCATGAAAATCCCCATGATTTCTAAAGCTAAATAAATACAATTTTAACGATTTACTCTCAACCATCTTTTCTCCAGGAATATAGCTGATATAAATCGTGGCAAAATCAGGTTGACCTGTAATCGGACATAAACTTGTGAACTCTGGACAATTAAATTTCACAAAGTAATCATTCTTAGGATGTTTATTATTAAACACTTCTAGTATTTCAGGGTCATAACTATATGTATAAGTTGTCCCTTGATTTCCAAGTAAGGTAATCTCGCTTAATTCTTCTTGTTTTCTTCCTGACATCTAAATCTCTCCTTTAGTTGTTAAATAACTTTCTAGTCCTCGCCTTCTTAAAACACAAGCTGGACATTCACCACATCCATCTCCAATGATACCATTGTAGCAAGTTAAAGTTTTTTCTCGTATATACTCAAATTTTCCAAGTTTGTCTGCTAGCTCCCAAGTCTGTGCTTTATTCAACCACATGAGTGGGGTATGAATCACAAAATCATCATCCATACTTAAATTTAATGTCACATTTAATGACTTGATAAAAACATCTCGACAATCTGGATAGCCAGAAAAATCAGTTTCACAGACACCTGTAATAATATGTTTAGCCCCTTTAACCTTTGCTAAGACTCCAGCAAAGCTTAAAAATAGTAAATTACGGCCTGGTACAAAAGTTGAGGGTAACTGCCCCTCTTCACCTAACTCAATCTTAATCTCATCTCGTGTTAAAGCATTGGGTGCTAATTGATTTAATAAAGACATATCTAACACATGATGTTCAACACCAAGTTCCTGACAAATCGCTTTAGCACACTCTAGTTCTAAATGATGACGTTGTCCATAATCAAACGTAACAGCAATCACTTCTTTAAATGTTTCAAGTGCCCAATATAAGCATGTGGTTGAATCTTGACCACCGCTAAAAACAAGTACCGCTTTATCCTGTTTCATTTTTATTCTCTCCTTTATTTCATTAATAATAAACACTCTTGTCTCAAGTCTGATTCTTCCCCCATTCGCTTTCCACGATAAGTCACTGTGGTGGTTGTCGTTCCCTGTTTTTTAATCCCCCTTGCAGTCATACAACTATGTTCGCCACTAATCAAAACACAAATCGCCTCACTTTCTGTTACTTTTTCAACGATTTCGGCGATTTCCTCACCAATACGCTCTTGTAACTGCAATCGACGACCAACCATATCTGCAATTCGCGCTACCTTACTTAAGCCGATTATTTTTTCTTTCGGCAAATATGCCACTGTAACAAGCATGTTATACATTAAGGCTAAATGATGCTCACAATAACTAAAAATTGGAATATCTTTAATGATGACAAAGTTATTTTGACATTCATCGAGCGCTTCATCTTCAAAAGTTGTTCCAAAAAACTCTGCAATTTCGTCATTAGATAACGTCATCCCCTCAAAGACTTCCTCAAACATTTTAGCAACACGTTTTGGAGTTTCTTTTAATCCTTCTCTTTCTGGATCATCCCCAAGAGCAACTAAAATATCTCTAATACTGCGCTCAATCAGTTTCGTATCAATTTGTCGCTTCATCTTAAACACCTCTCATTTCTTTTGGCCAAATATATTTATGCAATTGTAACTGTAATCTCACGTCATTTAATTGATGATCTTTCATATAGTCAACAATCAAACTTGGGTTAATATAATCCACTACCGGACTAAAATAAACTAGACAACGTTCTAATAGACCCTGTTCTCTAATCACTTCATGTGCAACTTTTAAATCTTCTTGACTTGCAATTACAAATTTATAAACATCTGTCTTTGTCACCCATTTAAAGTTTTCATCATCCATCCTTGATTGCATTAAGCTATTTGGTAATTTATAATCTAAGATAAAAACAACATTAGACTTTGAAAACTTTTTCTTAAATCTCTGGATATTCACAGACCCATTGGTTTCAATGTGAATAGTTAACTCTTTATCGGCTGCTAAAATCCCTATCAAAACTTCTATCTGTGGTTGAATCAGCGGCTCTCCCCCTGTCAAAGTCACGTGATTCACTTTATTTTCCTTAACAAAGTGATAAATCTCTAGCGGACTTAAATTTTCCCCTTCAACACTTCCATCATATGAATAGCACGTATCACACCAATCACATCTTAAATTACAATTTTTAAATCGAATAAAGGCAGCCAACTGTCCCGCACATGGCCCCTCACCATCAATGGAAATAAACTTTTCAATGACTTGATACATCTTAAACCTCCGTATAAATACAACTATTTTTAGGCGTTTCAAATAACTCTACTTCGGTTACCTTTATTCCTAGATTTTGTAATCTCTGATAAATATCACGCGACATTTCCTCTGCTGTTGGACGATATGGAACAAAATATATTTCAAAGCCTAGCTTTGTCTCTGCTATTTTTTTAGCAAGCTCTTTTCCCTCTTCATTCTCTTCAAGAATTAATCGGTGATCAAATAAATCATGAATTTTCTTTAAGGCTTGCTTGATAGTTGAAAAATCATCCACCATCCCACGACATTGTCCCGTTTCATGCAGTGAGTCTGCCGACACTTTGATGACAACTCGGTACCGATGCCCATGAATATTGTGACATTTCCCTTCATAATCACTTAAGTAATGTGCTGCATCAAATTCAATTTCACTTTTTAAAGTAAACATATAATCTCTCCTCAACAATAAAAAAAAGCTTCCTTCTTGCGCAAAACTCGGCACATAAAAGGAAGCTTTCTGATTTTTACAGAAAAAAAGGGCGCAAAAGCGCCCAATATCATCATTCTATTTGAGCCTAGTTTTGTTTAGAGACAGGATGGTCTGAATGAACTGTCTTTATTTGAATATACTATTTATAACATAAAAACCTTAAATTTACAATAAATAAAAAATAAAAAAAGGAGGTTCACAAGGAACCTCATAAAACAGGGGATGATTTATAAATATTGGGATGAAAAGAGAGAATATGTTATGAAGTATTTGGGGGAACTTCATAACAATTAAATTAGGGTAGTGTCTTGTTCTTCAAGACATATTCATTATCACATATTCAAACGTCATTTTTGTGTTCTTTCTGTGTTTTTTTGAAGTTTTTTGACGATTTTTGACTGTATTCAGATTTTATTTTAGGAAATAAACAAGCCCATCAGAACACTTTTCCAGCGATTTTTTAAAAGTTTCTTAATAAATGAATATCACTATCAGTTAATTTCGTCACTCGCTATCAGACGATACCTAGCATTCAACAACACAATTTCGCATCCTTCGGCTCAGCAAGCCCTCTTCAATTGTATTGATTCATGATCTAAAACAAAATAAAAAGGAGGTTCACAAGGAACCTCCTAAAACAGGGGATGATTTATAAATATTGGGATGAAAAGAGAGAATATGTTATGAAGTATTTTGGGGGAACTTCATAACAATTAAATTAGGGTAGTGTCTTGTTCTTCAAGACATACTCATTATCGCATATTAATCTTCTAAAAACGTGTCTTTTTTGTGTTCTTTTGTTACTATTTGGAGTTTTTTGTCGAATTTTAAAAAATACTTATTAGACTTTATTTTTATCTTTCCAAGACGTGTTTAATTTAGCCATCAGTTTTTAAAATTTTTCAGTTTATTTCTTGTAAAAAACAAAAAAAGGAGGTTCACAAGGAACCTCAAAAACAGGGGATGATTTATAAATATTGGGATGAAAAGAGAGAATATGTTATGAAGTATTTTGGGGGAACTTCATAACAATTAAATTAGGGTAGTGTCTTATTTTTCAAGACATATTCATTATCACATATTTTTAATGTCGATTTGTGTCTTTTTTATGTCGAAAAAATTTTTTTCAAGAAAGTGTAACATGAACATGAGCTAATAATGGATAATGATCTGATGGATATTGTCCATTGACATTATCCTTAATAATTTCAGCATGTAATACAGCACATTCCTCTGACACGAAAATATAATCTAAATGCATCCCTTTTTCAGAATCTTTAAATCGCCCCATCGTTGGTTTATTATAAATCGACTTATCATACTCTTGAACAGCAACAAATCGTTTATGACTCAATTCACCTTCAGTAAAAGTCTTAATGATACGATGATTGGGGGTTGCATTAAAATCCCCCATTAAAACTACTGGAATTTGATCTATCTCTTGCTGTCTTTCGATGTATTCACTAATTTTTTTTAATCCATATCCGCGGGCGGGAGATAAATAAACATCTAAATGCGTGTTGTAAATGCGAACCAACTCCCCACTATCTAGTCTAACTTTGGCTGTTGTACAAATTCGTGGAAACACTGAATACCAAATCGAGCTCCCTACTTTTTTAGGTTGATTCGATAACCAAAAGGTCTCTTCTTCTAAAATTTCATGTCGTTTTGATATTAATATGTTATTATGCTCCACAAAGAAACGTTTGCATCGTGGCTGTCCAATGATATAATAATCACTTAATTGTTCTTCTATATCTTTATACATTTTATTGGTCACTTCTTGCAAACCAATGATATCGCAGTTATACTTTTTTATTACATCAAATACAATGTGATTACGTTTATGCCATCTATTTTTCCCATCAAAAATAGAATCAGAACGTAAATTAAATGTCATCACTTTCAACAGACTACACCTCCGACTATTCTCTACCTGTTTCTAATCCTAATTAATTTTTATTTTAAGCTTAATTTCTATTTTTATTATACCACTGTTCTATTTTTTTGAATTATCTTTTCAAATAAAAAACCTATCTCAAAATTTGAGATAGGTTTCACTCTTCTAGGATATTTAAACGACTAGTAAATAGATAAAATGCGCTACCATCCCGGCACAAATCCCTCCAATAGTATGAGATAAGATGGCTTTACTACTTAATTTTCGAACACCCAAAGCATCCATCATTCCAACATGTGTACTTAGGTAACCACTCCAGCACATCCCCATTGCTGTAAAAACAGCAATATCATTTGGTGTAATGACTTGTTCTTGAATAAATCGTGGAACGAGTGACATCGCAGCTCCTACAGCTCCAAGAGATGTAATTGGAAAGGCAATAGCCTGTGAGTCTGTAAATCCAAAAATCGGATTTAGAATAAACATCAATTTTTCACCCAGTGCAGGTAATAAAGCAACCCCTTCATAAGCTGCGCCTGTATAAACTGATGCCCCCGTTACCGGATCGATAGATGGACCAAACGTTAAAAGCATCACAAGTGTACAGATAATTAAAACGCCTGGAATAATAGACATTCCCATTTCAACACCTGCTTTTCCTCCTTCTAACATGGCATCTAAGACACGTTGAAATAAATTTCCATCACGAATTTCACGATACTGTGTTAAATCTTGACTTTGAGGAATGGTCTCTAATGTTGAAGAGTTATGATGATAATATTTTTTGGTAAAGTGAATCATTAATCGAACACTCACAATACTTCCAACGATTGCTCCTAAATTTCCAATTAAAGCAGGCAAAATATAGTCTGTTCCAAGTGACATCATAAAGGTTGTCACAATTAACCCCATTCCAAAAGCAGTTCCTAAATTACACAATGCGGGAATTTGATAATCTTTGAAATACTTTTGAAATTCCTTATCTTTTGCAAAGGAGATAATGGCAGGGTTATCTGACAAATACGTGGCAATTGCCCCAATAATACTAGCACCTGGTAATCCATACAATGGTTTAATAAAAACAGATAATAATTTATTGATCAAGGCAATAACACCAAACTCTGATAATAAAGCACTTAAAGCACCTGCCAATACGGCTAATGCCATAATGAAAAAGACCGTATTTAACAATAAATCATGGGCCGTATTCATGATGACTTCAAACATAATTCCGACTCCCATTTGACTTGCAATATAACCAAAGCCAAATAGAAGAATAGCTAAAAACACAAAGGTTTCTAAACTAACTGCTTTAACCTTCTTCTTTGTGTGTTGACTCATTTTTTTACCTCTTTTCTACTTACATTCCAAAGTAGACTTTTTTATTATAGAAAATAATTGTTTTTTCTTCAATATTCGACACCCTTTCAATATTTTCCAATTCAACATATAAAAGACAAATTAGGTTAATTAGTCTCTCACTAAAAAATGACCTTCCTATTGATACAGCTGCACCCTTCTCTCTGATATGCCTATTTCTTGGTATGAAGCATCTTAAGACTCTAAACTTTCATTAAATTTGATTTTCGTCGTTAACTATATTGAAAACGTTAAATTTTACTATTTTTTATATTTTCTGTTATAAATTTTTATAATCGTCCATAATATAAGAAAATCATTTAGACTTAGACATGGAGGATTTTATGAAACCTAAACAAATATTAATTAAACTATTATTAGTGTCTGGTGTTATCGCCTTGGGCCTTCCCCTTTTAATATCCTCTCCTACTCTTCACTTACTAGAAGAAAAAGACATCTCACTCATTGCTAATCGCATGAATAATCGCGCTTTATTCACCATTAAGTTAGATGATTTTGGTCAACCGATTTCTTATAGTCCTTTAATCCCTGATGAATCAATTCCAACACTAGCTGGTGCTACCTCACAACAACAAATCTTGCAAGATCATTTAGAAGAAGTGAGACAAGAAGTCGAAAATGCGCAAGACGAATTGGAAATTTTAAAAATACAAAAAAATATTTTAATTGAAGAAAGTAGTGCCTATACTGAATCACTTGAAAAAACATATTTAGAGCCTCTTGAAACCATTAAAAATGAAATTCAATCACTTGAAACAGAAAATATTGATCTTCCGTTACTCGCAATCACGAACTGTATCCATGCGATTTCAACTTTTGTTGAAAATCCTAACCAATCCGACTATGACCATTTACTCAACGATACATTAAGTCAATTAAATGAAGAACTTCAGGTTCAAGAAACCTCGGGATGGATTGAAACAGCTTCTAGATTTTTAAAATCAGGAATGACTCAAACAAAACTTAGCTTGAAGCTTTCAAAGGTAAACGACCTTATGACCCAATTTAGCCAAAGTATTCAATCAAATGACTCTAACCTTGAGGCATTTAAAAAGACAAAACGCCAACAAAAAGCGACAGAAGATGCGATTTCAACTAAATACGTTGAGTTAGATGAACTTATTTTAGAACTAAGTGGAATCTTATCTGAAATCGAAGAAGTGACACAATAAAAAAACAGATTGAATTCAATCTGTTTTTTTTTATTGAACTAACGAAAGAGCTTTTAATATTGCCAAAGCCGCTTCACGTTTTTGACCAATAAATGGATACGTGTGAATGTGAATCGCTGGATTAAAATTCAATTCAATAATTGAGTAAGCTGAGGCAGGATTTTGAAAATCTTCAATCATCATATCAACCCCACAAATTTTAGCACCGATTGCCTTCGTTGCTTCACAGGCGATCTTTTTAAAATAATCATGAATATCATCAGTCATATCAATACTATCGCCACCCGTGGAGATATTCGAATTTTCTCGTAAAAAGACTTGCACATTCATCGGTAAGATCGTATCTGGTGTGTATCCTTGTTCGTATAAAAAACGAATAGCAATTTCATCTAATTGAATTTTTTCAAGGGGACGTCGATACTTATACCCTCGAAGTGGATTTTTATTTTTCAACTCAATCAACTCGGTAATTGAATGAACCCCATCTCCAATTACATTGGCTGGAACTCGATGTAAAATTCCAATCACCTCATTTTCAATCACCAAAAATCGATATTCTTTCCCTGAAACGAACTCCTCAACGATGACTTCTTTATCATGTGAAAAAGCTTCTTTTAAAGCTCTATAATACTCTAATTCACTGACTCCCTCTTCAAAAATACTGATTCCAATTCCAAAATTGGTCGATTTGGGTTTAATGACAATAGCTCGATTTTGATAACATTTATAATCTGACTGGGCTTTTTCTATGCTTTCGTACAATGCACCCGTTGGAACATTCAGATGATGATCTCTTAAAATTTCTTTTGTTACCTGTTTATTTTCCATGGCTAAAATCGTAATATAACTATCTAAGGACGTTTTCGTTGCTTGTTTGACGAACTCACAGTGCTCCCCATTAGATAATTTAATAAAATTTTCCGCTCGATCTAACACTTCAAATTTTACGCCTCGTTTAATAGCCTCTTTCATCAAAATTTGAGTCGATAACTCTAAATCTTCAAAACCAGGCAATTGAAATGGTGCGTCACTCGCTTCTTGTTTATACGTTCTGGCTAATTCTAAATTTGCGCTTAAATAATCTGTCTCCTGAACCATTTTCATCATCTTCGCAGATAAGGTTAAATTAGGATTTTTGATTTCGTCTTGTTTTCGATTTAAAATCGACGTTTGATTTAAATCATACGTGTCGTTGATTAGACTTATTTTCTTAAGGATACGCGTCGCTAACGTTTTTAGGCTCTCTTCATTTCCATTATAAAGTAACATTAACTTCTCGTCTAAACCTGAAACAGCGACTCTTCTTTCATTTTCATTAGCTTCTTCTTGCCAATTAGGATCATTTGACTCTTCTTCATCTAATAAGAAGAGCACAAATAACTGAATAAAATGTAAATCATTTAACGTAATCCCTTCTTTTGCAAATGGATTTAAATCAATTGAGCGAATTTCTAAATACTCAATCCCATCTTCAATAAGTGACTCTAGTAATTGATTCGGTCGGATTGCTTTTAGACGTATCGGACTATAAAATTCTTTAAAACTTGAAATTTCACCCGCTTCAATATAAGCCTTTAATGAGTTGACATACGTCTTAGCAGAGGTATAATCAACGTAAATTGGTTTTTTATTTTGATACCCACATAAGCTATTTCGAAACGAAATCGCCCCTGATCGAGAAAAACTTTTTGGAGCCACTTCATTGGATGAAACACTACATTCACTACAATAACTCTCATCAACAATGGGTGATGCCCCTAATAAATATATTAATAACCAACGATATCTAATATAATTTCGAACTACTTTTAAATAGATTGCATCTTTAAACAAGCGAAAATCCGAATAATCATGTTGTGCGCCAAACAACTTCACCAATAGTGATTCACTAAAAGAAAAGTTATAATGTAATCCCGAGATAAGTTGGCGTTTACCACCATATTTTTTTAGGAGAGATTCGCGATAAGTCATTAACTTTTGACCTTCTTCACTATCGCTAAACATCGCAATCGGAATTTCTTGATTTGGTTTAATAAAACATGGCATTGATTGAGGCCATAATAATTCGTCTCCAACCTCAACACTCACAATATCATAAAGCGTACTTAAAAACTGATGAGCCTCTTCTAATGTTTTAAATGTTGGTGTAATCATTTCAATTTGGCTTTCTGAAAAGTCTGTTGTAATGTAGGGATTAAATTGCTTTTCCCCAAAGGCAGTTGGATGTGGGCTAAGGGCCAACGATCCATCTGGATTTACACGTAAACATTCACGTTCTATTCCAAATTTTCCTTCCATTAACTCCCGAGAATTAAGGAGTGACTTTAGCTGCATTAACATACCAATTACCTTCCTTTTCTTTTTTACAATAAATCCTAAATGCAACAATTCCTTTAAATAACATGCTCAAACTAATACTCATCCAAATTCCATTAACTCCAATCCACTGTATGAAAAAATAAGCCATCGGAATTCTTAATAATGTAAAACTAATCCCAATCATAGCGGGAATTTTAGGTAATCCCATTCCAACAAATGCACCATTACAAATAATTTCAACCGCCATAAAAAGTTGTGTTAATCCAACTAATTTTAAATAATCAGCTGTCATTTGAATGGTTTGCTGTTCACTGACAAATAATGAGGCTAGACTATCAGGAATGAATAGAAATACCATCGTCGTTAATAAGGAATATCCGACACCCAAACACATGGCTACCTTCATCCCCGATTGAATACGTTCATAAGCTTTTGCCCCATAATTTTGACCGACAAAACTTGCAATAGCTCCATTTAATCCACTAATGACCATATAGGTGATAGACTCAATTTGTAAGCCTATTTTTTGTGCGGCAATGGCATTTGTTCCAAAAACTGCAATCATTTTCGCCAAGACTATACTTACAAGCGTAAATAAGATACGTTGAGTTGACATTGGTAGACCTAATGAAATAATATCCCAATAAACCGATTGCTTTATTTTCAATTTGTAATCTAGTTTGATTAACGTACGAGATTGTTTAAAAAACAAACCACTCATGAAGGCATTCGCAATTAAGGTTGCTAATCCAGCACCCATTACGCCTAATTTCAGTGTATAGATAAAAATCGGATCTAAAACAATATTGAGAAGCACACCTAAAGCGCTAATCTTCAACGCTGCCTTATTTTGCCCAAAGCTATTATAAAGACGCGTATACCAAAAATTAAAGAAAGAAAAGAACACCATTGGGGCACTAACAAGTAAGTACTTGTATCCCTCAACTTCTACATAAGCATTCTCAACATCCAAAAATGAAATAAAAGCTTTTCCAGTAAAAATCAAAATCATGGCAAAAATAATCCCTATTAAGAAGTTTAACCGAAAACCAGCATTTATATAATCCTGTTGTTCTTGTTCATCCTTTTTTCCAAGGGCATGTGAAACTTTAATTCCTGTTCCGATGACCACGCAAGTATTAATAGCCGTTCCAATTCCAATTAAAAAACTAGATGTCCCAATACTAGCCACCGCATCGCTTCCTAAACGCCCCACTAGTAACATGTCCACTAAACTATACGTCAATTGCAAAACAGAACTTCCCATAATGGGCAATGCCAACGCTAATAGGACGGTCAATACTTTCCCTTCCGTTAAATCCACTTTTTTCACCGTTTGGCCTCCTCATTAAATTTCGTTATGTTTTAAACGATTTACTAAGTGCTCCATTTTTTGAAAAATAACATCACGGGTTTGACGAAAGACCTCCTCAGATTCTCCTGTCGGGTCCTCAATTCCCCAATCTTCTCGATGAGTACAAGGTAAATTTGGACAAGACACATTGCATCCCATCGTAATGACAATATCAACTTGTGGGATATCACTTAATAATTTTGGTCTTTGATTCAATTCCATATCTATGCCAATTTCTTTCATGATTTTCACGGCATCTTGATTGATCACGTCACGCTGTTCTGTTCCTGCTGAATAAGATTCAAAGACATTTAATCCCATCACACGTCCAAAAGCTTCAGCCATTTGTGACCGACATGAATTATGAACACATACAAAAGCTACTTTTTTCATTTTTATCTACTCCTCAACTGTTCGACTTCTTCAATTAGTGATTTTAAAAAAGGATACTTGGAAAACACACTCTCTGGGATATAGTAGTGCACCCACTGTCCTTTTTTTTGACTTTCAATTAACCCTGCTTGTTTTAATTTAATTAAATGTTTCGAGGTTGAAGATTGAGAACATTTTAAAGCGGGTTCAATTTCACAAACACAGCGCGCACCATGAAATAACAGACACATAATCTGCAACCTTTTTTCATCTGCTAACGCCTTTAATATTTCAACATACATGGCTTAATCTCCTTTATATTCCCATATCAGAATATTCCCAATCAGGAATATATTATAGTTTTTTAACTTATTTGTCAATGAAGATACGCTCTTTTAATATGGTGACTTGTTGGATTTCTATTCTTTAAGTGATAAATAATAGGAAATATGTTATAATCAACCCATATCTTTATTATTGAGGAGAATCAAATGTTTACCACTGAAATTTTAGAAAAACTCGATTTATTCGGCCCTTATTTAATCTTTTTGCTTATTTTTTTAGAAGGATTAAATTTAACGGGGATCCCTGCCATCGTCATTATGCCTGCCATCGGATTTTCTATTTACACGAGCTCATATAGCTTTTTCTTCATTTATCTAATCAGTGTCTTAGCAGCTATTTTAGCCTGTCTGGCTTATTATGCGGTTTCTTATAAATTTGGAGGAGCACTTTACGATTTTTTCTATCAAAAATTTCCTTCTACTCAAAAAAGTCTAGATAAAGCCACTGAGCTTAGTCACCGATTCGGTCCTCTGATGTGTTTGATTGGCCGAGTTGTGCCAACGGTTCGAACATTCATTTCATTAATGTCTGGTATCTTCAAAATTCCGTTGACAAAATATGCCATATATTCAACAGGTGGAATTCTCATTTGGAATTTTGTGACCCTATCAATAGGGTATATCGTAGCGATCATTAGCAATTAAAAAACACATGCACGCTCTCGTGCATGTGTTTTTTAATTATTTTTCTGAAGCTTCAACTTCTTCTAAATCTTCTAGTGTTTGTAACGTCTCTAACATTTCAATGTCCTCTAATTCATCATGCAAACGAAGAGAAGGCATTTCTTCAACTTGATGATCTTCTATCACCGTTTTTAATTCTTGTAAACGTCCTGTTAATTGAGATACTTTTTCCTCAAGTTGTTGCACGCTATGGCTCCAGTCAAATTCATTGATTGATGCTCTAATCTCTTCAAGTTGTTCTTTACATTTTTCTTTAAAGGCATCTTGATCAAACTCTTTTACTTTTTGTTGTAAATCTTCAACATTTTGAAGTAACTGAGCTTGCATCTCTTTTCCTGATTTAGGCGTTAATAATAAAGCTGCGACTCCACCTACTAAGGCACCTAATCCAAAAATATAACGTTTTTTCATCCTCTCATCCCCTGTTTCTGTAATCTTTTAAGTTTTCTTTTTTGACGTCTTCTTCGAATGAAAGCAACAATCTTCCATCCCATTTTAATTTTTTGTTTAAACTCCTGAACCGTTGTATTCATTTCTCGCTTCAACTCTGACGGTACTTCTTTCATCTTTTGATTACATGTTTTAATTTGTTCCGTTTGAGTATTAATGGCTTGACGAAGTCGAGATAAGAGATAAACAGCGCTAATCGTTGCAACAATGACACAGGCAATCGAGGTTAGCATTAACCAATCATTTAGCTGCATATCATATAACTCCCTTTATTTACTAAATACTAGTATTGTTTGTAATTATAACCTTGTAAATTAAAGGTTTCAACCCTATTTGACACATTCTATAAAATTTACTCATTTTCCTATTGTAAAGCATCTACACGCTGTGATAGACGTTCAAGTTCATCAGTTAACTCGTCTAAATCAATTTCCTCTTTTTGCGGTGTGACATCCTGATGTTTAACATTGACGCTTGACTTTGAGTCCATCCATTTTTTTGTGATGAAAGCTCCCATGACTCCTCCTACGCAAACTCCAACTAAAAATGATTCATATTTTTTCATACGTATAATTTCCCTTTCTTTACTTAAAACTAAACATCTTTGGTTTCTAATGATCTGCACTCATTATAGAAGAAATCTTCCATTAAATGCAAGCTATACCTGTCTTTAGTTATCGATAAATGTCACACTTTATCATTTACATCTCAAATGAAGTTTGATAAACTTATTTTTATTCTTCTAGCAAAGTAAGTCTTAAATCCAAGATTTCATCAAACAAAATAAAAATTAGATGACTTGATATACAGAGGAGGTTTTCATCATGAATCATTTTTTTACCGTTCTTTTATTAACGGTTGTTGGAGCCTTAATTGGATGGATAACAAATATTTTTGCAATCAAGCTCTTATTTCGCCCCATCAAGCCAATTAAAATTCCGCTGACTCGTTTTACGATAGTCGGATTAATTCCAAAACGCAAAAAAGAAATTGCTAAAAACATTGGGGAAGTCGTCGCAAATGAGTTAATTTCAATTCGTGAACTGATGGATGAAGCAGTCACAGAAGAGGATTTAACCCAAATTCGATTTTTCGTAAAACGCAAAATTAAAGCAGTCATTGATGAAAAATTAAACATCATTCCGTTTCCCTTCAAAGGGATGATTCAAGGTCCACTTGATGAATTAATTGAAACAGAAGTGAACAATGGCTTGACCGATATTATTGTGAATATTAAAGACATGATTGAACTGCGTGTTAACATTGCTAAAATTGTGGAAGATAATATCATGGCACTAGACTTACGTGAACTCGAACGCATTATTTTGCAAGTAGCTAAAAAAGAATTAAAACATATTGAAATTCTTGGGTTTATTTTAGGTGGTGTCATCGGACTCGTTCAAGGAATTATACTGATGTATCTATAAAAAAAGAGAGCTTAGGCTCTCTTTTTTGGTTCTATAATATTTGGTGTTGCTAACTAAGCAGCGCCTTTTTTATGGCATCAAAAAAAGAGACATCAAGTCTCTATCCTGTTACAATGTTATCGGCTAAAACAATATTGAAAGGATAATTTTTGATGTCTGACTCATATTCTACTAGAAAATTTTTAAATATTAAAGATAAAAATATCATCTTTCCTGAAGATTATTTTGAAGAAGTTAAATTAAATGGGATCACTAGCTTTGTTTTTAAGGGAATCTTATCTTACCAACCCACTCATTGTGAACACTGTGGAACTCTTTTTGATTCCAATTTTAAAAAGCATGGGTTTAAAACTTCTCGAATTATCATTCCAAAAGTATCACTCCATGATACCTATTTAGTTTTAAAGAAACAGCGTTATTATTGTGGGCATTGTCAATCCACCTTTACATTAAAAACATCTATTGTTGAAAAGAACTGTTATATTTCTTACAATACGAAACACGCGATTGCTTTAGAAGCTCAAAATAAAATTTCAGAGTGCGATATTGCCCGTCGCCATCAAGTTTCTCATTCAACCGTTAATCGGATCATTCATAGCTTTTATGAATCTCAAACTTTGAACTTTAATGATCTACCTGAAAATCTTTGTTTTGATGAATTTAAATCGGTAAAATCGGCTGAGGGTCATATGTCTTTTATCTTTTGTGATGCAGATACCAAGCAGATTATTGATATCATTGAAGATCGACGCTTAACCTCTCTTCAGACTTATTTCAAGCGATACACAAAAGAAGCTCGTGCGCGTGTGAAACATATTGTCACTGATATGTACGCCCCTTATATCAGTTTGATTAAGGAGCTTTTTCCTCATGCCAAAATTGTCCTTGATAAGTTTCACCTCGTTCAACATATCTCCCGTGCACTCAATAAAACACGTATTCGATTAATGAAAAAATTCAAAAAACATGGTCGTAAATTCAAACGTTACTGGCGACTATTTTTAAAATCACATACCCTACTCGATACCACAACTTATCGATCTGTTTATTGTTTTAAGCAACCGATGCGTGAAATAGATATCTTAAACTTCCTTCTCGATTTATCACCTGAATTAAAAGCAACTTATGAGCTTTATCAAGATTTACTATTCGCCATTCAATCGAAAAATGTGAATCGATTTAATCACTTACTTGAAACAGAACATCCAATGATTTCACCCGAACTTCAAACATCTTTTCAAACCTTTAAAACCTATACTTCTTATATCTACAATACTCTGACTACTCCCTATACTAATGGTCCTATTGAAGGAATCAATAATAAAATTAAAGTCATCAAACGTATCGCGTTTGGATATCGCAGCTTCTATCATTTCAAATCAAGAATTCTTATGATTCAAAATCTAACTAAACCCAAAAGAAAAATCCTAGCAGCATAGCTACTAGGATTTCAATTCGGTCGTTCATTATAATAGGTTACAAATTAATCAGCAACACTATTTGACAAAGAACCTCTTTTTTTATTCTGACATTTCAACTAAGGCTTTACTGTTCCACGTCCCTAACTTAAATCGGATCACAAAAACGAAGGCTCTCAAACATTCATCAATAGCCATGGCAATCCAAATTCCAACTAATCCATAATTTAGTAAAACCCCGATATAATAACCAAATCCTACAGCAATTAACTAACATCCAATTAAACTAATAATTACGGCAAACTTAACATCACCGGTTGCTACTAAGCATTTGGTCATGGTCATTTTAATCGCACGTCCTATTTCTAAGAAAAATTCAACAAAAATAAGTGGTTTGCCAAGCGTAATAAGGAGTGCATCCTTTGTAAACAGTGAAAAGATGGCATCACTATTTAAATAAACCATAAAAGTAATAGACAGTGAAATGACAATTGAAATCAAACAGGTTGACCAGACACGCTTTTCTACATCGTCAAACTGATGCGCTCCCACTAAATACCCCACAACGATTTGACTGGCTTGGGAGATAGCAATTGAATAAACGTAGGCAACGCTAGCTAGCATGCTACAATAAACCTTTGTCGCAATGACTGCAGTACCAAATAAATTAATAAATTTTAAAATAACCCTCTGAGATAAATTATAGGAAAATTCTTGGGCACCTACCGGTAGCCCGACCACTCATAACTTTTTAAAAACATCAGTTGGAAACGGTTTTACAGTCTTCAATGAGATGTGTTCATCAATTTTTTTATAAATAAATAGATAACAATCAATAAACCAATAACTTTACTCACATTTTGTTGAAATGGCAGCCCGGAGAATTCCAAGTTGTGGAAAACCGAATACCCCATTAATTAAGATGGCATTTCCTAGAATATTGATAAGATTCATCACGATAGCTGAAATCATCACTTCTTTGAGTCATGAATAACTTCGTAAAATAGCAGTGAATGTCATGTATCATCCTTGAACTTAGATAAAAGCACCGACTATTTTTAAATAAAGACATGCCTGTTCAATGACCGTATTAGGCACACTAATCCAACTGAATAGTGGTCGATATTCCCTACTAATAATTGAAGTAATAATTCAATCAAAATCGCTAATGACATCATGATAACTCTTGATGTCTTTTGATGATTTGTTCTCATTATTTTCTCCTCAAATTGGTATATTTTATAATTCAAATCGAATCCTATCATAATTTTAGTAAAAA
The DNA here is from genome assembly GCF_013046825.1 of Turicibacter sanguinis. Lineage (NCBI taxonomy): Bacteria > Bacillati > Bacillota > Erysipelotrichia > Erysipelotrichales > Turicibacteraceae > Turicibacter > Turicibacter sanguinis. The sequence continues at coordinate 2,370,155 of NZ_CP053187.1, read as the reverse complement.
AAAAAAAAAAAAAAAACACCCATTTTCAGTTGGTGTTTTAAAATTTATTTGAACTTTTATTCGTTTTAATTCCATAACTTGAAACATTAGCGAGACCAGCCTCGATTCGAGCCGCGAGTTGACCACTTAAAATATCATTTGGAGTTATACTTTCAATCCAAATACACTCTTTTTGATTTTGAGCTTTCAAATGATAAACATCAAAATGATATCCTTTCTCTTCTAACACCTCAAAAACACTTACGATGAAATCACTAAGTTCATCTATACTTTGGGTTTCAAGTGTAAACTGTAACGTAATTTGTGCTGAAATAGGCAAAGTTTCATCAAATTCCATCCCGAGTTCTAGGATCTTTGACATATAATCGACTGCATCAAAGTCATAATAAACAAATGACTGATTCTCTTTAAGGTGGAACTTCTCATTAAGTAACTCATTCACCAAAATAGAATACTGTGCTGATAATCGCTTTAATGTATTAAAATAACTCAACACATGACTTTCATACGTATCATCCACAATCTCACCATTTTGATAGCTCACTGAAAAATTTAAATCTTCATTTTCCTCATGGTAGATTAGCGATTGATACGAAGCAGTTTCAAAAACATACGTCGCTTCTTTCACTTTCAAATCTTCTTTAGGATATTGATGTTCAACATATCCCTCAATCGCTTTCGTTGCTTTATTGGCATCGATTGGATTTCCAATTAATGAATTAGCTCCGGCTAAAATCCATAGTAACAAAAAAGTCCCCATTACACCTAAGACGGAACGTTTTTTCCAATTCACCGTCTGATTGAATAAACACCTGAAATAACTTAAAATCAAAGCCCCTATTCCGATTAATGCCGCATACGTCATTGTCATAAAAATAGAAAAACTAATCATCCCGCTATAAATCCCAGACTGAATTAATTCCCACCCCAATAACAATGCGAATAAAGTACTCATTAAATAAACTAGCATCTTCAAAACTGGTAATACAGTTCCAATCCTAAGAAAAGCTCCTACGATAGGAAATAGCAAACTATTATAAAACAAGGAGTCTGTCCCCGTGTTTAAGACGCCAACCCATAAAAGGACAAGCCCTAATCCTAAACTACCTTTTTGAATGGTTAATTTCATATTCCCCCACCTTTAAAAAAGATCTTTCTTGCCTTAATCTTACACATCTCTTGCAAATATTTCAATGCTGTGCAGACTTAATCCTTCGACAACATTTTTAAATTAATGGCGGTTTTTCTCCTTTCAAAAAGAAAACCAGCCTTTATTTAAGAAATTTGGCTGGTTTTGAACTTATTCATATTCTTTTACAACAGATTGGTTATAAAATTCAATAATTTGTCGCATGACAACGGAATCAAGTCGTTGATCAATATCATATAACACTCCATTATACGCCATTAATTGCTCTTTGGGAACAGATTCTAGGCTTCCGTAAATGGCTTTAATTTCTTTCTCAATCGATTGTTTTAACTCAATATTTGTCACTACATCATGCCCTCGTCCTTCATAACTCACAAACGTAAAGTTCGTATTCGCTCCAAATAAATGTTTATACTGTGCGAAATTTTGTTGATAACTCACTACTTCATCATCTTCACTATGCATCAACATGACTTTGGCTTTTGTTGTACCAAGTCCTTCTACCCCACTCAACGTTGCATAATGACCGAACTTCAGATATTCATAAAATCTGACATAGGGTGTTAATAATTTAATTCCCTTCCCCATCATTTGGCCTCCCGCTTCCACAATCATATCAATAGATTCATCAAATCCAGAGCGCTCAACAACTGCTGTTATATCCTCATGCTCATTTAATACAGCCATAACAGCATAGCCACCCATACTATGACCGTACAACATAATTGGGAGACAATCAAACTGTTCATCGTTTTTCACATAATTGATCGCGTAATCTAAATCAATGATTGCCTGAGGCAATCCTTTCATACTACTTCCTTCACTTTCATCTGTTCCGGTTCCATCATAAGCAAACACTGTGTATCCATTTTGAGTCATAAACTGAATTTCAGGTAAATAGCTATTGTGTCCACCACCAAGTCCATGTGCCAAAATAATCACACCGTTTGGAAAACTTGTTTCTTCTTGTGTATAAATATAACCAGCCAATAATTGTTGTTTATTAGATTCAAAGAAGGCTGGCGTTTGAACTAATCCTTCGAATTCCTTAACTTCATATTTCAACTCATCTGGCGTTGTATAACGCCCCCCAAAATTTTGTTCATATATGAAGACACTTAAACCAAATGGAATGATTACGACAATGAGTAATAAAACAATACCCCCAATCCAATAGCGTTTTTTTCTTTGCTTCATCTTTTCTCTCCTCCATGACACATCATATCTTGTTAGATTATATGCACGAGGTTCAAACCTATTCGCGTAAAAATATACAATTTCTTGACGATTCTATTCCTAATCCTGATTTAACAACTTAACTCAATTAAAACTGCCTCCTATTCACTATGTACATAAAAATAGCATCGTCCCCTAAAATGAAATTAATAACATCCCTTTTATTGAAAGTCTTTTAAACTGCTGTCTTCTTTCACACTTATGAGAGATAATTATTCAAAGGGCTCTTTTGCCTGACATTTCTCAAAAGTATCTGGTCAGATTTATTGATTATTCTGTTGCAAAATATACCTCCTACGATGTGTTTTCTTAGTTTTCTCTCAATTCATAAAAAAATCGTAAGACTCCATCTTACGATCACAATTTAAGCTTTATTTCTTTTAAATAACTAATCCCATTCATCACCCAATAGATGATAAATCCAATCATCATAAATAGCAGAAGACCTAGACTACAAACGACTAAGAGCGCTACTCCTTTTGTTAAATAAATCATCTTAATTAAAGTTACCATCAACAAGTAGGAAACAAATGCAGCAATGATCAAGGCGATTAAAAGTATCAGTAGTATGAATTGCATCCACTCATCCTCCCATTTTGTTTTTATTGTTCAAATAACCCCATATCCTCTTTACTCTTATTATAACATCCTTTATTGAAACAATATACTTTTTTCAAACTACTTCATCACTTTCAGTATATTGCTCATATCCTCCACTTAATTTTCGTGCACTAAATTCAACAAAACAGTTGAAACAACTGGCGAATTTTATCGATTAAAATCAGTTGCATTATCGGGTAGTGAATTAATTCGGTGTAAAAACTTGGTCACCCGTTGAACCTCTTGCTCCGAATATGGATAGTTTAACTCTCGACTAATTTCTAAGGCAATTTTATTTGCAAAAGGTCCGATACAAAATAGCTTCTCCCATATTGAAAGATACCCTTTTGTCGGATAAAGATGAATAAACTCAGAATAAATATTTTCACTTAAAAAACGTTTAATCCATCGACCCTCTCTCCCAATGTCAACTGCCCAACCATATTGAAGTCCAATTTTCCAAGATAATAGTTCTATAATCAAGGGCATCATGATGCCATCGTAAACACCTTTTGCCAATGGAAGTTCATCTCGATACACTGCTTTTGCAACTTCAATTTGAGACCACCATAACCGATTTAAAACTTCATAAAATTGTTCATAACTTGGCTTTTCAACATAATGAGAACTGTCATTCGGTTCATCTAGTGGGGGGATGACGCCATCTTTATCTAATAAAATCTTGATTAAAGAATCTGAGTAGATGGTTTTTAAATAGTGACTGAGACATACAAATTGCAAATCTAATCGGACACCATCTTGATATTGAATTTGAAATAAATAGGAACTTTCTGCTAAGTCTGTCATCCTGGTAATCACGGTTTCTCCAAATTGTTGAATCCAATCTTGATTCATTTTATAACTTTCAATTTCTTTATCTAAAATAAATAAATCAAAGTGATAATCTCTCATTAAGTCAATAGGGGCATTTCTATCTAATCGAAGCCCTGACTGAGCAATCGCTCGAATATTCGACCGTTCTTTGGCAAATGCTAAAATTTGAGCCGTGACTACAGAGGGTTGTCGCATTTGAGTCGATTGAATGAGTGTATGATTTTTAATCAAATATAGAGAGATCACTTCACCCTGATGCTCAAATTTTTCTTCTAGCTTAAAACCTACTTGGTGAAGGAGATTGACCATTCCAACATTTAAACTTGAAACTTTTGTTTTAATACAAGGCGTCTTCAACATATCAAAAGCAAACGCTATGACTTCATCGAAAATTTCTATGATGACTGGATCCTCAATATTTTGATTAAATAATTGTAAGGCCATTTCATAGGACATATAATCTGACATTAATTGCAGTGAAATAAATCCTATTAACTCATCACTTGATATCACATGCACACTAAAAAATAAAGATTCTTGATTGGCTTCCATCCCGTCATTTAAAGGCTCTGCCCCCATTAAATCTACAGGATGGCCACTACGATTTTTTATACTTTTAAATAGACAATGCTGTGTCTGGAAATCCATCGTCACCCCTCCTACAGATCAATGTAATCGTTCTCTATTTTTAATCATATCCCTTTTTAAGCTCAATTATGTACTCTATCATAAACTAGCCATTATTTCTTTCCTATTAAAATATGCAAAGTCCCTAATTTTTATGACTTATCTGTTAATTTACTTAATTAAAAAAAGCATAAGAAAAATCCTATGCTTTAACTTCTAAATTTACGTTTTTTATAATGTGAAACAAACCAAAGCGCTGGTAAAACAAATACTAAACATCCAATCGCTACGATTAATTGTTGAGATTCATTTGAAGGTGAGCTCGTATTTAGTTGATTTCCCCCGCCCATTCTAAATGAACTAAAATTTTCAACCAGTTCCAAAATCATTGGAATTAACGCTTCATCAATTCCTAATTCTTTTAGTAAATTTAAATCTTCCTCTGTTAAGGTTTCTTCTGTCTTCCCTGATAATTGGGCCACAACTTGTTGAATTTGAGTCATATCAAGTGACGCTATCACAGTTTTTAGCTCCTCACTGATCGAGTCAATCAGCCCCTCTCCTGGATTCATTGGTTTGGTATTTATCTGATTTGAAGAGGTTGAATTAGGAGTAGATATTGAATCATTTGGTTGACTTAAATGATTGTTATCCTCTATCGATGGTTTGTTTAAGTCTACTTGATTGCTTTCATTTTCAGTTGATGACTGGAATTCCCTCATCCCCTTTGGACCACCTGCCCCATTTTGACTTCCAAGAGCATCTAAATCTAAGTGTGTTTCAATGTTTCCATAAGTATCACTAGGTTGTTCCCCTGCAAGCTGAGCTTTAATACTTTTTGTTCGATCGGTTCCAAATACAAGTAATTGAGGAATAGAGGCAAGATATTCATCATGACTATAAAAAGCTGTTGCATCATTTGCAACGTAATCATCAATTAGCTCATCTAATTTTTTGATCGTCGCCTCATATTTTCCACTTTCGATATATCCATCAATTAATTCTTGTAAATACTCATGATACATGTCTTTATATTCGTCGACTTCTAGTAATTTTGAAATTAACGGACTATTTGCCATCGTATCTGTTACAGGTTCATCAATCGGGAAGTTAATAACTTTACTACTATCATTGATATTAAAAGCACCAAATGATAAATTAAAATCCCAAGGTAAAATTTGAAATACGCCGTCTTGTTCATATAAATAATAATTATGCTTCATACTTCCTGCATAACTATCTAAGTTTACTAAGAACGTATTGACGGCAAAATATCGTAGAATTTCTTCGATATCTAAATATTGTTCTAAATTTGTCCCGTCATTTAAGTTTTTCATCATCTCGATGACTTTGTGATAAGCATCTTCGGTTGTTCCTTTTAAAACACTATTTTCAAAAATAGCACTGTAACTTGATATCTCGTCATCGATATAAACTAAATTACTTCCTGAAGAAGACATGCCTCCCATTGGATTGTTTTCTCTCATTTCATTTCCATTCGGTGGTGTCATTCCCTCTAGTAGTTCTCCATTACCTGATGGCATTCCCTCTGGCATTTCTCCGTTACCTGATGGCATCATTTTATCTGATGTAACCCTTTCTTCCTGAGCGGTTACCTCGTCTGTTTTTCCTTCTCGAGAAGATTTTTCACCAAACATCATTTGTGAATTTTCATTAAATGGATTGCCTCCGATCATCATCTCTTGCTTGTCTTCTTTGTTGCCCATGTTCATTGAATCACTTTCAGGTTTATATAAACTTCCGGAAATCGTCCCAAAATAACGTTGGACAAAACTTTCCTCCATGACCTCAAGTGCAAGATATAACCCCCATGGTTCACCATTAATTTTGATATTAGCATAACAATATCCGGGAGTCGCAATCCCCATGGCACTAAACATATCGTATGATAAATATTCTTTCATATAGGTTGCGTCACCAATCATGTTATTGAGTGCCAGTTTATCTAATCCGTATAGGCTTTGTCCGTCAACGTATTCTGAAAAATCAACTTTAAAGCTAAATCGATCCGTGCTATCATCACTTGCTACCATACTTAAAGATGAATTTCCTTTCGGTCTAATGCCTACAGATTCAAATACTTCACCATTAATGACGATATCAGCCATCACATATTGTTCTGATATAGCATTTTCAATCATTGAATTCCAATTTTCTTCTGATATTTGAATATCTATCTCTAACACTTCGTCTGCGTTAAAAATTTTTTCAACATAGGCGGGTTGTGCCACTTTAGTTAAACTGGCTGATATGGTTTCATGGTTCGATATCCACATTAAGAGTCCAGTCAATAAAACCATTCCACACACTAATAGAACCGTTAAACGATTGAGACTTTTCTCATTACGCAACAACCATCACCTCCTTACTTGTTTAATATCATTTATCCTAAATAATCACCATTATAAGAAACTAACACGGCATTTTTTACGCCACTAATTTGACTGATTTCGTTTACAAATTTTGTTTCCATTTCTTTCAAACGAATTTCAACTGTCACTTCGATTCCATTTTGAGCTGAGACTGTTTTAGATTTGATGACATGTTTTTTTACATAAGCATTGACTGTTTTTAATGCTTCTTTTTCACTCTCATCATTTAGGCACGATAACACTAATAAATAAGGATTATCAGTTGTTTGGCGATTGATGAATAAAACTAAGATGATTCCAATAAATAATGATCCGAAGACCGCTAATGGAATTAATCCTGCTCCAATCACAATTCCAGCACTAATTGACCAAAATAAAAAGGCAATATCGAGCGGTTCTTTAATGGCGCTTCTAAAACGAACGATTGATAACGCCCCGACCATCCCGAGTGATAAAATAACGTTTGATGTAATCGCTAAAATAATTAAGGTTGTAATTAAGTTTAATGCAAGTAATGACACACAAAAACTATGAGAATACATGACTCCTTTAAATGTTTTTTTATAAACAGCCATAATAAAGAGCCCGATTACAAAGGCTAAGGTCAAAGCAATGATTGTATCTAATACTGAAAACGCTGAGATATTCTCCATAAAACTTGATTTAAAAATATCGCTAAAATTTAGTGTTGCAAACATAACATTTCCCTCCTAAAGTCATTAACCATAAATCCGGCAAACCGCATACTTTGAAACGGATGTTGATCGACTATAATTGTTTTGTAAAACATCTGAAATAAACTCCGGTAAAAATTCATCAAATTTAACTTCTAGTATGATGAGATTTGAATCCAGCCCTTCAACAGTTGGCAGCAACGGATTTAGGGCATCAATTGAAGTGATTCCAGTTCTAATTCTTTTATCAAACGTGATCCGAACGTTTCCCACGTCGTGAATATAAGCCTCTCTGGTATAATCCACGATAGTTTTAGGTCTGAGTAGCTCGGTTTTCATCTTATAATAAAGTTCTTGATGCAAAGCGTGTGGGGAATTTTTTAAAAACTCAAACTCTCCATCCATAATTGATTGAGCTTGCTCATCACTCAATGGAGCACTCACTTTGGCACATAAACCGTTCACCTTTGATTTTTTCTCCAACCGAATAAAACTGACATCATCGTTATAATATCGAATTCTAAACTTTTCTCGATTATTAATCCCCATTAACTTTTCTTGTAAAGCTTTATCATGATAGTTATCAAAGTAGATACTTCGAATTTTATATTCTCCGAGCTCGTTTGCATGATGATCACATCGCAGTAAAAATTTCAAACGATTTCGAAGCAGTAAATAATCGCCGTAATTAATGTAATGTTTAATTTCATGTCTAAACTTCATCTGACTCACCTCCTAAATAGCTGACTAGAGCTATTATAAATTCCATTTCTTAACATAATCTTAAAAATTTAATAATTAATTAATTATATTTTACTTGGTTTTCCTTTTTAACAAAATTTGTTATCCTTATAATAAAGAAATAGCCGTCAAATTTCAGAATGTTTTAAGTTTCGCTTGATAACATTAAACGTATGAGGTGATAAATATGAGAATCTTAGTTGTAGAAGATGAGATTCGCTTAGCAGAAGCGATTAGCCAAATATTAAAAACAAACAAATATGATGTGGATGTGTTTCACGATGGACAATCAGGTCTTGATTATGCCTTAACAGGTATTTATGATTTAATTATTTTAGATATTATGTTACCTAAGTTAAATGGATTTGATATCTTAAAGATGTGTCGTCAGGATAAAATTAAAACGCCGATTTTATTTTTAACTGCAAAAGATGAAATTGCAGATAAAGTCCGTGGACTTGATTTAGGAGCTGACGATTACTTAACCAAACCCTTTGCGACCGAAGAGCTATTAGCGAGAATTCGCGTTCTTCTTCGTCGACAAGGTGAAATCACAACGGATACCCTACGTTTTCATGATGCTGAACTTAACTTATCCACTTATGAGCTATCTTGTGGAGTCAAATCAGTAAAACTTGGGTTAAAAGAATTTAACATTTTAAATTATTTATTTTCAAATGGTAATCAAATTGTAACTAAAGAACTATTAATCGAAAAGGTATGGGGATTTGACGCAGATGTTGAATACAATAACGTTGAAGTTTATATTTCTTTTCTTCGAAAAAAATTATCTTTTATTAAATCAAATGTAATCATTCGAACGGTCAGAGGCGTTGGATATTGTTTAGGAGTCAATGAATCATGTTAAAAAAACTTAAGAAGCGATTTATTTTGATTAATCTATCCATTCTGATGTCGATTTTTCTTGCTATTTTTGGCGGGACGTATTATTTAATGTACAAAACGAATGTGTCTCAAGCAATGGTCTTGATGGAACAAATCGCCCAAAATACAAGCATTTCACAAAAATTTCCACCGAAGGGGGGATATAATTTAGATCGCAAAGGCCCCTTTCCACTCAATGAAGGTCTGATGCGTAATCATTTTACAGCTTCAATTGATAACACGACTCAAACTTTAACCATTACCTCAAATTTAGAGTCTGATACTGATTTATCGGGAGTGGAATCTATTGTTGAAGATTTATACAATCGTTCGACTGAAACGGGAAAAGTTACAATTAACTCCCTTCCTTTTCGCTATTTAAAAATTACGCGTCCTGAAGGAACACTCTTTGTTTTCTTAGATCGTTCTTCTGAAATGACGACCTTGACGCAACTTGCACTTGTCTTAATTTTTATTGGATGTATTACATTAATTGTTTTAGCTGTCATTAGTTTTTATTTAGCGTCTTGGGCAATTAAACCAGTGGCTTTAGCTTGGCAAAAACAGCAACAATTTGTCGCCGATGCTTCCCATGAATTAAAAACTCCCTTAACAGTCATCCATACAACGACAGATGTCATTTTAGCGAATCAACATCAAACCATTAATGAACAACGAAAATGGATTGATCACATTAAATCTGATACGGAACGAATGTCAAAACTTGTTAGCGACTTACTCTATTTAGCGAAAATTGATAGTAATGAAGTGTTATTAAAATCAGCTTCTTTTGATTTAAGCGAAGCCATTATTAATGCCGCGTTACCGCTTGAATCGGTGTTCTTTGAGTCTGGGAAAGAATTAGTTTTAGATATTGAACCGGACTTAATGTTTACAGGCGAAGAAGAACGAATTGCACAAGTAGCCATTATTTTACTTGATAATGCATTGAAACATTCACCAACTCAAACTCAAATTATGCTTTCTTTAAAGAAAGAGCATGAACAATTTATTTTAGCTGTCAAAAATAAAGGTGTTGGGATTCCACCTGAGCATCTTGATAAGATTTTTGAGCGTTTTTACCGTGCTGATGAATCACGTGCTCGTGATACAGGTGGCTATGGATTAGGTCTTTCTATTGCTAAAACAATTGTTAGCCAGCATCATGGGCAAATTTCAGTGAAAAGTATTCCAAATGATGAAACAACGTTTACAGTCATCTTCCCTACTAAAATTTCGAAGCGCCATCAAAAATGAGATAGCCTCCTATTTATACCTTCGATATCAGCACAAAAGTAGACATTTATTTCATTTTGCGATAATCTATTAGTAATTAAGGAGGATGCAGGTAATGAAATTTATTTCATGGAATGTAAATGGATTGCGTGCTTGTGTGAAAAAAGGATTTTTAGATTTTGTCGAAGCAGAGCAACCTGATTTTTTATGTGTACAAGAAACAAAATTACAAGAAGGTCAAATTGATTTGCAATTAGATGGCTATTATCAATATTGGAATTATGCCGTGAAGAAAGGTTATTCAGGAACGGCTATTTTTACAAAACATGAGCCATTACAGGTGACTTACGGCCTTAATATTGCAGAACATGATCAAGAAGGTCGTGTCATTACCCTCGAATATAATGATTTTTATTTGGTAACGGTCTATACACCTAATTCTCAAAATGAGTTGGCACGACTCGATTATCGCTTGACATGGGAAGAAGCTTTTAGAAATTATTTGATAGGATTAGATGTTTTAAAACCAGTCATTGTTTGCGGTGATTTGAATGTAGCCCATCAACAAATCGATTTAAAAAATCCTAAAACAAATACAAAAAACGCTGGATTCACAATCGAGGAACGTAATGAAATGACGAAACTATTAAATAGTGGGTTTATCGATACATTCCGTTATTTTTATCCAACAAAAGAAAATTGTTATAGTTGGTGGTCTTATCGTGCAGGCGCACGTGCAAAAAACGTTGGATGGCGTATTGATTACTTTATTACCTCAAAAGCATTAGAATCAAGACTTGAAGATGCGAGAATTTATCCTGATGTTTTAGGATCTGATCACTGTCCAGTTGGATTACAATTGAAGAAATAAAAAAGAAGTATGCAACGCATACTTCTTTTAATTTCCATTTGATTCTACCTGCCCTTCAAAAATCTCTTTTTTTCCTTTAGCAAGCTTTGAATGAGTCAATAAATCATAAAAACCAGAAATACTGTATGAAATAATCATGACTATAATAATCGCCATAACATGTGAAGATCCAAAATATTCAATCGCCATCATAATTCCAGTTAACGGTAAGGCTGTTGCGCCGCAAAAAACTCCAATCATCCCAAGTGCTGCAACTGAAGCAACAGGTAATTTAAAAAATGTTGCAATGGCACTCCCAAATGTTGCTCCAACAAAAAAGGTTGGATTTCCACGTCCCCCTTGAAAAACAGACCCTAGGGCAACAGCTGTAAAAATAATCTTCCAAATAAACTCAATGAGACTAACGGGTTCCTCAAAGGCTAAAGCGATATGTGACTGTCCTAACCCATTATAATTATCCCCAGCCATCCAAAAAAGAATAATTGTTAGCACGCCCCCTACCATGCCTTTAATATAGGGGCTCTTAATCCACCTAGAATAAATTTTAGGGGCTAGGTCTAAAGCCCCATTAAACATCATGGCCACCAGTCCAAATAACAGCCCCATTCCAACTAATTTTAAAATTAAAGTCAAATCAAGAGCTCCAAGCTCTAAAGAGGGATAAGTAATGAGTTCATCTCCAATTTGTTTCGCAACCTCACTTGAAATAACACTTGTTAAAAAAGCAGGAAGTAATGCTTCGTAATGAAACTTTCCCTTTAAAACTAATTCCATTCCTAAAATAGCTCCGGCTAATGGTGTATTATAAAGGACGCCAAAGCCACTTCCAACACCTGCAACAACTAATGTCCGTTGCTCCTCATCACTTAAATGAAATTTTCTTGATAAAAAATCACCTGTTATCCCACCGATCGCAACTCCCGCTGCTTCTTTCCCTGCTGATCCTCCAAAAAAAGTTGTCACCAAAGATCCAATCACAACAGCCGGAATCATGGAAAGCGGAATATTCTTCGCAGCTTGTTGAACTTCTGATTTTAGTAAATTCTCTCCTGAATACGCATTTCGTCTAACTTTCACGTATAAAAAACTGATAACTACTCCTGCAACAGGTAAACCAAAGACTAACTTCTCATGAGTGCTCCGATAGTGATTAGCTGTACTTAAGATTTGTTTAAATCCACCTACCATCACACCAATCATGACTCCCATTAAAAGACTCAATAGGATCCATTTAACGAGTTGTAAGCCTAATTTTTTGAATGAATCCATTTCAACTCCACCTTTTATTTATTATTAATTCTAGTTTTAACATTTAATAACATTTTATGAATTTTTCATAACAAAAAAGAGATCCGACTTCGATCTCTTGTTATAATTCTTCTTTTTTCAATTGAATATTATTAAACTCATGAACATCTAATAAATGATTAATCTTGAATTGAATATAACGACTATTTTTCGTCATAATTAAGACTAATCGCGACATGAACATCAATAAAATACATGACCAGCCAATGTTAAATAAAAACATATCCGACTCAAAGCGATAGCAATAAATAATGGGTAATAATAATGATAAAATGAGTAATAACACTAACATAATTAAAATGATTAAATTTAGTTTTACTCGTGTCTGAATCCCCACCATTAACTCGAGCGTTTTTTCTAATTTATGATTTCTCATTTCAAGTAAACGTTTGGGAATTTCATCGCCTGCATAATAAAAGGCTCTCCCCATATTTTTCGTTAAATGAATATGAATTAATAAATATTGTAGCACCACCCCAATAATTGTCCCATTAACTAAAATAACAGCTAAAATAATACAATATTCTTTAAATGACGAACGTGTCATTAAAACTTCAACTAAAGAAATTAAAGATAAAAAAGTTCCGATATTAAATCCAGTTAAAAAAGTCGTCCATTCTTTAGGATTTTTCCCCATCTTCATCTTCTCCTCTCACTCGACAGTTATTCCATTTTAACATATGAATTTTAAAGATGTTGTCTATCTCTGTCTATAAAATTCAAAAAAACCACGTCAAACGCGGGTTTTTAATCGCGTAATTCGACATGGTTGATGAGTTATTTTTCTTTAGAAATGGCATATGCAGATAACAAAATTAAAATACAACCTGTTAACTTTAAAATTGTTAAATCTTCGTGTAATAAAATGAGTCCAAATACAACGCTTGTGATGGGTTCAAATAAACAAAGAATCGATGCTTTGGTGCTTCCAATTAATTTAATTCCGATTTGCAGTAAAGCAACGGCGAACACTGATACTAATAATGAAATGATTAATGTTAATCCCCAGGCGATGGGCGTTAAATTAATCATTAAAGAATGAGTTCCCATCCCATAAACGAACACCGCAGCAGATACCACTAAGTTAATATAAAAAGTCAGTTTAAACGAATCTAACTCTTTAAGGCCACTTTTATCAATATATAAAATGAAGAAGGCGTAAGTCATTCCTGATACCAACGCTAAGAAAACACCATACAAACTAATATGACCACTTAAATCAATAAAACATAACATTCCAATCATAGCCAGTATGATTGAGATGACTTTAGCTCGTGTCCACTTTTCTTTAAAATATAGAACAGCTGCTAACACAACAAATGCAGGATAAACAAAATGTAGTGTTGTCGCCATTCCAACTGATAAATAGTCATACGTCGCATAAAGCGTGATTGTTGTAACTGTCTGCCCTAAAATTCCGACAATTAGCAAATGAATCCATTGTGACTTTGTCACTTTTAATGAGACTTTTCTATATTTCAAGATACCATATAGCACAGGTAAAGAAAAAAGGGCTCGATAAAAGGTCAAACTAATTGCGTTACTTCCACCACTATAGGTCCATTTAGCTAAGATTGGGGTGAATCCAAAAAGAAAGGCAGATAAGATTGTGAGTAAAACACCTTGATTTCGTTTCATAAACCGGTCAACCCTTTCTCTTTTAACCACTAAATAATCAGTTATTTCGTCTATAGCCTATCAGATTTATTATAAGCAATCAAGGTTTTTTTATCTATCTTTTTTATTTGAACAGCTGTTTACAACACTTAGCACGATGGACGGTATAAAAAGGTGAATCTGCTTTTTTTAGTTGTTCGGGTGTTGGATATAACAGTTGTTGCTCAGCAACTGTTACCTGAGGCATCCAAAGTAGGTATTTGGTCATAAAAATAGGGCCAGTTTGCTCATCGATGCTTTTATTCTCATCATTAGATAGCGAATATTTTAACCCATCTAGTAACTCTTTGATTAAATCATGTTTTTTCGTCACAGCCATCAACTCATTTGATAAATAGAAATCATCTTCGGTGCCTACGAAAAATTCACCCTCTTGTAATAAAGGTTCAATGTTTTTAAAGCATTCCATATCAATGTCAACATAGACTCCGCCATATTGATATAACACTTCGTAACGGACAATATCCGCTTTTTGTCTTAGATCCTCTACCTGATTATAAAGATCTTGATTTTGTAAAGGAATCAAATTCTCATCTGTCCATAGGATAAATTGCCAATCAGGGTGATATGTTTTCCATGACTGCATATATGACTGAATTTGAGTTGGAATCGGACGCTTTCCAAGCCAAATTTGATGAATAATTTTAGGAATTAATTGTCCCATATTTCCCCCTCCTTTTTGTTATACCATATGATATTTTCTTCCAAAACGCCTGTACATTTTTCCCCTTACAAACCAATAAGCCATGACAGGTAGGAGCCTCAAGTAATTTAACTTGTTTAACTTTATGAAGTTTTATATAATAAGTGAGTGAATTAGAGAAGATGAGGAGGATTTATGAATTTTTCAAGCTTTTTAAAATTAATTGAAATCCAAACTAAAGTGGCCAGTATTATCCCCTTTTTATTTGGGTCATTATATGTCTACTACCGTTATCATGTTTTTTCTATCAAGAATGCCGTCATTATGTTTATCTCAATGATTATTTTTGATATGACCACCACGATGATTAATAATTACATGGACTACAAACAGGCCATAAAAAAAGAAGGTTATGGTTATGAAATCCATAATCCCATCGTTGGTGATCAATTAGCACCTAAACAAATTAAACGGTTGATTATTTTCATGCTTTGTTTATCTGGTTGTTTTGGACTGTTACTCGTTAGCCAGACGAATGCCTTCGTTCTTTTTCTTGGAATCATTTGCTTTATTATTGGGATTGGTTATTCTTTTGGTCCTCTTCCCATTTCAAGAACTCCTTTTGGCGAAATTTTTTCAGGGATTACGATGGGATTAATTCTGACTTTTATTAGTATGTATATCCATATCTACGATCAAGAGTTTATTAGCTTTCATCATGAGAGTACACATATTGAATTATTCATGAATGTGTCTCAATTGTTAGTTTTAGTCATTGTGTCGATTCCATTGATAATGGGAATTTCTAATATTATGTTAGCAAATAACATTTGCGATATGGATGATGATTTAATAAATCAACGCTATACCTTACCGATTTGTATTGGAAAAGAGCGTGCCCTACTTTTATTCTTTGCACTTTATATTTTTGGATATTTTTCAATTATCTTTGGTGTGATGATTGGTGTTCTACCTTTCGTTTCATTAGTCACTTTAGTGACACTCAAACCGGTCCTTCACCATATTAAACAATTTGTTGATGCTCCCTCAAAACAGCATACGTTTAGTTTAAGCGTCAAAATTTTTATCCTCATTAATGTTGTCTATCTTTCAAGCATTTTAATAGCGATTATCATTTAACGAGTGTCCCTCAAGCACTCGGTTTCATTAGGTAAATAAAAAACCATAAGGTTAAAATCCTTATGGTTTTTTTTGTATGTTATTCAGATTACTCTTAAGCTTCTTGTTTTACTGAACGTTTTAGGAAGGCTAAGATTAAGGCTCCCACAACAGATCCAATTAAAATAGCTACTAAGTACATTGGCCAGTTTCCTACTACTGGGAAGACGAAGATTCCACCATGAGGTGCAGGTAATGTACAATTAAACACCATTGTTAACGCTCCCGCTACTGCTGATCCAATCACACAAGATGGAATGACTTTTAGTGGATCGGCTGCTGCAAATGGAATAGCTCCTTCTGTGATAAATGATAATCCCATAATATAGTTAACTTTACCAGCATCTTGTTCTTGTTTTGTAAAACGGTGTTTAAAGAAAGTTGTCGCTAACGCAATTGCTAACGGTGGAACCATCCCACCTGCCATTACAGCTGCCATAACCGCTTCATTTCCTGAATTTAAAGATGCAATCCCAAAGACATAAGCCGCTTTATTGAATGGTCCTCCCATATCGATTGCCATCATACCAGCAACAACAATTCCTAATAAGATAGCTGAACTTGTTCCTAAACTATTTAAGAAGTTAGTTAATCCATTATTTAAAAAGGCTACTGGTGGATTAACAATAAATGTCATCACAATCCCAATTAACAGTGTTCCTAATAAAGGATATAATAGCACCGGTTTAATTCCTTCAAGTGATTGTGGTAAGAATGATAATACTTTTCGAAGTAATAATACTAAATATCCGGCAATAAACCCTGCTAGTAACGCACCTAAGAATCCTGCCCCACCAGCGTTTGCTAAGAATCCACCAACAAATCCGACAACCATCGCTGGACGGTCTGCGATACTAACGGCAATAAATCCAGCTAAAACAGGTAATAAGAATCCAAATGCTGCATCTCCTACTGATTTAAAGAAAGCTGCAAACGGCGTATTTGAACCAAAATTACTTGGATCAATTGAGCGATCATCAAATAGGAATGCTAAAGCAATTAAAATACCACCTGCTACAACGAATGGTAACATGTTTGACACACCATTCATTAAGTGTTTATATAATTGACGACCAAGGCTTTCGTTTGATTCTTCCACTTCTTGTGCGCCTTCTGCACTATGATAAACTGGCGCATCGCCATTAATGGCACGCGTGATTAATTCTTCTGATTTATGAATTCCATCCGCCACTTTTGTTTGAATCACTTTTTTACCATTAAAGCGTGCCATTTCTACTTTTTTATCAGCCGCTACAATGATTGCGTCACAGTTTTCAATTTCTTCTTTCGTTAAAACATTTTTAGCTCCTGCTGATCCGTTTGTTTCAACTTTAATTGAAATTCCCATTTCAGCTCCTTTTTTATTTAAACTTTCAGCAGCCATAAAGGTATGAGCAATTCCAGTTGGACAGGCTGTTACCGCTAACACTCGAGGGTATTTTGAATCTTTTGCTGATGTTGGCGTTTTCACCTCTTCAACCACTTCTTCTTCAGGGAATTTTTCTGTTTCCTTCGCATCAATTAAAGATAAAAATTGATCCACTGATGTGGCATTCATTAAATCTTGACGGAATGTTTCATCCATTAATATTGTTGATAAACGTGATAATACTTCTAAGTGAGTATTATTCGCTCCATCTGGTGCTGCAATCATGAAGAATAAGTGAGCTAAGCTTCCGTCAAATGATTCATAGTCCACTCCTGCTTTACTAACGGCTGCTGCTAAACATGCTTTTTTAACCGCTTTCGTTTTGGCATGAGGGATTGCAATTCCCTCCCCAATACCTGTTGTACTTTGCTCTTCACGAGCAATAATACCTTGCTTATACTCTTCTTTATTATTTAAATTGCCACTTGCATTGACTAAATCAACTAATTCATCAATCGCTGACATTTTATTAGTTGCTTTTAAATTTAAACTAATTGATTGCTTATTTAATAAGTCAGTAATTCTCATTTTTAAAGCCTCCTATTATAATGGTTTAACGGTAATTTGATCTACTAACTGATCAATATATTCTTTTGTTGCGACATCTGAAGAAAAGGCAGTTGCACTTCCACTCGCTGCCCCTAATTGTAGGGCCTTTTCATAGCTATGAGAGTTTAAATAACCCGCCATAAATCCAGCAACCATTGAATCTCCTGCTCCAACAGAGTTTTTAACTGTTCCCTTTGGAACATTACTTTGAAACACATCATCATTTTCTGTGATTAAAACTGCGCCGTCTCCACCCATCGAAATTAAGACATTTTGAGCACCCATTTCTTTCAACTTACGTCCATAAACCAGTAGCTCATCAATACTTTTAATTTCAACATTAAACATTTCCGCAATTTCATGATGATTTGGTTTAATTAAGAAGGGACGATATTTTAAAACATTGAGCAATAAGTTTTTCGTGGCATCAACTACAATTTTGACCCCCTTGTTTTCCAAATGCTTCATAATTTCTTCATAGAAATTATCAGGCAATGTTCCCGGGATACTTCCTGCTAACACTAAAACATCTTCTGCTGTTAAACCATCGAATTGCGCATACAAGTTGGCAATATCTTCTTTAGAAATCGCAGGCCCAACTCCATTAATTTCAGTTTCATCTACGATTGTTTTCACTTTCATATTAATACGTGAGAAGCCTTCTTTTAAATGAATAAAATCCGTTTTAATTCCTTTTGAATGGAGACTCTCTTGAATAAACACTCCTGTAAATCCACTAATAAATCCTAAGGCAACATTATCAACCCCATGTTGATTTAAAATTTGTGAGACATTGATTCCTTTTCCACCCGCATATAAGTTTTCAGTACTCACACGATTGACAGAGCCTTCATTTAACTGATCCATCGTCACGACATAATCAATGGACGGATTTAATGTAACTGTATAAATCATTGTTTCACTACCTTCACTGTTGTTTTTTCATGATAACGATTTAAATCGTCTTCTAAATTTGTAATAATCGTTGCATCATTCAATTCTGCAAAACGCGTAAAACTGACTTCTCCAAATTTACTTCCGTCTGCTAAAACGAAGATATCATTTGAAGCCTTAATGGCATTTTCTTTAATCATGGCTTCTTCTGGATCAGGTGTTGTAAATCCATGCATAGAGTGAACCCCATTAGCACCCATAAAGCATTTATCAAAACAATAACGATTTAATGTCGTAATCGCTTCATACCCTACGACCGCTTTAGTATTTCGCTTGACTTTACCGCCTAAAACAAAACACGGGATGTCATACTCAATTAATGATTCAACATTAGATAATCCATTTGTGACGACCATGATTTTTTTTCCAGCTAAATATTTAATCATCTCAAACGTCGTCGTTCCAGAGTCAATATAAATGCTATCACCATCTTCAACAAGCGCGGCAGCGTATTTGGCAATGGCGTCTTTTTCATGACTGTTTTGTGCAGCTTTTTCATTATAACTACTTTCAACAAATTTATTTTTAACATTAACTGCCCCACCATGAACGCGTTTTAAATAATTTAAATTTTCTAGAAAAACTAAATCTCGTCGAATTGTTGATTCTGAGATATTAAATCTTTCAACCAGGTCTGAAACTTTGACCGAGCCTTTTTGTTTTAATTCAGTTATAATGAGTTGATGTCTCTCTTCCGTAATCACTTTTTCACCTCAGTTATTAACTTACCCATATTTATCTAAATCTATTTAAGAATTTATTTTATTGAAGTTGTTTACAACCCTATTATATTTAAAACGATTACATAAGTCAATCATTTTTCTTCACAAACATTCATTTTCATTCAAAAACCTTTCGTAATCATTCATCGACCGAAAATGATACAGCTTTCAACTATCATTTTGGACCTTTAAGTGTTAAAATTCATTCAAATTCATTCATAAAACAATCAAAATTATTTTCTCTTTTTGACTAACAAAAAAAAAGATGATAGATCCCGCAATCTATCATCTTTTTTTCCTTATTATATATAGGCGGTCATTTCACGAGTGAAATAATACCATGATCCATTCACACCGCAAAGTCTCCAACCTTCTTTTCCTAATTCATTTAATTTTTGATTTAATATTTCCTGAGTTTTGGTTTGTTCCTGATTAAGGACACTTTTAATATCTACGTCTATTTGTTCTAATCGGTATTCAAATTTTTTCATCGCCTAAAGCTCCTTTAATGATTTGATATCACATTATAAGTATGAGCTTTAAAAAATATGCTACTTTGGAATGTTTTTTTTATTTTTTTGATGAATTTATTTGTCTTACATCCTACCAACTAAATTTATGACGTTTTGCCACTTGTTTTTTTTATAAATCTTAATAAGCTTTTGCCCAGTATACAAGTTTCGTTGCCTTTTTCCCGCAGCAAACGCAACTGTCACTTATCTGCTCTTGAACAAACGGCATACATCGTGACGTAAATCCAACCTCTTCTTTAATTTTATCTTCACATGCTTGATCTTCACACCACATGGCTTTCGTGAATCCTGGGTGATTATCTGCATTATTTCTTAACTCCTCCATGTTTGTCGCTATAAAGGTCATCTCTTCACGTTTAGCTAATGCTTTTGCAAACAAACTTTGTTGAATGTCTTCTAATAATTCCACCACTTTTGTTTCAAGATCATCTAATGATACGATGATTTTTTCACGTGTATCACGACGAACTAAGACCGCCTGATTATTTTCAATATCTTTTGGTCCGATTTCAACGCGAACTGGAATTCCCTTCATCTCATACTCACTAAACTTCCATCCTGGTGTTTTATCCGATGTATCACACTTGACACGAGCAACACTTGCTAGACGTGTTTGAAGCTCACATGCCTTTTCTATAACCCCCTCTTTATGGGCTGCAATTGGAATAATCATCACTTGTGTTGGAGCGACACGTGGAGGTAGTACAAGTCCACTACTATCCCCATGCACCATAATAATAGCTCCGATTAAACGAGTCGTCACACCCCATGAAGTTTGATGCGCATATTGCATCTTTGAATTTTTATCACTGTATTTAATATCAAAAGCTTTTGCAAAACCCGTTCCAAAGTTATGTGACGTTCCACTTTGAAGAGCCTTTCCATCATGCATTAAACTTTCAATCGTATACGTCGCCTGTGCACCCGCAAATTTTTCTTTTTCTGTTTTTTGACCTTTAAGCACTGGAATTGCTAAAAATTCTTCACACATTTTGGCATACGTATTGAGCATCAGTAATGTTTCTTCCTCTGCTTCCTCAGCTGTAGCATGTACGGTATGCCCCTCTTGCCATAAAAACTCAGTTGTACGTAAGAATGGACGTGTTGTCTTCTCCCAACGAACAACAGAACACCATTGATTATATTTCTTCGGTAAATCATTATAACTTTGAATAATTTTTGAATAATGATCACAGAATAACGTTTCAGATGTTGGACGAACAACTAATCGTTCTGATAATTTTTCATTTCCACCGTGTGTCACCCATGCGACTTCTGGAGCAAACCCTTCAACATGATCTGCCTCTTTTTGAAGTAGCGATTCTGGAATTAACATCGGCATGTACACATTTTCATGTCCTGTTTCTTTGAACTTTTGATCTAGATACTGTTGAATATTTTCCCAAATGGCATAACCATATGGGCGAATAATCATACATCCTTTCACACTCGAATAGTCAACTAATTCAGCTTTTTTAACAACATCCGTATACCACTGTGCGAAATCTTCATCAATCGCTGTAATGGCTTGAACAAGTTTTTTACTCATGTTAACTTCCTCCCTACACAGTTTACATTCTATTGACTCATAACCTTTGTTTCATGATGAGCTATACAGTGTGAGGGGTTCATCAGTGATTTCTGTATACAAAAAAACCACCGATTTGCTCCCTCTGCAAGGGGCCAAAATCGGCGGTACCACCCTAATTATGATCATATTCCATGGCACTATGATCACATCTTTTTCATCGATAACGAGATGAATCGCTGTAGCCTACTTCAAGTTTTCGGTACAGGGCTCCAAGGCTGGTTCAAGACACCTTTTTGAGAATTTTCACCAACCATTCTCTCTCTACAAAAAAGGGAAGTCTTTACTATTCCTTTTCAACGCGAATATTTGTCTAAATCTTATCCAATAATTTTACATTCGTCAATAGTGTTTTTTCAAAAAATATATTTTTTGTTAAATTTAATCGATTTTAAACCCAAAAAACAATACCTCTCATGCCATATTGACTACTTAGGTCAGTCAGCTTTACATTCATCTGTTTTACTCTCATCTAAAAGTTCACAATCCCTTGTTTTCAATCTGCTCTACTGATGTTAAATGGATTACTATATAGAAACAGAAATGTATTTCACTATTATAAATGAGTCTCAGTACTAAAGTCTTTTTGATCCTTAGGCGTCACTATAGTCCAGTTAAAAGTTTTCCAAGTGTGAAAAACTTATCTGGACTTATATATATAAGCTTTACTTTCGATAAAAAAATCAACATTCATGACAAACGTTTCAATCGAAAAAGTCAATATTAAAAAAAATTCCAAATCCATTTTTCACTGATTTCACCTTAAAATTAGCATTTCTTAAACCTGTTGCTACGCCATTCAACAATAACGCTTGAATCTTCACTATGTCCTCATGATTTAATAAGAATTCAACAGACTCCGCCGTTAAATAATCATTCTTTATCAGTGATTCAGATGATTTATACATCTCAAATAAACAGACAAAATCAACCGCAACTAAACCATAAATTTCTTTCAATCACTCACTCTAAATTTCCATTTTTTATAATTTATTATCCCCTGTTTTTCATAAAAAAATGATGAGATAAACAAGAAAAAGAAGAGCCCTTAACTCCATCTGCTCTTCTTCCTTTATTTTATTTTTATGCTTCAAATGTAATGTCAAAACTAGATTCACGGCGTCCTGTTACAGCGTTTGCTAATGCTTGTAAAACTTGCTCACTCAATTCTTCTAAACGTCCTGTTGATAGTACTTCTGCATGTGATAAAGAGCACACAAATCGTGTATAAATATGATCAACTACCGGGAATTTTACTTCTGTTTCTTCACAAGTTAAAATGATATTTTGACGATTCCCTCTAATTTTTACGTTTGTTGGACACTCAGTGATATAGTTGATAAATTCTTTCTCAGTTCTCATGCTAGAAAACCCCTTTCGCACATTTCATTTTTTCTTTCCTTGATGAACTTATTATAGCATGTTGTGAATTAATGAACAATGATTTTGTGAAAAAATATTCAATGAAACCTTGTGAAAACGTACACAAATAAAAAATAACCTATTTTAAACTCAAAACCTCTTATAAATGTCGAAATTTAAACTCGAACAGATGCTTCTAACAGTAATTTTTTTTGTCAATCGGCATCAATTTCTACTAATCCGCCATAAGATAAAATCATCATCGATGAGTTATGACCAAAATTCAAATCGTAACCCATCATTCAATCACGTAAGCCAAGCTCCTCAATCACGACCTGATAAATGACCACCTCATACTCATCCTTCTCATCGTACGGCTTCCCAAACAAAATCCCTCTTACTTGTTGCAAACTCCCCATTGCCCCATCATTTCGAAGCCCATACTTGATAACACTTGGGTACAATTGATTCTCAGACATCTCAAAAAATAACATCACCTCTTTCCAATTTTAGGCCAAAGACTCATCCCTTTTGCCATCTCAAACACTTCAATGCAAGCTCCGAACAATCGTCCTGTGATTCCCCCACCTCCTTGCAACCACTTCGATCCTTCGTTTTTCACAACTTAGCGTCGTTGATGACATAACTCATAGTCACAATGCAGGTATTCACTACCCAAATTCCAAGACATCTTGATTTCACCTCCTACATCAGTTTCAAATAACATCTTCTGAACGCAGTTCTTCGCATACTCAAACATACCACCATTTTTTGCAAATTCTGCGAGTAAACTCGGTCCATAAAAGCTAGAAAGACCTGCCTTAAAACACATTAAGTGACCAATTGTTGTATCAGAATGACCAATCAAAATTTTAGGATTCTTTTTAATGATCTCAAAATCTATATACAAACAGAAATGTATTTCACTATTATAAATTAATCTCAGTCCTGAAGTCTTTTTGATACTTAGAGCTAACTATAGTCCAGTTAAAAGTTTTCCAAGTGTGAAAAACTTATCTTGACTTATATATATACGGTAATCATTTGATGAGATTATCACCACCGATACAATTAAAAATCACTTTGATGCTTTCATCTCAAAAAGCTTCCAACAAAGATTCTCATCTCCTCCCCCCTAGGATAAACTAATGGTTGTCACTTATCTCCTTTGTTTTATTTTTTCGGTTTCATTAACATCTTACTACCCTCATTATTTTGTTATATATTACCATGAAATTTAAAAAAGACATGCTTTTTTAGCATGTCTTCTTTCAATAACACTGAAAAGATTCAATTCTTCTTAAATCGATTCCACCATACACCCAGTACCGACCATTCCATCTAAACCCTGCAATACTTTTATGTCCGACATAAGTGAAATACACCCAGTACCCACGACCATGGCTACCTGTTGGCCAAATATAGACATATCGATATAGACAATTTGCAATACCACCCGGATCAATGGCAAATGGTTTAGCCTGGCTTTGTTGTGGCGTAAAATTTGGCGGTGGTGACTTAGGTGCTTCACTTTGTTTTGGTGGTTGATTATAAGATGGGCCCATCATCGGTGGTCCATAAGGTGGCATATTAGGTGGTGGTAGTACTTGCCCTGGCCATACATTCGAATTAAAAGGCTGACTTTGAGCATTCCATGAATCCTGAGTTCCTGTTGGAACTTGGATACTATTCGGTCCTTCATTAATCGTTGTCCAGCCGAGTGCATCATCTGCTCCAACATTAACAATTCTAATATTAGAGTATTCCATTTCTATCCCTCCAATCTTGCTAGAATAGTCTATGTCTTTTTTTTTGATAGGTGACTTCTTAGTTTCAATTCATTCACCCTCTAATTGATGTTCCTCTTGCATCATCCATTTAGACACATCTTCTACTTCTTCAATGACTAAATTTTGATTTAGAACTTGATCAACATATGTTTTTAAAGGGTGTTGCTGGGTAGCCACGACAAACGTAAACTCTACATTTGTTGCAACTCCCCACTGACCTTCCCTATTCATTGCCATAAGACTCATAGAACTAACTGTCCCACGCTTTCTCATCAGTTTATTTTCAAAGCGTTTCAGTGCCTGGGCACATGCTTCCATTGGACTACAACCTTCTTCCATTAACCTCACCACCTCATATGATAAGCATCCTTTCATAATCTCTTCGCCAAGTCCTGTTGCTGCCGCTCCCCCTACTTCACTATCTGCATAATACCCCGATCCAATAATTGGAGAATCCCCCACTCGGCCTGTTTTTTTCATAAACAAACCACTTGTTGACGTTGCTGAAATAACTGTCTGATTAGAATCAACGCCAACCATACTCACTGTGTCATGTCCATCATACGGTGTTAAGTCAACATTTTTCATTAACAACTGACGAGCTAAAAATTCATCTTTAGCTTTTTTCGTTAACATATTTCGCTTTTCAAAGCCTTCAACATGCGCATATTTTTCTGCTCCATTTGCAACTAAAAAAACATTTACCTCTTCATCCGATAACTTCTTCACTACATCAATTACATTTTTTATATCTCGAGCTGCTCCCACAGCTCCAAAACTCAACGTATTTCCATTCATCCACCCTGCGTCAAACTCACAAACACCTTCTTCGTTTGGCAATCCCCCATATCCAACCGATTTATAACGTGGATTATTCTCTACATCATTAATCGCTACTTTAACCGCTTCATCTGCTGTTTTTCCCTCACTTAAAAGATTCGCCGCCAACCGAACTCCCTCTTTTGAAAAATACCACGTTGCAATGATTCCCCATCTCATCATTTCACACCCTCCCATCATATTCATGATTTATTTCATGTTCCTATATACATAGAAAAAAGGGTATTTCTACCTAGAAATACCCTTTTTATGCTTGGAATTCTTTCGTCACAATATAATGTAACTCCTCTTCTCCCGCCTCATTTTTTTGAACTTCTTTAATAATTAACCCACAAGCCAATAATTCGGCTAATCCTGGCTCTAAGTCATGCTTGGCTTCTTCTAAATTTTGTAACGTTCCTAAAATATCTTCGACCTGTTCCGTAATCAAATAAACAAAGAAAATATAAATATTTTTAGCTGCAGGTGACAACTGTTCACTTTCTAGCACGGATTGTGGTAGATCCATTGTATCTTCATCATAATAAAATTCAAAATTAGTATAATAACGCGTCTTCATATTTTGGCCTCACTTCGCTTCATTCAAGATGTAAGATTATTATACAACAATCTTACGTCCACAACAAATTGAAATCTATAAAATAACAATAGATTTAGCATTGGCGTTGCCCACAAACAGGAACTTTTCTATTATTAACTTTCAAGTAGCTATGTGTGGATCAGACGAGGATTTATTTTTATACCAATCCTTGATCACCTTTTTATATGAGTAAAATGAAGGTGCCACCCACCATGATGACTAACCCACTTGCAGATTTTTTCGTTAACTTTTCCTTTAAAAACATATAAGAAAATCCGATGGTTACCAGAATACTTAATTTATCGATTGGAACGACGAGACTTGCGTCTCCTTCTTGCAGTGCTTTGTAATAACAAAGCCACGATAAGCCAGTTGTTATCCCAGACAGTACAATAAAGAACCAACTTTTTGAATCAATATGCTTCACCTCATGTTGTTTATGGGTTACGAAGACGATAATCCATGCCATGATTAGCACGACAATGGTTCGAATTGCGGTTCCTAAATTTGATTCAACACCGATAATTCCAACCTTTCCTAAGATTGCAGTTAAACTAGCCAAAATAGCCGATAAAATGGCATAAAACATCCAACGACGATTACTAACCTCTTTTTGGATATCTTCCTTTTTCATAATCATTAAATAGGTTCCAACACCGATTCCAATCATTCCTAGAAGCTTCGTTATACTTAACCTTTCTCCTAAGAAAATGAATGCTAAAATCATCGTTAAAACTGTACTTGATTTATCAATTGGCGTCACTTTATTGACATCCCCCAGTTGCAATGCTTTAAAATAACAAAGCCATGATCCACCAGTTGCTAATCCCGATAAAATTAAAAATAGTAACGTTTTTAGACTAATCTCTGATATCGTTTGAAAAGAGCCCACGATAAAGACCATAAACCAAGAAAACACTAGAACAATCACAGTCCTTATAGCTGTCGCCACATTAGAATCTGTTTGTTGTATTCCAATTTTAGCTAAAATGGACGTTACACCGGCAAAAAAGGCTGATCCTATCGCATATAATATCCACATTAACACTCCCCCTTTCAAATCATTGTATCACATAACAGTCAACTGATTTTAAGAGGATTTAGGACTTATTTAGCGTAAAATGAATCACCAGTCCACTTTCCCTTCCATTTGTGGCCCAAATTCGTCCTCCATGAGCACCGATAATGCTTTGACAAATAGATAAACCAAGCCCTGCTACCTTCCGACTTTGATCTGACGTATAAAGTGGCTTGAAAATCTGCTCCAATTCTGTCTCTTTTACCCCACATCCTGTATCAGCAATCGAAATCAAAACCCCCTTTGCCTGTGATTGAATCTTAATCTGTATCCGCTTGATGGTTGATTCCTTCATATGCTTGATGCTATTGTCGATAATATTTCCAAATACACGTCGGATTTTTCCATAATCAATCTCAAGAACCTCATCCTGACACATATTTTCAACCTTAAACTCAACGCCAATTTCACTTAGTTCTAACTCATAATCTTGACGTAAATGTTCCTCTAATTGCTTTACACTCATCTTCTTTTTATGGAGTGAACTTCCCAAATTATAATTTAAGTAATGATCAAACTCATCAATAAGCTCCTTAATCACCATTGACTTGTCATAGATGGTCTCCGTATATCGTTTCATTCGTTCTGCACTTAAATTTCCTTTGTTCAATCGTTCTGCATACCCCATGATTGAAGTAAGCGGTGTTTTAATATCGTGTGAAATTGAGGCTATAATACGGCTTTGTTGGAGCTTTTGATCTTCAAGTTCATTTGCCAGATGTACAAATCGGTTTTTAAGCTTTCCAACTTCGTCACATCGATTTGTTTTTCGTGGCTTTATCCCCTTTTGATATTGATCCATATCTAGTTTTAAACCTTCAATTGGCTTGATAATAAATAAGTATAGTAAAGTAGTTAAAATGATAATACTGATCACAATATTAAATTGTTCAAAATCAAGCAAGGTCATAACTGGTGAAATTGCAAATGGATCTTCTACAGACAATATTCCTGTTACCTTTAGTAAATAATAGCTGCCCTCATATTCAAAAATAGAAGATTCATGGACACCCAGACTCCCCTTGATAGTTGGTTTATTTTCATATAGCGTTTCCCCTTCTAAGTTTTCAATCACAATTTGATAACAATCACCGTTATGAAAGGACTTAGAACCATACTCGTCAATCGACTGATTGCTTTGGATTTTAGATAAAATTTCAAAAGTTGTCGCATTCACACTTTGTTGAGCTTCCTCAATTTCTACTAATACTTGATCGGATAAATAAAAATTATAATACCAAACAAGGGTCCCAAAGTTTAAAATAAAGATTAAAAAAATGACGATGGCTCCTTTTTGTCGTAAACTCATCGTCCTTCTCCTTCAGGTTTAACTAGTTTATACCCGACTCCCCAAATGGTTTTAATATACTGATTATCTGGGTCTAACTTTTGACGTAGATTTTTGATATTAACCGCTACTGTTCCAATATCACCATAATTTTCGCCCCATATCGCATCAAAAATTTGTTCACGACTTAACACACGGCCACTATTTTCAACGAAGTACTGAAATAATTGAAACTCACGAGGAGATAAATCAATATTAACCTCGTCTTTAAAGACTTCATATCGATTTAGATATAATTTGAAACGATCAAACTGCAAAACATCTTGTAAGGATTCAATGGCATTCATTTGATGTCGTTTTTCTCTTCTTAAATGTGCTTTGACTCGTGCAACTAATTCCTCTACAACAAAAGGTTTGCAGATATAATCGTCTGCTCCCATTTCAAGCCCCAGTAAGGTATCAAGCGTTCTGCTTTTTGCACTGACAAAGATAATAGGCGCTTTCAATTGATCACGTACCCGGCGACATAATTCAAGCCCATCCATCTTTGGCATCATAATATCTAAAATCATGAGTGAAATCTCACATGATTCTTCTATCTTTTCTAACGCTTCGTTCCCATCATGACAAATGATTATTTCAAATCCTTCATCTTCAAGAGCATCCGCAATTAAATATGCAATGGCTTGATCATCATCCACAATTAAAATACGATCCATGTTCAATTCTCCTTCCCTTCAATATAAAGAGAGAGAAGCCAATCATTGCTTCTCTTTCCTATTATACATGTTCTTAATGATTAAAATCCAAATAAGTGTAAAAGTTTTTGCCAAAAATTAAGAGAAGTTTCTTCGACAACAGGGACTTCAACGGTTATATCTTTTGCGATTGCATTTGTTTTCATCACAAACTGAACGGATTCAACCTCCGTATTTTTATCAGACACAAAAGATTTCATTTCAAAGTCGCCACCTATTATATCTGAAATCATTTCATCCACTTTATCACTGACTTCTTGATCAATTCCAGTTGTTTCTTCTCTCATTTGTCCTGTTCCATCTGAAAGTTCAATTGTTCCATCGACTAGTTGGTTCACTCCATCAGCAAGACTTACCGTTCCATTATACAGTTCAGTCGTTCCATTTTGAAGCTCTGTTGTTCCACTTTGTAGTTGATTCACGCCATCTTTTAAGGTATTGGCTCCATCTGATAAACTAGTTGTTCCACTTGCTAACCCATTCACTCCTGTTACCAATGATTTAGCCCCTTCGCCTACTTGTGACACACCATCAGTATAGGCTAAAATTCCTTGATGAAGTATCTGGTACTCTGTGGCTAACTGTGCGACTCCATTATTTAATGTCTGCACTCCTTCGCGAAGTGTCGCCATTGGTCCTGTTGAAGAGAGCATTCCTGATACACCAGAGACTAATGTTACAATCCCAGAATGAATGCTATCATAATTCGCATTTAAAGAACCAATTCCACCAACAACTTGATTCACCCCTTCATTAAATGCACCATAATTGGCATTTAATCCGTCCATTCCAGCAGAAATTTGGCCAATTATTCCTGCTTGTTGTTGATAAGCATAAACTAGTGCCTGAACATTTGTGTCTTGACTACTACTAAGCGCGGCTAGTAATCCCTGCATTTCTTCTGATTGTGATGATGCGGCAAGTTGTTGTAAAGCCCCTGCGCTTTGAGAAATCCCTGCTGCAATTTCATTTGAGCTATTGACAAGTGACTGACTACTACTTGCTAAATCATTAAGTCCTCCTTTAAATGATTCTGATCCATTTTGAAGCTGTGATAGACTATTTCCCATCTGCCCACTCTCTAAAATGAATTGATCGACTCCACTTAATAAAGCTCCTGCTCCTTCTTGTAATTGATGAATTCCATTCACCACAGCTTGAGATCCTTCTGTTAACATAGAATTTTGACTCACCAAGGTATCAAGCCCAGTCGCTAATTCTAAAGATCCATTTTGTAGTCTTGAAGTCCCATCCTTTAACGTTTGAATCCCTGAGTAAAGACTAGAACTTCCAGCCGCTAATTCATTCATTCCCTTACTTAAAGACGTCGCACCATCTTTTAACGTATTCACCCCATCTTTTAATGTTGCTGTGCCATCTTTTAAATCAAAGCTTCCGTCTTTCAGTTCTGTTGCACCGTCGTCAAGTTTTACCACTCCATCTTGAAGTTCAAGTAAACGATCGGTAAACTCACTTGTGTCTGGATTATCAATATTCAAATTTAATGGAATCCCATTAATTTGAATGCCATCCATACTAAAGTCTGTTGAATTCACTGTAAACTCAATTTCTTTTTCATTTCCAGCCATCATGGTATAGACTAATTGTTTTTTACTTCCTACATTGGCAACGGTTGCTCCCTCAGACTTAACAAGCGTTGTATAAGTTGAATCAAATGCAATCGTGGTTTGAAGAGCAAAATTTTCAAAGAAAACTGAATCGACTTTTGTATTTTCTTTCACACTTAATTTCACTGTGATTTCTCCATTTGCCCCTGCAAGTTCATTAGCATCTACTTTTTTACCATTTAAATAATAACTAATGTTCAATAACCAAGGAATGTCTGTCGTTTCCAAATCTCCTTGATAATAAAAACGTCCATTCACATCATCAATCGTAATTTTATCTTGTGCTAACGTAATGGGAGCTGTTGTCGTTAAATTACTAACACTGGTATAAGGTCCGTAATCGACGATACGACCTCTACTTTCTGAATTAAATACATTCACGACATAGATATTTTCAACATTACCGCTCTGGTTTAAATTAATATAAACGACTTCTTCTTTTGGAATATTTACACTTGCCAATACCCCAATTTGAGTTGAACTCATAATAAGTGCACTCGCACTCACCATTGATACTATTTTAGGCATTGATGATTTCATGTTTAACTCCTCCACTCTTTTGTTCACGATAAAACTTTGTCTTTAAGGTTGTTTTTTCAATGATTGGATCGCATAAGACCAGTAAAGCTGGTAAGAATAATAACACTAAAATAACTGAAATAAATCCTCCACGTCCAATTAACACCCCTAATTGACTAATCACAACATTTGTTGAAATAATTCCAATATTTGCTCCTGCAATACATAAAATTCCACCTGATGTTAAAATTGATGGTGCTGTTTCCGTAATGGCACGCGTTGCCGCTTCATATTTAGAAACAGATTGTCGATGATGTAGGTAACTTTCAGCAAATAAAATGGCATAGTCCACTGTAGCCCCTAGTTGAACCGAATTAATGACCAAATAGCCAATGTAATTTAAACTTGTTCCACTATAATAAGGAACCGATAAATTAATCCAAATCGACGCTTCGATTGTCAATAATAACAAGACAGGTAAAGATAGTGATTTAAATGTCACGAGTAACACAACCCCAATGGCACCAATCGCTAACAGATTGACCCATAAGTTATCATTAGTTACCGTCTCTTTGATATCGTATGTACTAACAGATCCACCTGCTAGGTAATAATCATCGTCATAATACTCATGTGCAATCTCGCGTAGCTTCGCCACAAATTCAAAGGTTTGTTCCGATTCTTCATCTACCGCTGCTGTAATGATAAAGCGACTATAATCTTCTGAAATTAATTTAGATGCCTCATCTTCTGGTAAATAGTCTAAAGGAATCTCTGATCCTACGACATCAACGATGGATAAGACAGAGGTTACTTCAGGAAGGGTTGATAGGTTAGCTGACAGTTCTTTTTCTAATCCCCATTGCCCTTTTGGTACCATTAATGCAAAGGTATTTGCTTCTCCAAATGTTTCATTAATCAGAGCCTTTTCCTGTCCCACTTGTGACTCGGGTGTATTCATACCTGAAGATCCATACATAAAGTCTGTTTTTTGCTGAGCTAAAAAACAAGGAACAACTAATACAAGAACTAACACTAAGATTCCTGTTCGAACACGAGTTGCCAATTTTGCAATTTTATTAAATGATGGCATAAAGGAACGGTGATGTGTTTTATCAATCCATTTATACGTATACATCGCCAGAACAGGTAAGAAAAATAACACGGATAATAAACTGAAAATAATTCCTTTTGCTAAAACGATTCCCATATCTGGGCCAACTTTAAAACTCATAAGTGTCAAGGCAATAAATCCAAAGAAGGTCGTCAATCCACTTGAAAAGATAGAAGATGCCGCTTTAATCATTGCTTGATGCATCGCATCTTGGACAGACATTCCCTCATCCCTAAACTCTGCAAATCGATGCAATAAAAAGATGGCGTAATCCATCGAGACTGCTAATTGTAAAATATTACTTGTTGCATTCGTAATGAATGAAATTTCCCCAAAGATGATATTGGTTCCCGCATTTAACGCAATCGAAATCCCAATTGTCACTAAAAAGAGAACGGGCTCAAACCATGAACTTGTCGTCACGAGTAATACGACAAAGATCATCGGAATTACAAACCCCATAATCATCGGAATTTCAGTTCCCGTTGAAACTTGAGCTGCAGCCGTTGTAACCGCTTCTCCTGTCATTGCTCCTTCATCTCCAATAATGGCACGAATATCATCTAACACTTTCACCGGCTCTTCTTCAGAAATTGTTAACGAATAAAGAGCCCCGTTATCTACATACCACTTAGCTACCGTCTCTGGTTCTAGGGTTTCTAGAGGTTTTGTCACATCTTCAGAATCATCTAACCATTCAATTGACTCAACGCCTTCAACGTTTGCTAACGTTTCTTTATAAGCTAATGCCTCGACCACACTCACATGTGGAATATAAACACGTACATTGGGGGTTTTTGTCGTATAAGCATCATCCATCACTTCAAGCGCAAGCGTTGAAGGGGCATTATCAGGCAAATAATCAGCTAAATTATAATTCACTACAACCTGTTGTTTTAAAAACAAACACACAATGGCCGAGATAATAAAGCATAATAATACAGCCTTTTTATGTTTCAAGACTTTATCTGCTATCACATTCATAACTCTGTTATCCTCCTTTTTGTCTCTAGAGTTATCTTAACAACAAAAAATTAGAGAATCGGTTAAAAAAAATTAAGAAATATTAAAAATTAAAAAGCGCTTAACAAAAAAACACTCCCAAAAAACAGTGTAAGATCTCCTTTTAACTTTTATCAGTTCTCTTTGCAAAGAGCCCTATCTCCACCGCCTGTGCCTTGCAGCCATCATATCCACTAGAGGAATCAGTCCTACGACTTCAACTGTTATAAAAAATTTAATACAAATAAAAAGATTAATCTGAGTATAGTCGATGACTACTAACTTGAGATTAACCTTTTTTTATTTTCTCTTCAAATATCTACTTTTAAAAAACTATATTTTCTCAGATAAATGCGGGATTGAATAGGATGTTTTAACCAACTAGAATTTACTATTTCATCAAATAATACGTGAGGCTAATTAAAGCTTGTTATAAAACAGGTTTTAATGTATCTATCGCTAAATCTATTTATTACTATAAACATAAATGAAATCAAACAAAATACGGCATGAGTCTGATTGAAGTCAGACCACATGCCGCATAAATTCTATTTTTATTGATTATCTATCTGACAGGATTACTTCACCTTCAGCATAGCCCATTATAATATTTAATTCAATTATAATAAGACTAAATTTTATCCATAAAAAAAGTTATCTCATTTAAATAATAATTATTTTTTTCTATTTTTATAGACAGCCACAATGCCAGATAGAGTTGTCATAATTCCATCTAACATAAATGGTAAACTCTGGATTGTCAACACTAAACTAAACAACTTTTTTAAGGGTATTTTGACGATATTCAACTGGGGATAAATATCCCAGTGAAGAGTGGATCCTATGATTGTTATACCAGTTAACGTAGTCGGCAAATTCATAACCTAGTTGTTCTTGGGTTTCAAATATCTGATGGTTTACAAATTCTGTTTTGATTACTTTATAGGTCGCTTCTGCAACAGCGTTGTCATAGAGACATCCCTTCATACTTAAAGAGCGTTCAATTTCAAATACCTCTAAAATCTCATCAATGATTTTATTCTTAAATTCGTTACCTCGATCCGTGTGGAAAATCTTGATTTGACTTAGGTTAGTTTGGACTGTACTGAACGCCTTCTTAACTAATTCTGCATCCTTATTAGGCCCAGAGCTATAACCGATAATTTCACGATTAAACAGGTCTACAAGCACACAAAGATAGTGCCAGCGATTTTTTACACGAACGTACGTTAAATCACTGACAACAACGTTTAAATGTGGTTGTTCATCAAAGTTACGATCCACGATATTTTCAGTGTTATCTTCGTTACATTTAGCTGTATGCGGCTTAAATTGAGCAACGGTATAATTCGATACAAGGCCTTCTTGTTTCATGATACGACTAATACGACGACGTGAAACTTGTTGTCCCATCTTTTTTAACTCTTGCTTAATTTTTCGAGTCCCGTAATTATTTCGGCTTCGACGAAAAATCTCAATGATATCAGTAACCAGTTGAGTTTCATCTTTCTTCGGTTTAGACTCATAATAATAAGTGCTACGAGGCACATTAAGGACTTTGCACATCGCTGAAACTGAATATTTGTGTGTATTGTTTTTAATCACATTTATCTTCGTCCTAAGATCAGCGCGGCTTGCTTTAAAATATCATTTTCCATTTCCAATTGCTTAACTTTTTTACGAAGT
Source organism: Turicibacter sanguinis (assembly GCF_013046825.1). Lineage (NCBI taxonomy): Bacteria > Bacillati > Bacillota > Erysipelotrichia > Erysipelotrichales > Turicibacteraceae > Turicibacter > Turicibacter sanguinis. Next base: position 2,334,681 of record NZ_CP053187.1, on the reverse strand, counting down.
TGGATTAACTCCTGTTCTTCTTCTGAGCGGTTATCTTTCTCCTTAAAAGAACCTGTAGAAGTTGACTGTTTAATCCATTTATCGAGTAAAGACGATGAGATATCGTATTCACGAACAATATCACATTTACGTTTCCCATTTAAATAAAGCTGGACTAATTGGTTTTTAAATTCATCTGTATACGTACGGCGTGGTCTACGAGTTTTAGTTTGGGTCATGTTAAAGCTCCTTTAGATTGATATTATTTATAATTCTACATGACCTTAAAAAAACTGTCTAATTAATTGTAACCTATCCATAGTTTACTAAATTAGGGCTAACCAAAGGATTCGTTCCACTGTATAACCCTGCTTCTATATTAGTTATACTACTGTTTATTTCTATCCCAGTAAACATTTGAGTCTTTGCCTCTGTCCCGAATGTGAATTCAGTTATCAGTTCGCCAGAATTTAGAACGTTGGGTCTTATTATTCCATTACTAACACCCACGGTATAGGCTAATAATTTTTCAAATTCACACTTATACTGTTCTGCTTCATAAGCAAGTCCGGAGTCTTGTGGCGTGAATCCAGCTTCCAAAAAAAGTGAGTGTTCCTTCATGATTCTTAAAAAATATAAGTGTAGTTCGAGTGATAACGTAACATATCTCTGATCATTCATCATATTCCCCCTAAAAAAGTAATGTCTCTACAATTCTATGTATTTAAATATTCAGGAATGCTACTAGTGAGATAAGATTTTCTAATATTCCAATAATGAATTAGGAAGCTTAAGCTATGTCATGATCAACTTAACAGACTTGTTCAAAATTAGATCAATGGATTATGAGTTTTTTCATTATGTAAAAGTAGGGTTACTTATTTTTAAAAAAACTCATTCAACCAGCCTTGTGTAAACAAATTATACATTAGATAACTTAATGGGGATGGCCGTTTCTACTAATCGGATTGCGCAAGCTCCCTCCCCGGCTTGACAGGATGTGGACGCTATGAGGGCACCATCTGTACCATTTATAAAGAAACAACATATCTGTAACAGAAATCAATTCTGAATTAAGATACGTTTTTAGTCTACATGCCTTTCGTCCTCAAAATAACTTATAAATCTCTCGTGTCGTCACGCTCTCAATTTGATGGTAAGGAAACAAAATTTGATTCGCTTCTTTCTTAAATTTTTCCCAATCTGCACAATCTTTTAAAATAAATAATGGCATACTAGCCTTTTGATTTTGGAACAAAACGTGGTATTCAATTTCGGAGTTCGCCCACCAAGACTCCTGATCATACATTTGCTTGAATCTCATTACTTTTATTTGGTAAAAAAATACCAATCACTTCAAATTCATATGTTTCGCTGGCCATTATATTCTCCTCGGCATAAACTTTTTCTAAGTCTAATTTTTCAAGATTTCTTAATGGATCACATAAACACGGTTATCTAATGTAAAATCTGAACCTAATCTTAAATAATTGAGGGTTGCGAACTCTTCTGAAATTAAGACTGGTACTTTTTCAAAAGTCGTTTTCTTTAGTTCATCCTCAATAAAACTTCGCCCTTCTTTGAATATCATGATGTCTTCCTTTAAGATAGCAACTTGCGTATGAGTGACACCATTTGTAATAAATTGAGTGATAGGAACGGTAGAACAAGCCTTGTCTCCTTCTTTCGCGAGTTCATTTGGAAGTTTCAACTTCTCACTATACAGCTCAAGTCCTAAATGATACTCTACTGATTGAACCGAATCTAAATTGGCAATTTCCTTGATTTGTTCAAGCGATACTCTGTTATAATTAGGATCACTCACTTTCATCTCTTGATTAAAGGTAATCGTTGCCATTTTTAATTGCTGTTCCTCAACTTTTTGAGCCGATGGACTTATCTTCAAATTAGGAAAACAGAACATACTCGATACGGAGATTAGTAAAAAAAATAAGATGATTTTTTTACGATACATTTTATGACTTCCTAAACTATTATCCATCATTATTTAGTATCCTATTTATTAAATAATAACAAAACAAAAAACCATTATCTTCATATCGATAATGGTTTTTTGTTTTGATGAGGACAATGTTTAGTAATATCCCCTTTCACATAATAAAGCATAACAATCATTAACTTCTTCATCCGTGAATAACTCAGAATATTCACTTTTAATAATTGTGGCCTCCATCGTTAAATCAAGGCGTCCCGCTTCAGCTAACTGATTAAAACAGTCTGATGTTCTGCCTTTTCTTAAAATTTCTTGTGCAGTTCTCACAATTCCAAATCGTTCAATGGTTTGGAGAAATCTTGTCATTTTGCAGTCATACTCTTTTTCTGCTACTTCACAGTTTTTGATGACTTCCTGTTGTAGTTTTTTCTCTAATGCTGTCATTTTTACACTCCAGTATTCATTGTAAATTCGTTCACTTTATTTAGTTTATCATAAAATATCGTCAATGGTTAAATTAATTTAAGATAGTTGTAGCACTTAAAATCCTCTTATCTAAGAAGTCTGACTTAACTTTTCCTTGTGTCTTTTCAATCCTTTTAGCGTGACCTTAAAAAAACTTTTTTCATCCGTAACTGATCCGACCGTAAGGATTTTTCCTTGAAAATTTATTTATCTGTTACAAAATGAAAATCTAAGACCTATTGCCTTATAACAGTTAATGCTAATTATGGTATAATTAAGGTTTGAAAGAATTTGGAGGGAATAATTTTGAATACACTAAAGAATTGGATTAAAAAAGAAATCGTACTCGTGATTGCTTCCTGTTTAGCACTACTATCCTCTTTTTTTACAGGTTTACACACCTCACATATCGATTTTAATGTTTTAATGTTACTTTTTAACTTGATGATTGTCGTCGCTGCTTTTAAAAAACTCAATGTCTTAGACAAAATTTCAACACTCATCTTAAGTCGTTGTCAAAATACGAAACAACTGACCCTTGGATTAATGTTATTAACCTTCTTCATGGCCATGATCATTACAAATGATGTTGCCTTAATTACCTTTGTGCCGTTAGCGCTCATCTTAGTCAAATCAACACACCTCGACGCGATTAAACTCATCGTTTTATTAACGCTCGCCGCAAACCTCGGAAGTAGCCTCACCCCGATTGGAAACCCACAAAACTTATACTTATATTCTTATTACCATTTATCACCGAGTGAATTTTTAAAAATAACCTTTCCACTCGGGCTTATGTCCTTTGCCTTACTACTTGTTATTGTGTTAAGGGATAAAAAAGAACCTCTGCAAGCTGAATTATCTTGCACAAACATCGAACAACCTAAAAAGGTATTAGCCTATTCTTTTTTACTTGGCATCATTTTAATGTCCGTGTTTCATCTCATAAAAGTAGAATGGACGTTCATTTTGACTCTTTTATTCGTCCTAATTTCAGACCGTTCCCTATTCAAAAAGGTAGATTACGCACTACTCATAACCTTTATTGCTTTCTTTGTTTTTATCGGGAATATCTCTTCTATTCCTGCATTAACACACTGGATGCAAGCAATGCTTCAAACTGAGCCAAAAACTTATTTGGCAGGGATTCTTTCCTCACAAATCATTAGTAATGTACCGGCCGCTATCTTACTCTCAACTTTCACACCTTATGCAAAATCACTCCTCATCGGAGTCAATATCGGTGGACTTGGAACCCTAATTGCCTCACTAGCTAGCGTCATTTCATATAAATTATTTGCTCAAACCTATCCGAATCAAACGGCAAAATATTTAAAAGTATTTACGTTATATAATGTGTCTCTACTCTTCATCCTGACCCTATTATTCTTAATATCCTTATAATTCTATATTAAATGAAAAGATTAATTTATTTTTTTAATTAATCTTTTTTATATTTTTTTAAAAATTGGTAAAAATAATTTTGAATTGGACCCTATATGTCCTATTTTTTTGATATGATTTGTTTACATAAAACATAAACTAACTTGGAGGAATCTTAAATGAATGAATTTATGAATCAAGCACAATTAATAAAAGATGAACTGATAGAATATAGACGATTTATTCATGAAAATCCTGAAGTAGGTGCCGAACTTCCAAAAACAAAAGCGTTTGTCATGAATAAACTGATGGAGTTTGGTTACGAACCGACAGAGATTTGTGAGAGCGGAATTGTTGCCACAATTTCAGGACCAAATCCAGGAAAAACCTTCTTATTACGAGCAGATATGGATGCACTTCCTATGAAAGAAGAAACAAGTTGCGATTTTAAATCGACAAATGGATGCATGCATTCTTGTGGACATGATATGCACACCGCAATGTTACTTGGAGCTGCTAAATTACTTAAACAAAATCAAAATCAAATCGAAGGAACAATTAAACTAGTGTTCCAACCAGATGAGGAAGGATTTACAGGAGCTAAAAAAATGCTTGAAGCGGGAGTCCTTGAAAATCCAAAGGTTGATGCCGCCATGGCGATGCATGTTCACTCAGGTTCTCCTTCAAACGTTGTCTTATGTGGGCTTGGAACAAGTATTGCAGGATGCAATCGCTTTAGAATTGTAGTTAAAGGAACAGGATGCCATGGAGCCATGCCTGAACTTGGAGTCGATCCGATTAATATTGCAGCTCATATTTACATTTCTTTGCAAGAAATTATTGCTCGTGAAGTATCACCAACACAACCTGCTGTTCTAACCATCGGAAAATTTGCCGGTGGAGACGCTCCTAATATCATTCCAGGAGAAGTGATCATGGAAGGAACGATTAGAAGTTTGAATAAAGAACTCGGTGAATTCATTTTTAACCGTATGAACGAAATTGTGACCTCAACTGCTAAAATGTTTAGAGGAGAAGCAGAACTTATTGAATTATCTTCAGTTCCACCATTAGCCAATGATACAGACTTAGCAAAAGAAGTCACGACTTATGTCAAAGACTTAGTTGGTGAACAAGCTGTAGTCTTATTTGAAGGTGGCGGTATGGGATCGGAGGATTTCGCCTCTTATTCATACGAAGTTCCAAGTGTTTATATGATGCTTGGTGCTGGAACAAAACAAGAAGATCCTTCATATGGAGAACCGATGCATAATGAAAAAGTCGTGTTTAATGAAGACATCTTAGCGACTGGAGCCGCGATGCATACCTATTGTGCTATCATGTGGCTAAAAAATCACGCTAAATAATCAAAATCAATCAGAAAGGTAACAAAATGAGATTATTAGAACTCGTCTTTTATTTATTAAAATGCCACTCAAAAGTAACCATTAAAGAATTAGCGGAGACTTTCGATGTTTCAACGAAGACGATTCAACGTGATATTGACAAATTATGTGTTCTTGGTATTCCGATTATATCCACCCGAGGAAAAAATGGTGGCATTGAAATCGATCAGAATTATATCATTGCGAAGCAAGTTTTAAAACAAAGTGACTACGAGTCATTAATTACGTCGTTATACATCGGACAGCAGTTCAGTCAAAACATTAGTCATTCCTTTTTAATTGATAAGTATCAATTGATGGAACCTAAGCGATGTTCACAAATCTTAAATCACTTAAATCATTATTTCGTCATTGATTTAGATGATAATCCCTTTGATCGAAAAGGTGAGCTTTATCAACAACTTGACCATGCCATCCAAACCAACTCTTATATAGATTTGGAAATAAGACAAAAACGCCTAACCGTCATCCCTATCTCTTATGTCTTAAAGCCGGTTGGAATTTGCTTATATTGTTATCATGAAGACTATATGCTAATTCCAATCACTCAAATTGTCAAGGTCGATGTTTTAAATAAGCCTTTCAATCAATCTATGATTCCCTATCAAGCTCAACAAGAAAAACCGGATATTTCATTTAACAACTAAATAAAGCAAAAGCACCTCATGGAGATTAACGAGGTGCTTTTGCTTTATTTAATGAAAAATTGACTGCTTTTTCTCTAACATTTCTTCCATGAAATGTCGAAAATTCACAACTCAAACCATCACATTTTTTAACCCTTTCTTTGCATATCCCTTTACACCTTATCTAGCCTAAATTGACTAGATAGGATGTTGTTTTAAGTCACTCTAGAGATGGCTCATCTTTTATGCTTGTTCAAATTGACTGTTATATAATTCTGCGTAGAATCCTTGTTTAGCTAATAACGATTCATGATTTCCACTTTCTAAAATGTCGCCATCTTTTAAAACTAGAATCACATCTGCATTTTTAATCGTTGATAATCGATGTGCAATCACGAAAGAGGTTCTACCTTCCATTAATTGATCCATTGCTTGTTGAATAATAAGCTCTGTTCTCGTATCAACGGAACTTGTGGCTTCATCTAATATCAACATCGGTGAATTTTTCAGCATCGCTCGTGCAATCGTTAATTGTTGTTTTTGTCCAGCTGATAGATTCAATTTATCATCTAAAATCGTATCATAACCATGATGTAACGTTTGAATAAAATGGTGTAATCCCACCGCTTTACAAGCCTCTTCAATTTGTTCATCCGTAATATGCGCTTGATTATAAACTAAATTTTCTTTCACTGATCCTTCAAATAACCAAGTGTCTTGTAAAACCATACAGAATAAATCATGAATGTTCTCTCTGGTTAATTGATTAATTGGCGTACCATCAATATAAATCGCTCCACCATTTATTTCATTAAATCGCATGAGTAAGTTAACAAGTGTTGTTTTTCCAGCACCTGTTGGACCAACAATCGCAATTTTTTGACCTGGTTTTACTTTTGTCGAGAAATTTTTAATAACCGGATGAGTTGTCCCTTCATAGGTGAATGTCACATTTTTAAACTCTACATTTCCTTGAGCTGTTTCAAGTCGTTTTATTTTATGGCTCTCATCCTCCATTTCCTTCGCTTCTAAAAATTCAAAGACACGATGACTTGCCGCTGTTGCTGATTGTAAGCTTTGCGCTGCTTGTGCCATTTGTGCTAGGGGTTGTGTAAAGTAGCGAACATACATAATAAAGGCCACAATCACTCCAAATGAAATGACATCATTCATTGCAAGGACAGCTCCAACGATACAAACTGCAACATATCCAAGGTTTCCAATAAAGGTCATTAATGGCATCATAAGACCTGCCAATAACTGCGCCTTAAATCCATTTTGCTTTAATTCTTGATTCATCGATTCAAAGATATCTCCCATTTGCTTTTCAGCATTATAGGCTTTCACAATCGTATGCCCTGTGTAAACTTCTTCAATATGACCATTTATTTTTCCTAAGCCTTCTTGTTGTTTTAAGAAGTATTTTTGTGATTTTTTCATGATAAATCCTACTAAAACAAAACCAATTACAGTAGCTAAAATAGCGGTAATGGTTAATAACACATTTGTTTTAAGCATCATGATCAAAGATCCCAAGAACAAACAAATTGCCGTCACTAAAGTTCCAACACTTTGATTTAACGTTTGTCCAATTGTGTCCACATCATTCGTTACTCGAGAAAGAATATCACCTGTTGTTGTCTTATTATAATAAGACATGGGTAGTTTGTTTATCTTTTTAGATAAATCTGTTCTTAAATTTTTCGAAACCTTTTGCGTTATATTTGCCATAATCAAGCCTTGAGAAAGTGATAACACAAAACTAATTCCATAAATGATGATTAATGTCATCCCAATTGAACTAATGGCTTCGATATCAATCTCACCAAATAATCCCTCAGTCATCAAATCTGTCATTTCTGATAGCTTATCTGGCCCAAATAAGGTTAGGGATGTTCCAATCCCTGCACCAATTAGTGCAATAATCATCATAGGAAGATAGCGACGACAATAATGAACTAATTTAATCAGGCTACTTTCATTTTTATCTTTTTTTCTCATTACGCAAGCTCCTCCTTTGAAAGTTGAGAATAAGCAATTTCTTGATAAGCTTCACAATTTTCCATCAACTCATTATGTGAGCCCATTCCGACGATTCGCCCCTCTTCTAAAACAATAATTTTATCAGCATCTTTAATGGTTCCGATACGCTGAGCAACAATTAATAACGTTGTTCCAATGGTCTCTTTTTTTAGAATACTTCTTAATTGTCGATCAGTCTTGTAATCAAGCGCTGAAAATGAATCGTCAAAAATTAAAACTTCAGGACGTCGAGCAATCGCCCTCGCGATAGATAAACGTTGTTTTTGTCCACCAGATAAATTGGTTCCACCCTGAGCCACATGAGCTTCATAACTGTTGTCCATTTTCTCAACAAATTCAGAAGCCTGTGCAATTTGAACTGCATCCATTACTGTCTCTAATCCTTGTGTTCCTTTTCCATTCTCTCCAAATGCAACATTCGATTGAACAGTCCCTTCAAATAAAGTCGCTTTTTGAGACACATAACCAAATTTATTACGAAGTGCTTTTTGGTCATATTCTTTTACATTAATCCCATTGATTAAAATTTCACCTTCACTGACATCGTAAAAGCGTGGAATTAAATTAACCAATGTACTTTTTCCACAACCTGTCGCTCCGATAAAGGCAATGGTTTCTCCACGTTTTGCTGTAAATGATATATCTTCTAATACATAATCATCACTATCAGCATATTTAAAGCTCACTCGTTTAAATTCTATTTCACCACTCATTCCTGTTGGCGATTGAGTCAACGAACCATTTTTAATCACTGATTTTGTTTCCAATACCTCGTTAATTCGTTTAGCCGAAACAGTAGCACGTGGAAGTAAAATAAATACCATAATTAACATCATAAATCCCATGACTACTTGTACCGCATAAGATGAGAAAACAATCATATCCGAAAAAATTTCCATTCTTGATGGTAATGTCGCATCATTAATCAAGATAGCCCCAACCCAATAAATAGCAAGACTTAAACCGCTCATAATCATGCTAATACTTGGCATTAAACTTGCCATAACAGAGTTTGTATATAAATTGTTATACGTTAAGTCATTATTCGCTACCGTAAATTTATCTTCTTGATATTTCTCTGCATTATAGGCACGAATCACACGTAAACCACTAATATTTTCTCGAGCACTTCGATTTAAATTATCCGTTAATTGTTGAATTCTTCTAAATTTAGGTAATGCAATGATCATACAGATTCCAACAATGATGAATAAAACCATGACAGCAACTCCTGTTGACAACGTCCACTGCCAACTTTTATCATAGATTTTCATTAACGCCCAAAATGCCATAATAGGAGCTTTAATTAACATTTGTAACCCCATGACAATAAACATTTGCACTTGATTAATATCATTCGTTGAGCGTGTAATTAAACTCGCAGTTGAAAAATTATTAATTTCCTCCATTGAGAAGGATTGGACTTTATCAAATAATCCTGAACGCAATCGTGCTGAAAAGTTCGCCGCAATTTTAGCTGAAATAGCCGCTGCAATAAATGAGGTTCCTAAGCTAGCTAACGCGCACAAGAGCATGTATCCCCCAGCCACCCAAATCTCATTCATCTCACTTCCTGGTGTTTGAACTAATCGCGTAATCTCACTCATATAGTCCGGTAATTTTAAATCTAACCAGACTTGAGCCACAATAAAGATGAAGCTAATAGCAAAAAGAATCCATTCTTTTACTTTTAAATGTTTAAAAATCTTTATCATATTAACTCACTCCTTTTCCTAATGATAAATGTAGGATACAGGAAAAAGATTAACTGAAAAAAAACTTTTTACTTTTTTAATGTATAAAAATAAAAGAATTCTATTCTATGACATGATCAATAAAATAGAATTCTTTCTTTTAGATTATATTGGGTAACTCAATTGTAAATGAACTTCCTCTTGATAAGGTACTTTCACAGGCTATACTTCCTTTATGTAAATGAATGATTTTATAGACAATAGATAAGCCTAAGCCATTTCCCATCGTGGCATGAGACGTATCTTCTTGATAAAACTTATCAAATATTTTAGGGATAGCCTCAGCCGCAATCCCAACTCCTGTATCACTAATAGTAATAACAATTGAATTGCTAACTTTCTTCATACTGATATCAATGATTCCATTTTGTGAGATAAACTTTATCGCATTATCAAGTATATTTAACCACACTTGATTTAACATTTCCTTATTCCCAAAGTAATGATAATCTTGAATATCTGCATTCAGAATTAACTGTTTTTTTTCTAATTTTGTTTCTAATAATAACACGCATTGGCGAATTTGTTCCCCAATATTAAATAATTGTTGGTCGCTTAAAATAGACTGTGCTTCGACCTTAGAAAGCGTCAAAACATTTGTCGCTAAATTTGAAAGACGGGTTGACTCTTCAATGACAATATCAAGGTATTCTTCTCTTTCCTCTTTCGTTAATGAATCATCTTTTAAAATTTCAGCAAATCCTTTAATTGAAACAATCGGGGTTTTAAATTCGTGAGAAAAATTATTAATAAAATCCGTTCGTAAAACTTCAATTCCTGCTAATTCTTCTGCCATATGATTAAAATTTTCAGACAATAACTCATATTCAGGGGGATGTGTAATATTTAATCTAGCTGAAAAATCCCCACTAGCTAATTGATTCATAGCGTCCATAAACATTCTAACTGAACTTAACATTCTTTTACTCGCAACCGTTGAAATAATAGTCCCCACAATAATACACGATACTAACGTAATCAGCATAATAATAATTGGCTTCTCACAAGTACTTTCATTAATCCATCCAAACAAAAGACTAAAAGACATTAAAGCCCCCGTAATTGCAAATGTAATTAAATACATCACAAAAAGAGAAAGAGAAAAATAAAGGGTTAGGGTAATTCTTTTTTTGATTGCCTTCATACTTTTTTAACCGCCTTATACCCCAGTCCACGAACACATATCAATTCAAATTCAGGATAGTTCGAAAACTTATTTCTTAAACGATTGATATGAACATTAACCGTTGTATCGGTTGTCTCGCTTTCCATTCCCCAAATTTCATCCATTAATTGAATTCGTGTGAAAATGCGTCCAGGATAAGACAGTAATTTATATAATAAATAAAATTCTTTTTGCGGAAGGGTCTGAATTTCATTTTCTCTTGTCACTGTTAACGCATCATAATCTAACCTTACTTTACCAATCGTTAATTTTCGTTCATTTACAATTTGAGATCGACGAAGAAGTGCTCGAATTCTTAAAAGCATTTCTTCAGTATCAATAGGTTTGGTCATATAATCGTCAGTTCCAACAATAAAACCTTTTTTCTTATCTTCTGGTAAGTGTTTTGCTGTAGCCATTAAAATCGGCATCGTAAAATTCGCTTCCCTTAATAATCTAGCCACTTCAAATCCATCCATTTTAGGCATCATAATATCTAAAATGATTAAATCGATATGTTGGATACTTAAGATTTCCAATACCTTTTCACCATCTTCGGCAGTAAACACAGTATATCCTTCCCGCTTCAATAATGTTTCTAATAATTTTCTAGCATGCTTATCATCTTCTGCGACTAATATATTAATCATCTTTTGCCTCCAACCTGATTGATTGAATCATTAAAATTCTTATCATTACTATTTTATCAAAGAACAATAAACTGTACATAAACTGATCTTATTGCGACACAAAAAATCATTTCTTTTTCTGTCATAGATATCCTAGATTTAAGGTATACAAAGAGATTAATTTCTACAAAATAGTGACATAATCTATCTCATTTCAAACTTTAATTTTGAGATTTAAGGAGTGCTTAAATTATGAAAAAAAAATTAAAACATATTCTCATCTTAGCAACCGGTGGTACAATTGCCGGAAGTGGTCCTGAAGGAAATACAACAGGCTATCAAGCAGGTGTCATCTCAATTGATGAAATCTTAGCTGATATTCCAAACTTAAAAGAAACTGCTCGCATTAGTGCCATTCAAATTAGCAATTTAAATAGTGATGATATCACATTCAATGAATGGAAAAAACTTGTGGATGCCATTCATGAACACAACGATGACCCAGATATGGATGGATTTGTGATTACTCATGGGACTGATACCTTAGAAGAAACTGCCATGTTTTTAAACTTAACGCTTAAAACGACAAAACCCGTGATTTTGACTGGTTCTATGAAACCTGCAACAGCTATCAGTGCAGATGGTCCCTTAAATCTTTACGACTCTGTAGTCGTTGCCACCCATGAAGATGCCATCAATAAAGGCGTGTTAGTTGTCTTTGATAATGCCATTTACTGTGCACGCGATGTTAAAAAAATTAGTACCTTTCAAACCGACGCCTTTGGTTCAGGGAAATTTGGAGCGATTGGATTTATCCGTGATCATAAAGTTGATTTCTATTTAATGACCACCAAACCGCATACCATTCACTCAGACTTTGATATTACCGGTTTGGATCGACTTCCATCGGTTGGAATGGCCTATTTCACGATTGATAGTGACCCTAGTATTTTACCTTATCTAGCCAGTCAGCATGATGGATTGGTAATCGTTACAGCAGGTGATGGACAATTAAGCAAACGTTGGCTTGATGCCATTAATGTCCTTTTAGCGCAAGAATATCCTCTTATTTTAAGTACACGTGTTTTCACTGGAAATATCTCGGCTCAAAACAATGCCAATACGTTTAATCCCCAAAAATCACGTATTTTGTTACAACTTGCCCTTACTAAAACAAAAGATCAGAAAATTATCAATCGCTATTTTTCAACCTATTAATCAAAAAACATTATCCTAACACCCCCAGGATAATGTTTTTTGACATACTATTTATTTCTTAAAGCATAAACCTCATCGATTAATAAGCCTGTTTTAGTGGCAATCACTTCGTCATCTAACAGATCTAATAAATTTCTGGCGATTTCTATTTTTTCTTGATGACGTACTTTTTCTATTTCGTCCTCATCTTCATTTTCAGTAGGAATTGACGCTTGTCCTACTAGGTTTAATTGATAATATAATTCTGTTCTTTTTTCTAGCAAATCTTAAATCTTCGATGATGTTTCATATTCATTTGTTGTACAAACTAATGAATCGCAACGATGTTCCTTCAGTGTTTCTATTTCTGCTTCAATTTTTTCAACTTCTTGATTAATTTGTTCTACATTCATTTTAATATCCCCCTCTTTTAAGTTAGTTAAATTAGATCATTATTATTTCAAACCCTAATCAAAAACGCTTGCAAACTTATTCACAATCCTATCTCCTAACAAAAAGATGACTGGATAGGCAGTCATCTTTTTATTTAATCTTCAATCCACTCTTTTGAATTAGGCATTAAATAATGTGGCATCAATTCAGTTATGCAATAGGTTTGAACTCCTGCCCTAAATAATGGTTCAGCATTTAAATAAGCAGCTATTGCTTCGTAAGAGTTTGACTTCATGATGAATAACCCACCACTCAAATCAGCCTTTAAAGATGACATCAAACTTAGTCCTTAATCCATCACTTTTTTTGTGCATGCCATATGCTCTTTTAAAAGATCGTCATTCATTGCCTCTTGATTTTTAATCGTCCCTTCAACCACGTAGTATTTCATTAAGATGAATCTCCTTTTTTATCTTCTTGTCTTGTTATGATGCTACGACAAACGCCTATCACGAGTCCATCAATTTACCCCTTAACTCTAATACCGTAAATTTTTTGAGGTCTTGAATGAATTCTTTCACCGCTTTTTCAGATGTGGACCATGAAGTCACTAATCGTATGACGGTTTCAGTTCGATTAGTTGAATCCCATCTCGTAAAAAGATACTTAGTTTCAAGTAAGGCGACAATTTTATTTGGAATAATCGGAAAAATCTGATTCGTGTCTGAGTCGACCATAAACTGATAACCTAAAGAGCTAATACCGACCTTCAATAATCTGGCCATCTCATTCGCATGATTGGCTAATTCAAAATAAAGATTGTCTTTAAATAACTCGCTAAACTGAAGACCTAAAATACGTCCCTTTGCTAATAAGGCACCTTTTTGTTTCATATTAAAACGGAAATCTTTTCTAAGCATTGGCTGATTGATCACGAGTGCCTCACCACATAATGCTCCCATCTTCGTTCCACCGATATAAAATACATCTGTCAACTGAGCCAAATTTGATGGTAAAAGATCATTTTTCTCGCAGCATAAGGCTGACCCTAACCGAGCCCCATCTAAATAACAAATTAAATTCTGTTCTTGGCAGTACTCATAAATGGCTTCAAGTTCAGATTTTTGATAAATTGTTCCGAGTTCAGTAGGATTTGAAAGATACACAAGCTTAGGCTTCACCATATGTTCATCAATGTGTGTTTTTAATACGTCTTTTATTTGAGCAACACTCAATTTTCCATCATGTGAAGAAACTGGAATGACTTTATGCCCCGTTGCTTCGATTGCTCCAGTTTCATGGACTGCCACATGACCTGAATCCGCAGAAATCACGGCTTCATAAGGTTTTAAAAAAGCAGAAATCACCGTTAAATTCGTCTGTGTCCCCCCCACAAAAAAATGAATTTCATCGTGATTTAACATAAACGTTTCCTTTATCAAATGAGCGGCTTCGGTACAAAAAACATCGTCTCCATAACCCTGATGTTGTTCTAAATTCGTTTGCTGAAGTGCTTTTAAAAGATTAGGATGTGCCCCCTCACTATAATCATTTTTAAAACTATACATAGCGACCTCTCCCATCGTTTTATCTCATGCTAACCATGTATATGAGAAATATCGCTATCATATGCTAAATTTATCTTATATCAAAAAGATTCTGATGGACTATTCCATCAGAATCTTTCTTTTATTATATTGTTATTTCAACTTGGTTTCCCTCAGGATCTAAAATGCAACTTTCATAATAACCATCTCCTGTTGTACGAGGACTACTTAAAATATCGTATCCTGCCTCTTTTAGACAGTTTGTCAACTCGTCTACCTTTTCTTTACTCCCAACACTAAACGCAAGATGTATGTATCCCGTTTGATATAAAGACTTTTGGTCTCGCTCTAAATTAGGTCGTGTCATTAATTCAAATCGCATCTGATTTTCAAACGTTAAAAAATAAGTCTGTAGACCAGTCTTTTGATTATGGTATTTATCCCCGCAGGTTGCCTCAAAAAATTGCATATAAAATCGTTTCATCTCTTCTAACTGTCTGACATACATCGCCATATGATTAATTTTCATGTGTCTTCTACTCCATCTATTTCTTTAAATTCACTCAGAGCTTCTTATTTAAACAAAATTTTTCTAAGGCATACGCAATCCCATCCTCTTCATTAGAGAACGTGACAAAATGTGCTATGTCTTTTAACGCTTGAACTGCATTCTCCATCGCAATGCCTAAGCCTACGTATTTGAGCATTGAAGCATCATTATGTCCATCACCAAAAGCTACCACTTCTTCTTTTTGGCAACCTAGGTGATTTAAGACTGTTTCTAACGCTTTTGCCTTATCAATGCCTTTAGCTGTATATTCAACATAAAAAGGGGCTGTAAACATACAATTGCACTGCTCATTGAATGGATACTTCATATCCTCAAAGATCTCTTCCATATAGTCAGGCATACCACTCGTTAGTATTTTATGACATTCAAACTCAACAAATGCTTCTAAATCGTCTACCTCTTTTAAAATAAATGCATTACCTTTTGTTTCGTATTCGACTAAATACCCGTCTACATTTTCTACATATAAATGAACTCCATCGTCAATCATCGGCGTTAGATTAAACTGCTTAAGATGTCTTAAGATTGACTTCGCCTCTGATATGGAAAGGGGGTTATTGAGTAAAATCGCTTTCGTGCTTAAATCAATCACTTGACTTCCATTGTAACTCACTAATAATCCCTGATGCTGATCCATTTCAAGTTCTTTCGCTAGATTTAACAATCCACTGGTTGGCCGTCCAGATGCCAAGACTAAAATCATTCCCTGTTCTTGTGCCATCTTTAACGCTGCTTTGGTCTTTTGGGTAATTTTCTTTTCTTTATTAGTTAATGTTCCATCCACATCCATCACAATCACTTTATAAGGGTTCATCCTTCTAACTCATCCTTTCAAACGACATACTGCCTCTTCTTCTAAATCTTTTACTGTTATTTCACGATTTTTATAATAATATTTTAAATCCTGTTCATTAATCTCTCGAAGAACACGGCATGGATTTCCAACAGCTACACAGTTGGCTGGAATACTCTTGGTCACCACACTCCCTGCTCCAATGACTGTATTTTCACCAATGATAACCCCCGGACAAATCACAACACCCGCTCCAATCCAACAATTATCTTCAATTATCACGGCATCAGTATACATATACTCTCTATAATTTGGATTAATGGGATGACCAACTGTTGCAATTGTGACCCCAGGTCCAAACATTACTTTTTTACCAATCGTTATTTTCCCATCATCCACAAATTGACAATTAAAATTCACATAGGATTTTTCGCCAATCTCTATATTATATCCGTAACAAAAATAAAAAGGAGGTTCAATCCAAGCTTTCGTTTCCTTGCCAAAAATCTCGTTCATGAGTTGAATTCTTGTTTGAATCTCATCAGGGCCTGTTTCATTAAAAGCTTTCATTCTTCTCTTAGCATTTTGACGGTCTTCTGCTAGTCCATCGCAATTGTCTGTAAATAATTGACCTGCTGCCATTCGTTCTCGCATCGTCATGTTACTCTCTCCTACTTCTCAAACTTTTAATTGTTTGCTCACATGTGCTATATTATAATAATAGTCTATAAATTTTCGAATTACTATCATAATAGACTATTAACTTATAACAATTGTATTTTTCAAAGAGGGTTTATCTATGTTAGAACTTAAATTATTTCAAGACCATTCTGAGGATGTAGCCTATAACTTCACTGACTTTTGCATTCGCTCAAACTTTGCAAGACTTAGTGATTATCCAAATATGTCAGCTGCCAATCATTGGCATGATGATTTTGAATTTACGATTATCTTACACGGAAAAATGGCCTATTCAATCAATGGAAAACCTTATCTTTTGACGGAAGGACAAGCTATTTTTGTAAATTCTGGACACATGCATTACGGTTTTTCAAGTAATGGTGATGAGTGTGAATTTATTTGTATCCTACTTCCACCTTCTCTCATTTCTGCCATTCCTCGAATAACCGATCACTACGTCAATCCCCTTAAACAAGACTCCTCTCATCCCTTTTTTATACGATTGCTTACCAACTTTATCACCATGTTAAACAAGATCAAACTGCACACGAGTCATTTCTGGATAAAGGAATTGGGCCCTTGCGACAAATGATTAGTTACATTCAACAAAATTATTCCGCCAAAGTCACCTTAAACGATATTGCGATAGCTGGGAATGTTTGTCGTAGCAACTGTTGTAAAATATTTCAAAAATTTCTCAATCAATCGCCCATTGGTTATCTAACCGAGTACCGTCTAGAAAAAAGTCTTTTCCTGCTTAAAACGACGAACTATACCATTACTGAAATCGCCCTTCAATGTGGCTTTAACAGTTCAAGTTATTTTACTGAAACGTTCCGTAAAGAACTGAATTGTACGCCCTCAGACTATCGAAAAAAACATAAACACTAAAAACTCCGAATCGTCCTTCAAAAAGTCCACGATTCGGAGTTTTTTTAAAATTCACTCTCAATAAAGAAACCTACTTTCATCTCATGTCACGCTTACTGCTTTCTCTTATACAGCACGACCATTCCAGTGCAAAGGAAAGCAAATAACCAAAAAGTTCGTCCAACCTTCACTTTATTTGTTGTGTCTTTCTCAAATGTCCTTTGGCTCACACTTTCAACTTCTTCGATCATCTCAAACGCTGTGACAAGTTGTGGTTCTTCATCTTCTAATTGTTCTACTTCTTCAACAATGATTGTTTTTGAAATCGGTTGTTGATTTCTTTGAATCTCTTCTTCTATTGGTTCAACGGGTAAAATTGAGTAATCATTGTGACTCTCTTCTTTAATAGCTGACTGTTCGGTGACACTGATTTTTTCACTTAGTTCCTTTGATTGAAGCTCTATCTGACTTTCTTCAACCGTTACCTCACAACTCGCAACATGAGTCCCGGTTCTAACTTCAATGACTGCCTTACCTACTTGTTTGGCAATCAGTTCTCCATCATTAACCATGACGACCGATTCATTAGAACTGCTCCAACTTAAATTTTCTGTAATAGTTGCATGAGTTGGGATAAATAATACATTCAAATTCATACGTTCTCCGACTTTTAAATCAAGCGTATCTACCTCTAAGACGATTCCAGTGAGAGCTCGTCCCGGTAATAACTTAGATAAAATCGGAACCCCGTATCCAAAGTAAGGATCCCATCCCACTTCTCCTAGATCATCAGCTATTTCAATCAAAATTTCTTCAATATCATGAGGCATTAACGTCGGATTATTTAATTTTAATAAAGCAGCCATCGCACTAATATGTGGTGCAGCCATTGATGTTCCATCTAAATAACCAAATCCTCCACCTGCAACCGTGCTATAAATATCAACACCTGGTGCGACCACATCAACATGTGCTCCATAATTTGAAAAGACTGCTTTTTGCAACGACGAATCCATAGCAGATACAATAATCGCATCCTCTAAATGAGAGGGACAACTATTCATCGTATCGATATTATCATTTCCCGAAGCAATGACGACTGTAATGCCGGAGGTGATTGCTTCTAAAATGGCCATTTCTAACGCTTTTGAATGATAATAGGGATACAACCCAAGACTTAGGTTGATGATGTCGACCTCAGCTTCTTTGGCATACTTCACACTTTCAACCAACGCTGAAACAGTTCCTTTCCCGCGCGAATCCAACACTTTTAATGGTAAAAGTTTAATATTGTCTAAGCCTGCGGTTGCCTTGGAAATGATTCCTGCTACATGCGTTCCATGACTATTATAACTATCATCAAATGGATCTTCATCTCGGTTCACAAAATTATATCCAAAATCTGATAGTTTATTTTCAAATAGAGGATGTGTGGGATCAATTCCCGTATCAATAACCGCAACGACAAGCTCATCATCTTTTTCCTCTTGAATTAAATAGTCTCGATAGGAATTAATTCCAAGATAGTCCATTCCCCAAAATTCATCACTCCATGAAGTGATAGTCTGTGTATCCATAACGTTTAAACTAAGCTCCAAATCAAGTTCTACCCACTCTACACCAGGCGTCGTTAATAGCCTTTCATACGCTTCTTCTGTCTGTGAAATAGAATCAAATGAAATGACAAATAAGTCCTCTTCTAATATTCGAAATTCATCATACTCAAGTGGCTCATTACTTTTCACAATCAAACGCTGGCTATCAAATGAAAGATGATGTGCTAAAACCTCACATTCGCTAATCAATATAAAACCTAATATTAATAATATATACTTTGTTAACTTCATTAGTTCTCTCCCCTACAAGTACTATAACTCGCTAAATTATAACAAAATATACACTATTTTTCACTAAAAAAAGGTTAACTAGACGTTAACCTTTGACATAAACCGGATGGTCTTTTAGCGCAATCCTTTCAGCTACAACACCTTCTGTTTCAAAAAGAACCAATTTGTTAATCCCTACTTTTAAAAGAGGCCCTGGAATATATAAATATTG
Organism: Turicibacter sanguinis; assembly: GCF_013046825.1. Classification (NCBI taxonomy): domain Bacteria; kingdom Bacillati; phylum Bacillota; class Erysipelotrichia; order Erysipelotrichales; family Turicibacteraceae; genus Turicibacter; species Turicibacter sanguinis. Next base: position 2,315,167 of record NZ_CP053187.1, on the reverse strand, counting down.
AATCGGTCCTACTGACCAGTATCGACCGAGATTGAAGTCATTGATAAAGGCAACCCCTTTTCCAAGCGTGCTACAATCTAAAAATGTATCTTCACATTCGTGTGCTTCAAATTCATATTCATAAAATGCTGGTGTATTTGGAATCCATCCTTTTGTGAAATCCACGTCACCAATCGTTTCAAATGACAAAGCATATTGCACCCACTCTGTTTCAAAATGATGATCCACCATCACACCTCCACGAATTCCTTTTCGTTGAGTAGGAGCTAACAGCCTTGCCCCATAATTATTACGTCCCATATTTTCGACTAACAAGGACAATTCATGTTCCCCTTGAAGTGGAAGATTAAATTCGGTTCCGATTTCTTCTTGTGTTTGTGTTAAATAAAAGACTTCGTCTACATACACCGAAACACGATCACTTGTATCTACTAATTTGATACGCTCTGAATTGGTAGAACCGATCACCTTTGTTTGATACAAGACGTACCCATAACCACTCCCTAATTGTTCAAATGTTTTGGGCCAAATACTTTGCTCACTTTTCCCTAACGAAGATAATGTCTTAAATAATGACACTTTACGTTTTAGTGGAATGAGCCCGTAATCTTTTTTTGTTCTTAATTTAGGTGTTTGCTGAATCATATCTGGAAATAATTCTTTTAACAATTCTTGTGCTGCTTCATATTTTTTCGTTGGATCTCCCCATTCTGTTAAGAAGGCATCATAATCATACGAGGTGACTTGTGGTAAATTCCCAATTTTCCCAGCACAAGAACCATTCATAAATCCAAAGTTTGTTCCCCCATGAAACATATACAGGTTCAAACTCCCACGTTGTAATAATTCTTTCATACACGTCATCACCTCATCAGCGTCGCGCAAAATAATATCTTCATTCCAACGATTAAACCACCCACACCAAAATTCCATACACATCAATGGCCACTTTTTATCATGCTTTTCCATAAAGGATTGCAAGACATCAAAATTTTCATTCCCTCGTGACCCAAAGTTTGCCGTTACCAATACCTCCTCTTCAATTAAGGTTCCTGACATCAATGCCTGCTCCCATGCCCCGTCAGATGTAAACAATGGCACGTCAATTCCTGCGTCTTCAATCATCTTTTTCAAAGCACGCAAATACAATTTATCATTACTAAATGACCCGTATTCATTCTCAACTTGCACCATGATAACGGGTCCGCCTTTTGTCACTTGTAATGGCACAATTAACGGTAATAGCACCTTGAAATAATTTTCGACCTTTTCTAAAAACAACTCATCATCACAACGAATTTTCATGTCATGATAATTAAGTAACCAAGCAGGCAATCCCCCATTTTCCCACTCCGCACAAATATAAGGTCCGGGTCTTAAAATAACCATCAGTCCGATTTCTTCGGCCTTTTTCACAAACGACACTAAATCTTTACCTCCAGTAAAATCAAACTGCCCTTCACGCATTTCATGAAGATTCCACGGAACATAAGTCTCCACCGTATTAAATCCTAACGCCTTCAAATTATATAAGCTATGCTCCCAATGATCGGGCATTATTCTAAAATAATGAATCGCTCCCGACATTATTCTAGTTGGCTTTCCATCCACTAAGAATTCTTCTTTCACTTCAAATGTTTTCATCTTTTTGCTCCTCATCTTTTACTTCTCTGTCTTCTTTCTATCTAGAGATTGGATTCTTAAGAACCTCATTTCCTGGATATATTTTACTATAAAAACGCTCTTATCACATCTGTCATTTTCTAATATTCAGTGTAAAAAAACCTTATCTAAAATGGATAAGGTTTCATTAGGTGTTAATCAATATCAATGATCATATCTCGATGATAGTAGGTCAAATCTTGTTCATTAATTTCTCGTAAAACACGGCAAGGATTTCCAACAGCTACCACATTGGCAGGAATATTTTTTGTGACGACACTTCCCGCTCCAATGACCGTGTTATCACCAATACTCACGCCTGGTAAGACAACGGCATTTGCTCCAATCCACACATTGTTTCCAATTTTAATCGGAAGATTATATTGAGCTTGCTTACGTCTTAACTCAGGATGAATGGGATGAGTTCCCGCACTCACGGTGACATTAGGCCCAAACATCACATGATTACCGACGATAATTTCACAATCATCAACAAGTGTTAAATTAAAGTTTGCATACACACCGTCTCCAAAATGAACATGTTTTCCTCCCCAGTTTGCACGAAGTGGCGGTTCGATATAACAATTCTCGCCGATACTTGCAAACATTTTCTTTAATAAAGCCAGTCGCTTTTCATGCTCAGACGGACGTGTTTGATTAAAATCATATAACCGCTCAAGACAAATGGTTTGTTCTTTGATTAACTCATCGTGATTACAATAATATAACTTTTGATGAGACATTCTTTCCTTTAGTTCTTTCAGTTCCATTTTAATTCCCCTTATCTTTATGGATATAACTTCATTATATCTAAAAATTACGAAAAGTAATTAAAAAAAGAGGACTATTTTAAATTTAATTCCTCTAACTTTTCATTGACAAAAGAAATTTAATGTTTGAAGCTGATTTCATCAATTTTGCATCTGAAAGGCGGCGATAGGGCCTTCAACTTGGCCTTTTTATCTCGATTCCCTCTTTCTTGCTCGATACTAACCATTCATAAAAAAAATCTAGTCAATTTATCTTGACTAGATTTTTTCTTTACCACATGAATGATTCAATTTTGCCTTCACTTTCAATCGTGGAAAGAGTCGTTCCCTGTGCTTTCCATTTTGTTGCATAATCTTCAAATAACTCACCAATGGCTTGTCCAATTTCAGTATAATCTTCATCCTTTAAATTGGCTAACGATACACGAATCGACCAAGTCGGTCCCTCAAATCCACTTCCATTTAATAACACAATTCCATAACGGGCTGCTAATTCAAATAAAAATTCGAGTGGATGATAGTGATCTAAAAGGTAACTCACAAATTCATTTCCATATTGAAGACGCGCCCAGACTAATAAGTCAATTTGATTATAGTAAGAAGTCGTATAACGATCCTGTTTTTCAGCAAGAGATGGAAGCTGTGCATAAATTAATTCCTTACGTCGACGACAAATCTCTTTTGTCTGATTTTTATACGTCTCTTCTTGATCAAGTAAAGCAAAAATCGAGAAGAACGCCATTTGAACCTGCTGTGGCGTTGATAAGCCAGCTGTATGATTTAAAGCGACCTGACGACTATCTGCTACAATACGATCAATAAATGGAATCTGATCTGGTGTCACCGTTAAGGCTTTATATCGTTTACGTAAGATTTTCTTTTCATCTTCTGGTAACTGTTTGACTAAATCATTAAAGACATTTTCTTGTGCTAGCGCAATCACACCTAAACGCCATCCTGTTACCCCAAAGTATTTTGAATACGAATAAACGCCTAAGGTGTGATAAGGCATCGTCATCATTAACGATTTAAAATCATCGCAGAATGTTCCATATACATCATCTGTTACAATCATCAAATAAGGATTTTTTTCTTCAACGACTGCTTTTAAGTAATCCATCGATTCATCATTAATTGCAACAGATGCAGGATTACTTGGATTCACGATACAGGCTAATTTAATACTTGGATCAGCTAATTTATCTAACTCTTCTTTTGGATACTGCCATGTATGACGACCATCCTCATTGACTTCTGAGGCATATACTTTAACAATTTCAAAATCATAATTCGGTAATCCTGCGATTTCAACATATGGAGTGAAAATCGGGACGAATAAAGCAATTTTATCTCCTTGTTTTAAAATACGATTGGCCATTAACGAGTCAAAAATATAGCACATGGCCGCAGTCCCACCTTCAACGGCATATAAATCATGTGTTGAAGTCAACAAATTGCCTCCCATTTCTTTGACAATATAATCTTTGACTACTTGTTCTGTTTGAACGAGCATACGATCCGGCACTGGATAATTATCACCAATAATAGCATCCGTCAATTCATAAACCCACTCATCCTCGTTAAATCCATGTTTTTGGATTCCATATTCAATGATTTCTTTTAACAAGGTCATTCCTGGTGCTTCCGCATACACTTCACTATATCTTTTGAAACGTTCATAAATACCGGCTTGTTCCGGCATCCCCGCTAAATCTTTCTCACACCAAACACGTTGTGTTTCTTCAACAGCAAATTGACCAAAGGTAAAAAAGGCTTGACGAGGTGTGGCTGCTGTCCAATTTGGATTTCCTCGGCCCGCATTTAACATCGGACGTCCCACTTTATTTTCTGCTTTTTGTGCTAGATGAATTAATTCATCTTTTAGCTCAAATGGACTTAAATGTCCTACTTTTTCAATCATTTGTTTAATCGATTGTACATTAGTTGTCATACGCTACGCCCTTTCATGACTGATTAAATCAATCAATCCTTTATCTCTCACTTCTTTAATTTTTTCAGTCTTAATACAACATCAATCTTCACTTGATCAATATATTTTCATGTCTAATAAGAATCAAATACGACGTTAAGAATTTCATCTAACCTCTCTTTAGCTTGATAGATTCTTGATATTCCTTCGACATTTTTTTTACTTTTTAATAATCGGCGAGATAAATTATAACATCTCCAAATTTTAAGTCAACCTATTACAGATTGAAAAAATTAACTTTTGAAATGGATTGTCCCTTTTTTTCAAAAATAAAAGAGCTAAGATGATTAATCCTAGCGCCTTTGCACTATCCTTCCATAGTCGGTTTTAATGTTGTTTTTTCAATTTTTCCCGCAATCTGTTCTTGTTCTTTTTCTAATTGTTTTAATTCGTTGAGCGGACGAAGGGCGATCATGACCGTCACAATCGCTGTGATTATATCTCATAACAGTTGAGCAAACATCACACCCTATAATCCATTCGGCATCTCTGTTTCAAATAAATTCTTAATCAATCCAAAGTTATCTCCAAAAGTATCAAAGAATTTAGGCAAGAAGACGGCCATGGGAATTAAAATGATCCCTTGATGAGCAATAGAGGTCATTGCTGATTCTTTCGCTCGCACCATCCCATCGCAGCGTTTAATAAAGACATACCAACAAATGAGTGATAATTGCACAAAACCAATGTTAACAAGCATACGTGCTATGTAATCATTGCTAATGCCTAGTCATTTAAATAAATGTAACACGCCTAATTCAAATAGAAATAACGGAATGTTATTTGGGTAACAATCGTAAAAATAACTATCAAACTTCGTAAAGCCTTCTTGCGCATTAAGTGCTGAAACATGCACTATCCCAAAATGCCAAAGGGGCGTTACTTTAAAACATGTCATAAAAAATAGTTGTAAGGCGATTATTCACTAAAAAACTTCCAAATATCATAAATAGTAACTTTTGATTTGAAAATTTTTCAAGATAAGCATTTAATTTTATCAGGATAAACAGGACCTCCCTGCTCCTCTTGTCACGAGCAGTGGATTCATACTTGCAAATAAAGTCGATGGACGAATCATTGCATCTAACGTAATATAACCAAACGTGATGATAAAAATGATATTAAATAACATCATTAACGCTCTTTTATTTTTTTAATTCTGTCATGCGATATTTCCTTTTTAAAAGCGCATAGTCTTCTTAAAAACACGTTAAGATTATACCACGAGTAAACACAAAAATTAGAAAAAAACAGTAATAATAAATATGTAATTATTAGGATAACAAATTTATGATTCTGTCAGTTACTTTTCAGATTATAAAACCTCAAAATACTTTGTATTTGAAATATTTCGATTAACAAGGTAATTAAATTTTGTTAAATTAAGAAGGAAGCAAATCTAAATGTCGAATCTTTAAGGGGGACTTATGTTTAAAACGAATAAACGACTTACTTTTCTAATTCTTATTATAGTTGTCACAATATCTGCTTGGATCGGGTTTGAATCACTGAATCCAGCCACACCAAACTACGATGATTTATCAAAGGTCAATGTAACCAATCAGATGAATCATATTCAAGAAATCGCAAAAGAACCACATTCTATTTATGATATCGAAGCGAAAGAAAACGTGAGAAATTATCTGATCTCACAACTAGAAGCATTCGGACTCCAACCCACACTTTACGAATATGAGGATGTTTATGTTGAGCGCAGTGATAGTTACGAAGACTTGCAAAATATTTATGCAACACTTGAAGGACAATCTGATTCGTATATTATGCTCGTGACACACTACGATAGGTCTCGTGCTAAACCAGAACGATATGCTGAAATGGATGGTTCACGCGGTGCTACCGATGTAAGATATGGCCTTTCAACCATTCTTGAAACAGTACGTGTGATCTAAGAAATGAACACTCCAATGATTAATGGAATTAAAATCCTCTTCACCGATGGCGAAGAATATGGATTACTTGGAGCTAAGCAAGCGGTCAATGAATCAGAAATTTTTGAAGGGGTTCGCTACCTGATCAATATTGAAGCACGTGGTACAAAAGGTCCTGCCGTCATGTTTGAAACAAGTCCTAACAACGCTGCTATTATGGATCTATTTAAAAAAAGTGAGCATCCTTTTTCGTATTCAATCACACCAGAAATTTATCGTTTACTTCCAAATGGGTCGGACTTCACTATTTTCTTACAACATGATTTGCCTGGCATTAACATCAGTGTGTGAGATAGTCTTGAAAATTATCATACACCCAATGATAATCCAGATCATTTAAGTGATGCTTCCCTTCAGCATTATGGAGATCACGTCTTGCCGATTGTAAAAGCTTTTGTTTAGGACGAAACTTATTCGGACGCAAACGCCCTAACTGCCTCACATGATTCTATTTTCTTCACGTTTGGAACGGCATTTATTAACTACTCCAAAACACTCAACTATCTTTTAATCATTGTAATCTTCGCTTTAATTATCTTCTTATTTAAAAAACTTCAGATACAAAAGCAGATGACAGTCTTTAAATATACGTTTTTAAATGCTGGCTTCACGATTTTAATGATGGGTTTATCCTATTTATTAACACGTTTTATTGCGGTGTTAAATGGGCGTCCATTTAAACTGACGTACTTACCACTTATGAAACATGAAGATTTTATCTTCGTTAGCGTGATTATCGTGACCTTTATCACGCACTTCTTAGTCATTAAAAAAATGACACATCGATTCAAAGAATCCTCAGAATTTTTACTTGGATTACTTGTCTTGCTTCTTATCTTGTCTTTGATTATCACCTTTACATTCCCAGGAGCGAGTTACTTAACCGTTTGTCCAGCCTTTTTATTCGCTATCTGTGCTTTTATTAAGACGTTATTAAATGGGAACTGGTATAGCTCTTATTTACTATTTATTCCAATTCCATTTATTATTATCTTATTTATTCCAACCATTTATCTATTTAATGCCGCTTTAACTCTTGGAGGCTTAGTCGCTAATATGCTATTGATTATGATTGCCTTTATTTCAATTCTCTCAAGTTTAAGTGCTATTGATTAATTTGAACCAAAAAGGGGCGCACCTCTGTCGTGCCACCTTTTTTGATATGATATGAATGAATTCTCAAGCGTTTGACATCCCTCCCACATGATCAATGGATTTTATTGTTCTCTGTGCGTTTTCTGTTTCGCTCTCCTCATTGTTAACACATTTAGCTATTAAACGGATACAATCAATTGATTAATTGATCGTCCCATTAAGTATAATTTCAAATAGATTTCTCGGCACTTTGTAAACTGACCAAATAATCGTTTCGCTTTTTGTTCATCCCCATAGACCTTCCAATAACCACAACATTTACAATTCGAGCCACAGTTCGTAATAAAACCTAACACATCTTCAATTGGATATCCTAAAAACACCCCAATTTCATGAGGAAATTCATCAGATGATGATAAACGTTGCTTTAACCTATTCAAAAGATCCGGAATCGTCGCTTGATGATGATACCCCAATTCCGTTAATAATTGTCGGGTTCTCACCTCTTTTAACTCTTCTAATAATTGATTCTTTCGATACACATAAAGAAGAACGGTTTGACAACTTTCTCGAAGAACATCAAGATAAAGGCCCTTTTCATTTAATTCTCGATTGAGAAGGATTAGCTCTTCTGTTAATTGTTCCTTACTTTTAAATTTATAATTAAACATATTAGCCGTTTTTAACCCGGCTAATGTAGGCGCTGCATGCTCAATTAATGTCCTTTTCATTTTTTCACCTCATTTTTAATGCATTTATTAGTATATTCAAATCTACTCTCTTTAACAGAACGGATGAATGGTGGGTATACCACCTCAAATTAGCATATGCTAACTAATTGTTAAAAATAAAAGCAGGTTTTAACTGTTTCCTCAAGTTAGCTTATGCTAACTTTTGATTTAAACATAGCATATCTGAAATCATCTTACAATATTTATAATCACCTCTAACTAAATAACCAAATATAGTGATGAACTCCACCATTAGTTTCACTTGAACTTGCCTCATTAATACGATATGATTAAATAAAATCTTTTAGAAAAGAGGACATTTATGATTTGGTTTGGTGATATTACAATGGGTCCTGTCTCACAAATTTATGAGGAAGGACAATATGATGAAACACCGTATTGTGCAAACTGTAATCTTGAAGTTGGACCAGGTGGTCGTGTCGATGCCAAATTCCCTGAACAAGATGATTACAATCGTTGTCATCATTGCGTAAATAAATAATAAAAAGAGTTCTAATTTAATAGAACTCTTTTTATTATTTATGCGATACTCCTTTTAAGAATTAGAAGCTAGTGAGGTTATCTTTTAAAGTAATCATCTCGTAACACTTTTTGTCCGATTTCAAACATTTCAATCACTTTAACATCCATTTCTTCCATATAACTTTCAGTTCCTATCTCATCAAAGGATTCATAATATTCTGAATACTTATTATATCTTGCATGATCGGTGATCCATCCATAATCTTCAAAAATAACGGTTGATTCTAATTCACTAAAAATATCAATCCCAAATGCATGCTCATAATCGTAATCTAAATTAAATAAATTCGCCATCGTCGGAACTAAATCAAATACATTCATAACTTTTGATACCGTCTGAGCCTCAATCCCCGGTGTCCAAATCATGAGTGGAACTTTACGAAGCTCTTGCCAATCCCACTCATTTGTTGAATCATATGCCCATAACTTATCGTGATGAATGGGATAAGGATAATGATCCCCATAAATGACAAGAACTGTTTCATCTAAGACTCCCGCTTCTAATAGACGCCCCATAAGCACTTCGATTGATTGGTCGAAGGCATTTTGAGCGGCATAATAATAAACAATTTCTTCGTCATCAGACTGAATAAATGAGCTAACATAATCGTAATTTTCTTGTAGTTCAGTCCGCTGTGTGGTATAGGGCGTATGACCATTCGTCGTAATCACGTAACTAAAGAAACGATCATCTTCAAGAAAAATATCAGACGCAGCATTCATTAAATCCGCATCACTTGGCCAGTTCACCATATACTCCCACTCTTCTAAAAATTCTAAACCAAGTGCTTCTTGGTCATAAAAAGCATCATATCCTAGTGATTCATGATAGGCATCTCGATTATAAAATTCTCCGGTGTTCGAATGATAAGATGTCGCGCTGTATCCTGCCTTTTTAAACACAGAGGCAATTGAATTTGGAAACGCGTTGTCGGTGAATTCATAACAAGTTGTGCCATAATTCACTGATGGTACCAACGAGGTATTAGAGATAAATTCCGAGTCACTCGTGGTCCCTTTATAATGTGGGGAATAATAGTTCTCAAAATAAATTCCTTCATTCATTAGTTTATATAATGTTGGGGTCGCCTGTTCATGAATGGCACGGCTGAACAAACTTTCTGCCATAATGTAAACGACGTTTTTCCCTTCAAAAATCCCACTCATCTCATTGTCGATATGCGTATGATTTAATTTTTGAAAGTAGTCGTCAATTTCAGATGTTTGTTGGCCCACTACTTGCGTTTTTTCTTGCTGATGACTGATAGCAAGTTTAATATCTTGTAGTGTATATTGATACAATCCAAATTCACTCATCGCTTTTCCTTTATCAAATAATGTTTCGTATAAATAAACATCATCTTTATATCGACTCCCTTCATTGCTTGCTTGTGTAAAAGTTAGCTTTGTGACAGTACTTAAGATAACAGACAAAATAGTTAAAGTCACGATAATCAGTTGATCATGTCGTGTTCGTTTTTTCGGTGATTTAAACCAATAGCACGCTAATAAAACAAATCCCGTGGGAATTAAAAACAAACTATATTTTAATTCTAATACCCGAAATATCTCCCCACTTACCGTTGATAATTCCATTAAATTCGTCATTTGATTAACAGAAAAAAAAGCTTGATAAAATCGATAATAAATCAATTGTCCCACTGCAATAATGCTAATGAGACTAAACGTCATGCTATAGAAAATAGGTCTTGCGATTCCTTTAAATAATAGCCCAATGGCAGCTAATAAACTACTAAATGAAATCGAAAATAAAATGGCTTTTAATGAAAACCAATCATAACCTGCCATTAATCGAATTAAACTATCGACGCAAACAAAACCCATGATGTATGCCAATGGCATCCCAAAGGTGCTAATTTCTCTCCATTTCTTCATTTTCATCCCCCTTACTCCTTACAATTATATCGAATTTATAATAAATTGTAAAATTTAGGTTAATTTCAAAGCTAATTTAACATGAATAGTCAATAAAGCATTTGATAAATCAAAAAAAATGTCGACCGCCTGGTCGACATTTTTTTATTATTCTGCCATTTCGTCAACACTAATAGGTTGAACGATTTCAGCATCGATTCCGATAATATCCATGATTTTTTCTGAACGTTCTTTGGTTGAACCACTAATCACAGAATATTTCACATTTTCAGCATTTAAGAAGTTTAAGATCGCATCATCCACCATTTGAGCAACTTCTTCATCTTGCCATCTTACGCCATCTTTCTTATAACCAAATTCACGTGGTACAAAGAAGATATAGTCATATTGAGGTAAATCACGAATCGCTAAACTATATAGGTCATTTAAAATTTCAATTTCTTTTTTGGTGCGAGTTTTATCACCTAGCATTAAACGTCCATAAATATAAGGAACGAATGTCGCATAATCCGTTACAGCATAATCGTGTCCATCTAATGCTTTCTCTAAATGTAATTGGCCTAAATAAATTCCGTATTGCTCAGAAATTGATTCGATCATGCCTTTATCTCTTAAATAATCAGTACTGTATTCTGTTGCGACTCCAACATTAATATCTCTGATTTTTAAATCCACATATAATTGTTGAATTAACGTTGTTTTTCCACAACGTGGTCCACCTAGGATTGCAATTCTTACCGTCATAGATCACTTCTCCAATTTAAAAAATATTTTTTCTTTTCATACGAAATGCTGTGAGAATTAAATTATATCAATAATTAATACTTTTTTCAACGACAAGTTATTCCATGCTTCGACAACATAAAAAGTCTATCCAATGATAGACTTTTTATTGATTACAAACGTGGTTTTAATGTTAATCCTTTTAAGAAGTTACGAAGATAACGATCGCCACACTGTTTATAATTTTTTTGCCCTTCTTTACGTAACACCGCACTTAATTCACTTTTTGAAATCTGAACGCCTGCTAAAGCTAAAATTTCAAGCATGTCTTCTCCTGTTAAAGAAAGCGCAATTTTTAACTTTTTCATCACGACATTATTAACAGCGTTTTGTTTAATCGCAACAGGTTGCATCGGTTCTTGCCCTTCTTTTTGACCTCGTTTATACACAATTAACCCATTTAAAAACGCATCTAATGTACGATTATTACATTTTAAATTTTCCTCTGCCTCTTGATCTTGGAAAATTCCTTTATCCGGTGACTTAATTAACATTTTTCGAACTTCTTCTTCTGTTAACGTCACGCCACCTAATTTAAATATTTTAAGCATTTGACCGTCTTTTAAGTTTAATGCATATCTGATTCGAATTAAAATATCATTATTATCCATTAAAATGCCTCCATACTATGTCGAATAATCTTTATTATAACACAAATATCGAGGTGAAATTAAAATTCTTTTGATATTCCACTGAGGTGCGTAACTTAGACTGTTCCTAAATCCCCGCTCCATGTGTTTTCGATCCAGTTAATCATTCTCGTATTCGTGTCAGCAAGTTCTTTGTAACCTCCTTGAACAAAAAAGGCAATCATGATCAAGTCAATTGCAATCATCATGGGCTTAATCATTTGCTTTTCTTCAAACGTTAAAATGGTTACTTCGTCATATCCTTTAATCACTTGCTTGAAAAAGATTGATCATCTGTCACGTTTGGCCTCTTCTTGAAAAATACTAGCCAATGCCCCCGTTCCTAAATAACAAACGTCAAATAATCGCGCATTGAGTTGGGTTAAATCAAAATCAATATAGCCGACAATTTCATTATCATTAAAAATGATATTGGCGCCATGAAAGTCACGATGAATCGCCTGTCTTGGAAGATTGTTATAAAGCTCCTTAAAATGATTTATACACGTATTTTTTATGTTTTTTAGTTCAGTTAGTTCCGTTTTAGGTAAGGTTGACGCTGATACATACGTTTCAAGTTCTTCACTCACCCACCCCGATAACTCTTGTAACATATCATTATCCCACAAATCAGTAAGTTTGGGTGTAATTTCTTTTAACCCTTCGTGTAGCGTTGCTAAATGTTGCCCCAGTTCATAACCAAGCTTCGCCTCATCGGCTATAAAATAATCCGTTAATACGGATCCTTTTATTTTTTCACACAAAATAAAATAATAACCATCCATAACGACATAATCTTCGTGATTCACAGTTTGAATCGGGGTTTGCGTTTTAACATTAACCGTCTTTAATAATTTAGATAAATGAATGTGTCGTTTTAATTCCTCTAAATTCTCACTCATTCTCAATAAGTAATCATCATTCACGGTCCAAACGTGTGGTTGACGATTCGTTTCATCACTTATCGCTTCTGTTTCAATCTTCGCCTCCACTAAGTCGTAACAGGCTAATACATTTTTTAATCTAGTACTCATCAAAAATCCCTCCACCTGTATTATGATATCCCACACTTCATCTTATGGCGACCTCATTTATGATTCTGAAAAAAAGATGAGGCAAACAGATTGCCTCATCTTTTTCGTTTTTGTTGCAAAATAATACGTTCAATACTTTTTTGTGATAAACAGTAGTTATGAGCTAAGGTTTCCTTTGATTCCCCAGCTAAAAATTATGTATAAATATTAGTATTTCGTTGATTCATTTCTTCTCTTATTTTCGTCTTAGTGCCCCACCCGAGTCTACGCTCCTCTTTTTTTGGGAATATACAAATATTCGCCATCGACATATTGTTGAATGAGTTCAATAACTTCAAGTGGTAAAACATCTTTCGCTTTAATATAGCACATGTTGCGCCTCCTCAAGATTTATTCAATCTAACATGAGAGTTCGCAAAGGCTATTTAACTAATTAATCGCATAACCTCTGCTACGCGTTCATTGTCGGTTCCATCATCATATATTCCTCCTCTTTTCAGTCCTATTTTACGATTCTTGAGCGTTAAAAACAAGCCTCTAATTTAAATGGTAACCCATTAAACCAAAGTAATCGTTCCATCAAACTATCGTCATTATACGAGTTGAGAATCATATATGAAAATCTTGAATAGTTTGCTTTTATTTACACGATCACTTGAACTCCCGTCCCGATTAAAAGATATCATTTTGGGATAATCATTCTGATTTGTCTCTACTTTTAAGATAGGTTCAGAAATTTCTTGCTGTATGGAGATTAAAGTGACTGACGTGAGATTTAATCTTGAAATAAAAGGATTTTAGCTAAGTTCCTATCGACAAATTATTTAAAATCACGGTATACTTATGACAGATTGATTTTTTAAACTCCATCAAAGGAAGTGACAACATGCGTTTAAATAAATTTATAAGTGATTCTGGAAAAGCTTCAAGACGTGGGGCTGATAAATTAATTGCGGAAGGACGAGTTAAAGTTAACGGTCGTATTGCTAAAATTGGTGATCAAGTGAAACCTGGTGATGAGGTAATGGTAAATGGAAACATTATCCGTCTTGCTCGTAATCACGTTTATCTTGCTTTAAATAAACCGGTCGGAATTACGTGTACAACAGAAAAAGGAGTCAAAGGAAATATCGTCGATTTAGTTAATCACCCGCTTCGTGTGTTTAACATTGGTCGTTTAGATAAAGATTCTGATGGATTAATTTTACTTACAAATGATGGAGATATTGTCAACGAAATTTTACGTGCTGAAAATAATCACGAAAAAGAATATATTGTATCTGTTGATAAACCAATTACACCTGAATTTATTGAAAAAATGTCTAAAGGGGTTCGAATCTTAGGACAAAAAACATTACCTTGTAAAGTGACACAAATTTCAAAATATGAATTTAACATTATTTTAACACAAGGATTAAATCGCCAAATTCGTCGTATGTGTGAAGTATTAGGATATGAAGTTTATCGTTTACAACGTGTCCGTATTATGAACATTACGCTTGGAAATCTGCCAGTAGGACAATGGCGTGACTTAACCAAAAAAGAAAAAACACGTTTATTCCAAGAATTAAACTATCATCCTCAAGAATGGTAATTGAAAAAGCGAACGTTAGAAATAAACTAACGCTCGCTTTTTTTCATCTTTTTTATCCGTGCTTTCGTCTTCTTATCGACTTGATTTGATTCAATGATTTTTTGCAATGCTTTTTGATAAGTAAAAGGATCTAATGAATGATTTTCTAAGTAAGTCTGAGTCTTTTTTTCTTGTTTAATAAAACAAATTGAAATAGCCCATGCAACTGCCATCTGAGCATAATATCCTTGATGCTTAACCTGATCTAATGTCTCTAGCACAGACTCAATAAACAGATCTTCTATATAATAAATTAACGCCATCACCACAGCAAATCGAACTTCAAATTCATGAGATGATTGAAAATAAGGTTGTAAAAACGTCCAAACTTCCATTTGGTGGTCTTTCGTAAATTTTAACCCTGAACAAAAGCTATCACAGACTGACCAATTATTAATTTTGGGCACAAATTGACGAATCAACTCAAGTTTTGCATCCAAAGGAACCTTGATATAACCAATGATCATGCCTTTTAACATGATTTCTTCAAAGTAAAGTTCGTCATTGTTTTGTAAATATGCCTCATAATCCTTTTGAAGATTTTTCTAGCCATTTGCCGAAGCTTTGGTAAACGAACTCCAAGTAAATGGTCGGTTCCAGGTAATAGTCGCATTGCGAACCTTTGATAGGTTGGCTCTGCTAACACAAGTAATTCATTTCTGATTGTTTCAATCACAACCCTTACCTCCCTTAACTTCAAGTATACTAATTTTTTGTTTAAAATCAACACGACTCATCCACCCTAATGAGAAGGAGTGGTGTTCATGAAAAAACGTGGCTTTGATATCCATGATACAAAATGGTTTTCAAAGACAGAGCAACTTCGATTAAAACAGGCCAAAGAAGAAATCGAGTGGCTTCTTGATCGAAACTATCCCATCTTACCCGTCGTTAAATTTGTGTCGGATCGCTATCAATTTTCCAATCGCCAACGGGATGCCTTAAAGCGTTGTGTCTGCACACAGTTACAAAAAGAAAGTCGAATCTCTCGTCGATTATCACTTTCAGCCTTAAACCATCAAACAATCTATATTGATGGATTCAACCTGATCATCACCCTTGAAGTCGCCCTATCAGGAGGCACCTTAATTCGTGGCCGTGATGAAATCATTCGCGATTTAGCCGGACTTCGAGGAACATACAAACTCATTGAGCAAACAGAAGAAGCACTGCGACTGATTGGTCAATGCTTAAGCTCTCATCACGTGAACCAGGTTATTTTTTATTTAGATGAACCGGTTTCTAACTCGCGAAATCTCAAATACAAGATTTTAGAGTTTTCAAAATTTTGGAACTTTAAAACAAGCGTGGAATTGGTTCCTAATGCCGATTTAGCTCTTCAACATCACTCCCATATCATAAGTAGTGATGCCATCGTTTTAGACTCTTGCCTCAGTTATTTTAATTTAAGCGAAGATATTATTCAACGATTCATCCCTGACGCGTTCATTTTAACCTTTTAGCCTCATAAATGCGGTATTTCTGTGTGAATCTTTAAATAACATTGCGAAAGTTTGTTAAACTTGCTAAAATTCAACGTATCTAGATGAGAGTAGGTGACGACACATGAAAAAAAGATGGATCTTCCTCTTCCTCATTGGCTTTATGGTCGTGTTGATTAGAGGATTTAAAGATATCGAAACAAAATATGAACTTAAAAAAGAACAGGAACGGATGGCTCATTTGGATGTTTCAGCCCTTGATTTAACGTATCTGGTCAATAAAGTCGATGAATTAGGTGGTGATTTTAATCAATTAAATTGGAAAGAGATAATCGCTTTCATTGGTGTGGAACAAAATAATGAGATGCACCAAATTAGTGATGAGGTCTTAACCTACACGGCCCAAGAATTTATGACGGATACCCATGTGAAAAGTTTTGATGAAGTGGTAGCAGATTCTGACTTTTCAGATGATGAAAAGACGCGTGCTTATCAATATTTAGACGATTTAAAATACGTCGGTTATGTTTCCTCAAAGCTAGAACCAAGCGCTAAAGAGGCACAATTTATTGCCCAACTCGTCCAACCAGCAGAGGCAAATTATTATGAAACGGGCATTTTACCTTCTATCACGATTGCCCAAGCTATCTTAGAATCTAACTGGGGAACATCTGATTTGGCGGTAGCGACACATAATTTATTTGGGATTAAGGCAGACTCACGTTGGGATGGTCCGAGTATGAGCTTTGAAACACTTGAATATGCTGATCAAATGGTAATTGGAACCTTTCGCCAGTATGAAAACTGGCAACAATCAATTGATGATCATGCTGCCTTTTTAGTCAATAATGCTCGTTATCAACAAGCTGGCGTTTTTGAGGCAAAAACGTATCGACTTCAAGCCAAGGCTTTGCAAGATGCTGGCTATAGTACAGCAGAAGATGAACTTGGAAATCGCGTCTATGCGAAACGACTTGGCGAATTAATTCGGCAGTATAATTTACAACTTTATGATCATGAAGTGATGTATGAAGCTTCATAAAAATCAGCTGATGTTGCATATTTTAACGGGGAATCGGGTAAATTAAGCTTATCCTTTGTGGATAAACTCTCTCCAATAGGTGTTTAGACGCCGCTAGTGATAAACACTTATTAAATTTTTTCTTTTATTTTCTTTCGTCATCAAAAACACCCCATCTCTTACCGATGGGGTGTTTTTATTGTTACTCAAGCGTGACATACCAACGTGGTACCACTTGAGTAAAAGAATCATAATCTTTCATTGTTTGTCTACAGCGACGAATCATGCCCTCAATTGCTTCTTGGCCAAACTTAGTAGCCCAAGTAATAGAATTAAGCGCTGCATACGCATTATATAACGCTAAGACTTTCCAAAATTCTTCACTTGGATTCCCTTGAAAATAGCCATGAATTTGACCGATTGAAAACGGGATACTGACCTCAACATTAAATGATTGCACTTTATAAAAATCCTCTACGTAATCACTCACTTGCATTCGATTGAAATCAATGACTCCTACTTCAAAATCTGAAGTTAAAATCAAATTCCCAACATGATAATCTCCATGATTCATGACCACCTTCAAATCATTTAAGTCATCTAAGTGCGATTTAATATAGTTGATAATTTTATCATCTTGCTCAACACGATACCCACAACGTTCATAACGAGCCAATTTTTCAAGCATCTTTTCTTTTTTCGCTAACACATCCACCACTTCTATTGTCGGCAAATCATGAATAGCCTTTAAAATTTTTCCGGCCTTTATTCCTAATTCATATTGCTTCTGCTCACTCAACACTTTTAGTGATGACTCAAGTGACTCTCCGACAACCCAAGTTAATAACATATAAACCATGCTTCCTGGATTACACGTCCCAAATTCAACAGCTCGTGACATCTCAAAGTCTAAAGTATTGAAGTTTTGAATTCGTTCAAACTCTATCCGCTTTGATTGATCCTGTGAAATATCTGATAACCTTAACATATATTCACGGTTATGAGCGTCTAGTACATAATACTTTACATCACTTGACCATCCTGCTTCAACCTTCTTCACGATTTTAGCAGATTGACAAACCGCAATTGATTTCAAAACAGATTCCATTTTTATATCCTCCTCATCTGGAGTTCCTTGAAAACTAATCTAAACAAACTTCTATTTTACGTTTTCCCCCGATGTTTGTAAAGCGTTTTATTTTTTTTATAAACGATTCACCCTTAACCTATTTTCTTTCGATGTAACCCTCTTTAACCATTTCTAAATCAATACAGCATCAACCTTTTGTAAAAAAAGATGAAAGGAATATCCTTTCATCTTTTTTGGTCTTATTCTTCAATTAAAACGACGCTATCCCCGACTTTGATGTTTCCACCTTTTAAAACTCGTGTGAAAATTCCATTTTTCGGCATGATACATTGACCTACGCGGTAGTAAATCGCACAACGTGTATGACACTCTTTTCCAATTTGTGTGACTTCAAGTAAGGTTTCCCCCACTTGAATCTTTTGTCCAACCGGTAGTTCATTTAGTTTGATCCCCGATACGACTAAATTTTCACCAAACGCTCCAAAATCAACATTAGCTCCTTTTAAATTGAAATCTTCAATTTTTTCAAGTGCTAATAAACTGACTTGACGATGCCATTTTCCAGCATGAGCATCTCCTTTAATTCCGAAATTTTCAATTAGTGTTGCCTCTTGTACCATTTGTTTGGCCGTTCCTTTTTTTTCACTCATACAAATTGCCATGACTTGATTCACGTTGTTACCCTCCAATTTGATTCATAAACTTAACTTCTTCGTCTATATTCTCTTGATTAAATAAATGTTTTTCAGGTTTGTGATAAATTTGTTCATAGATGACGTGTTGCAATGCCTCATCAGTGATACCTGCTCTTATTAAATCTTTTAAACTCACACCAAATTTAAAATGTAAGCATTGCTTCAAAAAACCATCTGCACTCACGCGAATCCGATTACATGATTCACAGAAACAATTACTCACAGCAGAAATAAACCCGACTTTTCCAGGTCCTTGATTCACACAGACATATGTTGCCGGTCCACCTTTATCCGCTTTTCCAACTTCCACAACATCTGAGTAACTAGAGCAAATTGTTTGAAGCACCTCTTCATTTGTCACACCTTTATGCACTTTTCCAACTCCGATGGGCATGAGTTCAATGAAACGAACATCAATTGGTTTTTCTAGCGTTAATCTTACAAAATCTAAAATTTCATCTTGATTCACCTCATCGACAAGGACTGTATTTAACTTTACCTTTAACCCATAAGCTAAACACTCATCAATAAACTTTAAAACATTGGCTAAAATCCCACGACGTGTGATTTGGTGAAATCGATCAGCTTTTAATGAATCTAAACTAATGTTTACCCCTTTAAGACCGTGATGAGCTAATGTCTTCACTTGATCAGATAATACGGTTCCATTCGTTGTGAGATAAATTTCTTCAATCCCATCGATATCGTGAATTCGCTTTATTAATTCAACAATGCCAGGACGGACTAGAGGTTCTCCACCTGTTAATCGAACTTTTTTTATGCCAAGACGGGCACAGGCAGTCACAATGCGAATCATTTCATCATCGCTTAACTTACTACATTTCGGTAAAAATTCTTGAGTGGTATCTTCCATGCAATAAACACATCGTAAATTACATTGGTCGGTAACGGATAGCCTTAAATAATCTATTTCTCTGTTAAATCTATCTTTCATGTCGTCTGCTAAAGTGGTATTTAAAAATTAAATTCGCCACTTTTTCCTCCTGTTTTCTTTAACAAATGCGTTTCTTCAATCACCATTCGTTTATCAACGGCTTTACACATATCATAAATCGTTAAAGCAGCAGTCATAGCAGCGGTTAAAGCTTCCATTTCAACTCCTGTTTTATCCACGATTTTAACCGTTGCTTTTATATGAATCTTACTGTTTTCACGATCGACTTCAAAATCAACATTACAGCTTGAAATCATCAACGGATGACACATGGGAATTAAGTTAGACGTTTGCTTACATGCCATGATTCCAGCAATACGTGCCACACCTAATACATCACCTTTTCCGATTTTCCCTGCTTCAATTAAATGAAGCGTTTCTTCACTCATGCGAATACTTGAAACCGCAATGGCTACACGTGCCGTTTCAACTTTATTTGAAACATCCACCATCTGAGCTCGTCCATTTTGATCAAAATGCGTTAATTTATTTTCCATGTTAATGTCTCCTAATTTATTATTTTCCAAATGAACAATGCGGGAACGTACAAACACCACAATCTAAACATAATCCACCATGTCCATAGGCTGCAATATCCTCAGCTGTTAATTCTTCATCAATTAAAATACGAGGTAAAACCAAATCAAGAACCGTACGCTTAGAATACATCGCACAACTTGGCACCCCAAGTACCGGTGTTTTTCCATGATAAGCGAGTAAGAACATCGCCCCTGGTAAAACAGGTGATCCATAAGTCACAAGTCGACCTCCACTTTCTTTAATAGCAGACGGCGTCACATCATCAGGATCGACTGACATCCCCCCCGTACAAATAATTAAATCAACGTTCTCTTGAAGTCCTTGTTGGATGGCTTCAATAATTAACTCTTTTTGATCGGGCAAAATGACCTGACGACTCACTGTACTTCCATAGTATTCAAGTTTCTTTTTGATAACTGGTAAAAACGCATCTTTAATCGTTCCTTTATAAACTTCATTTCCTGTTGTAATCAACAAACATTTTTTTGCTTTAAACGGTTCCATCCACATAATCTTATCTGTAATTAAGGTTTCTGCTTCTTTAATTTTTTCTTCATCGATGACCAATGGAATGACACGTGTTCCACCAATCTTCTCTCCTTTTTTTAATGGAGTATTCGTATGAATCGTCGCCATCATCATTTCACCAATGGAATTTAGGGTCATTAACTTTTCTTTATCAATTTTCAAAACACCGTCGCAGTCCGCAAAGAAGTCGATTTTCCCTTCTTTGATTTCATCCGATGCCCTAATGCCATCGCCTTTAGCTAAATTAGAAAGCCGAATCGCCGCGTCATTTTCATGTAGTTGGCCCTCTTTCACTTCCCAAACATAAATATGTTCTTTCCCAATAGCACGTAATTTTTCAATATCCTCTTCTTGAATCAAATGCCCTTTTTTAAATAAACGGCCTTTAAATTGACCTGGGATGATTTGTGTGACGTCATGTGTTAGAATTGATCCAATCGCATCTTCAACTTTAATCATTTTCATACGATATTCTCCTTATTATGATGTTTAATGTGATAAACGCATCATTAATGTTTTATATAAACTCATTAAGAAAATAGCAACAATCAAAATAATCAATAATATTTGCGTCGCCATTTCAGTATTGTTATTTTCAATGGCATAATACATCGCCATCGGTAACGTTTGTGTTTTTCCTGGAATATTCCCCGCCACTAAAATGGTGGCTCCAAACTCACCGAAAGCTCTCGCAAAGGAAAGTAAAATACCATTTAAAATCCCATTAATGGAAAGCGGTAAAATAATTTTTAACCAGATCACCCACTCACTGGCCCCAAAAACTCTTGCCGCATTGATAATATCTTCATCTACTGAGGTAATAGCCGATTTAATACTCTGATACATAATCGGAATCGACACCATTATTCCTGCAATCACTGCAGCGCTGAGTGTAAAGATAATGGATAGATTGAAATTTTGATTTAAAAACCTTCCAATCCACCCATTCTTACCGAGGATGATTAAAATTAAATAGCCAATCGCCGAAGGTGGAATAAATAGCGGTAATAAAAAGATAAAATCAAGAGAACGAATCGACTTATGTTTGTTAAGTCCAATTCCCCATACCGCGATTAAGGTAAGAATGAACGTGGTGATAACCGCAATTAAGACAACTTTTATTGAAATGAGGGTAGCATCTACAACCATCATTTTACTCACTTACTTCAAAACCATAATTTTTCAAAATTGATTTTCCCGTGTCTGATTTAATAAAATCCATAAACTTCAAACATTCAGCTTCGTTTGAATAACCTTCAATCGATGCTAATGAATAGACAATTTCTTGATAAGAATCCGTTGGCAGCGTCATCATCACTTCACCATTTTCAAGATTCATTGCATCTGTTTTATAAACAATACCATAATCAACTTCTCCACGTTCAACATAGGTTTTAACAGCGGTAACATCTTTTCCATAAATTAAAGAAGATTCTAACTCATCCCATAATCCAAGATTAGTTAATGATTCTTTAGCGTATTCACCTGCTGGAACTGTACTTACTTCACCAATGGCTAGCATTGATCCATTTTCTTTAATGTCTAATAAGGAATTAAGTGTCTGTGCCTCTTTATTCTTAATCACGACTAATGTGTTATAAATTAAGTTTGATTTATTAGAAGGCTTTACTAATCCTTCATCTATTAACTCAACCACATATTTTTCATTCGCTGAGAAGAATAAACCGATATCTGCACCTTCTGAAATTTGTTTCTTAAGTGTTCCTGATCCCCCTGAATTTACATTAATTTTAACAGGGTGATCTTTAGTATAAAGTTCAATCATCTCATCAATCGGATTGACTAAACTCGCTGCTACACTGATATTAAGTTCAGTCACTTCCTCTTTTTGCGTCCCACACGCTGATAAAATCATTCCCATACATAAGACGGTTAATAAGATTATTTTCTTGCGCATTCTTTGGCCTCCCCAAGTAAAATATCAATTCCATGCTTTATATCGTCTAATACAAAATCCAACGCCTCCGTACAAGCTTTTGGACTTCCTGGTAGATTCACAATTAATGTATCCTTACGAATTCCTGATACAGCGCGTGATAACATCGCTCGTTTAGTAATTTGTAAGCTAAAGTAACGAATCGCTTCACAAATTCCTGGTGCCTCGCGTTCAATGATTGCTTTCGTTGCTTCTGGCGTAATATCACGCTTTGAAAATCCTGTCCCACCTGTACTCAACACTAAGTTAACTTTTAATTCATCACACATCTTTTTAAATTCATCTTCTAGCATTTGTTGATCATCTGGTAAAACAATATATTTCACCACTTCAAATCCATTTGCCTCAACGATTTCTTTCACGACGGCTCCACTTTTATCTTCACGCTCTCCGGCATATCCTTTGTCACTACTTGTGATAATTCCAACCGTATACATTTATATTTCCTCCAATTCTAACAAATCCGTTGGCGTATTAACATTAAAAAAATCTTTTCCGACAAATTGACGATTCTCTAATCCTTTAAGCACTTCATAATTCGCACTTAAAATAAATTTTTGTAATTTAAAATCCTGATTCTTTAAACATTTTTCCATCTTAGGAAGAAGTCGCTTATGATAAACGGCGCATAGTGGTTGAAGTCTATCGTCACATAACGGTACTAAAACATCAGCATCCGTTACATATTCTCCTAAGTAATAAAGCACCTCTCGACTTGTCAGGGGCATATCACATGCGATACATAGCACTTCTTCATTTTTTGCTGCCTTTAAGGCAACATGAATGCCGGATAATGGACCATTTCCCGGGAAAATGTCGGAAATTGTCTTAAGGTTATATTTTTGATAATCTTCTGGTTGATTTGTCACAATGATCATCTCTTCAAAATCACGCCCTGCCTCGATGATATGCTCGATAAACTGCTTTTCTTTATATGCAATGAACGCTTTATTCTGATAATTCATACGGCTACTTTTTCCACCTGCTAAAATAGCTAGTGTTTTTGAAATCAATGCTGCCACCTCTTTTATAATTTAATGATTGTCACAATCGATCCTGCTTTTAATGGTTCTTGATTAGCTTCAAATTCTATTAAACAATTAGAATGAAGGGCAGAACTTAGAATGCTATTCCCACTTTTCACTTGTGTCACAAACACACGTTGTCCTTCTTGTGTCGCTTCAAAAAATCCTCGAACGAAACGTCTTTGTGGTGAAGACTTCGTAAAATCAGATTGTAAAATAGCTTGTTCTCTTTTTAATTCTATTTTGACCTGTCCACTCAATTTTTCAAGCGTCGGTTTGACCATTAATTCAAAAGTCGTGAGCGCTGCTGTTGGATTTCCTGATAAACTAATGATTGGTTTTCCTTCATAAAGACTCGCTAGCATGGCCGATCCAGGTTTAATGAGAATTTTCCAAAATAACTTCTCTCCACCTAGCGCCTCAATCGCTTCTTTAATTAAATCTTTCTCACCAACAGACGCTCCACCTGTTGTGATCACTAAATCTGAAACTTCTGCAGCTTGCTTTAACTTCTTTGCAATTTCAATCTCTGAATCAAATTCATGGTCGATATAGGTGATGTCATATCCCATTTCTTTTAATCTTGCGATGAGTGCATACTTATTACTATTATAAATTTTAGCTTCTTTTAACGGTTGATTGACATCCATGACTTCATCTCCGGTACTAATAAAGGCCACTCGTGGTTTTTTATACACTTGAACCTCATGAATACCTGCACTCGCTAAAATCCCAATATCCGCATAATTTAATGTTTTTTTTGCTTCGACTAATAACGTCCCAATTTCAATATCTTCTCCTATTGGGCAGATAAATTGCTGAGGAGTGGCTTTTTTCAAAATCGTGACCTGATTTGACTCGCACGTTGTCTCTTCAACTTTCACCACGGCATTTGCACCTTTAGGAATCTTTGCACCCGTCATGATTTTGATGGCGGTCCCTGGTCGAACTTCTTCTTCACTATTTGTCCCTGCAAAGACGGTCGTTATAATGTCTAGTTTTTTAGGAACTTCATTTAAGTCTTCAACTCGAACTGCATAACCATCCATGGCCGACTTATCAAACGGTGGATTATTAATACCTGAGAAAATCGATTGACTACAAATCCTACCGACACTCTCAAGCAACTCCACAGTTTCACTTTGAAGTGACAGAATATTTTGATCCATAATGGTTAAGGCCTCTTCTAAACTTATAAATGATTTCATCTCCATCACCTCTACTTTTGACAACAAAAAAAGCTTATTACATCCACCCATTTTTGGGCATGAGCAATAAGCTTATATAAATCTATATAAACTCTACTGATTTTCCTTCCCAAAACGTGGAGATCATACTTTTTCAAGTATCACCCTGTGAATCTTTTGTTAGATTCAGGTATAAATGCCTTAGATTTTACTTCCTTAGGACCTTTTATACTCAAGAAAATTATTCAATTATTCTTCAAATTCAAATTCTTTTTCTTGCAGTATTAAATCTGCTAACGACTTATAATCTTCTTTATCAATCACTAAATGAGATTCACTTAAAACCTCTGTTTTAGAAGCAATCGCAATCAATAAATGTTCCGGTGTTAGAATCCCTTCACTAAATCCTTCACGATAGACTTCAATTTTTCTTAAAGGACTTTTTTTATAGCCTTCAACCAAAATAATATCTTTATCTTTTAATAACTTCAAAATATCGTTTAACTTTATTTCTTCTTCTACTTCTTTAATCATTGCAAATCTCTTTTTTGAAGAGATAATAACCGTTTCTGCGCCCGCTTCACGATGACGGTAAGTATCTTTACCTTTATGATCGATATCAAAACCATGTACATCGTGTTTCACGGTTGCAACACTTAATCCTCGCGTTTTAAGCTCTTGAATGAGTCCTTCCATCAAGTCTGTTTTTCCAACATTCGAACCTTGACCCATCACATTAATTACTTTTGTCATCGACATCTCCTTTAGGTTTTAAATTATCCTTCTTTAACAGTTTAACCATTTACAACCATTTATATGACTAATTTTGATGAGAGCTATCTAGCTTTTAGCTCATTACTTTTTTCATTCTACCATCAAGTTTTTAAAAAAACTGTGATTTTTATCACATTCTTCTTTTTTTTTGTGATATTTTTAATTTATTAATTGATACACTCATAAATTTCAATTACCTTTTGATTCTAAGCTCAAGTTTTTTTCCAAATCTTTTGTTGCAACGGTTTTTGCGCTTTATTTTTACCATTCATTTTGTTTGTTGAAAACAATGCCTTTTCATAATAAAAATATTACTTTTTTTTCTGAATTTACTTTCAAAAAAAGAGCTTGTTCCCTAAAGAACAAACTCCTTTTCATTATTCATATGCTTTTTGAACGCGTAATTTTTTCCCTTTAATGGTTTTATCTTTTAGACCGCGAATAACAGTCCATCCTTTGCCATTTAAAATATCAACATACGTGACATTATCCTGAATATCAATAATTCCAATATCCTCGCCACTTACTCCATCAACTGACGTAATTGCGCCCACAAAATCAATCGCACGTAATTTCTTTTTCTTACCACCATTGATATATAACTTCATAATTTCACGGTTTACATCTGCCGTTTTTTCATGACGTAAGGTCGGACGTGAATTTAATTTTTTCATAAACCCATCTTTCGCTTGTTGCGTCACATCCTCACTTGGACGTTCACAAATCGGTAACTCAAACCCAATATAAGCTTGAATCTCTTCTAACCATCTTTGGTCAAATCGAGTCGCAAATGTGATTGCCTTACCTTTTTGACCGGCACGACCGGCACGACCAATACGGTGAACAAATGAATCTTTTTCCGGTGGGAGATCATAGTTAATCACATGACTAACCCCTGATACATCAATCCCACGAGCTGCGACATCGGTTGAGACTAAGTAGGCAAAACGACCAATTTTGAAGTTTTTCATCGTTTCAAAACGTTCTTTCTGATCCAGTCCTCCGTGCAAACGTTCAATTGGATAGCCTTTTTGAGATAAATTACGATACAGGGCATCAACCGCTTCTTTCGTTGAACAGAAAATCATACAACGCTCTGGATTTTCAACCATTAATAAATCTTGTAATAATTTTACCTTCTCTTGTTCACGAACTTCATATAGTGCATGTTCAACAAGATCTGTTGTTAAAGTCGGTGATTCAATCTTTATTTCTTGTGGATGAGTTAAATAATGCTGGCTTAATTTTTTAATGCGATCTGGCATTGTGGCTGAAAATAACATCGTTTGACGTTTTCTAGGTGCTTCATTCATAATATTTTCAACGACCTCAATGAACCCCATCTTTAACATTTCATCAGCTTCATCTAATACGAATAAAGATAATTTATCAAGAGACAACGTCCCACGTTCTAAATGGTCTTGAACACGACCTGGTGTTCCCACGACGATATGAGTTTTTTGCTTTAATTCACGAGCCTGCTCTTTAAATGGAGACTTCCCATAAACCGCCGTTACCTTGATTCGCTTGAAACGGCCAATATTTGAAATCTCTTCTTTAATTTGTAGTGCTAATTCTCGTGTTGGCGTTAAAATAAGCGCCTGAGGCTTATTCTCATCCCAATCTAACATTTCACATATCGGAATCCCAAACGCTGCTGTTTTCCCGCTTCCGGTTTTAGATTGCACAATCAAATCTTGTTTATTTAAAACAGTTGGAATGACACTTGCCTGTACCTCTGTCGCGTGCTCATATCCAAGTCCTGTTAATGATTTCAAAATCGATTCACTCAGTTGTAACTCATTAAATGCTGTCATTTAAATCCCTCTATACTTTCTTAATCTGTTCTATAACCCAAACAATTCATAACCGAACTATAACGATTCAAACTTGGTTATTTCGGTCCCTTAAGCGAAATGAATGAGTTCCTGATAACGATTTCTTCTTATCGAAAATCAATGAGACTTCTCTATTGTAACACTACTTCACGAAAAGACCTAGTTTCTTTTATCCCCATTTATCCTCTTCTCGTTCATAAAAGAAAAAAAGGTTAACTAGTTAAACCTTCTTTTTTCTTATTCTGTTTGGCTATTAGAAGGTGACCCAATAGCACCACTAATCCACTAATCGCCACAAATAAATAAAAACTGATGCCTCGGCTTAAAAGCATGGCTGAATCAATTAACATTTTCGGAAATAGGGTCGCAAATAACATGACAAACCCACCTTCACTCACTCCAACTGCACCTGGTAATGGAATGGCTGACACAGCTATATATAAAATGGCTTGAAGGGATAGCACTTTGAGATAAGAAAAATCTGATAAGCCAAACGCTCGATACACACAATACGTCACAGAATGCATGGCCATGACTTGAAAAAAGGTGGTTAATAAAACTGATCCCATGCGTGTTTGATGTGTCTTTATGTAGACAGCTCCTTCTTGATACTTTTTAATTTGATCATATGCTAATTGTCTCAAATACTCAATTTGTTTAACCTTTAGCTTTTGTAAAAGACTTAAAACAAAATCAACGATTTTAAGAGACCATGTTTTTGAAAAAATCCCCATCAATACGATAACCAATAAAAAAGAATTTACGCCAACGCCAATCATTAATAAAATTTTTAGGGTTCTTCCAATATCCCCTAAAAATCGATACTCACTTAAAAAGGAGATAATCGCCACCGTAATCGTCACGAGTTGAAAGCTCGCAAAGTTAAGCAATAAAGCTAAAGAAGAATGCGAGATTTCAATGTGATCTTTAAACATATAATAAATTTGCATCGGCTGACCACCAGATGCTGAAGGGGTTACTGAGCTAAAGAAAAAGCCTGAAAAAGTATACCTTAAGCAATTAAAATAGGAAATATCTTGATGTAGAATATGTAAGATTCGCTTGATATTTAACGCATCTAGACACATATATATAAACATACATCCTACCCCAATGAACACCCACATCAAATTGACAAGTTTGAGTGTTTGAAATAAGTCACCTAGATTTTGCTTACGAAATAAAAGGTAAAACGTAATCGCAATCAGTCCAACAAATAAGACGCCACTTAAGATTAATTTTTTAAAATTTTTTTGTTCCATTCTCTTCATTCACTTTCATGAAATTACTCTTCTTATCTTGTTTCATCCCTCTCAAACTTATACTAACTGTTAGTGAAACAACTTCAAAAATAACCAAGAATCTTCTAATATTTCTTTAAGGTGACGTTTATTTTTTTGATAATCTCTAATTTGTTTTTTACGGTGTGGCACCATCAAAAGCGGCAGACATTTGGGATTAAAAAATTTGAGTTTAGCCGTTTCAGGACCGTTTTCAATTCCTCAGCCTCCCGTTACAATGCCTGTGTAGATATGTTGCACATCATGAAATGATGGTCGATCATAAACACCCACTTTGTCAACAATCTCCACCTCGTATCCAGTTTCTTCACGCACCTCACGTTTGGCCGCCTCTTCTAATAATTCCCTTTCATCCACTCTACCTCCTGGTAAATCCCAAATCGGTAAATCTTTTCGTTTGACTAATAATACCTCCTGCTTCTTGTTTACTACGATTGTAAATACTCCTTCTGTTTGCAAATCCATCCCTCCATTTTTTCACATTATATCATGAACTGATTATTTAATCTTCACATAGGCTATGAGTAGACTAACTTTGAAAGGATGGATACAATTGCAAATTATCAATTTCCAAGTGCGTACGATTCAAATCAAATATACAACCAGTAACTTAAATCTTCGAAGGGGTAAATCAACCTCAGCCCCAATCCTTTTGATGATTCCGAAGTATTCAAAAATCGAAGTGACGGATACGGATGATGAATGGTTAGAAGTGAATTATCAAGGGACGAGAGGGTATGTCAGTCGTGATTATGTGTCAAAAACAATGTCCCCTTATAGCAACTTAAATTTACGAGAAGCGCCATCAACCACTTCTAATGTACTAACCCTTATTCCCAAACAATCACGTATTGAAGTTTTAGCAACAGAGGGAAACTGGAGTTATGTCGTTTACAACGATGAATTTGGTTATGTGTTTAATACTTATCTATCTGATGATGGTCAAAAACCTGATTTAACGAAACAAGCTGAGTTTTCAACTGATATGTTAAAATTTGTGAATGATAATGATATTCAAAGCCCCACTGATTATTTGTTAACGACTGATTTGAAGCATCGCGAGACGTATGTGTTTAAAAAAGAAAACGACATTTGGACCCAACTTTTCAAATGGAAATCAACGATTGGCGCTCCTCGTACACCTACGATTAGCGGAACGTTTTCAATCATTGGACGAAAACCCTCTTTTGGAACAAACCGTTATACGGTTAAAGATGCCACACGTTTTGCCGAAGGTTATTACTATCATTCCGTTTTATACGATCCAACAGGCAGCTATATCATTGATGGAAGACTCGGACAAGCTTTAAGTCATGGTTGTATCCGTTTAAATCCATCGAATGCAAAATGGATTTATGAGACGATTCCCGATGGCACAACAGTAATTATCCATTAAAAAAGGAACGCCCTCAGCGCTCCATTTTAGATTGTTTCGAATTTCAATTGCACTCCAATGATTTCTTCATGCGAAAAACAAAGTTCATTAAACCCCATAAAAAAATCTCATGCGCCAACATGAGATCATTAAAATGGTCTGCCAATCAGCACTTGTCTGATTTGACATTCCATTTCTAACAATCCTATTATATAAAAAAAATTCACTGTTATCTAGCTTAAATATTTTCCAAATTTGAGAATGAGCTCCTTATCTTCATCTTTAGGCAGGCACACATTTCTAAGGTTAGAATATACTGACAATGTATAAACAGACAAAAAGGAGAGGATTTTTAAAATGGAATGGTTTGCTAGCCTCTCTCCAGTAATTCAAGCATTACTTGCGACAATTTTTACTTGGGGAGTAACTGCTCTAGGAGCTGCCGTCGTTCTTTTCTTTAAGAACATTAATAAAAGATTACTTGATGGGATGCTCGGATTTGGAGCAGGCGTTATGATTGCCGCCAGTTTCTGGTCATTATTAAATCCAGCACTCGAGTTAGCGGAAGATTTAGGTTCACATTTCGTCTGGTTTACTCCAGCACTTGGATTTTTAGCTGGCGGTTTATTTGTTGTCTTATCTGAAAAACTAATGGATCACTTCTACTTTAATCAGTGGAGAGATGCCGAAGGTAAAAATTCTTTAAAACGCAGTTTACTGCTCGTGTCAGCAGTTACGATACATAATATTCCCGAAGGATTAGCTGTCGGGGTTGCATTTGGTGGTGTTGTCGCGGGAATTGAAGGAGCCACTTTAATTTCTGCTATTTTACTCGCTATTGGAATCGGACTTCAAAACTTTCCTGAAGGGGCTGCCGTTTCACTACCTTTACGTCGAGAAGGGTATAGTCGATGGAAATCATTCCTTTCTGGACAAGCTTCTGGATTAGTTGAACCTGTGGCAGGTGTGATTGGAGCCTTGGCAGCTATTAGTGTTCGTAGCTTACTTCCTTTTTTATTAGCTTTCGCAGCTGGTGCTATGATTTCAGTCGTGTCTTCTGAATTGATTCCAGAAAGTGCAAGAGACAATAAAAACTTAGCCGCTATCGGTGTCATCTTAGGATTTATGGTGATGATGGTCATGGATGTTGCCTTAGGATAAACAACTTCATCATAAAAAGTGAAGTCTCGAAATTCGTGACTTCACTTTTTAATTTTCAGGTCATAAAGTGACATTCTTCCTCTTCTATCAAATCAAGTTTAAATCCAAATAAAGATTCTAAATCCACCACATTATTCATTCACAAGCTGCCCTCTAAAAACGGATTGATTAACCCTTTTAGTGAGTCTAACCGCTACTAAAGAGGCAATCACACATTTGACTACATCACCTAAAACAAATGGGATAACAGACACTTTAAACGCATCATAAATACCGATTCCTTGATTTAAACTCATCCAATACGTTCCAAATAAATAAATAATCGGCATTCCAATTAAGATTGTAATGCATAACGCTGATTTTAAATGGACGCATTCTCCTTTTACATAACTCATGAGTGGAGCTGCGATTAAAAATCCCATAATAAAGCCTCCCGTTGGACTTAAAATTTTAGCAAGACCTGAAGCTCCTCCTGAAAAAACAGGCAAGCCAATCAACCCCATTATGATATATAACGACACAGTGACAAAGGCTTGCTTTGGCGTTAAAATTAGCGCAATTAAATTAATGATAATCGTCTGTGTTGTAATCATAACAGGCGACAATGGTAATGGAAATGAGACATAAGATGAAATACATAATAAGGTGATACAAATGGCCATTTTAGTTAAATCGTGTGTTTTCATTTTTAAGCTCCTTCTTTTTGGATTAATCCTTTAATTTTTAATTCTAAAAAGTCTCATGAGTCGATTTGAATTCCTACCTTTTCAAAAGATTCAATTCCGATTCCACTCTTACGAATGGTGATTTCCCCAGAATTCAGTCGAATGATAGTTGAGTCAGGCAATTTCACCATTAAGGCTCCTTCATGGTCTATTTCAATCGCTTTCCCAACTTGTTTAACTCCATTTTGGATAAAGTAAATGTCTTCTCCTAAAACGGTGGATCTTTCCTTATATTCTTCTAAAAAGTTAGCTGACTCTAAATTTTCACAAATCTTAAATACTTGATTTAAAATTTCAGCCACCAATTGATTGCGCGTTCCCAATTTAGGCTTAATCGATGTTGCAATCTCTTCTAGTTCTTTTGGAAAGATGTCGGTCGAGACATTTAATCCAATGCCAATCATGACACTTTCAACCCTTCCACTTTCAAAATCGGTGACTGCCTCCGTTAAAATTCCTCCTACTTTCTTTTCATTCAAATAAATATCATTTACCCATTTAATCTGTGTTTGTATCCCACAAACCACTTCAATCGCCCGACAAATCGCAACTGATACGGCTGTGCTGAGCAAGACTGAACTTTTAAGCTGTAAATTAGGATGTAAAATGAGCGTCATGTAAATTCCACTTCGCGCTGGTGAATAAAAAGCACGACCAAAGCGACCTTTTCCTGCACTTTGCCCCTCAGCTAAGACCACCGTCTGATGCTTAACTCCCAGTGTGAGCAATCGTTTCGCTTCTTCATTCGTTGACGGAATGATTTGGTGTAAGAATATATCGTTAGATTGGTAGCATGACTTTAAATGACTTTTAATACCGGCAACGGATAGTACATCACAAGATTTATGAAGTTGATACCCTTTATTTTGAATCGTATTAATCTCATAGCCATCCTCTTTTAATGCCGTGATGCATTTCCAAATTGCTGTGCGACTGACATTTAATTGATTAGCTAAGAGTTGCCCCGACATAACTTGATGACGATTTTGCTCCAGTATACTTAACAACTCTTCCTTTAAAATCATCTTTTTTCTCCTTTGTTTTGAATTTCAAACAGTTTGAATTAAAAAGAGTTTAGCATATCTCTATTATTACGTCAACTATTTTGAAATTCAAAGTTAACATGAAATAAAAAAACAAGAGTAACTCTCTTGTTTAATCAAGTAAGTTCTCTTGTTTTAATAATACATCAAGTTCATCAACTAATGACGTTAAACACGCTAAGACACTATTTGAATCCACTCCGACTGATTGTATTAACGCTTCGACGTTTTGTTGTAAATGCTCCGGACATTTATCACACTGGTGCATTAAAATATGAAGTAATCGTTTCTCCCCCGGATGAAACATCTCATTCACTGCAAATAAAATATCATAATAGCTCGCTAAAAAAGCAGTGACTCGATGATTAACACTATTTAAATCCCCTCGCGTTATGGCCTTTTTAATTTGCGCCTCATATGAGGAAAAACACTGTCTTAAAATCGGATAATTCATCCTAATGATATTTTGTTTTAAGGTTTTAGGATAGGATGTTTTATATTTTTCTTGTGTTTTAGAAAACTCCCCATGACGATCAAAGACAATCTGGGCATTTACCACGTTATGAACAAAACAGGTCGTATAACCGGTACTTGCCTGATAATCTTCCATGACGCGTTTTAATCCTGACACGATATCTTGCCAATCAAATAAACAAACATCGATTTCAATAGGATAATCCTTCAAAAAGAACTCGTCCCCCGTTCCGAAAAATCGATTATCAATTTCCATGTTAGATGAAAACTTCGTTGCAATGTTTCGGCGTTTTTCAACTGAAATGGGTGCAGTAATAAACAAATCGATATCGATATCAGACTGCTCATCTGATCGATTAGCGGCACGTGAACCTGCAATCGTAATGGCCTCAACTTCTTCAAGTTTACGATATTCCTCAATCAATTGCTTGATAATCCCCTCCATTATCTTTCTCCTCCTAGCGATCAAATTTTAGTTTCTTATAATAATATTGCTTATCCTCCTCTGTTATGTCACGAATCACACGGCATGGATTTCCAGCAGCAATACAATTGGATGGAATATCTTTCGTGATGACTGATCCTGATCCGATAACCACGTTGCTTCCAATCGTCACTCCTGGGTTAATGACCGTATTTCCTCCAATCCATACATCATTTCCAATCGTAATGGGAAACGCATATTCATACTCCTGTGCACGCAATGTCGCATCGATCGGATGTCCAGCTGTAAATAAACTCACATTAGGTGCAAATAATACGTTATTTCCTATTGTCACTTTGGCACAATCTAGTATCGTACAGTTATAGTTTGAGTAAAAATTTTCTCCAATTTCAATGTTATAACCATAATCACAACGAAATGGTGGCTCAACAAAGAAATTTTCACCTGTCTTTCCGAGCAATTCTTTTAACAGCGTACGTCGTTCATCGAGTTTAAACGGATGCAACGTATTAATTTCATAAACAAGTCCTTTCGCGCGTTGGCGTTCTTCGAGTAACGTGTCTTCAAACGCTAAATAAGGTTTTCCACTTAACATTCTTTCTTTTTCAGTCATCATTTTTCCTCCTAAAATGTCTTCTTCTCAAATTTAAATGGGTACGATAGTTGTTCTAGCGTCAACGTTTTTAATCCATTCATATAATCGGCATGAATATCATGACGATACTTAAGTGTTGGCATATGAACACCTGGAATCATTGTCTTAACCTCTGATTCAATCCGTTTTAAATCTTCTTCTTTTACACAGCGTCCTGCTAAAACGATTACTGCTGGATTAATAATCGCAATAAGTGACGCGATACTTTTCGCGGCTAATTTAACCATGGTGTCTGGTTGTTTGAACTGCTCTAGTTGTTCACTTCTTAGGATCCCCAACGGTAAGAACGATAACTCTCCTGAAAAGTTAGTTTCACCTTTCACCACTTGTCCATTCACAATCAGACCGGCTCCCATGTAGTTACCATCAGGAAAATAAACATAGGCTATGTTTTTGGGGGATTCATCCTCTTGTTTTTGATAGTAACCATACGTGATTAAATTCATATCATTTTGAGCGACAATGTCAATCTTTAATTTGTCTTCTAACTTCGAAACAATGTCCACCTTTTCAAGCCTCTTGATATCACAAACGCCAATCACCCCTTCATGCACGACACCCTGGACCCCAATTCCTGCTACTTTAATCGCTGGATAAACATCTTTTAGGCGCTCTAATTGTTGTTCATATACGTCATACGTAATCTCGTCATAATAAATCGTGTTTTCTTCTAAACACTCACCTAATAAATTACAAACTTGATAACTGATAAAATGCTCATTCCCTTCCGTTCTCGCATATAAACAGACGATTTGAGCATAATTGGCCTGATACTCATAACGAATAGCTGGACGTCCTCCACTCGAAGGATCCACTTGTTGCTCTAACACTTCACCCGTTGCAAGTAACTCATTTAAAATGGTTCCACAGGTCATAACACTAAGCCCCGTTGCTTTAGCAACTTCAGGTTTTGTCGCCGATTTCAGTCTTTTAAGCGTTGCTCTTACAAGCTCTGTATTGATTCGTTTCACTGTCATCGTTGTATTGACTTGATTCAAGAAAGTTCCTTCCTTTCACTTTATAAAACTATTTTATAAAGTCTATAAAAAAACTTATTAAAATACCTTTAAAAAGTATCATAATTTTCTTTTGATTGCAAATAGGTAACCGGAACCCCAAAAAAAGTCATCCAGTGTCCCTGGATGACTTTTTTAGGAAAGTACTAAGCGTTTGGTGGCGATTTTTTCGATAAATGTTTCATCATGTTCAATAAAAATCATGGTTGGTTCAGATTGTAAAATCGCCTCTTCAATCGCTTTTCGGCTTAATATATCAAGTCCATTCAGCGGTTCGTCCCAAATAAGAACCTGACTCGGATTATAAAGACTTCTAGCCATCTCAACCTTTTTTAATTCTCCTAAGCTAAAGCTTGATAAATCACGCAAAAAAATGTCACGATGACAACTAAGTGCTCCTAAAATACTTCTAAATCGTGCTTCTTCAAGTTGTTCAATTTGCAAAATATCACGCAAAAATCCAGACTGATACTTCGGAAATTGAGACACATAAGCCACCTTTACTCGATTATCACGTTTAATCATCCCGTCGTATGGAATTTGTTCTAATAAACTCTTAATTAATGTCGTTTTCCCACTTCCATTAGGGCCTTCAATAACCAGGCGTTCTCCTGCTTCAAGCGTAAAGCTTATATCTCGTAAAATCATCTTATCCCCATATGAAACATTTAAATGTGACACTTGGTAAAGTACGGATACTTGCTGATGTTGAGTAATTTTTAAATACGGAATATGTTCTTTGTGTTTGATGAGTTCCTTTTTCTCCTGTAATTGTTGATCGATACGTCTTTCCACATGTAATGCACGCTTCATCATTTTAGCTGCTCGATGACTGACGAATCCCTTATCACCGGCTCCAATTTTTTCTTTCTCACGCGCATTTGACCAATTACGTCGATCTCTGGCGACTTCCTCTAGACGGCGAATATCTTTTTCAATTTTGTCTCGTTGCTTTAACTCAAACTCCCTCTTCAACTCGTAATCATATTCATATGAACTGTAATTTCCTTGTTGAACCACGACAGAATGGCCCTGTAAAGCAATAATATGATCCACACACGCATCTAAAAAATGACGATGATGAGAAACCAATAAAAATCCCGATTTACATTTTAGATAATTGGACAGTTGCTCAATCCCTTCTTTATCTAAGTGATTCGTTGGCTCATCTAGCAACACGAAAGTCTGCGGCCTAAAAAATAGAATAACCATTTGAATTTTCGTTTGCTCTCCACCACTTAGCGTCTCATATTCTCTTGATAAGATATCATCTGAAAGATTTAAACGATGAATTTCTTTTTTTATTTTACTTTCAATCTCATACCCATCATATTCTAAGTAGGTGTTAAGCGCCTCGTAATAATCTTCTTCAGATGCCTCCCCTTGTAAAAAAGCGGCCATGACTTGTTCACATTCGACATAAGGGCCAATTTCTTTTTTCATTAATTCAAGGACAACCCCATCAGAATGCTTAAACGTAATCGGAAAAAAGGCTGTTTCAATTTCTTTTTGGCAGTCTCCTGTTGTTAACTTCAAATCTCCATGAATCAATTTTAACAATGTCGTTTTGCCCATTCCATTTCTAGCAACGATTCCACTTTTCCATGTGGCCTCAATATCTAAATTTAATCCTTCAAATACTAACTGATTCGTATTAGGATAATGAAACGAACCATTCAAAATACGTATCTTTGGCATTTTATCGCCCCGATTATGATTTTGAAATCGGTTTCCATCATTGAGTTGCTAACCATTAGTTAAGCTCTTTTCAAAAACAATAAAAAAAATCGATGAAATGATTCATCGACAACGAAAAAGTTTTCTGACCTTAAGGTGTGTCCATTCATTTCTTAACTAATGTCGCAACGCATAACAAAAAATGTGAGGCATTCTCACGAACAAACCGATTATGCTTTTGCGATTTTTCAATTAGTTAAGAACTGTATTCATGTTTTCACCTCATTGTTCGATTATTAATAACAGTATATGCTAACAATTATTTTTTAGTCAATTCTTTTCAACTGAATGACTCAGATTTTTTTCGACACTTTCTTTTAAAATCTCGAATAAATCACCGTTCTTTGCAAAACGTAATAACATAGATATTTTGAATAAAGGATGGGAATTA
This sequence comes from Turicibacter sanguinis, assembly GCF_013046825.1. Lineage (NCBI taxonomy): Bacteria > Bacillati > Bacillota > Erysipelotrichia > Erysipelotrichales > Turicibacteraceae > Turicibacter > Turicibacter sanguinis. The sequence continues at coordinate 2,277,077 of NZ_CP053187.1, read as the reverse complement.
TTATGGTTAATTTTAAATACTCAAGTCTATTTACCCTTTGTTTTTGTTGTCTTTTAGCTATATCGGCTCCCTCAGTTTTAGCTCATACAGATGAAGCCGATTACTCTCCTAAACAATACCCAAGAATTGAGGATACATCTGTTGATCGTAATGAAATTGTCAACATCCCTGATCCCGCCTTAAAAGCTGCGATTAACGCAGAGCTTGGACAATCATCAGGTGCTGACATTACAAAAGGTCAACTAAGAAGTTTCACCGGCATTCTTTATTTAGACCATAAAGGAATCACAAACATTACTGGTTTAGAAGAATGTGTAAATCTAGTGGGTCTAGATTTATCTTATAACGATATACAAGATCTTTCTCCTCTTGCTTCTTTGTCAAAACTGACAAACCTTTATCTTGAAAACAATCAAATTCAAGATTTATCCCCTCTTGCTTCTTTAAATAAGTTACAAGAACTGCACTTATCTCATAACACTATTCGTAACGTCAGTCCTTTACATCAACTTGTTCACTTACAGATGCTTCATTTAGCTGACAACGAGATTGTTGACATTTCTAGTTTAAACACCTTAAGCAATTTAACTGAATTAACACTTGATCATAACCAAATTTATAATATTTCTGGCTTAAGCAACTTAACAAACCTCATAACCCTAACACTTGATCGTAACCAAATCGAAGATATCTCTGCCCTTGCGACCTTAATCAATTTAAATGCTCTTGACTTATCCTACAATCATATTAAAATTATAAATGCCTTAGCCTCTCTCACTCGATTAAGTGTTCTTTATCTTGATTACAATCAAATTAATGATTTATCGGCGCTTTCTTCACTTATTAACTTAACAAAATTAGGTCTATCAAATAATAGCATTCAAGATATTAGCCCCCTCATGACGCTAACAAAATTAACAGAACTTAACTTAATGCAACAACGTATTACTTTAAGTGGATTAAATGTCTTTTCTGGTGAAAATGCACATTTACTTAATCCAATTCATGATTTAGATTCTGCTTTCATCACGCCGGTAACCATTTCAAATAACGGGTACTATGAAGAAACAGAACATACAATTAACTGGCTTAATGTTTGGCAAGCTCAGTATGAATCTTTCACTTTTGAACAGGCAGTCAGCCTTGGTGCAGCTTCAACCCTATTTAGTGGTCAAGTGATGATTCCACTTCAATTCAACGGAAACGCTGCTCCAATTTTAATCATCGATGATCCACTACAACTTGAGCTCAACCAACTATTTGATCCAATGGATTACGTAACGGCCTACGATGAAGAAGATGGTGATATTACTGAATGGATTCAATTAAAAGAAAATACCATTGATTTAACTCAAATTGGAATGTATCGCTTAACCTTTGAAGTCACAGATTCTTACGGTTCGACAACGTCTAAAACCGTTACAGTTCAAGTGGGACCTCGCATCGCTCCTGAAACTGGACTTTCAAGTATTCTCCTCCCTCTAGGAGCCTTAAGTATTGGAACGGGGATTTGTTTAAAACGACGAAAAAAATAAAACTCGCAAATGCGAGTTTTATTTTTTTAACTTTAATTGTGTCGGATAAGAATAAGGATTTAGTACCCAATCCTCACATTCGACTTCTTCATCCCCGATGGCTTCACCATGAAAATAATACCCGTGATAACTCATGCACACATTAAAGACATTGTGCTCACACGTTGCACAATTTACCTGTTGCTTTTCTTTCATGTTTTATCCTTCTTTCTTCATCATTAATCTTTCGCCAATGATCGCACACTTCGAATCAGGTCTGTGTCCAATTTGAGATGTTTTAACGATTGGTAGCTGTGGTAAATTAACAATGCTTTTAACAAGAGATACGATATCTGGTTCATATTGCTTTTGTTCCATCTCCGTAAAACTTCCCAAAATCAGTCCATTAATCTGCTCAAATACCCCCATCTGCTTATACTGATTTAAATACGTCGCCATTTTTGCCACATCACCACTATAACTTTCTAGCAATAAAATTTTTTTCTCGAAACTTGGTAAATAAGGAGTACCCGCTAACTTTAAAAAGCAACGAATATTTCCACCGATAAGCTCTCCTTCCAACGTTTCTCCTTGAATCCATTCAACATCGAACTGAAACAAGGTATCTTTTTGGTGAAATAGCGTTTCTTTAAACCACTGTTGCTGCTTTGAGGCATCCTCACTTACTAAGTTACGAATTTGATATAAATACGTCTTATGGTGGGTTTTCGTATATAATCCATTTACAACCACCGACAAATCACTATACCCGAAAAATGGTTTTGGATAACGTTTCATGAGGTCATAATCTAAATAAGATAAAACGCCATTTGCTAAATCTCCACCTGAGACATCAAAAATAGCTACAAGCTCATCATTTCGGTAAAAATCCATTAACATCTCTGCTTTTTCTGAATCAGATGCCTGAAAGACACTCTCTTGGCGGTACAATTTAGGTGCCCAAATAACATTAAGTCCCATTTCCTTTAATACCTGCTCTAATTGTTCAAACGTGTCTTTCATCATTAGAGCAGGACCATTAGATAAAGCAATGAGTCCGACACTGTCCTTTTTATGAAGAAGAGCCATTAGCATGCTCCCCCTTTATGATCTTCTAGAGCCTGACGTTGATGTTTTTTATTAAACGGACTCAACATAATCGCTGTACTAAATAATCCGGGATAATTTTTGCTGAGGTAATTTAAATAATGACACCATTCATAAGTTAAGTAACGATATAAAGCTTCCATATCATGTGTCAGATGGAGTTTTTCCGTTTCTGTTAATGACTCATAATCTCGCATATCTAGTTCTTCTTTTAAGTGTAAGATTAACATTAACATTTCAGTAAATGTTTCATGATCATGCAAACTTTCATTTGTGACCAGCGTGATCAATAGATTTTTCCCTTCATGTAAAATATCATGTAACTGCTTTAAATCCACTTTATCAAGAGAAACTTCATAGTGATAAGTCGAGTTTAATTCTTGTAATCGTTTAAAGTAATTTTCATCCCAAACGGAAGGATCTTGAACACGTAATTTTTTACAAACATAGACGTTATCATCTTGCTCTACAAAATAAGATAAAAGCTGTGTCCCGATTTCGGCATAGAAAACGCCAACCAACATATTTAATTTCTCTTTAACATGATGACTCTCACGTTTTTCAAGTAATCGTTCAATCACGAGGGTTGTAAAGAACACTTCCATTGGAATAAAAGCAATATCAGCAAATAAAAAGATTAACGTGTGATGCAAATCTTTAAATATGACGACATGTAAAAAGTGTAAAAATAATGAGAGAAGAATCAATCCGACTCCAATCCAAATCATTTCTTTTGTTTGTTTCTTCATTGGTTCACCATACTTTCTGACTAACGTCTTAACCTGTCTTCATTTAACCGATTAGATTTAGAAGTAACGTTAATAACGCTTTACTCACCTATAAATTATAAACAACCTTTCCATTTTTGACAACTTAAGCTATTTAATTGCTTTTTTTTACTACTCTATTCTATTATGGCATTAATCTTCTAATTGCCTAATTACCTTATCTTTTTTACATAAACTATATAGAGCTGATCAATTAATAAAGAATATGGAGGTGTGTTTATTGACGAGAATTTTAAATAATATAGCAACAATTAAATATTCGTTTACATCTGAAAAGGAAGTCTTAAAATCAAATTTCAGTGAAAACAACTTATCACAACTCACAACCTATCATCCAAGTATTTTTGTTTAAAAAATAAAAGGTGTTGCTTCTGTGGCCCCAAATGAAATCATTAAGTATTCAATACTTTCTTTAAATAATGGAGATACTGATTTACATGATATCGTCTTTCGTGAAATATTTGATTCTGACTTAACCCCTATCTGGGAAAGCATTCATATTATTCTACGAGAGAATCATATTTATCCACCGGAAGAAACAGTGATTTCCTACGAAACCGCTTAATTTGATCATTATTATGACATTAAAGCTATCGCCACCGTTCATCCGCTCAATGAACTCATTTTAACAATCGCTGTCAACGTCAGTCATGTCGCTTCCTTAAATGATATCGTATCCAATACTGTCAAAATAGGATATACCTACACAGAACCAAATTCTCAAAATGAGATTTTATTAAATCCTAGAAACGGGAAACAGGACACCCAGTCTATCACAATTGCCAATCATTAGTGTGTATAACAAAAGAAGTTCAGTCTGTGACATTTCATGATGAACCGTCTGGTATGAAGATGACAACTCTTATAAATTCAGATATAATCGCCTATCTCATCAATCTATGACACTTGGGAAATTTAACTGCGATTAATGTCCCTGGTACCGACTTATTACCTGGAGAGTTTCATGTCCTGAGTCCAACAGGAATTTCAATTACGCCTCCTTCGATGACAATGAATGACCACTTATCTGAAAACAATTTATTTTCTTTTTCTGGAATTACACTTCCAATGGGGCTCATTTCTGTAACTGATATTGTGCCATGTTACGCTCAAATTCAAATTATAGGTCAAATTCTCATGTAATGTAATCTCAATTTATCAAACTATAAATTAAGTATGAGACAGATATTCAATCTAATTCCCCATACTTTTTTGTCATTTCATTTAAAATTAGAATCTTCCTTGTATAACACTCATCTCCATAATCTGTCTCGCTTCCTAAAAAAACACCTTGAAGGTTAAATCCTTCAAGGTGCTCGATACATCTAAGACATAAAATATTTTAGAAATATAGTCTATTATTTCATTAATTGACAAACATTATTTGTAAATGCCACTGGATCTTCAATCGATAATCCTTCAATTAATAAAGCTTGGTTATATAAAACATCTGTATATAAATCAAACTTTTTGCGATCTTGTTCATAAGCCGTTTGCAATGATTTAAACACTTCATGATTTACGTTAACTTCTAAAACTTTATCCGCTTTGACTTGCTGAGCATTTGGCATGGCATTTAATACTTTTTCCATTTCAATTGATAACTCTCCTTCATTTGCTAAGCAAACCGGATGAGTTTTTAAACGACGAGAAGCACGAACTGATTTTACTTTTCCTTTTAAACTTGTCGCCATGTTTTCAAAGATTGACGCAAATTCTTTTGTTGCTTCTTCGTCTGCTTGATCCGTATCTAAGTCTAAGTCGGCACTCGACACTGATTTGAAATCTTTTTCGCTATAAGTCATTAGCATCTTGATAGCAAATTCATCAATGTCCTCTGTAAAGAATAAGATTTCATATCCTTTATCAAGCACGGCTTCTGTTTGAGGTAATTTTTTAATACGCTCAATTGACTCTCCAACGGCATAATAAATATGTTTTTGATCTTCTGGCATGCGAGATACATATTCTTCTAATGTGACTAATTTATCTTCATGTGATGATTTAAACATTAATAAATCTTGTAAGACATCTTTATTTGCTCCAAAATCACTGTATACACCGAATTTTAATTGACGACCGAATGACTCATAGAATGTTTCATATTTTTCTCGGTCATTTTTAATCATTTTTTCTAATTCGTTTTTGATTTTTGTTTTAATATTTTTCGCAATTAATTTCAATTGACGGTCATGTTGCAAGATTTCACGTGAAATGTTGAGTGATAAATCCTCTGAATCGACGATTCCTTTTACAAAACTAAAGTAGTCTGGTAAAAGGTCAGCACATTTATTCATAATTAGTACACCGCTAGAATACAACTCTAATCCTTTTTCATATTCTGCTGTATAGAAATCATATGGCATTTTTTCAGGAATATATAAGATTGCATTATAACTTACATTTCCATCTACACTTAAATGAACATGTGCTAATGGTTTGTCATATCCAAAATGTTTTTCTGTGTAGAAATTCTCATAATCTTCATCACTTAATTCACGTTTATTTTTCTTCCAAATTGGAACCATACTGTTAACTGTTTGCTCTTCGGTTACTTGTTCATACTCATCTTCACTACCTTCTTTTAACTGTGAAGACACAATATCCATTTTAATTGGATAACGAATAAAATCTGAATATTTTTTGATAATTGATTTTAATTTATATTGTTGTAAGTATTCATCGTAATTTTCATCTTCATTATTTTCTTTTAAATGTAAGATAATATCTGTTCCGACTGTCGCTTTTTCACATGGTTCAATGGTATATCCATCTGCTCCACAAGATTCCCATTTGTAAGCTTGATCAGAATCAATTGATTTTGAAATCACAGTTACTTTATCAGCGACTAAGAAGGCAGAATAGAATCCAACTCCGAATTGTCCGATAATATCATGTCCATCTTCTAATTCAGTCTCTTTTTTAAATTGTAATGATCCACTTTTTGCAATGACCCCTAAGTGATCATCTAATTGTGCTTCTGTCATCCCGATTCCCGTATCGGAAATCGTAATTGTACGGTTTGTCTCATCAGCCGTTACTTTAATATAATAGTCCTCTTGATTAAAGCTTAAATTCGAATCTGTCAAGGCTTTATAATATAGCTTGTCAATGGCATCACTTGCATTTGAAATCAACTCACGTAAGAAAATTTCTCGATGGGTATAAATAGAATTAATCATTAAATCTAATAATCGTTTTGATTCGGCTTTAAACTGTTTCAATTCAATCGCTCCTCTGTTTTTACTTTATTAGCACTCTTAATAAACGAGTGCTAATTTATATAATTCTTATATATCATATCTAAAAATGCCTGTCAACTATCTTCAAAGATTCAATATCAACTTTTTGCTTTTTTGATATTGAATCTATCATTTTATGATGTTTGTGAGGGTTATTTCTTAGCAAAAAAACTCCCTCATTGCCATTGTTTCCCCACGCTTATTGTGATAGGATTATCGCTATAAAAGGAGGCTTTATTAATGAAAAAAAGAAGGATTTATTTTTTTATGGTGGTGTTAACCATTGGACTCGGACTAGCTTCTAGAAAATTCATTTTCGTTTTTCCCGATTCAATTGCGCCATATATTGGAGATACATTATGGGCAATGATGGTCTATTTTGGTTTTCAATTTTTACACCCTAATGGAACACTGATCAAAAGTCTCCTTCTCGCCTTCATCTTTTCTTATTTGATTGAATTCAGTCAATTGTACCAAGCCGATTGGATTAATCAAATAAGAGCATCCACACTTGGTGGTTTAGTTTTAGGCTATGGTTTTTTGATTCAAGATTTAGTAAGCTATGCCATTGGTATTTTAATTGGATTTTGTTTAGATTATCATCTATATTACTAAAAATAGCAGGGATAAAGCCCCTGCTATTTTTCATTCCCCAAGACCACTTTCTTCATATTTCTCTGCAAAACCACTCAATAATTTATTCAGTGGTTTTTTCAAGAAGATAGCCACTAAAATGGCCGCACTAATAAAAATCAATAAAATCACGATATCTTTCGTTAATACGGTTTGGACAACCCCTCCAATGGCTTCCCGTGCCATTGAAATCGAATACGTAAATGGTAAAAATGGATTAATCATTTGGAAGAACTTCGGCGTTAATTGAATTGGGAAGGTTCCACCAGAACCCGCCACTTGTAGAACTAATAAAATAATGGATGCAACTTTCCCAACATTACCTAAGACTGAAACGAGTGAGTAAACAATAAAGGTGAAAGTCACGGCTGTAAAGAGTAAATTTACAATAAATAAACCAGAATTCATACAATAAATTTTTAAGATATATAAGTCTCCTAATGCTATAATCAACGCTTGAACAAGAGAAATGCTAACAAACAATAAGAATTTACCGAAATATTCCTCAATTGGATGATAATCTCCTTTTGCCTTGACAGATAACATTGAAACGAGTAACGTCATTCCTACCCAAATGGCTAAAACACTATAAAACGGCGTCATAGCTGTTCCGTAATTATGCATTGGAAACACTGTTTCCTCTACAAGTTCCACTGGGTTTGATAGGAAATCTTCACGTTCTTGTACGGCCGATTGAAGCAGTTCTAATACATCTTTTAGCTCTTGACTGTTATTAATATCCGTTACCTTACCTGCTAACTCAGCAATAATATTTTCTGCTTGAGGTAATTTTTCATTCACATATTGAATCGCTTCAATTCCTGTATCTGCTCCTTCATAAGCAACATTTAATAATTCACTAACTTGAGGTAATTTAGCTTCTGCATCTTTTAAAACGGTTAAAACATTTTGAGAGGTTTTATAAGCTTCATCTAAAATTGAATTCAAAGGAGCTGCAACTTTATCATCAAAATGATTAACTAAATCACTTGAAATGGTTTGAACATCTTGTAAAACCGTTTGAACTTTACTTAAAAGCGTTAAATCAGGTTCTCCACTATTCACAACCTCATCAAATAATGTCTGTAAAAAATTAGAGATATTTACAAGCTCTGTTTTTATTCCATTTAATTGTTCAATAATTCCTGTCAATGGCTTTCCAAATGAAATTTTATTAAAAGATTCTAGTAATTTAACTAAAGATTCGACTAGGTTTTCTCCACTATTCACTTTTGTAATTAAATTTTGAATCATCGTTGGTGCTTCTGCAGAACCTGATTCAATTGCTTGTTTAAGTCCATCGACATACTTCATCATTTCTGCTGTGATATCAGTCACGAGTTGAACATCAGCTTTCACTGTTGGAAATAAATCATTAATACTTCCTTGTGAGGTTGAAATAAACGTTTCAATACTACTTGTTAACGTCTGTGCAGAGGTTAACGTTTCTTGAATTTTTGGTAAGTCGCTTTGAATTTGAGATATTAAATCTTTCAATTTCAATCCCCCATCATTGGCTTTTGCGACAGTTTCATTAATCAAACCAAATTTTGTTGTTAATTCATTTAAACTGTTTGCTACAGAAGCTAATTTGGGAAGTAGCGTATCTTGAATTTCAAGACCAAGACTTTTCCCTGTTTCTAATAAGACACTACTTACTGTTTTGATGACCGTTTCATTTACACTTTCTTGAACACCTGTTGCCCCTTTACTTGTTAACTTAGGTGCAATTGCATTAATTTTTTCATTTACTCGGTAGATAATCTGACCTTTATGAACATCATTTGTAACTAAAGAGGTAAGATCATTTGAAAAACTACCTGGAATGGTTAACGTTGCATAGTATGTTCCCTCATCCAGTGCCTTTTCAGCTTCTTCTTCACTTACAAATTGCCATCCCATGAGATCATTTTTTTTCAATTCTTCAATAACTTGGTCTCCGATATTAACTGCTTCTCCATTTAGTATCGTTCCCTCATCATTATTTACCACTCCAATTTTAATTTGGCTTGTGGCTTCTTGAGAATATGGATCCCAAGAGGCTTTAATATTAAACCAAGCATAAAGTGATGGTAAAATACACAGTGCTAAAATGACAACGAAAGCAGCATAATTTGTGAAGATACGCTTTAAATCCTCAATATAAATTTTAAAAATATTTTTTAACATAACTTTTCTCTTCTTTCTACTCGTCTTTCTTTTCCTTCAAACAGTGTTCACAGACACCGTAAAATAATGTCTCTTTTAAATTTAAAGTAAAATGTTTCTTCCTAGCTAAAGAAACAACGGCAACATCTAATGCTTCACACTCCGTATCAAAAATAGTACCACACACACCACATTTTAAATGATATATATTTTGTTTAGAGCAAACTTGCTTAACATAGCGATAACAGGCCATCTTACTTTTTCCCTCGACATACTTTCGTATAACACCTTTTTCTATTAATACATTCAAATATCGATAAATCGTTGATTTTCCAATTTTATCGCCCTTCTTACTAAAGTGGTTCATGATATCCTCTGCCGTTATATGTCGATCAGAATTATTAGCGAGATACCCTAATATTTGACTTCTTTGCCTTGTTTTATATCCTTTTGTAAAATTCATTATACACCTCTCCAAAATAGAAATTGGGACTCAGTTTCAAATTCTACTATTCCAGATGTCGAATGTCAACGAAATTTGTAAATCCAGTTCCAAAAATACTAGAGTTTTGGCTTATTTTTAGGATGCCTTTCCTTGTTCTTTTAATACTTTTTCATTCTGATTTTTTTTAAAATCATTTCTATTTGGTTGACAATTTATCATTTGGGCATTATAGGATGTTTTAAGATAAAAAATGACAATGAAGAGAAATAGTAAAGGTTTCATTTTAATCATAGAGAGTTTCCGTAGGGTGAGTGTAAATATTAAAACAATATGGAACACCTCTCTGAGCTAAACACCGAAAAAATCAGTTCGATTTTAGGTAGACTATTTTGAATCCCTTGCCCCCGTTATCGTGCTATAGCAAATTTTATTTGTCGTACTTGATGAGGTTGGCCTCGTGAGATACTAAAAACTCCCGTCCTCTAGTAAATGAGCTAGAGACGGGAGTTTTTTTATTGTTCTTTTATATGTTATGCGCGCCAAAAGAGCCTAAATGAAACCGTGCGCTTCCGCAACTAATAGGAAGAACAATGAATTTAAAATCTAAACTATATACGATTTCTTATCCTATGTGTCATCATACTCACAGTTTGCCAAAATCAAACTTCAGAGGACGTGGTTGTGATTGGTTATGATAATAACTTTGTTCCCATTGAATTTATAAATCAAAAAATAACTAGATTTGATATCCACTTGATTCACCCACTAAAACAACAGGGATTATGCCAATTCATTGTTTCTCATGATATGACTTTGGCAACTAGATTTTCGGATTCAATTCTCACATTAGAAGATAGTAATTTCAAAATAAAAAGCTTTGAGGTAGATTAAGCATTAGGAAATGATTTATAATAAAAAAGATAATAAAGAGGTGAAAAAAATGAAAAATATTGTCTACCCAGACTATAACAATAGTATTATGAATACCATTTCTACGATTTTAACTCATTATGGTATTGAATCTAACTACTCAACGATTGAAGACTTATCTAACTCCTTAAACAAACCTCATCAAAACGTTGTCTTAATGGTTTTTGATGGAATGGGAATTGATATGTTAAATCAAAATTTAAAAGCAGATGATTTTATAAACCAAAACATCATAAAAGAATTAACCTCTGTGTTTCCTTCTACGACAACAGCTGCAATGACGGCTTACTACAGTGGAAAATCACCAAATGAACACGGATGGCTTGGCTGGTCTTTATACTTTAAAGAATACGGACGTTTTATTGATACCTTCATTAATACGGATAGCTATAGTGGTGAAAAAATTGACGCTCCACATGCTGGTCACACTTGTATGCCGTATGAACATATTCTTGATAAAATTGAACAAACGACGAACCAACGCATTAAAACTTACATGATAGAACCCGCTTATATTGCGTATCAAGGTAAAAACACAAAAATAGGCGTTGAATCAGCAAAAGAAGTCTTTACAGAGTTAAAAAAACTTTGCGATGCACCTCATGATAAATTTATCTTTGTTTACTGGCCAGATCCAGATAAAACAATGCACTCAACAGGATGCTACTCAAACGAAACAAAAGAAAAAATAAAAGAAATTAATGATTTATTTAAACAAATCGTAGAAACAACATCTAATACCTTATTTATTGCATCAGCTGATCATGGATTAATTGATGTTGAACCGACCATTTATTTAAATGAATACGAAGAATTAGATGAGTGCTTTATCATGCCACCTTCAATTGAAAAACGTGCCGTTTCATTTTTCATTAAGCCTGAAATGAAGCAAGCATTTGAAGAGCGTTTTAACCGATTATTTGGAGAAGAATTCATCCTATTAAGCAAACAAGAAGTCCTGAATCAACAACTATTTGGACAAGGACTATCACACCGAAAAACAACTGATTTCCTCGGAGATTACCTTGCATGTGCAACCGGTAAAAAAGTACTTGGCTATTTAGCTATGACTACCAAACGATTCGACTTTGGAGCTACTCATGCCGGATTAACAAAAGAAGAAATGATGGTTCCTTTAATCATCATTGAATCATAAAAAAAGAGCCAATGGCTCTTTTTTTTATGTCTTTATTTAACCTATATTGTTGAATTTTTAGAAGTAACGACAGTGCCTTTATAAAAGGAGTAATCGGTATAAAATGAAGATATCATCACCTATAATACTTATTCGAATGAATGATTTAAATTTCTGATTTTAATGGAAAACGTATTAAACTAACAGGAATCCGTCAAGCATTCATGACAGAAACTGAAAATTCACAGATATGCTTCACTTCTAAATAGCAAATCCAACACCAAAGTCTTCTTTTTCATAATAAGCTCAATTTGACTTCAAATTTCCATCCCGTATTTATCTTATAATAAATCTGAGGCTTCTCCTGACTATCAAGGAAGAATCTTGCATCTTGATGCGATTGTGATTTTTCAAAGCGTTATTGTAGTTATGATTAGAAACATGAAATCAGATATCATGGCTACTCTATTTCTGAGTAAAATCAATCCGATTATATTTTATCCGTTTGACAGTTCATCCTCACTAATTATTGGGATGATCAATGTTGCTTTCTAAAACAATAAAAAGTAAAAGAATCCTTTCAATTTTTATTTTGTGATAGGCTCAAAACCATTCAAAAATAAGCCAAGATAATATACTATACTGTAACTGAATTACAAAATGAAAGGATGTTCTAAATCATGAATACAAATACTAGATGCTCAGGATGTAATCCTACGCCAATGACACCTGCTATGCCACCAATGGGGCCATACGAAACATGTTGCCAGGTGGTAGAACCAACTACAGTTTGCCCTTATCAACAACATCACTATCATCGTGTTGATCATATCAAACCAGTTGTGATTCGAAATATTCATCATCATCATACGCAACATAACTATGTAACTGCACCGAGTCAAACAACCGAAGCTTATTATTATGATGAATACCTTGCTACACCTCAACCTGTTGCAACTCCTATCATGCAACAACCATTCTTACAACAAAACCAAACGCAAGTCGTCCAACAAACCATTGCACCTACTCAAGTGGTACAACAATCATTTGTTCCCTATCCAACCCAAACAACCGGAACAATGTCTGCAGGGCAAGGAACAGTTACGTCTCAAAATTTTCCTTTAATGTAATATAAAATATAAAATGGGATTATAGTGTCAAACTCTATACTGGTTAATAGAATGTAGTGGTTCCTTTTAACCTTATAGAGTTTTTCGTTCAAAAAAAGCATGGCCTATTCGCCATGCTTTTTTAATTAGTCACCAATAATATCTAAGATATGGTTTTTAAGTGTATTTGAGTTTCCACCAAAAATAGCTTGAACTCCACCCTTAACTTCCATAACTCCAGCGGCTCCTAATGCTTTTAATTGTTCTTTGTCTACTTTAGCTGTATCTTTTACTTCAACACGTAAACGTGTAATACAAGCATCTAAGTTTTCGATATTTCCTTCTCCACCTAAAGCAGCTAATACTAATGGAGCTTTTTGCTTCCAAATATCTTCTCCTGCTGCAGCTGAAGATGACTGAGCTTCTACTTGACCTGTTTTTTCTTGGAAATCTTTTTTAGAGTATAATTTTACTTCTTCATTATCATCTTCACGACCAGGTGTTTTTAAATCAAACTTTTTGATTAAGAAGCTGAATACTAAATAGTATAATACGAAGTAAATCGCACCGATGATTAATACCCAATACCAATTTGTTGATACTCCCGCACCTGCAGGTAATAATCCAAATAATGTAAAGTCAATTAATCCTCCAGAGAACGTCATCCCGATGAATACATTTAACATTCCCATTAACATGAATGATAACCCAGCAAAAACAGCATGTACAACGAATAATACTGGAGCAACGAATAAGAATGTGAATTCAAGAGGTTCAGTAATACCAGTTAATAAAGATGTTAAAGCTGCGGCTCCTAATAAACCACCAACCACTTTACTTTTTTCTGGTTTTGCACATTTATACATAGCTAAAGCTGCACCCGGTAAACCAAACATCATGAATGGGAATTTCCCTGCCATGAAACGAGTTGTTCCATTTACAATCTCGTGCATTCCTTCTTTTCCTAATCCAACTAAGTCACCCATTGAACCTAATTGAACGAAGTAAGCAGTATTAGCACCTTGAACTGTCGTATGAACACCGTCAATTAATAAATTAGCTTCAACGAATGAACCATACCAGAATGGTGTATAGAATACATGGTGTAATCCAAATGGTACACACGCACGTTCAATTAATCCAAATAAGAATGTTCCGAAGTTTCCTGAGCTATTAACTAATTCAGCTAACGCTGCGATTCCACCTTGAACCACTGGCCAAGCAAATGCTAAGATAACCCCAACAATAGCCATAACTAATGATGTAATGATTGGAACGAAACGAGATCCAGCAAAGAATGAGAATACAGGATTAAATTCAATATTAAAGAATTTATTATGTAATGCTGATGTTACCATCCCTGTAATAATCCCACCGAAAACAGACATATTTAACGTGAAGATTCCAACATTAGTTGTCACATAAGTTCCATATTCACCAACATTATCTGGAGTTAAAACACCTAATTGTGTCATTCCTAAACTCAATAATGTTGAGATTACTTGGTTCATAACTAAGAATCCAAAAACTGCCGCTAATGCTGCTGTTGCTTTATCTTTTTTAGCAAGACCTGCTGCGACACCAACCGCAAATAAAATTGGTAAGTTACCAAAGACAATATCTCCAATATTTTTCATAATCGTTAACAATGCTGTAATGAAAGCAGAGTTATTAATTACATTTGCAATTGATTGATAAATTGCAGGTGCATCTTTCATTCCTGCAATTCCTAAGAATGCTCCACCAATTCCAAGTAAAATTCCTGCAATCGGTAAGGCTGCAATTGGAAGCATTAATGCTTTACCTGTACGCTGTAAGTACTTGAACATACCTAATTCCTCCTTGTATTTATTTTAGAGATGATTATTTGACTTATTATCCCTAAATAAAATTTTTCACAATCTTCACATTCAGAGTATATCGTATTTCTCACTAAAATTATACCCTTTTTCTTCAATCGGTAACCGGTTACAGGTGTTTTTTTCACATATTTTAGATTTTTTTTTAACATGTTTGTCGTTTTACAGCCTAAAAAACATGTTTGATTTAACTTTACTAGTATTCCTTCTTTTTTGAATTTTATTCCTCTTTTCTCTTTAAAACAGAAAATTATTTTTTAAAATCAAAAAAAAGTCTAAAGAACTAGTCTTTAGGCTTTCGATTTTGATTCAATTGGTGCCAAGCGACTAACGGGTGAGTATATCTCGCTTTTCTACTCATTCTTTTCCCATATTGTATGGCAGACTTCGGACAGTAATTTACACAAGCA
Source organism: Turicibacter sanguinis (assembly GCF_013046825.1). NCBI lineage: Bacteria > Bacillati > Bacillota > Erysipelotrichia > Erysipelotrichales > Turicibacteraceae > Turicibacter > Turicibacter sanguinis. The sequence continues at coordinate 2,261,757 of NZ_CP053187.1, read as the reverse complement.
AGGCATTGTGTACACTCACTGTTTTTCCAGATAGGTTTCTTTGAAACCGTTATACATCGAATTGGGCAAACTTTTTCACATATTTTACATGAAATACAATCGTCAGTTGCAAAAAAACGATGGGTACTTCTTGCAAAACGGTTAAACAAATTCCCTACTACGTACGTCGTTATATATGAGAATGGCCCTTTTTCAACTTGATAAATGCCAGTCGCCCGTCTGGTCAGATTTTGATTAATCTTTTCTAACTCAAGCTCTACCTTTTTTAACTTTCTTTGCACCTCATCGCGCGCATCAATGTTTCCATATCTTAAATCATTATTCGGCATGACAAGTGAGTAGGCATTAGACAAAGTCCACTTCCTTTGATGAATCATTTTTTTAAAAACGGCTAATGTTTCTCCAATATTCTCACCACATGTTGCAATCATGGTAATGGGGTGATTGTAATAATTTTCAAATTCAATTTGTTTAATAAAATCGATGACCTGTTGTGGTGGCCGCCACGCATAGATAGGGAAAACAAAAACAATGTTTTCATTTTCTTTTATCAAATAGGGTACTGTTAAATCGACTTGAATCATAGGCACTAATTCCTCTTGTTGTCTAGTTGCTATGACCTGAGCTACGGCCTGTGAATTTCCTGTTCCACTAAAATAAAAAATCATTTTCGTTACCTCCTTTCTTTAACTTCTCACCGATTCCATAAAAAATCAACATCATGATGTCGGATGACAATGATTACATAAATTTCATAAAATTTGTTCAAACTTCTAACTAGAGGTGATTTTTATGATGATACTAAAAAAACAACCTAAATCATTACTAGATGAATATCATGATTTAGAAGCTAAAATAGGTCAAACAAAAAAAATCCTTACTCATCTCAATTATCTCAAACACTCGTCACTCCCAAAAAAACAAGCATCATTTAGAGAACGAATGATAAAAGAACAATGCAACATATACGAAGCTGAGGTTTCCTATTTACTTGAACTCAAAAAATCTCTAAAAGATTAAGAAAGGTGAAAGATTGCAACCTAACTAAACGTCACTTTAAAAGAGTAGTAGCATTGACTTTAAGTTCCACTTTATTGGATGACAATGAAAACTAACGTGTAAAAATCCATGTTTGATCAGTGGATAATGTTGGATTAAACTGATATCCTCCTTGATTAAAACCTTTTAATTCCTCTGCTTTCTTTAATTGATTTTCTAAAATATAACGTACCATTTCACCTCTAGCTCTTTTTGCATACATCCCGACTACTTTATAGGTCTCTCCCTTTTGTTCCTTAAATTCAATATTAACCACTGAATATTGCGTTTCGATTTGCTTTAAATCGAGTGCTTTACTATATTCTTTAGAGGCTAAGTTAATAAGTACCTGCTCTCCTTCTACTTGATTTAAAGCTTCTAACATATATTCTGTTAACGCAGGTTTCCAAAAAGCATATAAATCTTTGCCCTCTGAATTTGCTAGCTTCGTTCCCATCTCTAAACGATAGGGATTAATGTAATCGTTAGGACGTATAATCCCATATAATCCTGATAAAATTCTTAAATGATCTTGTGCAAACAAAATTCCTTCCTTTGATAACGTCAACGAATCTAATCCTTTATAAGCCTCACCATCAAAAGCATGTAATCCTAATAGCGCTTCGCCTTGAACTTCATAAAACTGTTTGAATCTCATTTCATTAACTGCACCTAATGCCTCTGACATCTTCATCAACGCACAAAGCTCACTTCTCGTATACCCTTGCAGATGTTCAATTAATTCTTTTGTTTTTAATTCAAATGGTAACTGTTTAGATAACTCGAAGCGCTTCACGCCTTCTTCCTTAAATGTTTTGGCAGGTGATAAAATCAGTAACATCTAAAATCCTTCCTTTAACTGAATAAATTAAACATTTTTAGACAACAATCATAACACAAGTCATGTTCAATTTGTCTTAATCATCTTATCATATTTCTTTACAATCGTAGGTATTTATCGCATAATTATTTTCAAGACATGACATCTTATTGCATAAAAGGAAGTGGAGAAATGGAACCGATTATTTTAACAGAAGGGATGCAAGCACCTAATTTTACGCTTGCAGGATCAGATGGAAACCAACATACTTTAAGTGATTATCGTGGTCAAAAAGTGGTATTATATTTTTATCCTCGTGACAATACACCTGCTTGTACGAACCAAGCAAAAGCCTTTCGTGATGCCATTGAATCTTTTCATGCGCAAGACATCGTCATATTAGGTATTAGTCGCGATACCGTGGCTAGTCATGAAAAATTTGTGACTAAACATGACCTTCCCTTCATCTTATTATCAGACACGGATGAAACAGTTTGTCACCTATATGATGTCTTAAAAGAAAAAAATATGTATGGAAAAAAAGCCATTGGGATTGAACGTTCAACTTTCTTAATTGATGAAGAAGGCTTTATCACTAAGATTTATCGAAAAGTAAAAGTGGCTGGACACATTGAGGATGTTCTTGAAAACTGTACACTATAAAAAAATCAGAAACTTATGTTTCTGATTTTTTTATGACCTTTTCCATGATAAAATTTTCAAGTTCAATCCCTTGACGAATCACCACTTGTGGACGAAGAACATTAAATCCTTTCGCTTGGAAAAATGGAATAGCAGTTATTGAGGCATGCGTCTCAATCCGATGATTTTGACGTTTTACCTTCTGTTCTAATGCCTCATAGATTAAAGTTGCAACTCCTTGACGTTGGTAATTGGCATGAACATATAAACAATCTAAATATCCATCACAATCAATATTTCCAAACCCTACGATTTTTTCCTTGATCAATGCAACGACTGTATAGGAGGACAAAAAGCGTTTATTCCATTTTTGAGTCTCAACTTCTTTTGGAGCCCATACTTCTAATTGCCTTAAGGAGTAATCTTTTTGATTAATTTGATGAACGGTTTGATAGAATAATTCAGTCAAAAAAACACAATCTTCAGCGATATAGCTTCTAATTTCTATCTCTAACATTTTCTTTACCTCTTAGAGGTAAGCCTTATCAATCACAATCACACATCGATAAGTTGGATGACTCTGTCTAATTTGAGTAATCACTGCATCTTTAATTTGATCTTCCGTCAATTCTTTTGTTAACTTACTACCGTCCACGACTAAGTCAAACACAAGATTTTTATTCGGTTCATGACCAATAATTCGAAAATCATGCATCGATAAAATAGCCGGATGTGTTGCGATAATTTTATCTAGTTCCCTTTTCATTTCTTTAATTTCATCGGTTTCAATACAAACTGGATCCATATGAACCACGAGATGAAGCTTGAGGGCTTCTGAAATTTCACGTTCAGCTTGGTCAATAACATCATGGATGGTCATAATATCCTGGTCAGCTGGAATTTCAGCATGAATCGAAGCCATAATACGTCCGACTCCGTAGTTATGAATGACTAAATCATGAGCGCCTGTAATTAAATCATATGATAAAATTCGTTCATAAATATCATTGACTAGTTCCTCATCTGGAGCTTCTCCAAGTAGAGGACTAATCGTTTCTTTCACTAACGTGTAACCGGCGTATAAAATGAAACCTGCTACTAAAACCCCAGCATATCCATCAACTGGAAAGCTTGTAAAACGAGCGGCTAAAAAAGAAATTAAAACGGTACTTGAAGTGAAAACGTCTCCAAGTGCATCGACAGAGGCTGCCTTTAACGCTGACGAGTTTACCTTCTCTCCCATTACTTTATTAAAACGACTCAACCAAAGTTTAACTACTACCGAAATCGCTAATAAAATAAATGACACGATTTCAAATTGAATAACACTGGGATTTAAAATTCGTTCAACTGATGATTTAATGAATTGGACTCCAACTAACATCACCATAAAAGCTACAAGCAAAGCTGATAAATATTCTAAACGACCGTGTCCATGTGGATGTTCTTTATCAGCTGGAAGATTTGCCAGTTTAACCCCAATCATCGTGATCACGGATGAAGCGGTATCTGAGAAATTATTAAAAGCATCTGCCATCACCGCAATACTTCCCGTTAAGACACCAACAGAGAATTTAACTATAAAAAGTAAGATGTTCGCTAAAATTCCAATAATCCCTGCGATGTAAACATATTGCGTTCGTACTTCTTCTCGTTCGAGTTGATCATAATTTTTAATAAAGAGTTTAGTTAACCAATTGATAAACATAAACACAATCTCCATTCTTTTATTAAACATATTATCACTCTAATATGTTATCCTATTCATTCGCTTTTGAGAAGCATTTAAGGTAAAATAATCCTATAACATCTAAATTTAGGGAGGGTTATCATGCAAGATTTTCACTATCAAAATGGAACAAAGATTATTTTCGGTCGTGAGACTGAAGCAAGCGTGGGTCAGGAATTAAAAAAATATACAAACAAGGTGCTACTGCATTATGGAGGCGGTTCAATTAAGAAAACTGGGCTTTATGACAAAGTGATGCACTCACTTCATGAGGCTGGAATTGAAGTCTTTGAACTTGGAGGAGTTAAACCAAACCCTCGTCTTTCACTGGTTCGAAAAGGAATTAACCTTTGTCAAGAACAAGAAATTCCATTTATTTTAGCAGTTGGTGGAGGGAGTGTAATTGATTCTGCTAAAGCAATTGCAGCAGGCGTTCACTATGAAGGTGATGTTTGGGATTTATTCTGTGGCGTTGCTGTTGAACATGAGTGTTTACCACTCGCGACTATTTTAACCATTCCCGCTGCCGGTAGCGAAACAAGTAGTGGAACGGTTGTCACAAACGACGAAATTGGTTTAAAACGTAGTTTCGGTCATGAATCGTTACGCCCTGTTTTTTCAATTTTAAATCCTGAGTTAACCTTTACTCTTCCCACCTATCAAACAGCCTGTGGAATTGCTGATATGTTAGCACATGTTTTAGAACGCTATTTTACTAACGAACGTCATGTTGACATAACAGACCGCTTATGTGAAGCTACCATGAAATCAATTATTGATAATGGTTTACGTGTCATGAATGATCCCTTCAATTATGATATTCGTGCAGAACTGATGCTTGCTGGAATGATTGCCCATAATGGCAGTTTAGATATGGGCCGTATTGGCGATTGGGCAAGTCATGATATTGAACATGAATTAAGTGGCATGTATGATATTGCTCATGGAGCAGGTCTTGCTATCATCTTCCCCGCTTGGATGAAATATGTCTATCATCATGATGTTAATCGTTTTGCTCAATTCGGAAGTCGCGTCTTCAATTTAGAGATCAACTTAAATCATCCAGAAGAAACAGCTTTACTGGCAATTGAAAAACTTGAATCATTCTTTAAAGCTTTAGGACTTCCAACTTCTTTTAGCGATGCCGATCTTCCAACTGATCACATTGAAGAATTAGCTCAAAAGTTAGTTTGTGATTGTGACTCTGTTGGAAACTATGTTCCAATTAAAGAAGCAGACGCGCTCGAAATTTATCGATTAGCTCTATAAAGGTGACGTCTACTTCACAAAATTTTCGTCACCTTTTGAATTCAGTTTAAGTTTTCTTAAGTAGGAACAACGGAGTACTACTTGTATCTTAAAAAGTGTATCGATATGATACACTTTTTTTATTAAACGTTTTGAGCGCTTTGATAGGTTCTGACAAGCATTCTTAAAAAATTATAACAAACAAAGGCTATGACTGCTGTTGCTAAAAATAATTCGATTCCAGAAAGTTGTTTAATCAAAACTCCTAATCCTTCTAGTTCGTGGTTTATTAAATGGTTAGAAAAGCTAGTCGAAGCAACAGTTCCGATTGCTAATGGGAAGGTTAATCCTGCAAAGCCTGGATGGAAAGAAAATCTAAAAAATTTGGGAATGTTATAGAGAATAAAAATGAATGAACTAAAAATAACGGCATAAAGCCCATATAAAATAAGTGGATTAGGCTCTGCAAAAACATTTAAGAAACTCACTATTACTAAACTTCCTGGGGCAATCAAAATCGCCGTTGTATGATAAAGTTGTTCTGCAATGGGACGTTTTAACAAACGAAGAATCATGAACGGCATAATGATAATAAACATCACTAATCCATACCAACAGATCACTTCTTGTAAAACTTGATTTCCCATTGCACTCCCAACGACGGTTGATACAAGTAACCCATCATAAGTCACAAACCAAGTTGGCGTAAAGGAATCCTTATTCACTCCTTTCACTACATGCTCATAAGTAAAAACAACCGTATGAATTAAATGAAGCAATATTCCGATATACCAAAAAGCCTTTCCTATTGTTTCCTCATAATTGACCAGATAACTTCCTATAATCATCGTCAACATGGAAAAAGTTCCATACAGACTAGCTGGAACAGCCTGCTTATACTCAGATTTAAAAATTCGAAAGTGAACTGTTATTTTAAGTAATGCTGCTAACCGGACCAAAATAGCCACCATCATAGCAAGATGCTTTAAGATTGGAAAACCAAGTAATAAATAGATATTCGATAGCGTGACCAGCCCAACTGAAGTGGCTAGTACTCCAACAGGTAGACGACCTATTTTTTCTAATAATCTCATACTCTAGCACTCCATTTCTTTTTTAAAATTACTATTTCTATTTGCTATCTTTAGTTTATCCAAAGTTATTCAAAGCATAATTAATTTACGCATAAAAAAACCAACACTGATTCAAATCAATGTTGGTTTTATCAATAAGGGGTAAATTACATTTTAAAAGGGCTATCAATTAATCATTATTTTTGATAAGACTTCACAAAAAGTCTTACAAAGTTATAGAAAACAAAAGCAATAATTGCCGTTGTCATATAGATTTGAATGCCTGAAACTTCTTTAATAAATGCTCCAAGTGTTTCCATTCCCTGTGCCATTAAGAAGTTTGACATTTTCATTGACGCCACCACTCCAATTGCTAGTGGGAATGTTAATCCTGCAAAGCCTGGGTGGAATGCAGGTTTAAAAAATTTAGGGATACTGATTAAAATAAAAATTAACGTTGCAAAGACTGCTGCGTATAAACAATAAACCACGACAGCATTAGGGTTTGGGATGACGTTTAAATAACTAACTAAACATAAACTACTTGGTGCTAATAAAATAGCACTTGTATGATATAAAGCATCCGGGATTGGTCGTTTAATCATACGGATAATCATAAATGGGATAATAATGATAAAGACTGTAATTCCATAAAAGACAATACATTTTGATAACATTGGCTCGTTCATAGCCGTTCCAACAACGGTTGAAACTAGTAATCCGTTATAAGTTACAAACCAACTTGGAATAAAGGTCTCTTTTTTCACACCTTTAATCACATTTCGATATGTAAAAATTAAGATATGCAGAATATGAAGACAAACACCTGTTAACCAAATGGCTTTTCCAATTGTCTGTTGATAGCTAAAGATATAACTCCCTAGGATCATCGTTAACATGGTAAAAGTGGCATATAAACTAGCTGGAACGACATTTTGATACTCTTGTTTAAATGTTTTAAAATGAACCGTGATTTTAATGAACGCAGCAATCCAAATCACTGCTGCAATCATCATACTCACATGACGAATGCCTGTGTATCCAAGCGTCAAATAGACGTTAGAAAGCGTCGCCATCCCAACACAGGTTGCAATCACTCCAACCGGAAGATTTGCAATCTTACTAATCAAATTTTTCATACGTTGAAACTCCTCTTTCGTTTTTAACTACCGATACAAAATACTCTCTACTTTTCTTGATACGTATATTCACAGTTATCTGTTAAATGGAAGAAATCAGAATAATCAATATTGAAGATAGATTTTTCCACTTTTGAGATGTTTATCTTTTCTTTAATCAATTGTGTTAAGACACCCGAATAAGATAAATCTCCTTGGATAATCGCCCCATAGATTACTCCATCTTTATGGATAATTTTTTTATAATTTAAAGCTTCGTCACAGTCTACTTCAACCGTGTAAGTTTCATCTGCTGGTTCTGGTGTTCCAAGTGACATCGTTGGAATATGTAAAAAATTCATGGTTGATTTACTTGCAAAGAAATCTGTTAACTCACGTGTTTTTCCACACATATTACTTACTGCAATAATTCCTTCTTTAACAGCTGCTGGCCAAATTGGATTTCGTCCTGAAATATCTCCCGCACCAAATACTGATTCATCATTGGTTTGACCATATTCGTTAAAAATAAGTCCAAATCGATCGCATTCAATTCCACTACCTTCTAAGAAGGCAACATTTGAACGAACACCCGTTGCCACAATCAAGAAATCACAAGGAATCGTTAATCCATTTGATAAGACTAATTCTTTGACTGCTCCTTCATCATCTAAGATGACTTCTTGCACCGCAGTATCATAATATTGAGTCACCCCTTCGTTTGTAAAAGCATCTTGATATCGTTTAGCAGCCTTTTTATCTAACTGAATTGAGAGCATATGTCCTTTAAACTCAACTAATGTTAAATTTTTTCCATAGTGTAGCAGACCTGTTAAGGCATCAATCCCAACAAGCCCTGCCCCCATTACCACGATATTTGTTGCTAATTTCGCTTTTTCTTTGATTTCAATCGCATCATCTAAGTTACGAAGGCCATAAACATTTTTAGCTTCTTTTAAATTTTTCACTGGAGGGAAGAAGGTTGAAGCACCTGTTGCTAGTAAAACTTTATCATAAGAAACAACATCACCATTAGATAAGGTCAACTCTTTTTTATCCTTATCTAATGCTTCAACACTTACTCCTTTAATCCAGTTAATCTTATTTCTTTCAATAAATCCATCTTCTACGAATTCAAGTTTTTTGATATCTCGGATTCCCTCTAAATAATGATGTAGAATACAACGTGAATAGATGTACTCATCTTTTGAAATTAAGGTGATGTTAGCGTCTGGTTCCATTTGGCGTAAATACTTTGCACCATTCACACCTGCGGCTGAGGCACCGACAATGACATAGTTCATGTTATTTTACCTCCTCAAGTGTGATAGCTTCCATTGGACAATTTGCGACACATTGAGGTGTTTTACATTCTGTCGAAGTACACATATCACATTTCATAATATATTTTTGTTCAAAACGGTCCGCTCTTAAGACACCGTAAGGGCATGCCATAATACACATATAGCAACTTGCACAACGTGTTTTATCATATTGAACATATCCTGTTTCTTGATTTTTACTCATGGCACCTGTCATACACGTATAAACACATTCTGGTAAATCACAATGACGACAGAAAATAGGACTATTTTTTCCTTTACTATCAATCACGACACGGTTTCTTGAATCTTCACTATCATGAGACACAATACATGCTGTGACACATGTTAAACAACTAATACACTTGCTGCGATCAATCTTAATGCGTTCCATGTTTATGCCCCCTTCACTTTTTTGATTTGAACTGGTGTACTCTTATAAGATGGTTCTTTTGAATAACTATCATATAATGATGGTGTTAAGGCATTCGTTTCAATATAGTGAATCGGTGCAAATAACTCATCATAAGCAACTGTATCTGAAATCATGGCCATAAATTGTTTACTTACACCATTGATTGAAGACACTTCAATGATTTCTTGATTTTCAATTCCTAATTCTTTAGCAAGTTTTTCATTAATATGAATGTAGGCTTGATGTGACACGGCATCATTAACGTAAGGAATTTCACGTGTTCTTGATTGAGTATGCCATTGTCCAACCGTTCCACGACCTGTATTTAGGATATAAGGGAAATCCTCACTCAGTTTTAATGGGTTATCCATTGGATTTTCAAACATAAATTTTGCTTTTTTACTTGGTGTATAGAATTGACCATCTTCATATAAACGACGTTGATCTTCTGTTAAAACATCGCCTTCTTTAAATGGCCATTGAATTCCTTTAGAATCTACTAATCCATCATAGTCCACACCTGTAATATCACATGGCATTCCTTTTGAACATTTTTTCATTAAGTTAAACACATCACGAGGGGTTTGCCACGCATCTAGTAATGACCCCATTCCAAGTGCTTTTCCAACATTTAAAATCACATTGAAATCATTCATTTCGTTCTCTTCCATTTGTAACGCAGGACGAACGGCTGATAAACGACGTTCTGTATTAATAATCGTTCCTTCTTTTTTAAGACCTGAAACAACTGGGAAGAACACATCACAATTTTCTGAGCTTTCTGTATCATCATAAATATCTTGAACGATAAAGAGTTCTAATTTCTCCATAGCTTCTTTAAAGGTTTCATTATTAATCCATGAATGACGAGGATTTGTACATAAAATCCAAAGAGCTTTAATTTCTCCTGCATTGATTTTCTCAATGATTGCATTATAAGGAAGCGTTGGTTTAGTTGGAAGTAAAGACTCCTCTATTCCTAGTGCATTCGCAACAGCTGCACGTCTCACTGAATTATCGTAATCTCCACCCCCATATAATCCGGCTGTATTACTAAAAAGTCGAGATCCCATTGCATTACTTTGTCCGGTAATCGAGTTAGCTCCTGTTCCTGGACGTCCAATGTTTCCAGTCATTAGAGCAATATTAATAATGGCCTGAGCATTACGAACGGCTTCATAGCCTTGGTTAATTCCCATTGTCCACCAAAGTGAAACATTTTTTCCTTCATGAATCATCGTTGCTAATTCAAGAACTTGTTGTGCCGTGATATGTGTTTTTTCTTCAACTTGATCTAATGTATAGTCTTTGACAAATTCTTTAAAAGCTTCAAAGTTTTCAGTATGAGCTTCGATATAAGCTTCATCAATCCATCCTTTTTCAATTAACGTATTTGCTAACGTATACATTAACGTTAAATCTGACTTCGCTTTTAAACGATAGAAATAATCGGCACGTTTAGCTGTCTCAGAATTACGTGGATCAATGACAATCACTTTTTTACCTGGAATTTTATTAGCTTTGATTCGTCCCCAAATAATTGGATGTGCCACCACAGGGTTGGCCCCAATTAAAATAATCGTATCCGATAATTCAAAATCATTTAACGTATACGGTGGGGCATCGAATCCAAAGCTTTGTTTATGTGCAACAACACTTGTCGCCATACATAAACGTGTATTTCCATCTACATTAGCCCCCATGAAGTTACGCATGACATGTCCATATAACGCCATTTCTTCAAGAGTTAATTGTCCGGTACTAATTCCGGCTACACTTTCGCGACCATATTTTTCGCTAATTTCTGTTAATTTAGAGGCCGTATATTGAAACGCTTCATCCCAAGAAACATGTTTAAAACTTCCATCTTCCTGTTTTAAACGAGGTAATGGATTAGGTTTAATGATAGAATGTTGTTTATCTAAATTAAGACCTTTTATACATGAAAATCCATTATTGACAGGATACCCTTTTGTTGGAATGACTTTTTTTATTGTTTCATCTTCAACCATAAAATCGATATTACATGCTAAAGAACAATAGTTACAAGTTGATTGTACTTTTTTCATAAATAACTCCTTTTATTAAGACGGGATTTTTTCTTCCTTATTGTATCCAAAACTTTCAAATTCATGAATAATCCCTGACATTTCAATCTCACATCATCAACGGTATCATCTGATGGATTATACGTATCGAACACCATTCCAATACACATTATCTTTAACAATGATTTCATCATTTAGCTCGATTCCGTCAAGTGCCCATTTTTTGAACTCCATAAATCCTGTTCGGTCCACAATATAGCCGATATGTTCTTTTCCACCTGGTGCTTCTTTATCGATATATTCTGTTACATATTTATACGTATTTGTAATGACTTTTACAATTGTATCTTCATCTGCCCAAATCATAAAGTCTTCCGCTAAACGTGGATTTTTCTTACCTGTACGTCCCATAATCACTAAACGATAATATTTTTTCTGACTACGCGTCCAGGCAGCTGTTGGACATTGAATCACACATTCTCCACATCCGATACATTTAGATCCATCACGTAACACTTTAAAGTTCTCAGCACTTAAAGCTCCCGTTGCCTTTTTCTTACAAGCCCTTACGCAAGCTCCACAAGAAATACAACGATCTTTATCATATTGCGGCATTGTCATCCCAATAATTCCAAAGTCTTGCATACGTGCTTTTATACAGTCATTTGGACATCCCGTTAATGCAATTTTAAAGTGTAAATCATTTGGGAAAATTTCTTTTTCAATACGTTTGGCAAACTTCGTTGTATTATAGTTTGCAAAAGGACAAACGTTATTTCCAATACAAGCTGAAACGTTACGTGTTCCCGCTGCTGAGTATCCTGTTCCTTCCACTTCTTGATTGATCTCAAGTTCATCAATAATCGGTTGAAGTAATTCATTAACTTTCGGAATATCTTCAAATTTAATGCCTGGAATTTCAAAACCTTGACGGATTGTAATATGCACTGATCCATTTCCATAAGTATTAGCAATATCATAAATTTTTAATAATAAATCAGCTTTTAAATAACCTCCCGGTACACGCACCCTAGATGCTGTAACCCCTCGATGCTTAGTAACACGGAAAGCATTTTTTTTAAGTGACTTTGTATTCATATCCATGTGACTAACCTCCCTAATCGATTAAATCTTTTCCTTTAGTGTAATTGAAAACGGGTCCATCTAAGCAGATATACGTATCATCAATTTTACAGTGACCACATTTCCCAATTCCACAACACATTTTACGTTCTTGCGAAATCCAAATTTGCTCCTGTGCAATGCCACGTTTTAAAAATTCTTGAACCGTAAAATGCATCATCATAGGAGGTCCAACCACAATCACTTGAACTTCATTTAAATTCTCAATGTTCAACTCTGGAATGTACTTGGTTACTAACCCAACATTTCCAGTATACCCTTCTGGTGCCTGATCCACGGTTAAAATCACATTGGCTGATGTTTCCCATCGTGCTAAATCTGACTTAAATAATACATCTTCAGGTGACTTAAATCCTGTGATTAATGTAAATCCTTTCGTTTGATCTGAATGCGTCGCAAAATAATCCACTACACCACGCACCGGCGATAATCCTGTTCCACCTGCTACGACAATTAATTCTTTATCTTTATATAGCTCCACATCAAATCCATTTCCATAAGGACCACGTAAGAATAACTTGTCACCAACATATGTATTGAAGATTTCGTTTGTCACACGCCCCACTTTACGAATGGTTAAATCTACAAAATCTTCTCCGATTCCACTTACTGAGATGGGAGCCTCTCCATACTTTGGAATCGATACTTCAAAGAATTGTCCTGGTTTCACATCTCCCGTGAATGACATTCGGAATGTATACTCAATTTCAGTATGTTGAATGACTTCTTTTATTTCTGATAAAAATGGGATGTATTCATTGATTTCCATATTACTCCACCTCATCCATCGCTTTTTCTAATTTATTGATACAATTTGAAAACGAGATATACTCTGGACAAATATCATCACAACGTCCACAACCCACGCACATATGATATCCAAATCGCTTTTTATAGTCATAAATTTTGTGCATGACTTTAAAACGCATTTTTTGTCCATTTGTTTGTCTAAATGAATGTCCCCCAGCCATATCCGTAAAGCCATGAACTTGACAAGAAGCCCAAACACGACGACGTTCTCCACATTTTTGATTGTCTTTGTAAAAAATATCTTGCATTGTATAGCAAGTACACGTTGGACAAACAAAATTACAACGTCCACAACCGATACAACGAGCACTATACTCTTCCCAAACAGGTGAGTAGACAACTCGAAGATCTAATTTTTCTGGGATCTTAACACGAGTCGGATTACTAGTCACAAATTGTGGTTTAATTTCAGTTGAATTATGGTCTAATTCCACTAAAAGCTTTCTTAATTCTTCATCCTTTACATCGAATGAAACGACGTCTCCTTCAACATGAATATATGAGTCATACTGATCAAAGCGATTGGTTTCCATATCCACACAGAAGCAACTTTCAAAACTTTGTGCACATCCCATAACAACGAACTTTGTTTTTTCACGGAACTTTTTATAATAAATATCCTCGAATCCACCATTATTTAAATAGATTTCATCTAAACGACGAACGGCATGCATATCACAGCTTCTTAAGAAAATTAATATTTTCTCTTCATTCATCTTTGCTTCTTTTACCTCATCCTCTGTAAAGAAGAATAACGTTTGTGTGATTGGTAGAATCACTTCTTTATATGAAAAACTTGATTTAACATCAAAAATAATCTCTTCAATTGATTGAATCTCTCCATAGCGAACACGATCAGTATCTGAAAATGTCCCTTGCCCCTTAAAATTTTTAGGAGCATAAATACGATACTCTTTGTTAAGTGTGGCTAAGACTGTATTAAAATCTGATTTATTCATCTTTAATCCCATCATAAAACCTCATTTCTTAGGAAATAAAAAAACTCGTTGCTTAGTTTTCACTAGAACGAGGTTATTGTATACTATTTCACAACTAAATTCCGTGATAAAAATCACACATTGGGTGATTTTTATCACAAATAAGTGTTTTTTTTGACTTTTATTTAGTTTTGTGGTAATCACCTAATGCTTTAAGGTCCGATATATATATTTTCTTATGTTCATATCTAACTAACCCAGCATCAATTAATTTTTTCAACGCTCTTGAGACGGTTTCTCGTTGTGCACCCACCAATTGTGATAAATAAACAACACTTAACGGAATATCAATCACATATCCATCTGATGTTGGAATTCCATAGTCATGACAAAGGCGATAAAGTTTAGCTGCTATTTTTTTTCCATTGCAATATTAGTTGGAGCATTTTTTAATTGTCGATATGTTCGTCGAAGTTTAGATGAATACTGACCCAACACAGCTTTTGTTAACTCAAAATCTGTTTGCATTAATTTAATAAACATCGCCTTTTCATACGCTAACATACAACATTCTTCAAAACATTCACAATTAACGGCACTGGGAAGATTTTGAACTAAATCATCATTCAAAATATGACCCTGGTCTAGAATAAAAATAATTCGCTTTTCACCGTTCTCACTTAATTTATAAACAGAAACCTTTCCACTTAACACAATATAAACTAATTCTGTCACCTCACGGTCCCGAATGACGTACTCTCCTTTTGAAAAATGACAGACTCGTACCTCTTCTTTTAACTTTTGAATGGTATTTTTTGATACAGTTGAAAATAAGGCCATTTTGTTGAAAACCGACTCATGAATTTTTTGCATATCCATTCTTCGCTCCTATCTTTGCGTCTCAACTCACTCTTTTCTATTTATTTTCTACCCACTGTTACTCACTATCATACAATTAAACCAAAAAAATTAAAACTATCATTTTTTTCAACCATCATCCGTCTATTTGTCATACCTAATTAAAATCCTAAACTATTCACTTAAAATTTAGGTTAAAATAAAAAACCTCTTATCCAGATTGATAAGAGGTTTTTTATTGATTTGATAACTTTCCCATTCGATATAAAAACCAAATCACAAATAGAATAATGACCAAGAGACTTGCAAACGAACTTCCTGTATAACCATTTTCTGTAATTCCTGTATCTGTTGTCGAACAAGATTGGCACGTCGTATCCGTCGTTGTCACACTCATATTTCGCTGCAAATTAACCATTTCATTCCCTCCCTCTATACCCTATTCTTTTTCATGATTCGCGTATAGGAAAAGCACCTAAAACTAGGTGCTTTTTCTGATTATAAGATGATGATTAGAGCTAAATAAGCAAAGAATGATAACGTCGCGATAATATGCCAACGTCTCATATTTTTAGCTTTTGTCATGAGATAACCTGTGATTCCAATGAACAACATAACTGCTGAAAATCCTAAATACTTCATGAAACTTGGTGTTCCAAATTTCATGATGGTCTCCCCAAGCATTCCTAAAATAGCTAATGATCCTAATACAATATGAGTATTTCGTAAAAACTTTGATTTTTTATTCATCATTCTAGGAATGTAATAGATTAATAATGCTCCAAAAAAACACGTATGTGATAACATTTGTTCAACTCCTTAATTTTTAATAGTCTCAATTTTAACGAAGAAGTAGTAAAACTTACAAAGAATTAAAAGGATTAAAAATAAACGCATATGTAAACTATCAATTAAAATAAATGGAAACATTAACATAAAATCGGCAAATAATAAAATCATCCATTTTTGTTTTAATGTCATTTTTTTACTTTCAACAAACGTTTCTAAATGCTTTTGATATAACTTTGTTCCTTTAAACCATCGATCAAAGCGATCCGAACCTTTTACAAAACAAACTGATGCTAAAAGTAAAAAGGGCGTCGTGGGTAAAACTGGAAGGATTACACCAATCAATCCAAGTCCCATTGAAAGTAATCCAATCGTTACTAATAAACCTTTTTTTACTTTGTTCATACTTTTTCCTCTCCTTAATAAAACCAATGTTTGATAAATTCAACTGGGCGATAAATCAACAGTCTTGGCCCTGAAAATCTCATCACTTCTTTGACTTTCATTTTCATATCTTTTTTATAGCAATGAATCGGACACTTTCGACAAGCCGTTTTTTCATCACCAAACTTACAAAAACTTAATCGTTTGTGCGCATACTCTAATAATGCTTGGCACTCTTCACAAAGGTCCTTTTGTTGTTGATGTTTTTTATGACAATAAATTTCAATCATTAACTGAATAATTTGTTTTTCTTTCTCCACTCTTCCTAACTTTTTCATAAACCCTCCTTATCAATGATAATCATTATCACTATAGTTTTAAAAAGGAAGAGGATTATTGAAATCCTCTTTAATTTTGATATAACTTTTGATTTTCTAAACGATAGACCTTCTCACAGACTGCAGTCGTTGACTTACGATGTGAAATTAAAATAACCGTTTTATCTTGTCCATAGTCTTGAATTGATTTTAAAATCGATCCTTCATTTAAAGCATCTAAGTTACTTGTTGGCTCATCTAAAATTAAGACATCACCATTATGTAAAAACGCACGAGCTAATCCTAAACGTTGCTTCTCACCAGATGAGACCATTCCACCAAGCTCCCCAACTTTTGTTTGATAACCTTTCGGTAAACTTTCAATAAATTCATGAATCGATGCCTTTTTAGCAGCTTCTATTACCTCTTCAAGACTTGCATCCTTGCAACCAATTTTAATGTTATTTTCAATCGTATCATTAAATAAATACGTCTCTTGACTAACAAGAGTTTGTTTCAATCTTAATGAGGCCGTTGGAATTGACTTAATATTCGTTCCGTCAATGAAGACATGACCTTTTTTTGTGTCAAAATAGCGCATTAATAACTTAATAAACGTACTTTTTCCAATTCCACTTTCTCCGATTAATGCTAACTTTTCACCTTTTTCAATGTGAATCGATGCTTCATCAAGTAATAAGTGATCACTATTTGGATAGGCAAATGAAACTCGATCTAGTGTCATCTCATTCATCGTCAGTGGCATTTGTCCGCTCACTTCTTCAACTTGTGGCATTTCATCTAGTAACTCGAATAAACGCTCGGCACAGGCAAACGTATGAGCTAATGTGTTCGATAAATTACTTAATGCAACAACCGGTCCAAATGAAGAAGCAATCACAACAAGCGCTACTAAAACTAATGTTAAAGTCACGGCTCCGATTGAGTAAAGGTATGCTCCAACTCCTAGGAATACAAGCATTGCAAGCGTAATAATGGTACTTGTAATTCCCGTCACGATCCCTTCGTGATCTTTAATTTTACGAATACTTTCATTTAACTCCTCAGACTTTTGATTTAATTGAGTTAAGCGTTCCTGTCCTTGATTAAATAGTAAAATCTCTTTTAATCCACGTAATGAATCTAGAATATATTGATTACTACTTCCAAACTCACGACGATAATTAACCCCAGCCTCACTTACTAATTTCGAAGAAGCGTAAGGGACCACAAATCCAACTAAAATAAAGAAGAAGGCTGCTAACACCCCATAAATCGGATGAATGAACCATAAAAGTACCGTAATCATCGAATTGGTTAAAATCGCAATTGCAATCGGCGCAATCGTATGTGCATAAAAGACTTCAAGTAATTCAATATCAGATGTAATCAGTGAAATTAAATCTCCTTTATCACGTCCTTCTAATTTTGCGGGAGCAAGTGTACGAAGTTTAGCAAAGATTTTATCACGCAATAAATATAAAATTTTAAAGGCAATATAATGTCCTGATAATTGTTCTCCATAACGAAGTAATCCACGCATCACGGCACAAACTGCCATGATGGTGATAGCTGCTTTAAATGAAACAATAGTAGCTCCTTCAACTAATGTTCCAAGTGCTACTGCTGCAAAACTAGCAATGGAGATAGCTGTTAAAAACCCTAAAACTCCAAGGGTAATTGTAATCATCATCACCCCAACTAAAGGCTTTAATTCTTTTAAGAGGCGCATCATAATCTTAAATCCAGATTGACGTTTCATCTACTCCACCTCCCTAATCATTTCTAATTGTTGTTGACTTTCAACCATGTGAGCGTAAACTCCATTTTGACTCATTAAATGATCATGTGTTCCCGATTCAACCAGTGTTCCTAATTTAAACACATGAATTGCTTTCGCACGTTTCACGCTTGCTAAACGATGTGAAATGACTAAAATTGTTTTTTGCTGTGATAACTCATAAATAGCATCCCAAATCGCTTCTTCGCTTTCAACATCAATATTTGAAGTTGCTTCATCAAAAATAATCACATCACGATTCGCTAAAATCACACGTGCTAAAGCTAAACGTTGTTTTTGTCCACCTGATAATGAACTTCCATTTTCTGAAACTTCAGTTTCTAAACCTTTTGGTAGTCCAGCAATAAACTGATCAAGTCGTGCCATTTTTAAGGCTTGATTCACTTCTTCTGATGTAGCATCACGTTTTGCCATTAGTAAATTTTCTTTAATGCTTCCTTTAAAAATATGACTATGCGCTGAAACTAATGACACATGCTCATATAAAGCTTCAGTTTTTAACTGAGTTAAATCTACTCCATTGATTAAGATACGTCCACTAGTTGGTCGTTTTTGTCCAATTAATAACGTCGCCATTGTACTTTTTCCACTTCCACTTTCCCCAACAATTGCAGTTAAACCGCCATTTGTTAAGTCAAATGAAATGTCATTTAGAACTTGGCGTTCTCCATCATAACTAAAGTTAATGTTCTCCACTTCAATCTTCACAGATGAATCCTTTTTAAAATCACAAGGGTTCTTAACTGCCACTTCTTCTGTATCCAATAAAGCAAAGATTCGATCACTTGCCGCCATTCCATTCATCGCAATATGGAAGTAAGATCCAAGTAATCGCATTGGAATAAAGAATTCAGATGATAGTAAAATAATGACAATTAATTCTCCAACATTTATGGCACCCTTTTGGAATTGATAAAGAGCGACAATCGTTCCTAGTGCTGAACCCCCAAAAGCAATTAAATCCATAATATTAATTGAATTTAGCTGCATACTTAACAATTTCATCGTAATACGACGGAACTTTTCCGCTTCTTCATTCATTTCAAGATGCTTAATGTCATCTTGTCCATAAACTTTTAAAGTCGTTAGTCCTTGTAAGTTTTCGAGGAATGTATCTCCAAGATCCGCATAGTTATTCCAATAATCTTTCATGATACGTTTAGCGACTTTCATTAAGGCAATAATTGATATTGGAATTAATGGGACACAGGCAATAAATACTAACGCGACTTTCCAAGAAATCGTTGAAATGACGACAAATAGAGTTAAAGGAGCTAATAATGAATAGAAAAATTGAGGTAAATATTTCCCAAAATAAATTTCTAGCTGTTCAACTCCTTCAATTGAAATCTGAACAATTGTTGAGGTTGGCTGTGATTTTTGATAATCCATTCCTAAGCGTAATAACTTTTCATAAATTAAAGAACGTAAGGTACTACGTGCTTTTGCTGATGATTTATACGAGAATTTTCCATAATAATGGTGAGCAATAAATTTTGCAATCAATAAGATAATAAGTAACGGAATAGCAACCGCTAATGTTAAATGTTTCGTCAAATAAAAATGACTTAATCCTTTTGATAACGTCTCCCCCGCTACCATTGCATTAATAAATAATCCCATCATAAAGATAATGGCAATGTTACATATAATCCCAATCCAACTACAAAGGAGGGTTAAAAACATATATTTTTTAGACTCTTCACAAATCGAGATGAGTCGTTTATTAATCATCATACACTTCTCTCCTATCTACTGTTGATAATGATTATCAAATTCATAATTAGATTATATCATAGGTCATAAAAAAAACTTTAACTATATTTAGATTTTTACCATCAAAATATAGTTAAAGTTTCCCAATTAATGTTCCACGAACCACAAATCGATTTTTAATCGGCCCAAAGTAGATGAAAGGATGACAAGTTACCAAAGTTAACGTGGGAGTTTTCGTTTGCTCGAAAATAAAGGAATCATCCGGATTTAACACATGAATCTCATTCACTTCATAAATCCATGTCCCATAAATCGTTTGAACGAAAATCTCATCACCGACTGCAATGGCTTGAAGTTCCCATAAAAACTCCTCTCGATGCCCGTAAATTAAGCAATTCCCATTTTCACCAGGTAACACGGATAAAGGATCATGACCAAGCCCCTTCGTCAATTGCTGATTCTCAATCCCCTGATAGAGCGGGATAGGAATTTCTTTTAAGTAACTGACACTTCCAATGCGAGCATTAGTAGAGGGAATCTCATCATATACCATTGAAAATAACTCTCGCATCGATAAATCAAGGCTATTTAATCCCAGTGGTAGTTGCCACGTTAAGGATGCTTGTTCTTTATAATATTGCATCCGAGCTAAATTTCCAATCGGGATTAAAAAGCAAATGAATCCGATTAATATGAATAATTGACTTAATCTCTGTCTCATTTGATAAAAGACGCAACCGCTTCGCGTCATATTCACATCCCTTGCAAATCATTCTTCTTTAGTTTATCACTCCTTTTAAAAGCTATTCATCAAAAAAGTATCCCTGTCTGCTTGACATCATGCGAGCCGCTTGCATTCGTACTGCTTTTTTAACTCCAATTTTTCATAACAGCGAAATGCTAATTCATTTAATCATCCCCCATATTTTCATTGAGTTTATCCGGTTGTTTATCACCCTCTGATTTTGATATTTTTTCTAGTATTTCTTGCTCTGCCAACGGCGTCATTTACTTTTGTACCAATCCAAGCCTAAATCTACTTCCACATATATAAAGTGAATCATCCTCTAGATATAAGACTGATTAGTCACCTTTCTCCTCTACGTGTTTTGAATCATACATCCTTTTTTCTTTACTTGATATTTTTATTAATGATCGATCATTTTTCAAACCCATCTTTAATTGGTAATTTTTTCTATTAACCTTCTTTAGATTTTAGTAGAATGTGGTATAATATCTTAAACTGTAAATAAAAAGACCTGTAACCCCAGACACTAATTAGGATTGGGAAATGAAGATCCCAGACTATAACTTTGATAGGGAGCAATCATCGTCTTATTATTTCAAAGGAGGAGTAACTAGATGCTAGATCACTTGTTAATTCAAGATGTGTTAGATGAAGCCTTATCTATGGGCGCTGATTTTGCCGAACTTTACGTTGAGCAAACCGATTCTCAAACCATCACGATGGTGGGAGGAAAAGTGGATAAAGCTAATCGTGGTGAAGACTATGGAGTTGGTATTCGATTGTTTCAAGGAACCAATTGTGTCTATGGTTACACCAATGATTCCACTCGCGAAAACTTACTCAAAACCGCACGTGAAATTGCACAAGCTTTAGTTGGTCAACAAATTATAAAACCCTTAAACTTAGTGCGTCAAGAGATTGTAAATCAACATCTTATAAAATTAAATTTAGAAGATGTTCCTGCTTCAAGACGAATTGAAAAAATGCGGCAAGCGAGTGAATGGATTAAAAACTATGATGCTTCTATTTCTCAAAGCTCGATTAATCTATCTGAGAAAAAACAAAATGTTTTGATTGCTAACTCTGAGGGAGCTCTTGTTGAAGACTCACGTACATATACACGTATGTATCTCACAGCTGTTGCCTCAAATGAATCTGAGATGCAAACAGGATCTCATGGACCTGGTGCTCATCAAGGATTTGAATTTATTGAAAATCTTGACCTTGAATTCTATGCAAAAGATGCGGCTCGACAAGCTGTTACGATGTTAAAGGCTGGGCTTTGCCCAAGTGGTAAAATGCCAGTTGTGATTGATAACGGGTTCGGAGGCGTGATTTTCCACGAAGCCTGCGGTCATGGGCTCGAAGCTAGTTCCGTTTCAAAAGGCTTGTCGGTCTTTTCTAGTAAATTAGGTCAAAAGGTAGCCAGTGAGTTTGTGACAGCCATTGATGATGGAACGATTCCAAATGCTTGGGGATCACTGAATGTCGATGATGAAGGAACGAAAACACAGCGTAACGTCTTAATTGAAAATGGGATTTTAAAAAGCTATCTGGTTGATAAATTAAATGGGCGTCGCATGAATATGGCTTCTACCGGTTCTTCACGCCGACAAAATTATCGATTTGCTCCAACCTCTCGTATGACCAATACCTTTATCGCTAACGGACCTCATACACGTGCAGAAATAATCGCAAATACTGAATACGGTCTTTATGCTAAAAGCATGGGTGGTGGTTCTGTTAATCCTGCAACAGGTGATTTTAACTTCGCAGTGAACGAAGGTTATATAATCCGTAATGGTCAAATCGCAGAACCCGTTCGTGGAGCTACTTTAATCGGAAATGGACCTCAAATCTTACATCAAATTGATATGGTCGGTGAAAATTTAGCACGAGCACAAGGAATGTGTGGGGCTTCAAGTGGCTCAATTCCAACGGATGTCGGTCAACCTGCCCTACGTGTTAAAGAAATTACAGTTGGTGGAGCAAAGGGGGAATAAGCAATGATTAACTTTAATACTTTATTTGAAGCTGGACATGCTGCCGGATTAACAGATATGGAAATTTATGTCGTGAAAAATGATAACTTTTCATGCAAGGTGTTCGAGCAAAACGTGGATTCCTACTCAGTATCTGTCACACAAGGTCTATCTTTCCGTGGCCTTTATGAAGGAAAAATGGGTTATACCTATACTGAAAAATGTGATGATTCTTCCATTCCGTTCATTATCTCTAGTGTCATTAATAATGCCATTATTTTAGAAAAATCGGAAAATGAAGAACTTTATGGTGGTGATGAGTTTTATACCACGCTTGATTTATATCATCCGGCCTTTAATGAAATAACGCCACTTGAAAAAATTAATTTCCTAAAAGCAGTGGAATCAGAATGTTTTGCACTCGATCCTCGCGTTAAATCGGTTAATTACTGTGCTTTTTCTAATGGTACCTCAGAAATCATGTTGAAAAATACAAAGGGATTAGATTTATCAGAGCGTCAAAACTTCGCCTATACGTATGTCAGTGTTCTTGTCACAGAAAATGGTGAAAATAAAACAGATGGAGACTTCATCATTAGCACAAACTTTACTGACTATGAACCTAAATCATTTGCTAAAAAAATCGTCTCGCGTGCTTTAGCTCAATTAGGCGCTAAAAAAGTAAAATCAGGAACTTACCCGATTTTACTTCGCAACTTAGTTGCTGGAGATATTTTAGAAGCCATGAGCGATATTTTCTCAGGCGAAGCCATTTTAAAAGATTTATCGCGTTTAAAAGATAAAGTTGGAATGGTGATTGCAAGTCCCATTGTCAGTATCATTGATGATCCCCATTTAGAAAATGGAATGGGAAGTTCTTCATTTGATGGTGAAGGCGTCGCAACGTATACAAAAGAAATCGTGACAAATGGGGTGCTTAATACCTATCTTCACTCCTTAACAACAGCTAAAACGTTTAACGTAGCACCAACTGGAAATGCTTCACGCTCAAGCTTTAAAAGTTCTGTCAACATTTCACCTACTAATATGTACATCAAGCCAACTCAAACTTCATTTGATCACTTATTAACAATCATTCAAAACGGACTGTATATTACCGATGTACAAGGACTACATTCTGGATTAAATGGAATCTCAGGAGATTTTTCACTTTCTGCAAGTGGATTTCTGATTAAAGACGGAAAATTAGATGATCCTATTCATGAAATCACCATTGCAGGAAACTTCTTTGATCTTCTTCAACAAATTGAAGCTATTGGAAATGATTTAGATTTTGGACCATCAAATATTGGATCACCAAGTCTTTACATTAAATCATTAATAGTTGCTGGAGAATAAAAAAAGGACCTATCATTACTGATAGGTCCTTTTTGGTTATTGACGTTCTCCACGTCCATATAATAATAAAGCAATAATACCAAATAATAATGGTCCAGCTATCATCCAAATTGTTTTAACATAATCACCAGATGTTAAAGGTTCAATAATTGTAAAGATATTCGCAAACGCTACAACTGCTGTCACAATATACGCAATCGTAATGGCTAACCCTTTACTTTTATAAATGACGAATGGTTTAGGAATGTCATCACGTCTCTTAAATGAAGCAAAGGCAAACGCGATGAATAAGTATGGAATCG
Organism: Turicibacter sanguinis; assembly: GCF_013046825.1. Taxonomy (NCBI): domain Bacteria; kingdom Bacillati; phylum Bacillota; class Erysipelotrichia; order Erysipelotrichales; family Turicibacteraceae; genus Turicibacter; species Turicibacter sanguinis. The sequence continues at coordinate 2,237,157 of NZ_CP053187.1, read as the reverse complement.
TCATGGCAACATTAGTCATTAAGACTAATTTATCAAAGAATTCTGAAGCTGACTCTCCACCAAATGACACTAATAAAATTAAAACAATCGCAATCACGGCTTGAACACGCATCGCATTTATAGGAATCCCATTTTTAATAACGGTCATTGACTTAGGCCAGATTTTTTTAGGTGTTCCTTCAATTAATTGTTTAAGCGGACTATAAGACAATGTCATAAAGGCCCCACTTAATGCTAAAAACATTGATAATCCAACGAAACGTGCTACCCATGCTCCAATGGTTAAGGCTGTACTTTGAGCAAATCCTAGTGCCAACCCAAGCTCATATCCAAGATTTTGCATGATAATGTATGTCACGTTACCATTGTTAACCCCAGTTCCGGAAAGAACGGAATCCCAGTTTGTAAAAATCCCAATCATAAAAATTCCAATGACATATCCAAGTGAAATAACACCTGCTGCAATTAATAATCCTCTAGGGAATGTTTTTTCTGGATTTTCTGTTTCATCGACTAATCCACCGACAACTTCTGTTCCACCGAAAGCGAAAATTGCGAAGGTTAAGAAAGAAAGAATCGCAATATTACTTGTATATTTAGCATTTGGAGAAACAGTGAAAGCATGAGCAGCATCTTGAATTGGTTGTGCTAATTGTCCATGATTTAAAATTAAAATCACGATGCCTGCAATTAATAAAATAATATTTAATAACGCAACGGCTGATCCACCAATTGAGGTAACCTTTTTAATACTTTCAAGTCCACGCGAAATTAAAAATAAAACAAGAATTAACCATAAAACACCTAAAATTCCTAACACTTGTGTACTAGATAATCCAAAGACACCCCATGATGCGGTTGTATCTTTTCCAAATATGGCATTAGAAAGTGGAATCCAAAGAGTTGAGGCCACATTGACCATCCAAACTACATAAGAGGCATACCACATAAAAATACCGACGAATGCATAACGTGGCCCGACTGAACTTTCCATCCACGAATAAATACCACCTTTTGAATCTTTATACGCAGCTCCAAATTCAGCAATCATAAATGCAAATGGAATAAAGAACGTAATGGCTGCAATCAAGTACCAGGGAATAGCAGCATATCCCATTAAATAAAAACCACGTGGCATATTCGCAAATCCAAAAACTGACGTAAAAATCATCAGTATTAATGACATTAAAGTCAATTTACCACTTTGACGTTGAGACATATTTCTTACCTTCTCTCTAACAAAAACTTCATCTATTTTGCCAATAAAAAGTTTATTAGCATCGATTAATGTTGATACTATATTTTTAACGAGCTCATAAAAAATTATTCATGTCGTTTTTTGTCATATAGTACTTACATATTTTCGCACTTTTTACATCATCCGACAACCTCTTTTTAGTATACTAAATATGGAAAAATGTTTTCATGATGATACAAGTTCAGGAGGATGTTACATGTTAGAACCACAACCTATATTTAAATCTTTTCAATTTGTCCAAGAAATAGCTTTCAAAAACAAAGATCTTCACCGTTCAGATTTGGGAATTGAACGATTTGGATTCGTAAAAAGATCGCATATTATTGAAAGAGTTCATTGTGAATATGAAGTTTGTTTTACAACTGGTGATGATTCTTCGTTTATTTTAGAATATTCACTGCGCCCGCTAACAGAAAACGAAATTCAAGAGCGTTTAAGCTATATTGCAAACCATGCAGACAAATTTACAGAATTTATCCAACTGTTAAATAGCCAACCCGAATTACAGGCTTATCATATTAATCCTTCTTCTTTGACTTCCTCTACACAACTTTCATTTACTTAAAAAAAGCAATAGATGCCCTGCATCCATTGCTTTTTTTATCTTTTAATAAATCTAACCATTGAAATATGATCAATTCCTGCATCTAAAAAGACTTCACCGTGAGCTATAAATCCTAAAGACTCATAAAATTTTTGGGCACTAATCTGAGCATCTAGTTTAATCTGATTCACTGACATCTTATCTTCAATATATTCCATAGCTGCCATCATTAAGGCACGCCCCACGCCTTTTTGACGCGCTTCCTTTAAGACAGCCACTCGACCAATTTTGGCATATCCTTCTTTTGTTTCAATCACACGAGCTGTGCCTAACGCCATATCCCCCTCATATGCCACTAAAATAGGTACAAATTGATCTAATTCATCAATTTCCTCCTGTGCTGGAACATGCTGTTCTCCAATAAAGACATTCGTACGAATTCGAAATACATCTGCAAAATGCTTTTGAGTACTTGCTAAAACAATCTCCATCTCAAATCCCTCCTTTCACTTTTTTATTGAATATAGGTTTCATAATAGTTACTATATAACTCATTAAACGAAATTAATGCATCATGATGAGTTTCAGAGGCTATATTAGCCTCATCAATGGCTGTATTAATATTTGTCACAAGAGCTTCCATTTGTTGAATATCCGTTGATTCATTCAACTGATTATAAAATTGAGCTTGAGCCTCATTTAAACGGATTAATGATTCGACATAATCCACTAAACTTGATTCATAAATCGTATATTGTTCAATTAACATCGTTGCCTCTTGTAAAGCTGTACTATCTTTTACTTTATCCTTTTCTTTTATTAACTTATTTTGATCAACTAAGGCACCACGAATACATAAATCATATTCACTTAATAATTGTTTACTATTTTCAACATTTTGTTGGCCTTCTTCAACAAATCCTTTGATATCATCAAAAGAATCTGTTCCTTTTTCAATTATACGATTATAAATCTCTGTTTCTTTAGCCATTAAATCAGTTAATTGGGTATTATTTTCATTACATTTATTTTGACTGACAATTTGATCATTTAAAATCGTAAAAACCTGTGTTTCGCCCTTACCTCCACAACCTACTAAAAGTAACAAACATAAAATCGGTATAATTCTCGTTATTTTCATTGCATTCAACGCTCCTTTAATACTTCAAAAACTTATTGTTTATTTTATCCAATTTTAAAATTAACATACATCATTACCATTTATCCTTAAAAATTTTTCCATTAAAGTCTATTGTCTTTTAAAAAATTATTGATTAGATGGTGATTTGAATCATACATTCTAAATTCATATCCTTGAGATTGATAAAATTCAATGATGTTTGCCAATGCTTCAAGCGTTAGTTCTTTTTCATGCATTAAAACAATTTCAACCGGAGCATTGGTTTGTTTTTTGATGGTTTCTAAAATTTCATTAGCTGATTTTTGTTTCCAATCTTTCGAGTCGATGGTCCAGTCCCATATTTTAAAGTCATGCTCAATCAATGAATCAGCCATCGCTGGTGTAATGCCTGGAACGCTTCCATAAGGTGGTCTAAACAAAGTCGGTCGAACCCCAATAATCCCCTCTAACAAATCTTGTTCTTGAAGTAATTCTTGCGTTAGCGCCTCAGGTGTATCTGGATTGTAGATAATTTGACGATCGTGTGTCATTGAGTGAAGACCAATATAAAAACCTGCCTCATGTACCGCTTTAACAGTGTCTGGATATCTTGAAACATTTGATCCAATATAAAAGAAGGTCGCTTTGACATCATAGCGTTGTAAAATCTCAATAAATTCCTCACTTCGTTTACTTGGACCATCATCAAATGTCAAATACACCACTTTTAGCTCTTTTCCGTTCCACTTTAGTGGTATTTCTCGCTCTTGAAAATAAGAATGATCCGGTAAGTTATTATTGATTTGTTCTAATAATATCCTTGCATCGGCTCTCATAACGAAAGAATTTCCTATGAATAAAATCATTAAGCATAAACAACACATTATTTTTTTCATTTATCGTCATCCCTATCTGCTACAAGTAAACTGATATTTTAATAATATACAAAATATATAATTTAATATTACTTAGTATACCTTATATTTTCTATTTTTTTCAACTCATTCATGCATTTTTCAACAAAACTTTTTCTCATATTTTTTTTATTTTTATTCAACCTTTTTTATCATAATATTGAATTTATTGTAAATACTATAAAATATATTTCTGATAAAGGAGAGGTTCATTTTGAAACGAAAATTCCGTTTCCTCTTAATCGCTTATCTGTTTATCCTTATTGGATGTAGTCGTTCAAATGGATCAACACATCCCGTTTCTTATGTCGCTAATCATTCCGATCATAAACCGGTTGAAACAGTCATCGCAGCACTTAATTCACTCCAAGATAAAAACATATCAAAATATCATGAATTTACTGCTTTTCAAATGGCGACAGATTATACAGCAAGTTATATTGCAACAGACCCCTTTGCCTCTTCTCCATTCGAAAACTTTTTGATTCTTCATTATTTAGCGGCAATTGTTAATAACTCCACTTATGAAATCTTAGAAGTTCAGCAAGTTAACGAAGATGCAACTGTCGCTGTTAAAATGACCATTCCTAATTACACTGAACTCCTCGAGTTATCATTACCAGACGTCATTTCAGTCTATCGTCAACATTATGCCTCAACGAATGTCGAAGACTTTAATGCGAAAACCTCGCTCATGACAACCATGAATGAGATGATTAATAATTCGTGTGAGGACTTAGATTCAACCGAAATGATTAACACGTTTAAACTAAAAAATATCGAAGGCAGTTGGTATATTGTCGATAATGGATTACTTTACGACGAAATTAGTCAATTTGTTCAATTTTATAATCGTCAACTTTAATAACAAAAGACATGATTCTTTGGAATCATGTCTTTTGTTATTCACCGTTCCCCTACCTAAACATAAACTAAAATTAGGGTATCGTCCATTTCTTTGTTTATCACGATATTACCTAATTTAAAATCTCTTTTAAAGGAGGATTTTTTATGCGTGTAACTCCTCCAACACCCCCACCACCACCACCTGTTTCTGATATTGGACTTGAGAATGAGTCAGCAGCTTCGTTTGAAACCCTTGATGCCGAAGATCTTGTTCCACCAGAATGTCCTAAATTTCTCCCTTATCTCCTATCTCTTGATCCGTATACCTTTTGGATTTTAAGTATTCTAATTGCGGTACTCATTGCTAAGGAGGCCGAATACCCAGATGAGCAAAATATCATTGGGGTCTTTCTCGAATCGATTGGAACGAATATAGAGTATATCGCCGCTCAAGGTCTCTATCTTCAGGTCTTACAAGATCGTCGAAGTGATAAGGTAGCTGATCTTGAAAAAGAAGAATTAAAAAAAGAATTAGCAGAGATGAAAAAAACAATGGCCCAGATGCAAGAAATATTGATGACGTGTTGTCCCGAAGCAAGTGAAAAATTAAACTCTACTCATTTTGTTCAATCTGACACTTATAGTTCTCCACCAAAATAAAAAGGTTTAAAGTGTACACAAACTTTAAACCTTTTTATTTCGCTTTAGGAGTGCCACTAGAATCATCGCCAGGGTTCCACCTGCCGTGTCAATTAAAACATCGGTAAATAAACAGGCACGACTTGGAACGAATGCCTGATGAATCTCGTCGCTACACGCGTATAAAAAGACACCAACTAAACTAAAGGCAAGTGATTGTTTCTTTGGTTGATATTCCTTGATGACATTAAATATCAATAAATATAAAATAAAATATTCTGAAAAATGAGCAGTTTTACGAATCATAAATTGGATGTCTAGGCCAAAGATTTGATTCGGCATAAAACTAAACTGAGCTAATAATCGCTCAATGAGTCCACTACTTTGTGAAGATTGTTCACCGGTTTGCGCTGAAAAGCTAAAAATGACAATCATCCAAGCAATCATCGCTCCCCATTTGATAAACCGTTTCATATCTCTACCTCTATTTGATTTAAAAATCCCTCAATCAACCTTGAGGGATTTTTACCTTAATTATAATTTAAAATCGTTTCACGGATTTCATCCCAACGGAATGCATCGCGAATTCCATCTTCAATTGAGTACTGTGCTTCCCAACCAATTAAGTTTTTAGCACGGTCACAGCTTGCATAAGCACCTGCCACATCTCCAGGGCGTGCTTCTGTTTCCGCCTTATTGACAGGACGGCCTAAGACCCCTTCAAAAATTGAAACTAGTTCTTTAACCGTTACCCCGTTTCCTGTTCCAATATTAATCACTAAGTATGATTCTTCTGGATTTTCTGATTTAGCGAATGCTTGATCAAAGTTTTCAACCGCTTTAACGTGTGCCATCGCTAAATCCCAGACATGGATATAGTCACGGATTCCTGATCCATCACGTGTTGGCCAGTTAACACCTGTGATATTAAATAATGCGTCTTCACTTGATGCCGCTTCTAATAATTTCGCTAATACGTGTGAAGGAAATTGAACATGTGCGCCTGAACGTAATTTTGGATCTGCCCCGATTGGATTAAAGTAACGAAGTGCAATTCCGTGCATTCCATACGCACGACAGAAGTCTTCTAACACCATTTCCATCATAAATTTTGTGCGTGCATAAGGGCTTGATGGTTTTAATGGCGCTGATTCTGTTACTTTGAATCCTTCAACTACATCATAAACTGATGCTGATGATGAGAAAATAACATTTTTACATCCAAACTCATTTAAATTTTTAAATAAATCTAGTGATTTTGCAACATTTTCCGTGTAATATTCATAAGGATTAGCCACTGAATCTGGCACGACAATTAAAGCTGCAAAGTGAATACAATGTTTAATTTCTGGGTGATCTTTAAAAATTTGCGCCAAAATATCACGATCCGCGATATCTCCTTTATAGAAGATTTTTCCTTCCGTATATTCAAGACGCCCTGTCACTAATGAATCCAAAATAATTGGGATATGCCCATTTTCTTCAAGTGCTGATACAACTGTTCGTCCAATGTATCCAGCTCCTCCAGTTACTAATACTTTCATGACCTTCATCCTTTCTGATTTACACCTCTACTATAAATAAGCTACCCTAATTATTCGCTTACTATTATCTCTTTCTGATAAATTCTTCATCAGTCTCTAATAGTTTAACATAATTTTACTTATTTTCAAACCTTCCTTCTTTTTAAATCTCGTTTAGAATGTCTCATCCTTTCTCCCTCTAAAAAGAGTTTCTGGATATTCACACTCCAAAGTTTTTAAAACCTGTATATTTTAAATATCCAGACTACCGTCCAATTAAATCTGTTCAAATAACGACAGAAATCATACAAGCTCAATCACAAAGGATTTTCATTAAAGATTCTAATTCTGCAACTATTTCACAACCAAAATGATTCATTCTTATCGTTCTTCAAATTGCTCTTAATGCTATTGTGATTGCCTTTAATTTTAATGGTAACGATGAGAACGTTAAGAGGATTCAAAAAAGGATTGAATCCCTTCAACCCTTTCAAATTAATCAATAACGTATGATTCTTAAAGATAGCTATAACGTCACCCCTAATCAACGAAAATTCAAGATTTTACAGCAATTCAATTATCCTTTCAAGTAGCTATTCAAGCCATTATTTTTAATCACAGTAATCAAATTCAGAAATGACTAACCTGCAAAATTTATTAAAATAACTGGAAAATGTTCAATATCAAATTCAAAAAAATTGTCATTTTATCATCAGAAGTATTTATATTAATCAAATTCAAGACGAAGTCATCATTCAAACTGTTGTTGAATGGTTACCATTAATTACAGCTAAAGTCGTAGAAGCCTAATTCTTAATTTAATTTAAGCTTTTTTCAAAAAAAAAAAAAAAAAAAAAAAAAAAAACACACGATCTTTTTAATCCTAGCCCAGGAAACCGATTGATCGTGTGTTTTGCTGTGGGACAATATATTCTATGTCGCTTTTATATTTATGTGCTACTTCCCGTTTATATTCATCTCAATTATCATAAATAAAGACGGTCTTACCGTTTTAATCTTAATCGGCTCTTCAAAAATTTCCATGCCATCTTTTTCTGACATAGCAATGTTATTAATCATAGACTCACCTTCTAATTGAATCAGATAAGCTTGTCTATTTTTTAAAATGTCAAAATCAAGGTCTCGATTAGCTTCAACTTCGCTAACCCAAATATTAACCTCTTGATGAATTTGAATGGGAGCCTCATGTTCCAAGTCACTCACGATTTTTTGCCATTGATTAAATCGTTGCTCTCGCTTAAAGCATCCATATTCTACTTTTGGCGCCACATTTTTTTGATTCGGTCTAATCCAGAGTTGAATCATACGAACTGGTTTTTCTCCCCAATTAAATTCCGCATGCTCCATTCCACTACCTGCACTCATATAATAAAGTTCCCCACGCGTTAATTTCTTTGGCATCCCAATCTTAGGGGTATGTGTTAACTCCCCTGAAATCATATAAGTGATGATTTCTACGTCTTTATGTTTATGTAAATCATGCCCACTATTTACATGCAAAATATCATCATTAATAACACGGATTACGCCAAACTTATTAATATAGGGTTGGTAATAATCTGCATAAGAAAAATGAAAAAGACTTTGTAACCACGTGTGATAGGCTGTCCCTAAGAGGGTATGGTCTATTTTTTTAATCATGCTGCCCCGTCTCCTCCCTCAACTAATTGTGCAATATACCCCATTCTATCATAAATCGACCCAAAACTTTACTTCCAAATTCAAACAAACCTTAAAATCATTGAATCTTTTGCAAAACTTAAATGATACTCCCTCTTGCTAATAGCTTTTAGTTTTGAATCTTATTTCTGTTTATGATGACTTCTCACTTCATCAAACTAGTATTTTCTTTATCATCAGATAAAAAAAGAACGTTAAGACTCATTGAATCTTCTCGTTCCTCTTTTGACTTACTTATTCATTTAGTTTGAAAATTTAAGCATACTAATCCAAGCTTCAACATCTTCAATAGAATGAGTACGAAAAGCATCCTTATACGGTTTCGATAATGGATGAAATGCCGTATAATTTTCAAGCCAGTTTTTTAACTCTAATAACTCTCTTAGAGTCAACTGATCCCACTCATCTGGATTTTCATTTTCTCGAACCAGGTTTAAAGTCATTTCATTCATGATATAGGCTTGTGAAAGAATTTTCAACTTAATAGGGTCTGTTTGTAAAGCAATTCGAATTAAACAAACCGTTGAAATATTATTCCGATTCAGAATCCATTCTCCACCATAAGAATCTTTGAAAAAGATAGACTCATGAATCCCAACTTCTTGTAAAGTTTTAGATTCTTCCAACAATTCTGTTTTAAGTGGTGGAATGATTAGCAACTCTCTTGGAAATAGCTCGAGGAGTGCAGAGACATTCAAAGGTTGAAACGCTGTATTGATTAATCCAATTTCAATATTTGCCTGCAGATAATGCGAGAGAACATCGCGAATTGTGACTTGGTTATCTAAAAATTTTTCTTTTAAAAGCGTTGGACAGGTCCAAAGAAATCCAGGCGTTTTTAAAAATAACTCCCCTTGATTGGGTACTCGTGGCATCGGTTTAAAATTCAAACAGCCAATGGCAAATTGAAACTCTCGCAGTCTCTTCACAACGACTCCATAAGGGAATAGCTCCGTGGATTCAGGATAATAAACTAAAGCATCAAATTCAAACACATCTAATGGCGTTTGTGCATCAATTGGAATCATTTATTTTCACCTTTACTTTTTTATTTTTATTCAACCTACATTATAACTCAAAAAAAGAGACGTTTATGCACTAAATACAAAAATCGTCTCTTTTTTTAATCTAATTAACTAAGTATTCTTTATAACGCATCAATAATGTTCTTAATTTTCTCATTGCTTTTGCTTCAATTTGACGAATACGTTCACGTGTTACGCCTTCAATCTCACCGATTTCTTCTAATGTTTTCTTCTCTTCACCATTTAATCCAAAGCGATGAATAATCACAAATTGTTCGCGTGGATTTAAACTTAAAATCATTTTATCCATGTATGCTTTTAAATCTTCATCCATCGCTTGTTTTTCAGGATTATCATAAATACGCGACATTCCCTCAACTAACATTTCATTTTCATTTGAAATTAAATCTTGAAGTTCAGTATCTTCGTCTTCTTTAGATACAAATCCATTTAATGATGTTGGCTTTAACATATAAGTCTGCACACGCTTAACCGCTTCGTATTTTTCAATTGGAATTTTTAATTCTCCACATAAATTATCTACATCAACGGGTTCATCTTCTTGGTCCGCTTTTTGTTCATATCGCATGACCTGATTAATCGATTCAAACATATGAACGGGAATTCGAATCGTGAACCCTTCATCTGCAATCGTACGAGTTACTGCTTGTTTAACCCAGTAAGTCGCATAAGTTGAAAAGTTATTATCAAATGTAAAATCAAATTTTTCAATGGCTTTCATTAACCCTTCAAGTCCCACTGAAAATAAATCATCGTAATCTAATTTATGATGATAAAACTTTGTATAACGTCCAATAATTTTATGAACTAAATTGGTGTTATTAAAAATTAACCATTCAAGTGCTGTTTCATCATTTTCTAAACGGTATTTTTTTAAATATTCTAAATTATGTTGATACTCATTGGTATGTTTACGCATTAATAAATTATGCGCACTTCCTGCTACTGGACTAATTGTTGATTTCGTTTCTTCCATTTCCATCTTGCTATTAATCTCCCCTCTCATTGAGTCATTAATAACGTTTTTTCTTTTTGTATTAGTACGTTTCTTTTGATTCATTGCCCCCATGCTATTCATCCGATACGTCCTTTCTTTTTATCGAAATCAAATCCTATTCATCTCATAATTTACGGCCAATGACATTGAGCCAAACGACTTTATTTCCTTCATCTCTTAATTCAGTATGACTCCAAGCTGTCTCAATCTTTAATCCACCACATTGGCTAATTAAGTGATGAAATTGCGACGGTGAGTAATATTGAAAAAATCGTCCGTCTTCAACCCCACTTCCTTCCCCTTCTTTCACTGAGATATAAAATACACCCTCTTTTTTCAAACTCTCTCTTATTTTAATTAAAATTGATGGTAACTCTTTAGCGCTAACATGCAATAAAGATGCACAGGCCCAAACACCATCGAATTCTTCGTTAAATTGTATGTCTTCAAATAATTGATTTAAGACAGGTTGTCCAAGTAAAAGACTAGCTTGCGTCGCTAATTCCTTCGACCCATCTACAGCTACGATTTGATATCCATTTTGTTTAAAATAGTAACTATCACGACCTGATCCACACCCTAAATCTAAAATCAATCCCTCCTTTTTTATAAACGGTAAAAACTTTTTATAAGTCGCGCTCAAATCTGCTTTAACCGTTTGAAAAAAGTATTCCTTTGCATGTTGATTATAAAAGTCTAATGTCATCTTAGCACCATTTCCCTTCTGATTATATTAATTTCTTTCAATAATTATCACTCTTTTCTCACATAATAATATCAAAATTCCAAATCAAATATAATGGAATTTTGAAAGGAAGATCTAAAATGGGTAAAAATGAAATGGGTTCTCCAATGAACGCCTCTATGCAAAGTGTTAAAGAAAAATCAGATGTGGAGTTTGGAACAGGTAACGTGGCTGATGTTCGTATCGATGTAAAAAAATCAACGCCTGAAGCCGCCCGTTATACAGAATCTGCCAAAACTAGACGTACACGTCAAATGAATCAAAAACACTAACTTACATCCCCTACGAAAGTAGGGGATTTTTTATTTCATCAAGAGGAACGCAAGTAACGTCACGATGAATTGACTTAATAGATTAACCCAATCATTATTCATCAATGACCAACCGCCTACTAAATTCGTTGGTTGATCATGATGAAGACGTCGCTCTGTTATAAGGTGGCACTCCACACATTCATATTTAGGTTGGATTAAACTCCCCAGATAACTATCTAGAATTGAACCTAGGATTCCTAGGAGACAAACACTTAAAAATAGCGTGCCCCAAGTCTGTGATGAAAGGCTAAAAACCGTCAACCAAGTGGCACTAAAACTAGCAATTAAACAAGCACCAGCAATTGAAGCAAGGGTTCCAATAACTGAGACCCCACCTGATAACCCTTTATCTAATGGCTTAAAATTTAAAATAGAGCGAGGTGGATGTGAGCTTAAAACACCGATTTCTGATGCCCATGTATCTGCCGTTGCACTGGCTAAACTAACAGCCGTTGCAACTAAAAAGACTTCTTCGTGACTGATTCCATAGCCTAGGCAACAAAGCGCTGGAATTCCACCGTTACATATGATTTGAATGCTATCTCGCTTAGCTCCTTTTTCATGCAAATGATAGAGATGATATTTTCTTTCTTCCTTGTAGTAAGACCACCACATCGAACTAATAAAAAATAATCCTAACAACCCATATCCATACATGCCGCCACCTAATCCTATTAAAATGCCTACTATTAAGGCCAAAATAGCACCGGATAAAGTTAGAGCTTTCGCTAAATAGGCAACTACTGAAAAGAAAATAGTTCCTATTAAAATTAAAAAGAATTTCATTTTTTACCTCATTTGTCCATTATTTGTATAAATATCATTTTTTCTTATCATAATATAAGCAAATGACTTTGGGAGTGATGATAATGTCTTCTAAACAATTTAAAGAAAGTAAAATTAAGTTTACCGTCTTTTTCTATTTATCTATTTTACTTTCTATCTTTTTCTTATTTCAAATTCGCTATACACTGAACGTTTCAATCAAAAACTGGGATTTAACACAATATACATTGCTTATTTTAGTTGGATGCTTCTTATTAATTTGTATCCTAAGATACCATACTTTTTCATTAGAATTAAAGCAAGAAAAAGAAGTACTTGATTTAGAAATGAAGCAATTAACGTTTAAAAAATCTCAACTAAAAGATAAAATCGCATCCATGAATCCCTATGATTTTGGGGAACTTGTTGCTGATTTATTCCGTGCTAAAGGTTATAAACGCGTCTTTTTAACCCCACACATGAATCAACATTTTTATGATCTTGAAATGTATTTAGATGACGACAAAGTATTGGTCTCTTGTTTATTAGGCCAAAATCAAAGCATTGGTCAGGCTTACTTAGATCGTCTTTACTTAAAAATGAAACAAAACCAAGTGAATCACGGAATTTTTGTTACCCTTGGAACTTTTAATCCTGAATGCTATAGCTTCATTCAAAATAAACCGATTGAAATCATCAATGGTGATGAATTAATTGAGACGTTTGTGTTAAATCCAACTATTTAATTTTCTTGATTCAAAAACTTAAAATAGTTTTCACAAAATTGATTCCATAAGACTTCATATTCCGTTTCTGAAATAATCGGAAGATCGTAAATGGAGTCTTTTTGTTGTTCTTTACAAAACAAAACAAAGTCCTCAATATATGCATCTGTTTCTTCTTCATATGCATAAACTTCTTTAATGTTTAACAACTGTGCTAGCTTCAATCGAGTATGTCCATCTAGTGCAACCCATTGACCCTGAAACTTTGTTACAGGAATCAAAATATCTTTGTCACTTTTAACCCAGGTTGCTAACTCTGTTAACTTTTTTTCATTAATATAAAATTGGCTCGGTTGAATCTCACTTAATAACACTTTAAATCGTTTTTTAGGAGGAGCCTCGTATAAAAGAGTGCCTTGCTGATCTTTTATGACATGAATAAAGCCACTGTAAAACAAAAATTCCTCAATGACCTCGTCTAAATAATGGTCAGTACTCGCATATAATAACGCTTGTTCTTGATTTAAAATATCAAATGCGTATTCATAGACCTCATCTTCTTCTTGAATCTTAAAACACGTATGATGAAGTTGAAGATGAACCTGAAACATTGAACTGCCACTCGGTACTTTTTCAATTTTCATCTCTGACCCTCCCCATCGAAATACCTTTTTATTAACGCATCAAGGGCTTCTTTCCCATAAATCCAATCATTCATAAACGTCGATAAATCATAGGATAAAACATTTTCAGCTAGTTTTTGAAAGTCATTAAAATCAATGGGGTGCTTTTTAGAGGTTTGAATAAGTAATTGAATAAATCGATTAAACGTTGCTTCTCCCATTAACGATTCTAACGCTGCTAAAACAAACGGCCCTTTTGTATAACTATTATACGAAATATTATATTGACCGTAATCACAAATCGGTTCGAGATTTAGACGATCATATTGAACCCTTTGCAAAAAAGATTGTCGATAGGATTCCATTTTTTCCTCATATCGGGTTATTCCATAAAATTTCTTGATTGCAATGGCTTCAAAATAGGAGGCAAAGGCCTCGTCAAAGAAACGCGTTTTTCTCATTTCATGGTTCACACGAGGATTCCACCCATGTCCAATTTCATGATAAAGAGGTGTGTGATCGTATTTACCTTCTTTAAATCCATGCTCTTCCATCAATAAATAATCTTCGCCTGCTTGAGAACCAAATCCCTCTTTAATTTCAATGATACTAAATGGTACCACCCGTTCACAACATCCAAATCGTTGTTCAAATAATTCAAAGACTCGATTTAATTCTAGTATAACTTTTTCATATGTTCTCTTGACATCTTCTTCAAAGACAAATAACCGAATAGATTCAGTTTCAATGATTTGATACTTGGCCACACAAATGTCAATTCGCCACATTTTGCGATGACTTTTATAATGATACGTTTGGAATTGAGGTGTTTTTTCAACCCCAATGAATCGTCCCCCACTAGCTACCACATAAGGCATTGGAACGGTGACGTATATGTCATAATGAAATTCATTTAAAATTCCAAGTCTAATGCTTTCCTCATTCGCCTTCGCAAGAATCGGATAAACGAGACAATCATTTCGAAGGATTGAAAACTCAGGTGAAAGCGAATCTTTAATATATGGAAAAATTGATTCATAGCCACTGATTGTTCCCTCATACTTGATCTCTAGTTCGTCAATATCTCCTTGAGGTAAAAAGACTTTGATTTCATTGACTTGATAATTGGTCTGAACTGTTTTAATTTCCTGTTCAAAAGATAAGAGCGCACCCTGCTTCAACCTAATTTCGAGGACTTTTAACTCATGATACAATAAGAAAAAAAGCGTTGAATCTTCAGATTCCCCCTCTATTTGAATGATACTTCTTCCTTTAAGTTTTTCATCATGTCGCAAAACATCAAGACTCAACTGATAATGTAAAATTCGATTCATCGTTTCCCTCCAGTCTTGAACTGTTATCTCAAACAACATTAACCTTATTTTACCACATTACCTTCTGCTAGGACTGTTTGTTTTGTTTAAATTCGGTAATTTTTCAATAAAAAAACAACCCTTTCCTTGAGTGGTTTAGTGAGATTGACGACTAACTTCTAAAATAAAATCTGATGCTTTTTAGAACCACCTAATTGATGAAAACTTTTGGCCAGTTGATTGACCTTTTCTTTGTATCTTGAATCCTGAATAACGTTTAAAGTCACCTCTTTAATCACTTAAAAAATAATTGATCAACGCTCTTTAAACTCAAAGTTAAGTTTAATGGCATTAAAAGACTAATTTTTTTAAAATCCTTCAAAATCCATGTTTAGCCCTTGCATTTCCTTTTAAATTATGTTAACCTTATTTACCCCACTATTTAGAGTTCTCAATATGCTTCTTTTTACCAACATTCTTTCATGATTTATGTTTTTAGTATGATTGCATAAACTTTAAATAGGTAATTGACGATTTTTGAATCGGAGTGATTAAAATGTTTGAAGAATTAATTGAAAAAGCGGAAGCCGTTTTAAAACCAAGACGACTATCATCTACTGCTGAAGCATCAAGTGTTGCCGCTGCTATTTTAACGAAAGAAGGTCATATTTATACAGGAGTCTGTATTGATACAGCTTGTTCAATGGGATTTTGTGCTGAACATTCAGCTGCTGCTGCCATGATTACAGCTGGTGAAAGTGAAATTGTTAAAATGGTCGCAATTAACAAGCGTGGAAATATCCTTCCTCCTTGCGGGAGATGTCGTGAATTTATTAGTCAATTAAATGATGCGAACATTGAGGCTGAAGTCTTAATTAATCGTCAACGTGCGGTTAAACTGATTGATTTATTACCTTATGATTGGCGTCAATCAAAAATGTCCGAAGTTGAATAAGAACTTCGGACATTTTTTGATGCTATTTAATTAAAGATTGCATGTCTAATGGCATTGGAATACTGAATGATAAGTTCTCCTTTGTCATTGGATGCTGCATTTGAATTTTTGCTGAATGCAAGGCTTGGCGTTTTAATTTTCCTACTTTAGCCACCCCTCCATATAAGACATCCCCTAGTAATGGATGTCCTAAATGACTCATATGAACTCGAATTTGGTGTGTACGCCCTGTCTTAAGTTCTAATTCAACGAGTGAATACGTCTTAAATTGTTTTTTGACTTCATATAAAGTCACAGCTTGATCCCCATTTTTAGCGACACGACGTCTGGCACGATGATGGCGATCCTTTCCGATTGGAGCATCAATACGCCCTTTTCTCGTTTTCAGATTGCCACTGACGAGAGCTAAATACCAACGTCTAATTTGTTTTTCAGATAATTGATAGTCCATTAAGCTATGCGCCATAAAGTGTTTGGCAAAAATGATGCCACCACTTGTATCAGTATCAATCCGATGAATATAACGAATCCGCTCATTGAAACCTTTTTGCTCATAATAATAGGCTACGCCATTCACCAACGTATTTAGTCCATCTTTTTGATCAGGATGTACCATCACTCCCGCCGGTTTATTTAAAATGAGTAAATGTTCATCTTCATACACAATATCAAGGTTCATTTTTTGTGGCTTGAAGTCAATCCCCTCTGATTCAAAGACGGGAATTAATAAGATATCGCCCACTTCTAGAATTTTATTAAAATCAGCAATCTGAGCATTTAGTTGTACCTTTTTTGACATATATAACTCATGAATCTTTTTACGAGCAAGATGATACGTCATCAAAAAGTCTCGGATACTTTGCCCGGCTTGTTTTTCTTCTATTTCAAATCTTAAGTTATTTGCTTCACGAGTTACGTTCATTTCTTCCACCACACACTTATTTTTTGATTTGTCTGACCACGCCCAACACATCCTCTTTAACATCTATAAATCCGATGGCACGTGAATCTAAACTATGATTTCGATTGTCCCCCATGACAAACAGTTTTCCCTCTGGGACACGCCATGTCTTTGACCCTACTTCAATCATCGTTTCATTCAAGTAAGGTTCATCAATTAATTTCCCGTTCACATAGACGCGATGTTGATCAATTTTAATCTGATCACCACTCACCCCAATGACACGTTTTAAGAAAAATTTATGCTGATTTTTAACATGTGCATTAAAGGCAATTAAGTCGTTAATTTTAGGTTCTCGCCTTTTGTAAGCACGACGATCAATCAGAACAATTTGATTATGTTTAATCGTTGGAACCATTGACTCACCACGTGCTAAAGCAATTCGAACAAATCTTGAAATCGCATATCCAATCATTAAACTAACGCCTATTTCAATCACATCATCTAGGAATGTATTTTTTTCTTCCACGCTCATTCACCCCATCTTATTTGACTCTTTTTATTATATCACATCACACCCGATTAAAAAGAATGGATATTTTTATGAATTCTTTTTATATTTTCCAATCTATGCTATGCTATACATAATCTGATTTTAGATGACCAAACTATAGACAAACAAAAATTGGAGGGTTTATTATGCGTACTGTTGTCGATCGTTTTATCAAATATGTTTCCTTTGACACAAAATCAAATCCTGAGTCTACGACGACTCCTTCCACTCCATCACAATTAGCATTTGGTGATGTATTAGTTGAAGAGTTAAAAGAATTAGGCTTACAAGACATTCAAAAGGATGAAAATGGCTATATTTATGCGACATTACCTGCAAATTGTGAATCAGATGCGCCAGTCATCGCTTTTATCTCTCATATGGATACAAGCCCTGATTTTAATGCTGACCATGTTAAACCTCAAATTATCGATTACCAAGGGGGAGACATTATTTTAAATCAGGAAAAAAACATTGTCTTATCCCCAACTGACTTCCCATCTCTTAATCAATACGTGGGTCAACAGCTCATTACAACAGATGGAACAACCTTACTTGGGGCAGATGATAAAGCAGGAATTGCTGAAATTATGACAGCAATGGATTATTTAATTCAACACCCTGAAATTAAACACGGAACGGTTAAAGTAGCATTCACCCCAGATGAAGAAATTGGACGTGGCGCTGATCACTTCAAAGTTGAAGAATTTAAGGCTGATTTTGCTTATACGATGGATGGGGGTGTTCTAGGTGAACTACAATATGAATCCTTTAATGCGGCGGGCGCTAAACTTACCATTCATGGAAAAAGCGTTCACCCAGGGGATGCTAAAAATAAAATGATTAATGCGGCGTTAATCGCCACTGAAATTGCAAACCAATTCCCCGTGAATGAAACACCACAACATACAGAGCATTACGAAGGATTTTACCATTTAATTGACATTAGTGGTCACTGTGAAGAAGCCGTTTTAAAATACATCATCCGTGACTTTGATACGGAGCAATTTAATGCACGTAAAAAATTCGTCGAAAAAGTGGTTCAAGACTTTAATCAAAAGTATCCGTCTCATACAGTCGAACTTGAATTAAAAGACCAATACTATAATATGAACCTTCATATCAAAGATAAAATGCACATTGTCGAACTTGCTAAAAAGGCATTGATTGAAGTTGGGGTTGAACCGTTAATTGTTCCAGTTCGTGGTGGTACAGATGGTTCAAAATTATCATTTATGGGGTTACCAACGCCTAATCTCTTCACAGGTGGACATAACTTCCACGGAAAATTTGAATATATTCCAATTCCTTCAATGGAAAAAGGAGTAGAAGTCATTGTTAAAATCGCTGAATTAGCAGCAAAATAAAATATAAAAAAAAGTCATCCTTAAGATGACTTTTTTTATATTCGATGAACTCCGAACAGTTGAAGAATCGTAATTCCGATAATTTTCAAATCAAAAGCTAAACTTTGATGCTCGATATAATATAAATCTAGTTTAAATTTTTCTTCCCATGTTAACTGTTTGTGTCCATGAATCTGACTCCATCCTGTCATCCCAGGACGGACGGCATGTCTTTTGATGCGAATTTGATTTTTTGAGGGAATTGCTCGAATTAATACCGGACGTGGCCCTACCAAACTCATGTCACCTTTTAAGACATTGAAAAGTTCTGGCAAATCGTCTAAACTATATTTTTTCAAAAAAGCTCCAATGCGTGTTAATCGTTGCGTTGGCTTTAACAGATGCCCTCGTTCATCTGTTTCATTTGTCATGGTTCTGAAGCGATACATCGTAAATAGTTGTTCATTTAATCCTGGATAACGATGTTTGTAAATGATCGGCCAACCTAAATCACATAGAACAATCACGGAAAGGATGAGATAAAGTGGTGAAAGTAATACCATTAACAATAATGAGATTTCAATATCAAATAAACGTTTCAACTTAACCGCCTCCCCTTTTAACGATTAGTTTTTCTTCCTAATTTAATTATAAACGTTTTCATAATTTTTGCCATATTTTTTCTGTTTATATTATTACTTTATGCAAAATTCTTTCTTTTTTGACGACTTATTACCTAGCTACTTTGCAATAGGTGATTAGAATTTCAAGTAAAGGACCTGATATGATCTCATAACAAGATATTCTCATTCAAACTTAAAAAGATGTTAAAGACTAAGTCCTTAACATCTTTTTTCATTATTCACGGAATTGACTGTTATATAGATTAGCATAGAAACCATTTGCAGCTAATAAAGTATCATGATTTCCACGTTCAATGATTTCACCTTGATTTAACACCAGAATTTGATCGGCATTTCGAATCGTACTTAAACGATGAGCAATCACAAACGTCGTTTTACCTTCCATTAAATGTAACATCGCTTTTTGAATTTCAACTTCTGTTTTCGTATCAATGGATGACGTGGCTTCATCTAAAATGAGAATAGAAGACTGTGCTAAAATCGCACGAGCAATCGCGAGTAACTGACGTTGTCCTTGAGAGAGATTACTTCCATTATCGGCTAAGATGGTGTCGTAACCGTCTGGTAATTGCATAATAAACTGATGAGCATTGGCCATCTTTGCCGCATGAATCACCTCATCATCATTTGCACTTAAACGACCATAACGAATGTTCTCACGAACCGTTTCAGAGAATAAGTAGGTATCCTGTAAAACCATCGAGATACTTTGGCGTAAACTCTTACGAGTCATCCCATTGATGTTTTCACCATCAATTAAAATCTCACCACTCTCAATATCATAAAACTTCGTTAGTAAATTAATAATTGTCGTTTTACCCGCTCCAGTTGGTCCTACAATGGCCACCGTTTCACCACGGCGAGCATGGATTGAAGCATCTTTTAAAATCGTTTTACCGGTATCATAAGAGAACTTAACACGGTTTAAGATGACATCACCATCTAAATTTTCAACGTCCTTAGCATCAGCTAAATCTTCTTCAGGCGCTTCATCCATAATATCAAAGACTCGCTCTGCTCCAGCTAATGCAGACTGAATCGTATTCGCTAAGTTTAAAATTTCATTGATTGGTCTTGTAAAGTTTCGCATGTATAAAATAAACGTAAACACAATTCCAACCGTCATATTCATTCCTGATAAAATAAAAATTCCACCAAAAACAGCAACAATTAAGAAGGTAATATTATTAATAAAGTTGTTGACAGGTCCCATAAATCCTGATAAAGCTTGGGCCATCACTGCACTTTTCGTTAGTTTTCGGTTAATCGTTGCAAAGTTTTCCTCAGCAAATTCTTCTTGAGAAAATAAGAAGACTGCCTTTTGACCTGAAACCATTTCCTCCACATAGCCATTTAACTCCCCTAAATCTTGCTGTTGCTTCACAAAGAAAGGTTGAGTTTTCTTGACTAAAAAGCGTGAAACTAAAAACATCAACGGTGTCGTTAATAAGCCAACGATGGTTAACGCTGGGCTCAATAATATCATAGCCACTAACATTCCAAGAATCATGATAATACCTGAGAATAATTGGGTAATGCTTTGAGATAAGGTCATGTTAATGTTATCAACATCATTTGTTAAACGACTCATCAAATCTCCACTTGAATGCGTATCAAAGAAACGGAGTGGTAACTTTTGTAAACTACTAAATAGATGACGGCGAATTTTTGCCGTTGTTTTTTGCGATAAAGTTAACATGATTAAGTTTTGAATGTAGGTTGCTAAGACACTAATAACATACATTCCCCCAAGCATTAAACAGATTCTTTGAAGGCCTGATAAGTCACCTGGAATAATATAATCATCAATAATATCTCCATATAGACGAGTCGCTAAGACACTGATGAGTGTTGTAATAATACATAAAATAAAAACAATGATAATTGCAAGTTTTTGATTCCCAATATAGCCAAGCAAACGTCTAATGGTATGCTTAGGATTTTTAAGTTTTTCTTTTTGATGTCCAAATCGAGCACCAGGTCCGCCTCCAGGGCGAGGTCCAAATGATGGTTGTGGTCTACTCATTCATAACCGCCTCCTCTCCTAATTGTGAAATGGCAATGCTACGATAAATCTCATTCGTTTTTAATAATTCTTCGTGGGTTCCAATCCCTGAGACTTGACCATGATCAAGGACGATAATTTGATCTGCATCCATAACTGCTGAAATACGTTGAGCAATTAAAATGACGGTACTATCTTTCATACGCTCTTTAATCGCACGTTGTAATTTACTTTCAGTCGCCATATCTAAAGCGCTCGAGGCATCATCTAAAATTAAAATTTTAGGATTTCTAATTAACGTTCTGGCAATTGAGACACGTTGCTTTTGACCACCTGATAAATTTTTCCCACGTTGTTCAACCACCGTATCATAGCCATCTTCTTTTGTCTGAATAAACTCTAAAGCTTGAGCATCTATTGCAGCCCTATTTAATTCTTCCTCTGTTGCCTCATGATATCCAAATTTGAAGTTTGAAGCAATCGTTCCTGAGAATAAGATGCTTTCTTGTAGTACGACCCCAATTTGATCACGTAAATCTTTGAGGCGAAGAGATTTAACATTCTTCCCACCAATTAAAACTTCTCCTTCTGTTACATCATAAAGGCGTGGAATTAAGCTAATTAAAGAACTTTTCCCTGATCCTGTTCCTCCAATAATTCCGACTTGTTGCCCTTGTTTGATATGGAATGAAATATTTTTTAAAACCTCTTCACTGTGATCATGATATTTAAAGGAAACATTTTTAAATTCGATATCGTAGGCATCTAAGTGTTGCGGGTGATTCGATTCTTTAATGCTTGATTCAGTTTTTAAAACTTCATTGATACGATCAGCTGATGCTTTTGCACGTGATAAGTTCATCGAAATCATAATGACCATCATCATCGACATCATAATTTGAGTTAAGTAGTTAATGAACGCTAAAATTTTCCCTGTTTCAAGCAAACCATCGTTCACGAGATATCCTCCGTACCATAAGACGGCAATCACGCTAAAGTTAACGACTAGCATCACAACTGGATTTAATAAAATCATGAGTTTTTGCGCTTTAATACTTTGGTTCATTAAATCATCATTTGTTTCATCAAAGCGTTCATGTTGTTTTTCTTCCATATTAAAGGCTTTTATTACACGTACCCCAAGTAAGTTTTCACGCATCACATTATTTACATTATCAATTTTTTCTTGCATGGTTTTGAATAACGGGAATGATTTTGACATAATTAGAGCGACAAAGATTAAAATGATTGGAATAGCAACGACTAAAATAATCGATAATTTATGACTTAATCGATAAGCCATAAATAGTCCCCCAATACATAAAAATGGCGCACGAACTAAGATTTTTAAAGCCATTAAAAACATCGTTTGAACTTGAGTAATATCATTTGTTAAACGCGTGATTAATGAAGATGTTTTTAAATGGTCAATCTCTAAAAAGGATAAACTTTGAATTTTTGAAAATAATCCCTCACGAAGATTTTGACCTAAATTCAGGGCAGCAATCGTGGCAAAAATCCCACATCCAACTCCACCAAGTAAACCGATGATGGCAAAGATTAACATTTTAATCCCTGTTGCTACGACATAGGCATAGTCATTATTTGCAATCCCGATATCAATAATGTTTGAAAGTAGTGTCGGTAATGATAAGTCCATCGCTACTTCTACAAGCATTAAAAGAGGTGCTATGATAGCACATAAAATAGCATGCCCTTTTAAGTATTTTAATAAATTACTCATCGTGTTGAGACTCCCTTCCCTTTAAATTTTGACAAATTCGATTTAAATACTCGACTGTTTTTGCTTTTTCTTCTTCTGTAAATCCCTTAAATGAATCTTCATCTATTTGTTCAAATACTTTTTGAACCATGTGTTGACGATTCTTTCCCTCATCTGTTAAATACACATTTAAAACACGGCGATCTCTATCATTTGCTTGACGATATATTAAGCCATTGCGTTCTAAATGCCCCAGTAAACTTGTAGCTGTAGCAGGTTCTATATGACAGTGTTTCGCTAATTCTTTTTGAGAACAACCATTGTGTTCACATAAGAAATCTAATATTTTGGGCTGACCTACCGTCAAATCAAGCTTCGTAAATTGTTCATGACAAATCGTACGATGAGCTTTTAATGTTTTAAACAAAACATGATGTAAATGTTTAGATTGATGAGGATTCATAGGTATGATTCTCCTTCCGCTTTTATATAATTAGATATCTAATTATTAGCTATCTAATTAATAACATAGACTATTTAGATTGTCAATCAATCCCAAATATATTTAAAAAACAGCAAATAAACTTGCTGTTTTTTTATCTTATAAACTTTGCGTGCTGCCATTCGTAAGGAAATAGAGCTAAATAAGTCGGCTCTAAATACCGTTCATCAATTAACATCACCGTTCCTCGGTCTTCATCTGTTCGAATCACGCGCCCGACTGCTTGCATGACTTTATTAAATCCAGGGTAAACATAAGCGTATAAGTAACCTTTTTGGAACTTTTCTTCAAAGTAATCACGGCGTTGCTCAGTCAACGGATTGATTTGAGGCAATCCTACTCCTACAATCAATGACCCAATTAAACGATCTCCAATCAAATCAATTCCTTCGCTAAAGATACCTCCTAGTACACAAAAAGCCACTAACGTTGTGACATTCGTTTCATTAAACTTTTCTAAAAAGGCATCACGCTCTTCTTCACTCATATCCCGCTGCTGAAAAAGTAACTCTTGCTCATCCTGAACTAACGCAAGGTAAGCCTCATAAACCATTTCTAAATATTGATAGGAGGGTAAAAAGACCATATAATTACCAACTCGTTGTCTCGTCACATGATAAATCATCTGAATGAGATGAGCAAGTGAACGCTCACGTTGCTTATATTTTGTCGAAATTCCGTGCTGAACATATAAATCAAGATGCTCACGTTTAAACGGGGATGGTAAAAAGATTTTTTCACACGCCTCTTCATGAAGTAGCACCGTTTGATAATAATCTAGTGGATGTAGCGTCGCTGAAAATAAAATGGTCGAGCGAACTTTCTCCATTTTCTCACTCAAATAAAGACTTGGATTTAAACAAACGATACTTACTTTGACCTCAATGCCAAACCGTTCATAACGGACTCTAAAACTTTCATTAAAATAGTCTGAGATTCTTAAAAATTGATGCAATTCAAAGTATAAATTCATCAATTGTGGTTTGTATTCTGTGTCCTGATGCTGATACAAATACTTCTCTAGGACGTCAAGTAAATCTTGGGCACGATTTAAAAAGGATAAGTCCATATCCTCTTTAAATAAATCAAATACTTTCTTTTCTTCTAATTCATGACGATACTCAATAAATTTCATGTTTAAATTAGCGAGTGACTTAGATAAGCCTTTATGACGGTCTTTAAATAAACGTTTAAGCTCTTGAATTGGTTCTTTTGACAAACTCGCACTATACATCTCACAGGCTCGATCATATAAGTTATGTGCCTCATCAATGAGCGCAATATGAGACGAAGGTTCCTCAAAGAAACGTCTTAAAAAAGCGCGAGGATCAAACATATAATTATAGTCACCAATAACCGCATCACTAATTGACGCCATGGCAAGTGAAAACTCAAATGGACAAACTTGATGTTTTTTAGCATAGGTTTCAATTCTTGAGCGATTAAACAGTTGTTCTGATTCGAATAAATCTTTAGTTGCCTCGTTAATACGATCAAAATAACCTGCGGCATAAGGGCAAAATTTCGGATCACATTTGACTTCATCCATAAAACAAATTCTTTCTTTAGCAGTGATAGTGGTCACTTTAGCTTGCCATCCACTTGCATGGCAACGGTCAAATGCTTTCTCTGCCACGTCCCGTCCAATCGTTTTAGCGGTCAAGTAAAAAATTTTTTGTTCTGTGTTACTTAACGCTTTAATACTTGGAAAAATAGTTCCCATTGTTTTTCCGATGCCGGTTGGCGCTCTTAATAATAAATTCTTTTTTTGCTTAATGGTTTGATACACGGCACCTGAGAGTTCACGTTGATATTCACGAAATTCCCCAAATGGAAACTGAAGGGTTTTGGCTGTCTTTAATTTTAACTGCATTGATTTTAATAAAATAAAATACCACTGTAAGTAAACCTCTAATGTGTGATTCATGAAAGGTTCTAACTCATCAAGTGTATATTCTTGATCGAAAGCCCGCTCCTCTGTCCCGTCTAAATTACAATAAATTAACCGAACGATGACTGAATTTAGCTCGGGATGTTTAAGTAAATATAAATAAGCATAGACTTTGGCCTGAGCATAGTGTACCGGACGGTCATTTTCTTCAATGAGCTCTAATCGTCGGGTCGTCGATTTTATTTCTCCAATAATGATGCGTTCATCTCGATGAAGTAATAGATCCATACGACCACTTAAAATAACATCGTGTTCTTGATGCTTTACACTCATTTCGAGATAAACTTCGCACTCCTCATCAAGATATTTTTTTTGAATTGCTTGATGAGCATTTGTCCCATGCTGTGCACGATTAGCTTGAAAATATTCTAAGTTTAAATCGCCTTGTTGGTAGACATATCCCACCACCTCTTTAACACCTTTTTGAATCACCATATTTCTCACCAAACTTCATTTTTATTATTCATCATATCATTTTTTTTGACATTATCCTAGCTAATAAATTGTTCCACCTTCATCAAAAAAGTCACCTTAGCTTAACTAAGATGACTTTTTCATTATTTAATTTGAATTCGCGTCAGAATCCGTTCGATGAATGCTTCATCTTCGATTAAATCTAATTTCCAACAAATTTCTTTATGTAAAGTTTTGAATTCCTCTAGAATCAGGTCGACCTTTTCTTTTAAATCCTCTAGCGTCCCCTCAACACGCCAGCTGATTAATTTCTCCTGTTCTTCAGCAGTTAAAATTGACTCTGGACCCTCCATTCTAGACCAATTCAAATAATGATTCGGGACTTTTCCAGCTTTAAGAATCCACATCGTTGAAATTAACCAACGCATCCTATCTAAGCTATGTAAGGTTTGATACGATTCACGGGCATTGATACTTCGATAAAGTTCATAGTAACTAGCGAAGAATTTACTACGCCAATTATCTAATGCTTCATAATTTAACTGGTACGCGCTACATTCAGACTTTTCAGCCACATAGTTCATTAAACCATATGGGTCATACGCCACTTCAATTTTTTTATGATGCACAGATGGCTTTACATCTTTTGGTTCATATAACTTTAAATGTAGTTTCACTAAGCTATCATATTGAACCACTAATCGTGTGACATCATAGTAATCCTCTTCATAAAATAAAACTTTTCCCCAAGCTGCAACCAAAGAACGCTTATGTTTAACAAAGTTCTCATAAAAAACGGGCTGCACAACCACACTTAAATAAATCTCTTGATGGTTAACTGAATGTTTGGGAAATTCGTAAAAATAGGCCATAATGTGATGGTGATGTTCTAAATCATTTTCAATGACATCTAGCATGTCCTCGCGCTCTAAGTCAATTTTAATCCCATCTGTCGCTAATAACTCACCCTGCTTCATTCTATCCCCTCCGGAATATGTAAATATCTGTCATTATATCACATTTTCCGTTGAATAACTATCACCTTTTTCTTTTTTTGTAAACCCTTTTATAAATCATTCAACTGTTCCCCTTGCTCAATAACTTCATATCCTTTTGCATTGACGTGTTTGACTCTCATCATCCAGGTCTGAGTGCTATAATCTCGCTCAATCTCATTTGCAATCACTAAATCATAGTTAAGCCTTAACAAAAACTCATCTCTTTTTTTAGAAACCACTTCAATTTGATTTAATGTACACTGACAGTCAATCTCTTCATATCCAAATTTTTGTTTTAATTCATTGATATGCTCATTCAACAATGCCTGCCCAATTTCCTTTAAATCCTGTTCCGCTTTTTCTTCGCGACGTTTTAACCAAACTCCTCCAATGACGCCAATCCCAAGTAAAACACAAACACTTGATTTTACCCAAATTTCGTTATATTCCACCTTTTTTTTACGCTTCATGTTCATCCCTACCTAAAAATTTTGCATTTCACTTCATTATAAGAGAGAAAAAGTGCAAATATACAAGAAACTTAGCAATTCCACGAAATTTTCCTTGTTTTTATCCTTAGTTTACATTCTCAGTATCTAAGTCTTTATGAACGTTAACCCTCTCTTATGACAAAACAGACAGAAATCCACGATCCAAATCATCTTTTACTTCTCCTTATAAAGAAAAATAACATCATTAAAGGATGTCACTTTCCAATCAACAACAAGCTCTTCATCAAAAGGTGGCACTTTCATAAAATAAGAAAAAGCATGAAAGCTCTTTAACAGGCTTTCATGCTTTTTTAACTAAACTAAACGAGTGGTCCACTTTTCTCCATCCCAAATATCTGTCACCACATCACGATAGAATTCAGGTTCATGGGAAATCAGTAACACACTTCCTTTATATTCTTTAATGGCACGTTTTAACTCATCTTTCGCATCAACATCTAAGTGGTTCGTTGGCTCATCGAGAATTAAAACATTTGATTCACGATTAATTAACTTAGCAAGGCGAACTTTAGCTTGTTCTCCTCCACTTAAGACCATGACTTTACTTTCAATGTGTTTCGTTGTTAATCCACATTTCGCTAACGCAGCACGAGCTTCCCCTTGTGTTAAATGAGGAAACTCATCCCAGAACTCTTGTAAACATGTTTTATCTTTTCCACCTTTGATTTCTTGTTCGAAGTAACCAATGTGTAAAAATTCTCCACGTTCAACAGATCCTGAAATCGGTTGAATTTCACCTAAAAGGCTACGAAGTAGCGTTGTTTTCCCAATTCCATTTGCTCCGCAAATCGCAATTTTTTGCCCACGTTCCATTGTTAAGTTTAATGGAGATGATAATGGCTCACCATATCCAATCACTAAATCTTTTGTTTGGAAAATATAACGACCGGCTGTACGAGCCCCTTTAAAGTTAAACTCTGGTTTTGGACGCTCAGAAGCTAGCTCAATCACTTCCATTTTATCTAATTTCTTTTGACGTGACATCGCCATATTACGTGTTGAAACACGGGCTTTATTTCGAGCAACGAAATCTTTTAAATCAGCAATCTCTTGCTGTTGTTTTTTATAAGCAGACTCTAATTGTGCTTTTTTTGCTTCATAGATACGAACAAAGTTATCGTAATCTCCTACATAGCGGTTTAATTCTTGATTCCCCATGTGATAGATTAAGTTAATTACACTATTTAAGAATGGGATATCATGAGAGATTAAAATAAAAGCATTTTCATATTCTTGTAAATAACGAGTTAACCATGTCACGTGCGCCTCATCTAAGTGGTTCGTCGGCTCATCAAGTAATAAGATATCTGGCTTCTCCAGTAATAATTTCGCTAATAATACTTTTGAACGTTGTCCACCACTTAATTCTGAAACATCGCGGTCAAGTCCAATATCTTGAAGTCCTAATCCTTTAGCCACCTCTTCTACTTTTGCATCGATGACATAGAAGTCATTGTTTGTTAAAATATCTTGTAAAACCCCGACTTCCTCAAGAAGTTTATCCATCTCATCAGGATCAACTTCTCCCATTTTCATATATAAATCGTTAATTTTAGCTTCCATATCAAATAAATATTGAAAGGCTGTTTTTAACACATCACGAATGGTCATACCAGGTTGTAGTGCCACGTGCTGATCTAAATATCCAACACGAACATTACGTGACCATTCTACTTTCCCTTCATCTGGCACTAATTTTCCAGTAATAATATTCATAAATGTTGATTTACCTTCACCATTTGCTCCGATTAAACCGACATGCTCACCCTTTAATAAACGGAATGATACATTTTCAAAAATCGCACGATCCCCAAACCCATGACTCAAGTTGGTAACAGTTAAAACACTCATCGTGACTCTCCTTTCCCAAGTGACGACGTTGCGCCCTTCGACTGAAATTTTCCTTATTCGATTATATCTAAGATTTGAAAAGATGAAAAGAACATTTTCAAAAATTCAGTTGTTAATTTTAGTTAAGGAAGGATTTTATCGACATTGATAGACGGAGCGATTTGATTACGTTTTTGTATCCACTGTTCTTTATATTGGTTTCTTTCCACGACGGTAATGATATGATCACTAATTTGCATTCCTTTAAACTTCATCGTCGATAAACCATAAGAACTATAGGGTTTGGTATACGGAATAATTTTTGAGACGGCATAACTTCCACCAGAGGTTGAAAGAGGAATAAAATACGCCTGATCAATCGCAAAAGCTTCAGCCTGCGCATACAATTCATACCGTAAATCTGGGTCATTTACAACATCAGATGCGGCTTGTTTTAAATATCCAAATTTATTTAGTCCAATTTGTTCTTTAATTTGACGATCTTCTTCGGTTTCAATCACGGCTTGATTCAATCCAAAATATTTCAACATATCTCCCTGCTTAGGATCTAAAATATCCATATAACTTTTAGGATCACCATAATCAGGTGACCATGCGGTTGCAAAATAAAGATCGGTATTCACTAGACTAGCTGACTTAGTCGCGGCCAGATGTTCTCTTGAAGTCGTGATTAAATTAATCACCACATCTCCTTTTAACTCAGTTTCAAGACTATTCTTTAATGCTTGGGCACTTCTAAAACTCATTTCACTCTCACCATTGATTAAAACATCGAGATAAACTGGAAAATCTACCCCTTGTTCCATTAATTCCGCTTTAGCTACTTGCATCAATTCTTTTGCAAGTCCTGGATTAAAATAGCTCATTTGACCATCTTCAACCGTAAAGTTTTCGGGATATAACATTGGATTGAGTCGTTTTAATGAATCGCCGACTAGCTCACCATATGTTTGATGATAAGAGGTTTGAACAAAGTCAGGTTGGGTAATTAAGTTTCGAACGGAAATCTCTTTCAGTTCTTCACCAACACTTTGTGCATTAACAGCTGATACATCCAGTCCATGTAAAATGGCCTGGCGAAAAGCTTGATTTAAAATCGCTAACTTCGTATCCTCACGTTGCTTAGCTGTTTTAGGCGAAATGTCAATTCGGGGATCTAACGGAGAGTGATACGCTTGACGGTTAAACACAAAACAAGCAAAAGAGGTTGCGCTACTTGTTTCCGTCACAAAAATAGAATCGCCATACTTTTTCTTCGCAAAGGCATAAATAGCCGCATTATAAACATCAATCGGAGCTGATGTAATTTCTCCTCGTTCAAAAGCTAAAAATAGACTAGTCGGATCCAAACTTTCCGAATAAATGAGTTTTACTTTTGGAATATAAACTGATTCTGCATCCCAATAATCAACATTTGCGGTATACTCAATCACAGATTTTGAAGTAAAGTTTGTTAAACGATACGCGCCATTATAAAGGATAGACTCTGGATTTAAATTTCCAAATGAACAATTCGATAAGTCTGGACTTCCAAGACGACATCCACTTCCCTTCGATTCTAGAAAACTTTGATTCACCGGTAGTAAAATCGAGTATGTCGTCATGCTTGGAAAGTACGGAGTCGGAGAATTTAGCTCATATTGTAACGTATAATCATCAATCGCTTTTACCCCCACTTCATCAAATGTTACTTCTCCATTGACATAGGCTTCTAAATTTTTGATAACATCTTTGACAAGATATAAGGTTTGAGATTGAAAATCAGCAGCATGCCAAAGTCCAGCCACAAAATCATGCGCCCTGACTTCATCGTAAACACTCCCCTCATCTGTATACCATTTAATTCCTTCTTTCAACTTAAACGTCCAAATCGTTGCATCCTCATTACTTTCCCAATGACTAGCAACAGCGCCAACTAAATTCCCATACGCATCATGTTCAATCAATCCATCAATA
This sequence comes from Turicibacter sanguinis, assembly GCF_013046825.1. Taxonomy (NCBI): domain Bacteria; kingdom Bacillati; phylum Bacillota; class Erysipelotrichia; order Erysipelotrichales; family Turicibacteraceae; genus Turicibacter; species Turicibacter sanguinis. The sequence goes on along the minus strand of NZ_CP053187.1, from coordinate 2,205,773 downwards.
AAATTGGCAAAGTGCTTGGAGTCTGTTTGCTTGAACGTATATAAATAATCAAATGTTTCCGGATCTATCGAATAAAATCCTTGATAATTTTTTTTAGGTTCTATGACTTTTACAGCCGTCTCATCTATCGATTCAGCATGAGCTTGAATGATTTGTGAGACTACAAACCAACTCATCACAATAAGTAAGAAACTTATCGATTTTTTCAAGACCATCACCTCATTAAAGTAAAAAAAGTAGCATTTTTTGCTACTTTTAGTTTCCCACTTTAATAAAGCGTCTATACTTGTAAAATATTGTGCTATTTAACAGTCTCTACCTCATATGTTTGGCCATCCGTCGTAATCACGATATGTCCAAGATCAGCTGTCACATAAATATCCTCCGTATAAGCTTTTAAGCGGTTTAATAAAACCGGATGTGGATGCCCATAGGTATTGTTTTTTCCAGCACTAATCACGACTGTTTTAGGCTTTACCACCTCTAAAAAAGCCATCGAAGACGACGTTTTTGAACCGTGATGTCCTGCCTTTAAAATATCTACATCTAAATCCCGAGATAAAATTTTCTTTTCAACGTCAGATTCCATATCTCCTGTAAATAAGAAGGCAACATCATTATATGTTAACTTCGTTACAACTGAGTTATTGTTACGATCACCGTTATCATCACCCGTTTCGATTACTTCAAACGTCACTCCATCTGCAAGTTCAAATACTAAATCATCATCTTCTAAGTATTGAGCCCCTAGTTGTTTTTGTTCTTCAACTTGCTTTAAATACGCTTTATAAGTTTGAGAGGTATGGGCTTCGCCCGAATCAATAATCAAATCAACCGAGTATGTCTGTAGCACTTCTGCCAATCCTCCAATATGATCGGCATCGGGATGAGTTGCCACCACAATTTCTAAATCATCAACACCAACGGCTTCTAAATAATTTAATAAAATATCTTCTGCTCCATTATTTCCACCATCAATTAAAATATGAAAATCATCATAAATAATCAGGGTCGAATCCCCCTGTCCAATATCAATAAAATGAACCTGGAGTTCTTGATGACTAGGCCGAACTTCAAGTCCAACATGACTTTGATTTAGACTTTCTTGATACTGTGGTTTTGGCATCCATCCTAAATAAATGAAAATAGAGGATAATATAATGGCCCATCCTGTTACTGAAATGGTAATGACTTGTTTTTTTTCTTTCTTTTTAATTTTACGGTTCTGGCTAACTAAATAAATTCCAACAGGTGGACATAACATCAGCCACAAATAGTTATACCAAATTTGTCGCTTACTTTTTTTCCACTTTCCTATCATCATTAAAATTAAAATTAGATACATAAGGGTAATCACTAAATAATCAGTCCAATGGGCTTGATTTAACAATTCAAGGACATAATCAATCTCAACTAAAAACTGCTCCAAACTAATCTCTCCTAATTCATAACTTCTCCCCATTATACCATAAAAATATAAAGATGACCTTTTCTATCCTTTTACTTCGACGACACTACTAAATGAAATCTTCTTTCTTTGGTGACCATCCGATAGGATAAAATAACGATAGGCCTCATTGATTTTTTCAACGTTTCCCTTTACCCTAAGTAACTGTCCTCGCTCAAAGTAAACAAGCGTAATGGTTGTTTGATTTAAAAAGCCTTCAACAACTAAATTAGAGTTTTGCTCATGTTGCCACTCATCTAGTAGTGGTTTTTCTATCTTTGACAATTCGTTTAGAACCTCCTCAATAGCTTGTTGTTGTTCTACTATCGAGACAAAGGCTTTCCATTTCATCATCCCTCGATCTTTCATCGTTATCACCTCCTCTTTATTCTGCCTGATGACCACCCATTAACGTATTACGATAACGTCCTGTTGCTCCCTTTTCATAAGAAATAGCTCGTAACAAGGCATTTTTACCATGCTTTATTCTAATTTCATCCATCGCATAACTCAACTGCTGTTTTTTCGTCACGTCTTCAAATAAGCTAAGTTGAGTTTGCCCACGCTCAACTAATCCACCAAGTGAAATGGACACTTTTCGAATCGGTTGTCCTGTGTAATTGGCCTCGAATAGTCTCAAGCAGGCTTCAAATACGGATTCTGTCAAATCAGTTGCCTGAGAAAGTTTTGTTTGTCTAGAAAATCCACCTCTAACGGATTTACTATAGCCGATTGCCAGATGCACCACTTCACAATAAAGATTTTTCTTTCGTAAGCGGAACATCACTTCCTCAACCTGCTCTAGTAAGATTGTTTTAATATCATAAGCATAATAATCTCGCATTAAAACCTGACCTCCTCCGATTGTTGGATACCTACTTTGATAAACGTCATGTAAATCACTCTCGTCAATTCCATGACTATGCTGATATAATTGTTCACCTAAAACACCAAATTCACGTTTTAAAAAGTCAAGTGGATATTGTGCAATATCTCCAACACAATACATCCCCATCCGGTTTAAACGTTTTTCAAGCTGAATACCGATTCCCCACATCTTAGATAACGGGGTCAATGGCCATAATTTTGTCTTAACATCTGTATAACTCCACTGTGCAATGCCATTAACGGCCTTCTTTGCTTCTATATCAAGGGCAACTTTAGCAAGTAATAAATTCGGACCAATTCCACAAGTTGAGGGAATTCCCGTCTCTTTTAAAATATCGCACATCATCTGCTTAGCTAACGTGTATGCATCACATTTGTATAAACGCAAATATGACGTGATGTCGATGAATACCTCATCAATTGAATAAATATGAAGGTCCTCATAAGAAACATACCTCAAATATATTTTCAAAATATCTTGTGATACTTTCAAATAGTGATTCATTCTACATGGGACAAACCATACATTTTGATAACCTTCTAACTCATAAACTCGACACCTTGATTTAGCTCCTTGTCTTTTTAAAGCGGGGGGAAACTGCGAGAACGATGCTCCCTGATTCCCCCATTCTTCCAACAACGGCAAGGGAAACCTGAAAGGGATCATACCCTCTAGCGACACACTCGCAACTAGCATAAAAACTTTTCAAATCAATACACAAAATAGAACGAAACCTAGTTTTCGTTTCCATTCTTACCACTTCTTTCGAACGTTTGTTTGTTATAGTATAGCATAAGATTTACCTTTTGTGTCAATGAAAACTAAACTTTTGTTCGGATTGTGAAAAAATATACCATTAAAACTCCGAAAAAAAGAAGTGTCCGAGAGAACACTTCTTTTTTCTAATCCTTTAACAAGGTTTCATAAATAGTCATATTATTTATTTACGCTAGGTCGTTTAGTTTTTTCATTAAACAACTAAACGAGTTCCAACTAAAATAAGATAGCTAACACTATTTAAACGCATTGATCTCATCTTCACTTGCTTCCTTTCTTTACAATTTCACTCCCCTTTCAATTAAATCCTCTATTTTAGAGTTTAGAAAGAATTGCACCTCTTTTAGATAACATTTTATTACATTTATTGGCTTTTTATTACATTTTTATCCAAAAACACTTTCATTTTAAGGAAAAATATGTTATTATTGAAACAAGCCACTTGAATGGCTGTTCTTTTCTATATTTTGAAAATTAGATGAACCAATCTAGTTTACTCTCTTTTCCAGAGAACCAATAAATTTACCCCAAATTTATTTACTTTTCATGAGGCCTATTGGCCTCCTTTTTGATAGTTAAACACCCTAGTTCAATTCAGAGCTAGGGTGTTTTTTTAGTTTTCAGATGTTTTGACATCTTCTTTGAGTAAAAATTCACCGTAAGCAGATTCAGCATGTTCAGATAAATCCAATCCATTCTCTTCCTCTGTTGCACTTACCCGTATTCCACTGATTTTTTTCAAAAGAGCTAGTAGAAGATATCCCATGACAAATCCCCACAAAGCAATCACGAAGGCACCTATTATTTGAATTCCTAAAAAGCTAAAGCTTCCGGTATAAAACAAGCCGTTGCTTGTACTAAATAGTCCAGTCAAAATTGTTCCGACAACCCCACAAAAACCGTGAACAGGAATTGCCCCTACTGCATCATCAAGTTTAAATTTTCGCTCTAATAAATCATTTCCAAACATCATAACCATTCCGGCAATGACCCCAATCGCAATCGCTCCTAGTGGTGAAACTAAATCACAACCTGCCGTGATAGCGACTAATCCAGCCAATGAACCATTTAATGCCGCTCCCACACTTGGTTTGCCTTTGAACCATGACATCATCAACGTTGTAACAGCCGCCGCTGCTGGTGCTAAATTGGTGGTCATGACAACATGAGCAATGGCCCATGGATCGCTCGCAGTTAATGTTGAACCTGCATTAAATCCAAACCATCCAATCCATAAAATAAAAACACCAAGAGCAGCCATTGTTAGGCTATGACCATGAATAGTATTTGAACTCCCATCTTGATTAAATTTTCCACGCCGAGCTCCAGGCAATATAATACCAGCAAGAGCGGCAAATCCACCTAGCGCATGGACAACTGATGAACCAGCGAAATCATGAAATCCAAGTTGTGCTAACCAACCGCCACCCCAAACCCAGTGACCACTAATCGGATAAATAATAGCCGTCATCAAGGAACTAAAAATCAGATAGCTTGAAAATTTCATTCGTTCAGCTACGGCTCCTGAAACAATCGTCACTGAAGTTGAGCAAAACACACTTTGGAAAAAGACGAAAGCAAGTAGCGGAACTATCAATCCTAAAGAGGTATAATCACCACTTACACATAAATCCGGAATACCAAATAAACCGGCAACACTACCATGGAACATAAGTGAAAACCCAACAATAAAGAAAATAATCGTTCCAATGGAATAATCCATAAAGTTTTTCATCATAATGTTGGCGGCATTTTTAGACCGTGTAAATCCACTTTCTACTAAAGCAAAACCAGCTTGCATCGAAAACACTAAAATGGATGCTATGACCATCCATAGCGTATCAATCACTACACTTAAATCAATCGTCATATTCATTCCCTCCTCAATTTTTAAAAAACTGTTTTCTTTAACGAAATGGGGTGAGTTACGATTGTTCTTTGACGTCAGAAGAAAATCAAAAAGGCGTCCTCTTTTGAGAACGCCTTTGTCCACCTTTTATCTTTTATCTAAGACCTCTTTGTCTATACCTCATTATATTACCATTTTATGGAAAAGTTTACTGTTTTTTTTGAAAAATTATTTTTTAGCATATACTTTCCACTGAGGTAATAAACAAGCGACTAACTCATAAAACTTCGTACTATGATTAGGATGAATCAAATGGCATAATTCGTGAACCACCACATATTCAATAAACGTCTCTTTCTCATGGATCAAACGCTTATTAAACGTAATACTCCCTCTAACAGGACGGCAAACACCCCATGTTGATGTCATTTGACGATATTTCACTTCAACAGGCCGAATTCCTGACTGCTCAAAATATCGCCAATACTTTCTCATATATTGATGAATTAACGCTTCTAACTGCTTTTGAAGCCACGCCTCACATAACCGTTCAGCCCTCTCTTCGCTGACACTTGGCGGCATTTCTTGTCGTAAACTATCTGCCTCAATTGAAAAACACGTGTGATTAGAAGCCAATCGACGCTTTTTTAATGTCTGCCCCAAATAACGAATCTCATCTTTTGACAGAACCGTTGAAGTATTCGCTATCTGCTGCAGCTTTTGATGGATCCAAGTTTCTTTAGATAAAATAAAGTCTTTAATAAACGAAAGTTCCATCTTCGAATTCGCCGTCACGACAATTTCACCACTTGGTCTAATTTTTAAGTACATATTTTTAATATTTTTACGTTCAAGTAAAACTTCAAACGTCTCGAATTGTAATTTCATGTTGCTTCCCCATCCTTGCTAACCTTTTCTTTATTTTTTTCGACCTTCATCAATTAACGCAGTCCATCAGCTTCACCTTGTTTCACCAAGGACAAGATCAAGTCCTCTTTGCTCTTATTGGGGTTTAACTTGATGTAAGCCTTAATTTTTTATCCTTCTTCAACGTAACTCAAACATTGAATCACCGCTTCTTTTTGATAAAAAGACTTTTCATTTCCTTTGACAAACGAACTGACGATAGTAAATTAAAGCGCCCGTTTCCTTTAGCCTTGAGCTTTTAGAGAAATCATTCCTTGAAAGTTAATCTATTCTAAAAGAGCAATTAATCTCAACTGATTCAGTTGACCAAACAGATCGTGTTTAAAATAAAATCTGATTTGACTAAATAAATTTATCACTAATGGAATGAACAACTGTAGGACAATAGCTTAATATTCTTTTGAGGTGATTTTTCACGCTTTAATTCGAGTTTAACTAGATGATTCAGAAAAGATAATAGCTTTTCCCTTTCACATACATTGCTTGATTAAATAAAACATATCCCTCTCCTGGTTTCATCCGATTCGCTCACTTAAATTCATTAAACTGCATCCTTCCATTTAACACATGTAAAACGCTCCTGATTCACCTCGTTAAATTTATGATAACATAAAAAAAAAGGTAAGAGAATCTTACCTTTTCATTTCGTTAACGTTTCATTTCAACCGGTTGAATCCATACCCCTGAATAATTTTGATTCACTAAATTTTGTTGAACTTGTTTCGCATCATTTAAGCTTGAATAAGAACCACAAATCACACGATAATAGGTTTCTTTTTTCGTTTCTTTCACTAAGTCTGATTCTTCTGTTCGTAGTCCTCCACGTTCATAATCTACATTAAACGCTTTACATAATGAGACAACAATTGCTTCAACATAAGCATCTTCTTGATTTAAGAACGTATATAAATCCGCTTCATTATCTAAATAAAACATTTCAATAATATCCGTTGAAACACCTCCACGCCAAGATTCACGGATAATTCCATAATAATCCGTATAATTATACGTTTGTGTATATCTTAAGGTTTCAGGATCAATAAATCGTTCATAAAGCTCACCTGTATAGGCTTTTGAATAAATCGCACGGAAATTATTTAAACGACTTAATTCTTGTTTTAAATAATATTCAAAACGTGCACTATCTTCTTTAAGTGGGGTATAGATCTCCGCTCCACTTGATTCCCCTCCACCACCTGCGCTATTAACATGAATACTAATCGCTAAATTAGGTTGTAATTCAGCAATTTCGCGTCCTCTGGCTGAGGCATTTCCAACATATGTATCATCTGTTCGTAACTGTGTCACCTTAAATCCAAGCTCTCTTAAGCGAGCTGTTACTTTGGTTGCCACTGTTAAGGTAATATCTTTTTCATTATACCCATGATAATGAGCTCCTTTATCATGTCCACCATGTCCTGCATCCACTACAATATAAGGCATTCTATCACTCCTCTATTTTAATAAGTGCCCACTATTTATATATGCGAAAAGCACAATAGAGGAATGGGCGTTTTGCCAATGTCTCTTTTTTGCTCTGCTTTTTTTAGTCATTATTTAAGACTAAATTCAAAGAATTATCGCTAAAAAAAGTATTCGCATTATAGACATATAACAATTCATTAATCTTTTCCTTTTCAATGAGTGCCTCTAAATCATCAAAATAATAACGCGGATCCACCACTAAAATCTCATCATAATACGGAATCAAAAAAGGAATCAAGGCATTGGCATAAGAATCTTTAAGGACTAGCAACCGATTCTCACTTGAAGAGGTCGTTTGAATTTTAACTAGCGAATGATTGCCACCTAAAAAAACAGTGTATTTATCTCTTCCCTCTAACGCCTCTGTTTGATAAACCGTAGTGCTTTTTTGCTGTTCTTCTACATACGTTACGACATACAAAACATCCGTTTGTGGTAAATACACCTCAATCGTATCTAAACTTCTCGCTTCAAATCCACTTTTCGCACTCAACGTTCCATCAAATGACTCCGTGACCGTCAAAACATGATAGTCCAAATCCACTTCTAAATCCAAACTCTTTGCCAACTGTAAAAATGTATAGTAGGCACCAAGAGTTGACCAGTGGTGATCATTCTTATAGTAAATCGCTTCTTCTTTATGCGATTTCAATGCTTCAGTAGCATTTACAAATAAGATATCCTCTCTTAACTGACTCGCAAAATTTAAAATAGACGCCTGTTGATCGATAACCGGTGCCTCTCTTGGAAGTTTGTCACTTAACACATAGACCGCATTGGGAACCATTAAAAAAGACGTTTTTAACTCCTTAGAAAAATCATTAATCGCTATCAGATTTTGATTAAGAATCTCCTCTGAAGCGGGATGAAAAGCCTCTATTAAATAATCATCAGATCCAAAGTAGACACCATTATTCTCCTTTTGTCCAAGTAACAAATCGGTTTGAGACTTCATTTGGACCCAAGCATCTCGCCCAAAAAACTGATCGTTTACATATTTTTCATATTTACTGCTATAACGACCTTCTAGCACCCGATCCCATTTAAACGTTGGTTTTTGTGCTAAGCTCCGGTTCTCCATTTCTGAAAATGCTACATTATCACTTAATAAATTCAACGTAAAAAACACAAAAATAAAAATCACCCACACACACGCTAAACTACTCCAATACATCCCTTTCCTCATGAGCTCATCTCCTAAAATCTGAAATATAGAAATGGATTATACGTCGTTGTCACCAAATAAGCCGTACTTAAAAGAAGGAGCGTGACTTGCACCACTAGCAGTAATCCACCCCACTTGGTGCTTTTTAAGGTCATTTGAATCTGTTTTAAAAGTGGCGTCGAACAAATAACTCCTAGAATCAATAAGAGGCCATAACTCATCAAATAATACATCGACGTTTTATCATACAACGCGTGTCCTGAAAATCCAAACATCACCTTTAAATAAGAAAAGGCGTCCCCTAGATTTTCAATACTAAAAAACGTCCAACCTATGCTCACAAGGATTAATGTATACGCATGTCTTAACCATGAAGGCCATTTTTCAAGCCATTGCTTTAAGATGATTTTTTCAATAAAAAGCAAGACGCCATAATAAACGCCCCATATCACAAAATTCCAACTCGCTCCATGCCAAAGTCCAGTTAATAACCATACAATCAGTAAATTCCTGATTTGTTTTTTTATTCCTAATCGATTTCCTCCAAGTGGAATATAAACATATTCTCGAAACCACCCTCCCAGTGACATGTGCCAACGTCGCCAAAACTCCGTGACACTTTTTGAAATATACGGATCATTAAAATTTTCTAAAAAATCGAAGCCAAACATTTTTCCAAGACCGATCGCCATATCTGAATATCCACTAAAATCAAAGTAAATTTGTAATGTAAAAGCAATCATACCAAGCCATGCCGTTAGGACTGACAAACTACCAAATTCCATCTCTTGAATCGTTGTAAATAAATACCCAATAGTATTCGCAAGCAACACCTTTTTAGCAAGACCTGCGATAAAGCGCTCCGCACCTAATCCAATCTTTTCAAAACTCTCCTGACGTTCGCTTAATTGAATTTGGATGTCAGTGTATTTGACAATCGGTCCCGCTACAAGTTGTGGAAACATCGTGACATACAAGGCGAATGAAATAATATTTTGTTGCGCTTTAGTTTTTCCAGTATATGCATCAATAACATACGATAAAATTTGAAACGTGTAAAATGAAATTCCAATCGGAAGCGGGATATGTTGACCCTCTAAGCTTAAATGAAAGAGGTAATTAACATTTTCAATGAAAAAATCATAGTATTTAAAAAATCCAAGTAACCCTAAATTAAAAAGAAGTGCCACCATAAATAAGATTTTTTTTTGATTCGGATTTTTTTCCATCAAAAGAACCAACACGTAATTAACAACAATGGATAAAAGCATCAAGACGATATATTTTGGCTCTCCCCACGCATAAAATACTAAACTTGCGATTAATAAAACGAGATTTCGTCCCCGTCTTGGCATCAAAAAATAAGCCAGAAACACGATAGGAAAAAAGACAAACATGAAAAACAAGCTACTAAAAACCATTGATTCTCACCCTACTTCCTAAATGCATTCAAAAAGGCATCACAGTATGTGTCGACTTCGTTTGATACCGCAAAAAACAAATAACTCCCTCGAACTTTTAGCTCATAGTTATCTAGTAAGCTACAATTTTCTGGCTTATAGCCGCTAAAACGATTGATTTGACTTTCAACGCGAGCCTCAACCATTGACTCGATGTCCTCAAGTTGCGAACGATCTTTAACCTCGACAACCAATATCTCTTCAACTTCCATCGATGAAATCGACACGTAATAAACATAACCCGAAATCTCATTTGGATTAACTCCAATGAACCGTCTTAACTCCTTACTCCCCACCTCTTTAACCCGCGTTTCATCGACGAGTAGCGCCTCTTTAATCTGCTCTAGTGAGACATTGGTTGCTTTCTCGCATCCTGTTAACATACTGATTAAAATAAAGCTTCCTAAAACCAAGATGCTTAACTTTTTCATCACTTTGGCTCTGCCTCCTTATACGCTTTAATCACTTGCATCCAAATCGGATAAAACGTCGATTTTACATGAATTCCATCCGGTTCATACATGTCTTCCCTCACATAAGAAGCCACATCTAAAAAACGATAATCTGACACCTCACATAATGTCTTTAATGCCTCATTAAAAACTGTGACACGTTCTAAACTTAACTCAGGTATATTTTTGGCGATATCTTCTCGAATCGGAAAAATAGACACAATATAAACCTTTAAATGAGGTAATGCCTGTTTCATTTCTTGAATTAAGGCCTCATATCGTTCAATGTATTGATCCGCCGTTTTATAGACGAGTAAATCATTCGCACCGAAAAGTAAAAAGACTTCATCAGGACTTAAACGAATGACTTTTTGAACTTCTTCCTCTGCTGTTGCAAGTCGAAGTCCAACTTTCGCTACAACAGAAGAAGGATCTAAATAATCATACGCGGTAAAGGCCTCAACAATCGAGTCTCCCATAAAAACAGAAGACGCAAAGTATTGTTTAAAATCACATTCTTCTTGATTTATTTCTAATCTATCGGGCTCTTTAGCTTGTTTATTTGCAATCATGTCTAGTACTTCACTCACACTCACTTCCTCTAATTTTTTCAAAACTTGGACACTTTCTTCTTGATACGGAGCTATCCCACTTTCTTGTGAATTTGTTCCTTTAGTACGTAAAAAACAAACAACCATTATCATTGTAACGATACAAAAAATAAGATAACGACCTTGCCAAACCCATCGTTTAAAGCGATTGATTCCCACCCTGATCCCCCCTTACTTTATATTAAACTATACGCTTCTCGCCCCTCATTTTATTACGCTAATTGAAGATATTTCCTGACATTCCCCTCTAATAAAAGATAGCGACAAAAGCCTTTTCTTTGTTGAATCTTCAGTTATCCCTATCAAAAAAAGACCTCCTAAGAGGTCATATTAATAATCGATTAAACACCTGATCTTTTGCAATCCCATGACTAATAGCATACAAATACGCGTCTTTTTGTGTTTCATGTGATTTAAAATAGGCATAGTCTCCTTTAGTTTCAATCGTAATAAATAATTTAGCATCAGTCGCGACCTCATCAAGTGTCTGCCAATCTGCCACTAAAGGCCGGTGAAATCCTTTTAGCAATCGAATGACCGCAATTTTAGCTTCATCAAGTTCTCCATATCTAACTTTTAATTGAGCTTCTTCGCCGTAATCATCATGCAATTCACGGCAAACTTCAATAATATCGAAAATAAGTAACTCAGCTAAGCACAGAACAAGTTCATCTTTTAAGTCTTCCGTTTCAATGAGTTCGTTTAACTCGCGTTCATACATTTGTAAATGAAAGAGTAAACTTAAAAAATCATCATATTCATCCTTTGTAAAGGCAACACTTAAGATATTTGTATTTCGTAAATTGATATAAGAGTCTAATGCGTCTTTCGTTTGACTTAAAAACTCTAAAATTCCTTCTTCATTCACAATCATGTTCTCACTCCCCCTGGTACAAAAAAAGAGTAGTTACACGCTACTCTTTTTCAGGATACAAACCCTCATTTGTATCAATTTATTCATTTATCTCACTGTTTATACTACATCCTATGACAAAAAAACTATTTCGTGATATCTCTTTAACCGTCGTCTCATATATTCGTTAAACAGAAAAGCTCATCATTCATTTCTCATCCCAATTTAATTTAAGCCCTAACCCTTGCTGCAATCATCCCATCATCCGTCGGTTGATTCGTATTTATCTCCCCTTTCATCCAAAAACACCTCTTTAATTCGTTCAATACGTCGCGCCAAAACCGTAGGAATAGGTACTCCGAGTTCATGAAGATTTTCTAAAATCGAGGTCCCCTCTTGCAACACTACACCACCTCCTAAAATCTCCATTAATCCGACGTTCTCCACTCCCATTTCACAAAAAAATAACATCCCCTCACTTGGTAATAAATTGAGTAAATTAAAGCCAAGCATCTCATCGAGTAATTTAAACACAAGCATCGAAAATAAAATCATGGCCTTACGAATCAATCCATCTAATCCCACTGAACTATTTAACTGACACTTCAAATAGGCCTTCACATAGCCAGTAAAAAAATCAACAATGACTAATAAGACGACAATCATTAATATTCTCATCATTTTTTATCCCCCTTTCTCTAATGAATATCTTCCTCTCTCTCATTTAGTGTGCAAAAAGCAAAAAAGAAATCAGCGGTACGCACTGATTTCTTTTTTAATGTTGATGTAAAACATGGACTAATCCTTGTTCATATAACATTTTAATATGATTATCATCTAAAGAATAGTAAACGACTTTTCCCTCTTTACGAAACGAGACTAAATGAGCCTGTCTTAAAACACGTAACTGATGTGAAATCGCTGAGTGTGTCATATCTAGTAAGGAGGCTAAATCACACACACACATTTCCGAGTTAACAAGGGCTGAGATGATTCGAATACGAGTCAAGTCTCCCATCGCTTTATATAAATCTGATAATTTCAGTAATTCTTCATCACTTGGCATGACATCTTTTACTTTTTTAATGACATCATTATGAATTGAATCAACACAACATGCTTCCACGAACTCACCTCTATATACTGACTGATTAATCCTGTCACGATCTGATTTCAGTCATCATTATTCAAATACTTTAGTACGAATAGAAACTATAGTCTTGTTAAAGTTTTCAAAAACTCTAGAAAACTTATCGGGACTTATAGTTTCGACTGATGAGTTGATTATAGTCCTTCAGAATAGAAAGTTCAATACTTTCTTGTAAAAACATCAATTCCTAACAAATATGATTAAATTTTACCGTTTTTCTCGATCTAAAAATAAAGATTTCACAAGTGCTAACTGTTCCCTTAATTCCCACTTATATCGTTTTCTTGAATCAGTTTTCGCTCCAATAAGCTGACAGTTAAGATGTAATCGGTGAGCAAGTAATCTCGTTCTAATGCTGTGAAATTCACTGGTTACAATCGCAACGCGTTCTTCTTTAATTAAAGGTTTACAAAACAATAAATTTTCAAATGTATTTCTGGCTAAATCTTCAACGATAATACGATCTTCTGAAATCCCAAATTCTTCTATCAATACGTTTTTCATGATATGGGCCTCTGGAAGTTTCAAATCTGTTCCATTTCCTCCCGTCACAATGACACGTAGCTGAGGATTTTCATGAAGAAGCAAAGCCCCTTTTTCAAGTCGAGAACGAAGAGTCGTACTTACTTCATTACTATGAAGTAATGAACCTAAAATAATAAGCTGATTGATGTCTGCTTCTAATTCTTCGTGCAATGAACTGTTCATTTCAAGATGTAAGACAATCGTATAGGTTACCCAAGCAATTAAAATATTACTCATCTGTACTCCTCCTTTCACTCTTTTACTGTATGGTATGAGTGAAAGTCAAAATTGTGTTTATTTGATGACTAAAATAATGAGTTAAAATAGGTCAATTGCCCAATCTCTTTGCATACGTTATAGTAGATAAAGCGATTTCTTACATCATGACGTGAAGAAAAGGAAGGAAGTGAGTCGTATGGAAAATGAACGTATTGAAGTAGCAAATTATATGATTAAATCGACTGATTCAATTCAAACGATTGCCAATCTGTTTCAAACTACTCCAAAAGTATTGATCCAACTGAATGGAAATCAACCCCTCATTATTAAAGCTAACCGTCAAATTAAAGTTCCCCTACTTCCACATCTCAATCAACACGTCGTTAAATCAGATGAAACGATTCAAGATCTACTCATTCGGTTTAAATTAACACCTGAAGAATTATTGATGTTAAATGAAGATTTACAATTAGCACCTGGTCAAGTAATTAAATTGAAGCCTTAAAAAAAGGTCACGAAGCATTTGGCTTTGTGACCTTTTTTTTAAAACTGTTTGGCTTTTTGAACCATTTGATTTTGTAGTAAACAAATTTGTTGTTTGAGTTGATCCTCGTTAAAACTGTTACGTCCCCAAAGGGTAATTGAATCCACGTCAGTAATTCCAACGAGACTCAGCACAGCTTCAACTTGCGAAACATGATGATTTAAAAAAGAACGATTGCCGCTATAAGGTTGTCCGGATGTTGAAATATACATCACTTTCATATCCGAACAAAGACCAGCTACTTTTCCGTCTTGATAACCAAATGTCACATGACGATACACGATATTATCTAAATAAATTTTTAGCATCGCTGGAAAACTATGATTCCAAACGGGGGCCGCAATCACACACTTATCAAAAGATTTAAATTGCTCTGCTAAATGCCGAATTTCTGTTTCTTTTCCTTGATTATACAATGCTAATCGCTCACAATCCATAATCGGCATAATCGTTTGATACAAATCTAACACTTCGACCGTGTCATTTGGATGTGATAATTGATATTGTTTAATAAAAAAATCAGATAATGTAAAGGTTAACGACTGATCATTAGCTTTCGGATTAGCCTTTATATATAAAAGACGCGCCATAAATTCACCTCGTAATATGATTTTAATGCTCTTTAATCCCTATCATAATATGATGAAATACGATGAATTTATAACGCGTTTTATCTAATTATTTAATTTTAATTACATTTTGTGAAATTCACGAACCAATGCCTCAGCACATTTAATTCCATCGATACCCGCTGAGACGATTCCACCTGCAAATCCAGCTCCTTCACCTGATGGATAAATCCCTTTAACCGTTAATGATTGTAAACTTTCGCTATCACGATCAATACGTACTGGAGAAGATGAACGAGACTCGACTCCCGTCATCACAGCGTCATGCATCCCAAATCCTTTTAGTTTACGATCAAATGCAATTAAGCCTTCACGCATGGCATCTGTAATATAATCTGGTAATAATTTATTCAAATTCGTTAATTTAACACCTAATGCATAAGAAGGGGTCACACTTCCAAGTTTTTTAGACGCTTGTCCTTTTAAGAAGTCCCCAACAAGTTGAGCTGGGGCTGTGTAATTACTTCCACCCATACCAAAAGCTTTTTCTTCTAAACGACGTTGGAACTCCACCCCTGCTAATGGATGATCTGATCCAAAGTCTTCTGGAAATACTTGCACTAATAAGGCACTATTCGCATTTTCTTGATCACGCGCATGTTCACTCATTCCATTCGTTACGAGACGCCCTTTTTCAGAACTTGATGGAACGACTAAACCACCTGGGCACATACAGAACGTATAAACGCCTCGACCATTTGATGCCGTATGTGTTAAACGATATTCTGCTGCTCCTAATTTCTCATGACCTGCAAATTCTTTATACTGAGCTTGATCAATTAGCGTTTGAGGATGTTCAACACGAACTCCTACTGCAAATGGTTTAGCTGTAAATTGAACCCCACGATCATACATGTGATAGAACGTATCACGTGCACTATGTCCAATTGCCACAATCACATGATTAGATTCAATGACGTCTCCACCTTTTACTTTAACTCCTGTGATTTGATTATTTTCGACGATAAAATCTGTCACTTGTGTATTGAAGCGAACTTCTCCACCAAGCGAAATAATTTTTTCACGAATATTTTTAACGACACCACGTAATAAATCCGTCCCAACATGAGGATGTGCCATATATAAAATATCTTCTGGTGCTCCCGCTTCAACTAACGCTTCTAACACCTTACGTCCACGTAAATCTTTAACACGAGTCGTTAACTTCCCATCTGAGAACGTTCCGGCTCCACCTTCACCAAATTGAACATTTGAATTTGGATCTAACTTTCCTTCGCTCCAAAATTCCTCAATCGATTTCACACGGTCATCCACACTTCCACCACGCTCAAGAACGATTGGTTTATACCCCATTTCCGCTAAAATTAATGCTGAAAACATCCCAGCAGGTCCAAAGCCAACGACTACTGGACGGTGAGACATCGGTTTTTCTCCCATAGAGGGATACGCATAATTTAATTCAGGTGTTTTAACGATATTTGGTCGATTTAACTTCAAAATTTGGTCTTCATTTTTAAGGGCAATATCGACGGTATAAACGAACTCCATTTTTCCGCGACGACGCGCATCAATTGACTGTTTATAAATTCTATATTCCAGTAAATCTTCTTCACGAAGCTTTAATTGTGCTAACACTAATTCTTTTACTTTTTCAATCGGATCCTCAATTGAAATTTTAATCTGCGATACTCGGATCATATCATCACTCACTTTCTTAACTAACCTATTATAGCACAAATCGACTTAAAAATTTCATTTAACGTTTCCGCACTGATAAAACTCCCTTAAAATAAGACGTTTTAAAGAGTAGGTAACATGATCATTCAAATAAAACACAGAGCCTATTCCGTCCCCTAGTTAATCTAGTAAACGGTAAAGTAAGAGAGTATTGCCACTAAAGATGAATGCTTCAGAGATTCTCATGCCTTTTGAAATTATTTTTCTTAAGCCATAAAAAAACTTTTTCTATTAAGGCTTTCGTCATAAACAGACATGTGATACACTATTAGTAAGCGGTTACTTTAAGGGGGAGGGTAGCATGTCTATTATCAAAAAATATTTACTCGTCATCATCATAACAGGAATTTTTATCACATTGAGTGGAGCACTGTTATTAGGTCCTTTTGCCTTTTCAACCATCACCACTTCAACGGTTTGTGATGCCGTCTTAGATCATATCGCTGAGCAAATTACATCCACTGAAACAGGTGTAACCTATGAATTAAGTGACTTAAAGACAGAGACTCGTTTCTCTTATCCCAAACAAAAACCGTTTATTCCAGTGAATTATACAATAGGTGGAGCTATTGTTGAACCTCAAACGAGTCTTTATCTCGTTCACGAAGGAAATTTAACACGTGGTAGCAAGCTAACTCTAGAATTTGAAGTTATCCCAACCTCTAGTGGCGTTTATCATTACTATCTAATCAATGAAACCGGCGTTATCGATGAGTTTGAAATAACCGATTCGACCTCTTATTACAACCATCTAAAAATCAAAAAAACAGGAAACTATGCCATTATCTTATCCGTTGAAGACGCACTCGGAGATTATAAGCTCAATTATCATATTACAAGATCTATTCTTCCGCTCTAATCAATACGCTATCTTAATAGAACTAACAAAAAGGATGTCAGCAAGACATCCTTTTTGTTATCGCCATTATTTTAAATGGTAACTGATCAACCTCAATTATATTAATTTGATTAAAATCGTGATGATTCCAAGAATACCAAGGCACATTCCTACTACTTTATTTAACGTTTTAATCTCACACTTGTTCGCAAATTTAGCACTCACATAAGCCGCTACTACACAACAGATAATCACGACTAACATCGGAATAACCTGTATGCTTGCCCCCATAGAAAAATGACTAATCGTTCCAATTAAAGCCACTAGTGTCATAATCATCGTACTTGTTCCGACCGCTACTTTTAAATTATAACCCAGATGTAAAGTGAACACTGTCAGCATTAAAATTCCTCCGCCACTTCCAGTAAAACCACAAATCCAACCGATTCCACATCCAAAAATCATGGCCTGTATCATTTTTTTCTTACTAATCTGTTCTAGTCCAGCTTCTGCATCATGCCCTTCCTCAATGGGTTTGACTAAAAACTTGATCCCGAGAAAAATAGTTGTTAACATTGAAATATAGCCAAGTCCATCTGGTTGCGACTGAGAAAAAAGAAATCCACTGTAACTCCCAACAATCGTTCCGACAAAAGCAGTCATTGCTACTAGCATCCCATGCTTTAAATCAATATTTTTGTTTTTATAGTAAGTATATGCCGTCAATAAACTAGCCAAAACATCTGCTGCAAGCGCAACTGTTACAGCATCATAACTCTTCCATCCACAAATACTGACTAGTAAAGGTGTAATGATGACTGCCGCCGAAAGACCTGCAAGTCCTGTTACAACACCTGCCCCTATTCCTGCGAAAATATAAACAAGATATAACATCATCGATTCCTCCTTTAAGATACTCAAAATTATCCTCTCAAATTTCAATTATATTAATGAAAAAACAAAAACAGTCAATTCTTAACATGTTTTACCTTTCTTTAATAAATCAATATTTCTACTTTGAATTCATTTATTAAAGAAAAACCCATTTGACATAAAAACAATCCTTATTTTAGTCTAAATTCTAATGTTTTTAGGTTTAAAGATTATCCCATTTTATCTCAATCTCATTCATCATCTCCCTCTCTTCTCATCAGATTTCACGTCATAAAAAAGGGACTTTTCAGTCCCTTCTTAATAAATTGTGTACACATTTTTATGAGTGTTTGATTGAAGATAGCCCTTTTTGACATACTCGTGGAATAGATAAAGAGACATTGAGTATAGTGGCAAAATGTAAAGTCCTACTAACCCTAACGTTAAGGCAGCTAAAATTCCCCAACCAATAAAACTAACTTGTAAAATAAATAACTCCCATTTATGTCCATCCATCATTTCACGGCTTTCAGTAATGATATCATCCACTGACATCCCTGGATTTTCATTCGCAATATAATAAACTTGTGAATACGAATAGCCCTTAATGATGCCTGGAATGACAAATAATAATGACCATAAAAAGAGGTAAATATCCTTTACAAACGTTAAGGCCATCACCGACCCTAACTCATCAGTCGGGAAAAAGTCACGAATCGTAAAATCTTCACCACGACGAATTTTTCTTAGGACATCAACAGACCCATACCCAACCAATCCAGTCACTGCCATATTCAGTAACACATTTAAAAGCGGGATAAAGGAAATCAGATTAGACACAATCGCCATCACAATCCAAATTCCAGCATAAATTAGTGCAAATTTAGCCCATGAATTATTTTGAAATTGAGCACGTGCATGTCGTTTAATTTCACCACGCCACTCTATCTTTTGAAATAAGGCAATTAAAACTAAAATAAACGGAACACCGCCAGTTATAAAAAAGGGAATTGTCCAAAACATTCTCTCACATCACTTTCATCAATTATAATCCTATTCTACTGACTTCTAATCAATTATGCAATATTTTTCCATGAAGTTCGGATGAAGTTTTAGACAAAAATTTTTTTAGCTGTTTTAGCAATTGTAGCTGTACTAATCAAATCAAAACCTCCTCCCACAATTCCACCTGTAATCGGAACTAATTTAATTAAATTAATTGCACCTGTTTTCCCCATTTTGGTCAATAATCGAAATCCGACTTTTTGATTAATTTTAGTTAACACTTTACCTGGGATTTTTTTTACTAAAGATGTCCCCATTTTGACACCAATTTGAATGCCACTTTGTTTTAAAATTTCTCCTGCAGAATTCCCAGTTAACGCCACATAAATAAATGTTTTAACTTGGTCATCTAACACATCATATCCTCTCATATGGGCAATAGCAGCAATCATTCGAATTTGAACATATAAAACCGATGCTACATTGGCAGGGATAGCAACCGGCAAAGTTAACACTCCTCCCAATCCAGTTATAAATCCACTTGTCATACATTTCGCTTCTTGAAAAGCGATAAATTTATCAATGGCTTTCTCAACATCTTGATATTTTTCTAAATATTTATCTCCAAGTTCTTGAGCAGTTTCAAAACCTGGTAGCCCTTGAATAGCTTTTTCATAACAAGTATCTAAAACCTGTAACATTTTATCTTCTGTTATTTTATTGTTCATATCTGTTCACCTATTTTAATAAAATTTCGTTACTATAGTATAATCACATTTCGTTGGCGTGAAACGGTATCTACCCCGTTCATCTTTTTCAAACAAAAAAAAGAAACCTAAAGTTTCAAGCGTAATATATGTCAGGAGGTGAAGATCAATGCCAATTCAATCCAAACTTTTAGCTATCTTAGAACGTGCTCACGAATTAAAAGCGAGTGACATTCACTTTGTCATGAAGAATGAAAAGATGTGCATCGAATTTCGAGTCGGAGCGTTTATGGTCCCATACGAAGAACTTTTAATCACTCAATATGAAAGTCTATTAGCCTATATTAAATTCCAAGCCTCACTCTCACTCATGCACCCCAAACAACCTCAATCAGGTCTCTTGAGGCTTCAAAATCAAGAACTTACCTATTATTGTCGGGTCTCCATTCTTCCCACTCAACACTATCAAAGCCTTGTGTTGCGGCTGATTAATCACACACACCAAAAGCAACTTCATGAGATTCCGTATTTTTATCGAAATGTAGCCGCGCTTCAGCAGATGGCGACGAAACAAGCAGGACTTTTGCTAATTAGTGGTCCGACTGGTTCTGGCAAAACAACAACGACTTATGCGCTAATTGATTATTTGAAGCAAGAGCTTGGAAAAAGTATTGTAACCATTGAGGATCCAGTCGAATATCAGCAGCCAGACATCATTCAGATGCAAGTGAATGAAACAATGGGCATGACGTATGATGTTGGGATTAAAGAGATTTTACGTCATGATCCCGATGTTATTATCATTGGTGAAATTCGAGACAGTCAAACAGCGAGACAGGCTCTACGTGCCGCTTTTACGGGTCATTTGGTGATTTCCACGGTGCATGCTAAAAATGTGCTCGGAACGATTAACCGTCTACTTGATTTAGGCATTACTCTTCAAGAACTAGAACAAGGAGTCATTGGTGTAGCGAATCAGCGTCTCATTAAATTTGATGATGAACAAAAGGCTCTTTTTGAACTTTGTTTTGATGATCATCTTGACGTCTTATTCCATCATTTAAATGAAGGAAGTCCAGTTCAACCATCCTATCTCACACTAGATGAGGAGTTTTCACAATGCCAACAACAAAGAGCCTAAAATCATATTGGAACTTAAGTATGCAACAAAAATTTTTATCCCGCTTTAGTCAACTGTTAGAAAATGGCTTCTCGATTGCCGATGCCCTTGCTATCATGAAAACTCTATTTAAAAAACAAGCCGTTGATCCTATGATTATTGCCTGCTTACAAGGTCAAAACTTTGCCGACACCTTAGAAGAGTGCCACTTCGAACATCGGATTATTTACATGATTCGTAGTAGTGAGCAAGCAGGAGCCTTACTACAAGGCTTACAAAAGGCCGCTGATTATAGTGACTTCCATCTTAAAAATCGGTCAGACCTCTCTAAAAAAATTCGCTATCCCCTCACCTTATTTGGCCTCATGAGTCTCATTTTAATCGCCGTGTTTATTCTCTTCATGCCAAAAATTCAAAGCTTTTACGATAGTTTCAATTTATCCGGCAATACTGACTTCTTGCAAACGATCTTTATCATCATTGGATGCTTGATCGGAGTCATCGCTTTACTAACCATCCTCATGACCCTCATTTTGAAATGGCGGTCTATCCCCTTTCAAGCCCACGTCAAACAATGGTTATTTAAACTCCCCTTATTACGTTCTCTCATGCAAAAAATCTTTAGCTACTATTTTAGCAGTCAATGGCTTATCTTCTTAACCTGTGGCTTATCCTTAAAAGAAAGTCTTGAGATGATGCTAAAATTTGAAACCATCCCCTTTATCAAACTCATCATCAAAGAATTCAATCAAACCCTTGAAGCTGGAACACCACTAGAACTTGCCTTCCATCAATCTCCGTATTTTACCCCCTACTTCAGGCTCACGATGGCTCATGCCCTAACCCTTGGAAGTATTCAAGCTGAGCTTGCTTACTACTCTCACTCAGAATTCAAACAGTTATCTGCCTTGCTAAGTCAAAGCTTCAAAATTCTTCAATTCAGTCTGTTAATGCTCATTGGCATTATCATCATCTTGATCTACTTAAGTATCTTACAACCCGTCTTTCAAATGATTGACATCATCTAAAAACTCTAGGAGGAACAACAATGAAAAAATTAAACCAAAAAGGATTTACCCTAATTGAAATGATGATTGTTTTAATAGTGGTAAGTATTCTAACCCTACTCATTATTCCAAATGCAGCTAAATACATTACAAAGGCCAATGAAGATGGATGTGTTGCTTACAAAGCATCTATTGTAGCCCAAAACACAGCAAATTCATTTATTGGAGAACCTACAGTAAGTGAAGATCCTAAAATAATTCAAAAACTTTGTACTAGTGATTCTCTTGTGGATACTAACGATGGTATTGAATAGTAGATAGCGATGCTTAAAAATCAAAAAGGTTTCACCTTAATTGAAGCACTCATCGCGCTTTCTATTACGAGTATCCTTATTTTAGCGACTTCAACCTCTTTCATGAAACTCTATGATTACATTAATCTGAATCAAACGTTAGCCACCATCCAAGCGGATCTCGCTTATATTCGTCAAGCGAACATGATGCCAAAATCATCACAGCTCATCCAACTAAAAATTTATCGACAACAAGGTTACTATGATGTTTCTTCCACCGATGAAAAAACGATCTATTTTCGTCGCTATTTGCCTCCAGGTGTCAGCCTTAATGCTTCTGAATCCATTATCACCTTATCATTCAATATTTTTGGTCATATTGATAAAGGTCAAACCATTGTCGTCAATAGTCGTCATTTCAAAAAATCGATTGTCTTTTCAATCGGCGCAGGAGGTGTAGATATTAGATGAAACTTAAGCGTGAATCAGGATTTATTTTATATGAGTGCTTAATCAGTTTGATTATTTTGGGTGTCGTGTTGAGCACCTTGCTTCAAATGCTTCCGAATCTTTTAATGGCCCGTCATCAACTCACTCAAGAACAACTTATTTTCAATCAAATCTATCAACTTAAAGATGAACTTTTATATCAACAAAAAACATTTCCAGACACCCTATATTTTGACTCCCAGCTTCCTTATAAAATAACCTTTTCACCCCATCAAGTTTGTGCCCATTATCCCTTAGGAGCAACTTATGAAAAAACACTTTGTTTGTAAGCTTAATTCAAAAGGATTTCTATTGCTTGAACATTTAATTGCACTCATCATCACCTCACTATTACTTATTACCTTACTTAGCCTTATTCAAGTCACAAAATTATATGCCTCGAATACTGATGCTGTTTTATTAAATGAACTAGAAGCTCTCGCCACACAAATCCAAATTGAAGCTCGACTTTCCCTTTATTTTTCTTCTCCTAATCATCAAATCCTTAATCTTCACCAATCAAATGGAGACACTATTTCTTACTTTATCTCCGATGAGCGATTGATGCGTCAGGTCAATGGAAAAGGCGGCGAGATTGCCTTGTATCATTGTAAAACCTTAAATGTAAAGGATCATCAAGCTAATTATGCCACCATTCATTTAAAAACCTCTTCTCAAAGTATGACTGTATATTTAAACACCTTTAATCTTCCGCTTCCTACTATTGAATTACTTGAAGATGAGGAGCTTTTAGAAGAGCTAGATGATCTCTCATTCCCTCTAGAAGAAAATAATAATCATTCATTACTAGACAAAGAGTTCTCTGAAGACAGTCTCGATGTCCCCTTTCCAAATGAGGAGTTCTTTGAAGAAAGAGATGATGATCTAATCGTTGAAGATGAAATGATTAATGAGGAGTTGATGTCTGATGATTAATAATGAAAAGGGAAGCATTCTTTGTCTTACGCTTACCCTTGCCTTGATTATGGCCACCCTCTTGCTAACCTTATCGCAACAGCTTCAAAGCCAGACCTTACTGTTTGAAAAAAGAAGAGAGTATCTCACGTTGACCTTACTTGAAAAGGAATGTCTGAAATTCGTGCTTGATGAAATCACAGATCCTTTGCAAACAATTCCTAAATATGAATCTTCTAAAACGATTACCCTAAGTAATGGGTCAAGTGCGATGCTAAAATATTCAAATTATACCCAAAGCCTTGATGTCACTTATCAGGTCTACTATAATGAGTATTTAGGTAAAGCAAAAGTATCTTACGATAAAAAAAGTAAAACCTATACACTAGTACACGGGTGATTATTCATGAAATCAATCATTTTAATTGGGATGATGGGCAGTGGCAAGACAACAATTGGTCAAGCATTAGCGGCTGACTTATCTAAATCCTGGGTCGATACCGATCAATACATTGAAGAAAAAGAACAACAAAGCATTTCTTACTTATTTGAACATCACGGTGAATCTTACTTTAGAGATTGTGAAACTCATGCCCTTTCAGAGCTTCTATCACATGTTGATATCATTTCAACGGGTGGTGGAATCATTGTAACTGAGGCTAATCGTCACCTGATTCAAAATGAGGCAACCGTCATCTATTTAAAAGCAGAAATTAAAACCTTAATTCATCGCATTAATCCAACAAATCGTCCACTGCTTCAAGATGAAGACATTCAAACAAAACTTGAAACCCTATATAAAAAACGACATCAATGGTATGAGTCTTGCGCTCATTTAACGATTGAAATTGATGAACTAGGAATTTTAGAAACTGTTGATTATATTAAATCTGCGTTAAAACTTTATTAACCTCCAAAAAAGCAATGTCCAGACGGTTCATTGCTTTTTATTTAGGCACAAAACCTCCCACTTAGAATAAATTAATACTATAACCAAGCTTAAATCAGGGAGTGAAAATATGAGTACTTTAAACGTCCCACATCATTACAAAACCATACAAGCCGCTATTAACGCTGCTCATAGTGGCGATACCATTAGGATTAAACCTGGTATCTATCATGAATCACTTCAAATCATAAAAAAAGAACATCTCTATCTGCTGGCCCACCCTGGAAGCGTCATCCTTGACGGAGAAAATCAAGCTAATATTGGCATTGAAATCGACTCACATCACATCCAAATCCAAGGAGTGCAAATCATTAACTTTATAGCAGGTATTGTCTCAATTGGAAATTATAATACCTTTTACCAAATCACGTGTGCTAATCATCAACAAAGTGGTATTTCGTTTATAGGACACCATAACCAACTTCTGCACTGTCACCTCATGGATAATAAAAGTAGCGCCATTTCATTTTCGGGAAACCATAATATTTTCAAGGCGAATCGAGTTCAAAACTGTTCCCGTGGAGTGGTCGCCTTAGGTCCTTCTTGCCATAATTATTTCATCAAAAATCTTTTAACTCATATCGAAACGTATGCTCTTGGGATTGTCTCAAATGGATCAAAACATCATATTTTTTACAAAAATACAATTGATGATTCGAAATATGGAATTTTAGTTCAAAACGGAAGTTCGCAGCTCGTTAAAAACAATATTAGCCACTGTCATGCTTGCGGGATTTTAATCGGTCACAATCAAGCCACCATCTGTCAAAATACCTTAAAAGCGAATGAAACCGGACTTGATTTATATACTGACTACAGTGAGATTACAGGAAATACCATTCAAAGCGGCCATCAAACAGGTATAAATCTTAATGGTAGTCACAATAAAATCTCTCAAAACGTTGTGGTTCATTACAATAGTATTGGAATCTTAATGAATGGCTATCATAACTTACAAAGCCATAATATTTTACAAGGAAATCAAATCAATCTCATTGAAAATGATTTAAAAGAACCCTTGATCGACGTTCCAAAAGATTTAGAAGACTAAAAAAAGTCGCTATATGAGCGACTTTTTATTTTAAAAATGGATTATGATTTGTTTCTTCTTCAATCGTTGTACAATCACCATGCCCTGGATAAACAAGGGTATTTTTGGGTAATGTTAGCAGCTTTTTCTTAATACCAGTTACTAACTGATCATGATTTCCATAAATAAAGTCGGTGCGACCAATGGATCCTTTGAATAAGGTATCCCCTGTAAAGAGCATGTCACCTTCTTTAAAATAAAAACACAAACTTCCTGTTGTATGTCCTGGCACATGGAAAGCTTGAATGTTTGTATCGATGCAATCAAATTCGGCTCCATCTGCTAAAAATTGATAATCAAAATTAGGATTTAACACAAGACGTTCATAAATCATAGGTGATAAATTAACATCTGGATTTTCAAAATATTCTTTTTCTTTTTTATGCGCATAAATGGGAACTTGGTAATGAGTTGCTAATTCATTGACTGCTCCAATATGATCAAAATGACCATGTGTCAGTAAAATAGCTTCAAGTTCTAATCCTTTCGTTTTTAGGTGTCTAATAATCGTTTGCGCATTCGCAGCCGGATCAATGACGACGGCTTTATTGCCATTTGAGACAAGGTAACAGGCTGTTTGAACAGGCCCTAAAATAAGTGGGAAAACTTTCATTTTTAACACCTCATTGACGACGGAAGCACCCTAATAAATAGGGTGCTTAATCCGAAGTGATTATAATGTTTTTGCTAAATAAGCTGATCCGACGATTCCAGCGTCATTTCCAAGTTCAGCTAATACAAATTCTGTTTCACGAACCGCACTGAATGCGAAGGCTTGGTAATGTTTTTTAATCGTTTCAATTAAGATATCTCCTGCTTTTGAAACTCCACCACCAATAATGATTTTTTCAGGATCCGTTGTTGCTGCTAAGTTAGCCGCTGTTAATCCAATGTAGCGTCCTAATTGATCTACCATTTTGATTCCAACTACATCTCCTGCTTTAGCTGCATCGAAAACGTCTTTTGCCTCGATTTTTTCTAAATCGCGTAACGTTGATGCCTCTTCAGTTGCTGCTAAATATTTTTCTGTTTCACGAACAATTCCAGTTGCTGAAGCAACCGTTTCTAAACATCCTTTTTTTCCACAGTTACATTGATTTCCATCTTCTAAAACAACTGCGATATGTCCAATTTCTCCACCAGCACCGTGAACACCTGCAATCACTTTACCGTCGATGATGACACCACCACCCACTCCTGTTCCTAATGTGAACATGATAGCATCTTTAGCACCTGCTGCTGCTCCTAACCATAATTCTCCTAAAGCCGCAACGTTTGCATCATTTCCAACAGCCACCGGTAAGTTAACTAACGATTCTAACTCTTCTTTAACATTTTTTGTCGACCAACCTAAGTTAACAGCGACTACTACAATTCCTTCATTATTAACAGGACCAGGTACTCCCACCCCTACTCCTTCAACTTCATCTTTGTTAATTCCTTTTTCAGCGCATTTAGCGTCAATTGTTTTAGCAATATCTGAAAGAATATTTTCACCATTATTATCTTTGTTCGTTACAATTTCCCATGCTTCTAATAATTCACCTTTAGAAGAGAATAATCCACACTTGACTGTTGTCCCCCCAACATCAATTCCGAATACGTATTTTTTCATCTCTTTTGTCCTCCTTCTAAGTTTGAATGATCTTACGTTCATTTATGAATATGATTCAATATCTGTCGAATCGAGATTTAATATTTTCGAATAATATTTTAACATAACTCTTCTCAAATATAAAGATGAAACCCTTCCATCCTCAAAAGCTAACCCGTTACATATCATTAAAAAAAACACACTACTTCATAAAAGTAGTGTGTTTAAGGTAACGTTAAATTAACGTACAGAGTCTAACGTTTCTTTTAAAACAGCCACTGATTTAGCTAATTTATCGCGTTCAGATCCTGTGATATTTAATTCAAATACTTCACGTACTCCGTTACGGTTAATGATAGCAGGAACCCCTACGAATACATCATTTTGTCCATATTGTCCATTTAAGTAAACAGATACTGATAATGAACTGTTTTCATCACTTAAAATAGCTTTAACAATACGAGTTAATGCCATACCGATTCCGTAGTAAGTTGCTTTTTTACGATCGATGATGTGGTAAGCTGCGTCACGTACATTAACGTAGATTTGTTCTAAATCTTCAAATTTATATTGTGGGTTATCATTGATGATATCTAATAATGGCATTACCCCAACTGTTGTATGAGACCATAATGGGAACTCAGTATCTCCGTGTTCTCCAACGATATATCCGTGAACGTTACGTGGGTCAACATTTAAGTATTTACCGATTTCATAACGTAAACGAGCTGTATCTAAAGTTGTTCCTGATCCGATTACACGGTGGCGTGGTAATCCTGATTCTTGCCAAGCTACATAAGTTAAAACGTCAACCGGGTTACTTGCAATGACTAAGATTCCGTTGAATCCTGATTTCATGATGTCACGAACAATTCCACGCATAATACGTGCATTTTTCTCAACTAAATCTAAACGTGTTTCACCTGGTTGTTGTGCAGCTCCCGCTGTGATTACAACGATATCAGCTGTACGGCAATCTTCATATGTTCCTGCCCAAATATCCATTTTATGTGGTGCGAAAGGTAACCCGTGGCTTAAGTCCATTGCTTCCCCTTCAGCTTTGTCTTTGTTTACATCGATTAAGACGAATTCTTCTAATCCACCTTGGTTTAACATTGAATAAGCAAAGCTCATTCCTACAAATCCTGTTCCTACTAAGACAACACGTCTTACTCCAGTTTTCATGGCTGTCACCTCTATTTATGTTATTTGAGTGCATCATTTATTTTTATGACTTGAAATCACCTTATTTGAAAATTCAAGATGTAACCGATGCCTCATTTAATTCCATTATATCCTATAATTCATTTATTCACAAACATTATGACCTCTTTTTTTCATTAAAACGTTTTCGTCTTATTTCGATACGTTTTTTGACATTTTGACATTTTTCATTTTCTTCTAAAACATATTTCGTTTAAAAGTGATTCATCGACTTCTTAAAGATTATAACCTTTTAAATTTGAAACCATTTTCTTTTACATGGAACGAAATTCAGCATACTGCTCATTTTATATCGATATCTTATTAAGCCTTCTGTTTTAGAATGAATCTCATACGAAGAAGTTTAACCTCTCTATTGAATCATTCTCTTTTTATTATGCTTCAATTTTCTCCATAACATTCTCGTTCATCTCAAATAAAGCCTTTTTCTAAAAATGAGCAAAAAAAAAAAAATCCTGTATAAACAGGATTTTGAAAAAGGAATAGCTCCTTATTTTTTCTCGCGATGAGCAGTTGCTTTTTTACAACGTGGGCAATATTTATTCATCTCAAGACGTTCTGGGTTATTACGTTTATTTTTTTTAGAAATGTAGTTTTCTTCACCGCAAACTGTACATTTTAATGTAAGATTTACTCGCACTAAAATCCCTCCAATCTAATAACAACTTCTACATTATAGCATGCACCACGAAAAAACACAAAGTATTTTTTAGTTTTTTCACACTATAAGGCGAATTATGTTTTTTTTACTCGTGTGTAAAAATTATAACAAATGCTTGTAGATGACTCAAGCATTATTTTTCTGTAATTTTTACTAAAATGCATCTTAATTCCAAAATAAAAAAAGAGCATCTATGCTCTCTTTTCATTTTTAACCATTTTTCATGATTTATTCATCTAAAACGGTATTTTCTAGTTCTGATATTCAATCTTCTGAAATATTTGGTGTGCTAGGCTGATCTTGCGTTGGTGTTTCCCCTACTTGATCAGTTTCAGCTCCTCCTTCTGTTTCTCCAACTGGAATTGAGTCTTGATTTTGCGGTGTCGGAGTTGTTTGAATCCGTTGCTTATTTAAGTCAAAATAAGCCTTTAATGCTTCATATCCAATGTTAAGTGACGCTGCATCCGATTGAGTCGGTAATTCTGCCTGTGGAATGACCACTGCAATCGCTACTTCCGGATTGTCAGCAGGTGCATAGGCAATTAAGGTACGATTGTAGACCTCAATAAAATCGCCATTTTCATCTTTTACATAACGCCCTGTTTCAGTATCGCGAAGATATTCCTGAGCTGTCCCGGTTTTTCCGGCTGGATTAAAGTCTGCTTTATAAAAGACCGAGTAACCTGTCCCGCCTGATTCTTGTAAGGCGCGTTTAAATCCTTCATGAACACGATCGTAATATTTTTGATCCATTTGAACGATATTTAATAGTTTCGGTTCAAACGACTTCACCAATTGCTTTCCATCTACTTCCTCATTTGAAGGTAAATACACATCTTTGACAATTTGAGGTGCATAACGACGGCCACTTGTCGCAATAGTTGAGACATATTGTGCTAATTGCATCGTCGTATAAATATCCGCCTGTCCAATTGAAAAGTCAAGCAATTTCCCTGATGTCTTATTCGTTTCAATTAACCCAATTGATTCATTTGGCAAATCAATTCCTGTACTGACTCCAAGACCAAATTGATTAAAGAACTCGCGATACTGATCAAAAGCACTAACGTCTAACACTAATGGTCCTCCTGGGACGTAAGTTCCACCTCCAAGACGAATTGTTTGTAACATGAAATAAACGTTACTTGAGAACTTTAAGGCGTCTGAATCATTAATATAGCCGAGTGTTTTCCATGACTTTTTAATCAATCCACCTTTAAATGATAATGGACCGTCTGTAATATATTGATTGATATCCGTTACTCCGTAATGATAACCTGCTAATAAACTTGCCCCTTTGACAACTGATCCCATTGTAAAGGCATTTTGAATAGTTCCAAGAGAATTATCATATATCTCATATTGTTTTGTTTCTTCGTTATATTCAATGACTTTTCCCGTCATCGATAAAACTTCACCTGTATTTGGATTTAACATGACCACATATGCTTCACGTAAATACTGTGTGGCAACCGGGCGATTCGTTTTAGCCGCTATCAACTCATCTTCAACAATTTTATTGAGCGCTGCTTGAAGCTCGGCATCAAGTGATAAAACTAGCTCATAACCACGTTGTCCCTCATAAATTTCTTGATAGTTTGAAACCTCATTCTCATTTTTGAGTACATATTGAGATTTGCTTCCACGTAATAAAGCTTCGTAATAAAGCTCTAATTGTGAGAGCCCAACGCGGTCATTTGATTGATAATCATGCGCTTTATAATAGCCTGACAAATTGGCTGGTAACCCTTGCTCATACGATGAAACACGTCCATAAATTGGACTTATTCCCGCGACACTTGGATAAGTGCGATCCCAATCGACATCTGTATTCACACCTGGTAGTGATTCTAGATGCTCACTTACAATGGCAATTTCATCTTGAGTGGCTCCTTTTTTAATGATATTAGACGTTAAATTCGTCCCCTTATTCATATTAATATAAATGGCTTGCGTCTCTTTATCATGATCACTTAACTTTTCAAGCATCTCATCTGTAATACGACTTAATTGTAGTTGATAAATTTCATTATCATCTAACTCTTTGATTTCTTTAGCAGTCACTAATTCATTCGCTTCCTCTTTGAAAACCTCAAGATATAAGTCTTTTAAATCACGAGAGGTTAGTTTTGAGAAATCAACCTCGATTAAATTCGCTAATTGACTCGCAATGTCTTTCATTTGTGACTTAGAAACATCTGAGTAAAGTTGATACGTAATGGTATTAACGGCCTCATTATCCACTAAAACATCAAAGTTACGATCATAAATAACCCCACGTGGGACATTTTTTTGGAGCTCAACCGTCGTCGAGCGTTCAATATAATTCGTGTAATCCGGTGAATACGTAACTTGAATTGAATATAGTCGAAAACAAATCACTAAAAACAAAACAATACTGACAATCTTTAAAATATGTATTCGAAAAACTAATGACTTGATTAGCTTTAAAATCTTATCTACCATATGACGCACCTTTCTAAACTCCAAATCTAAACTTCCTCATTATTATATCACACTCACAAAAAGCCATTTGCATTTTTTATGTAAAAATAAAACTAATTTTGACTTTATCTGCGTATAATAAAAAACTGCCTCTAAGTGTGGCAGTTTCCTAATTTTCCTTACTTTTTCAATGCTTCTTCATAGCGTCTTTCCACTTCATCCCAGTTAATAACGTTCCATATGGCTTCCACAAATTCAGCTCGGCGATTTTGATATTTTAAATAATACGCATGTTCCCATACATCAATCAGTAAAAGAGGCGTTTTTCCGATACTCAAAGGTGAGTTTTGATTTAATGTATTCATCACCTCTAACTCTTTGTTTTCAGTTAAAACAAGCCATCCCCATCCTGATCCAAATTGACTGATAGCTGCCTGTGAAATTAATTTTTTCATCTTATCGCAACTACCAAACGTCTGTTTTACGTGTTTAGCTAATTTTCCAAATGGTTCACCCCCACCATTTGGTGAAAGAACGCTCCAATACATGTTATGATTTGCGTATCCGCCACCTTGATTAATCACGCCTTGACGAATATCAGCTGGAATTGCCTCAACATCACTTAGAATTTCTTCAATTGTTTTTCCATCAAAAAATTCTTCATGTCCTTTAACTAAGGCATTTAAATTATTCGTATACGTTTGATGATGTTTCGTGTAATGAATTTCCATCGTTTGTGCATCTAAATAAGGTTCTAGTGCATTATAAGAATAAGGCAATGGTGGTAACATAAAATCAGCCATCAAAAATCAACTCCCCTAAATTTAAGTATTATGGTTTGAAAGACTTCAGAATTATTATATAATGATTGATGGATAGCGTTAGTTTTTCGATAATTTATCCAAAAAAGAGATAAAATGTGGGGTGAGCCCGATGTCTTTAATAACACATCGTCAAAATACAAAAAAAGTTCAAGTAGGTAATCTCTTTATCGGTGGTGCAAATGAAGTCATTATTCAAAGTATGACCACCACTAAAACGCACGATATTGAAGCAACGGTTGAACAAATCAACCGATTAGCTGCCGCAGGATGTCAACTCGTCCGCGTCGCTTGTTTAGATGAAGAAGATGCAAAAGCAGTCAAAGCGATTAAAGAACGTATTAGCATTCCTTTAGTTGTTGATATTCATTTTGACTATCGCTTGGCGTTAATCGCAATTGAAGGTGGCGTTGATAAAATTCGCATCAATCCAGGTAATATTGGAAATGAAGACCGTGTGCGCCAAATTGTTGAAGCAGCTAAAGCGAAAAAAGTTGCGATTCGTATCGGTGTGAATGCCGGTTCATTAGAAAAAGAAATCTTAAAAAAATATGGGAAACCAACGGCGGAAGGAATGGTTGAAAGTGCCAAATTCCACGTTGAAATTTTAGAAAAACTAGGGTTTGAAGATATTATTATTTCACTTAAAGCCTCAGATACTGACTTAGCGATTGAAGCTTATGAGTTAGCCGCTAAAACATTCCCATATCCATTGCATTTAGGAATCACAGAAGCCGGAACGGTCTTCTCTGGAACCATTAAAAGTGCTATTGGACTTGGAATTTTATTAAATCAAGGGATTGGAAATACGATGCGTGTGTCATTAAGTGCAGATCCGGTGGAAGAAATTAAAGTCGCACGCGAAATTTTAAAGAATTTCGGCTTAATTAAAAATATGGCAACCTTAATTTCTTGCCCAACATGTGGTCGTATCCAATATAATTTAATTCCCCTTGCACAACGCGTTGAAGATTATTTAACAACGGTTCCTCATGATATCAAAGTTGCTGTCATGGGATGCGCGGTAAACGGGCCTGGTGAAGCTAAAAATGCTGATATTGGAATTGCAGGTGGACGCGGTGAAGGACTTCTTATCAAAAATGGAGAAATCGTTCGTAAAGTTCCGGAAGCTGAAATGTTTGATACCTTAGTTGAAGAAATTCAAATTTTAATTAAAGAACGCGAAAGCTTAGCTTAAAAATGAAAGGTGATATCTCTTGATATCACCTTTTTATTAATGGGAGAATTGGACAACAAGAAAGATACGCTCTCCTGCCTTGCTAAAAAAGAAACGTTTCGCTTTTTTGCTTACCTCCCCATATCAACACGCAGATTATTTCAGCGTTTTTTTATTAGGCTTGATGAATGAACGTTTCAAGTTCAACTTGTTTACTAATGATATCAGATTCAACCTTATTCTTCATCGACGATAGTTGCGATAAAACTTGGCTCACCTGTCTTTTAACTGAAGAAATGTCATCATAGGAAGCATTAATTTTGGATTGAACTAAAAAGCCCATCAAGAATCCATTAAAAAAGAAATCAGCAACCTTCGTAAAGCCGTCCATCTCAATTTGAAAATTCGTCTTCAATTTAACCTCTGTGAGCTCTCTTTTGAATCGATTCATTAAGGACTGAGTTTTGCTAGCATTATCTCGCGCTTGATGAAGAGATGAATGTTTGGCAATATCAGCAACCACCCCGCCGCCAACCATGTCAAATACACCAAAACTCTTAGCACTCTTCTAACTGACGCTTTGCCTGAGCATATCTTAATTTTGCTTCTAAAACCTCATTTTCTTCTTTTTTAATTTTTGCTTGATAATTTCCAAGCAATTGATAAAACGTCTTGATAACCTTGTGATGTGTCAAATTTTCAACGTCTAATTGCTCAGCTCTTAATTTTGATTCTAACTCACGCATTTGACCTTCTAATTCCCGTTGACGCTGCTTTAATCATTTTAAACAATCTTCATTTCGTTGATAAGTCGCGACTTGTTCTTGTAATTGATGTCATTCCCTATTGATTCGTGTAAACATTTAACTCCTCCCCCTAAAGCCATTTAGATTAAATTCATTATATCCAAAGCGTCTCTCTATTAATATATAATTTCTCTATTTAAAACCCTTTCATCAATGACGTAACCGTTGTCTTAAAAAAAAACGTCATTTTTTAGAACCTTTTGCAATAAACTGCATAGTATAAATGAAAGCTTACATCATTTATACTTAAGGGGGGACGCATGATGTATGATAACATTAAAGCAACCTTAATGAAATTGACCTTCGATGAATTGCAATCTTTGAATCAAAAAAATGATTTGCGCATTGAGGGTTCTGACTTAGAGATTTTCCATCACTTGTTAACCGAACATTGGCAAGAGTTGATGGATGAATCCTCTCTATCTCTGATTGACGATACGCTTAGCAAACATTGCAATCTATATAATCTATCAAAATATCATGAACTCATTACGTCTATCAAACGAAATATCATTTTTAACAAAAGATAATAACAAAAAAGACAGGATAATCCCAATGAGGGTTTCCTGTCTTTTTTGTTATAAACGTCCTAAAATGCGTTCTAAGTTCTTTGGATCAAATTCACCTTTTTTAAACATTTCAATTTCTTGTTTATACGGTGGGACTTTATCTTTCGAACCTTCCATCCCAACATAAGGTGTTTCTAAAATTTTAGGAACTTTCTCAAAATCTTTATGATACATAATATATTTTAACGCATCAAATCCGATTTCACCAAATCCGATGTTTTCATGGCGGTCTTTTTTAGCGCCAGATATATTTTTACTGTCATTGATATGAAAAGCAGCGATTTGTTTTTTTCCAATCAAACGATCAAATGATTCTAAAACGCCAGCGAAGTCATTCACGATATCATAACCTGCATCATGAACGTGGCATGTATCAAAACAAACGCGTAATTTTTCATTATGAACGACATGTTCAAAAATATAGGCTAATTCTTCAAAACTACGTCCAATTTCAGTTCCTTTACCGGCCATTGTCTCAAGTGCAATCGTAATCGCTGTATCTTTTGTTAAGACTTCATTTAATCCTTCAACAATTTTATCAAGTCCCGCTTCCACGCCTGCACCAACATGAGCACCAGGATGTAAAACAATCGTTTTCGCACGCAAGGCAACCGAACGCTCAATCTCTTTAGCTAAAAACTCAACCGCTAATTCAAATGTTTCAGGCTTTACAGTGTTCGCTAAGTTAATAATATAAGGCGCATGAACCACAATATCAGAAATCCCATGTTCATTCATATAGTTCCATCCCGCATCGATATTTAACTCTTCAATTGCTTTACGACGTGTATTTTGAGGAGCACCCGTATAAATCATAAACGTATTCGCTCCATATGAATGAGCTTCCTTAGCAGCTCCAAGTAACATCTCTTTTCCAGCCATCCCAACATGAGATCCGATTTTTAACATCTAGCTCACCTTACTTTCTTTTACGACGCTCTTGACGTTTTACTTTATCCATTTCAAACTTCATTTTCTTTTTATAACCTGGTGTTACTTTTTTCGGTTTACGAACTTTTGCCTTTGCAATTTTATCAATTTCATTTTCTTTCTTTTCACGCTTTTGGCGACTATTACGAGCATTAACCGTTACCAATTCACCGTTTTTTAATTCTTTATAGTTGAATTTAATTCCACGTTCTTCTAACTCTTGTAATAATTCTTCTTCGGCTGAATCATATAATGTAATAGCTACTCCATCATAATTTCCACGCGCTGTACGACCAACACGATGGATATAAAACTCTAAATCCTGAGGAAGTTCATAGTTAATAACATGGCTAACTCCTTCAATATCGATTCCACGTGCTGCAATATCCGTTGCCACGATGTATTGGAAATCTAAATTACGAATACGTTGCATCATTTGACGGCGTTGACGTGGTGTTAAATCCCCATGGATCTGCCCAACTTGTAGCCCTTGTGATGTTAAAGCATTCGAAACTTCTGTGGCATGTTGTTTGGTATTAACGAAGATAATCGCTAAGTATGGATTAATGGTTTTAAGTAAATTTGCCACAATATTAACACGGCTGCGGTGTTTCGTTGGATATAAAATATGATTGATTTTAACCGCTGTTTGTTGACGTGGTTGAATGTGAATATGAGTTGGAACTGTCATATATTTCTTTAAGAACGGCTTTAATGCTTGAGGAATTGTTGCTGAGAAGACCATCATTTGTAAGTCTTTTCCCATTGTACCTGCAATTTGATCGATATCTGTTAAGAATCCTGTTTCAAGTGTCATATCTGCTTCATCAACGACAAACATTTTAGCTGTATGAACTAATAACGCACGTTCATTGATGGCTAAGTCTTTAATACGTCCTGGTGTTCCGATCACGATTTGAGGTTGTACCCCTAATCTTTCAATCGTTTGCTTTTTATCCGTTCCCCCCACATAACGTCCAATTTTAATTGGTGTTTCGCTAAATGACGCTAAATGACTTGCTACAATATAAATTTGTTCAGCAAGTTCGCGTGTTGGGGTTGTAATCACCGCTTGCACTTGTTGCACGTCTTCTTTTAGTGACTCAAAGATTGGAATTAAAAACGCATGTGTTTTTCCACTCCCTGTTTGAGACTGACCAATAATATCTTTACCTTCTAATGCTAATGGGATAACTTGTTCTTGAATTTGAGTTAATTCCTCAAAGTGTAAATCTTCAATCGCTGCCTTTAAGTATGGCTTTATATTTAAATCTTGAAAACGTTCAGACATTAATACCACTCCTTCAATTGTTAGTATGACTAACTTTAATCATTCATAAACCATGATTTCTATCTAAGTTGTAATTCCTTTTTACGCACAAATTCTATCTTACCAAAGTTTGACCACCAAATTCAACCTATATTCTTTATTATTAGGAGATAAACACTAAAATATGATATAATAAGACAAATTATAAAAAGAGGTGACTATCCATGAACGTCATTAAAATTGCTCCACGTGGTTATTGCCAAGGTGTGATCAGTGCTTTAAATATAGTTCAAAGCGCGGCACATGATGAGACACTTCCACGCCCAATCTATGTTTTAGGAATGATTGTTCATAATGAACATATAACAGATGCTATCAATCAACTCGGGGTGATTACCATTGATGATAAGAAAAAAACACGTGCTGAGCTTCTTGATCAAATTGAATCAGGAACCGTTATTTTCACAGCACATGGTATCTCTCCCATCGTTAAACAAAAAGCAATTGACAAAGGACTTTATGTCATTGACGCTAGCTGTAAAGATGTGATTAAAACACATACGTTAATGAAAGAACACATTGACTTAGGGTATGATGTCATTTATATTGGAAAAAATGGTCATCCAGAAACAGAGGGCGCACTTGGTGTTGATGAACATCACATTCATTTAATTTCAAATGCCAACGAACTTGAAAACTTACAAATCTCCAATGATAAAATCATCATTACCAATCAAACGACGATGAGTTTATGGGATGTTTTTTCTCTTTCTGAAAAAATCAAAGAAAAATTCCCAAAAGCGATCTTCATTAAAGAAATTTGTAACGCAACTCAGGTTCGTCAAGAAGCGGTAGCAAATCAAGCAGGTGCAGCCGATTTAACAATTGTCGTAGGGGATCCACACAGTAATAATACGGCCCGTTTATCACAAATTTCAGTTGAACGTGCTAACACACCATCCTATCGAATCGCAGATTTAAGTGATTTAAATTTAGAGTGGTTAAAGGGCGTTGAAACAGTTGCGATTACGGCAGGAGCTTCAACTCCAACTCCAATCACCAAAGAAGTCATTGATTTCTTAGAAGCTTATGATGAATTAGATGCCTCAACGTGGGATACAACCTCACATATTACAAGTGATAAAGTGTTATTTAAACGCAAATAAAGCCAGGATTGTCCTGGCTTTATTTATTTTTCAAAATGTTGATAATCTTTAAGCGATGTCCAATCTCCCCCCCATGTCCAACCATATCGCTTAAAAATCTGATACACACAATCTCCCTGTTTAATCATTCCCTGAATGCATTGATTTCGGTCTACAAAGCTAACCCCATTGCTTGGCAATACAGTGCCTGATTTAATATACGGATTAATCCGTGGGTTTAAATCAATTGCAAGTCCAAGCGCATGCTTTGATAACTTCCCACCATCTGTTATTTCTCTAAAATTAAATCCACTGCTGTTGTTATCCATCATTGATAACTCATCTGAACCACCATAACAGCTCATCACTTTCATTTTTTCAATCGGATATCTCATCCCGTATAACTCTTTAAAAATAGATAGCACCTCATCCGCTACTTTTTGATTAACAATGATTTCACCTTCATAAATATATCCATCAAAACCAAAATGCAATACCGATAAATAACGTAAATCATCATAACCCAAAACACTTTCATCTAAATAAACCCATTGTTTTACTTCATCACCATATCGTTCTTGTAGTGTCATGATTTTAAATCCTTGCATCTCAATCTCCTCCACTATCTCTTGACCCATAGACGTCGACCAATTAACAACACTAAATAACATTTGATAAATCGCTATGAGCCACATGTTTAACCCCTTCTTTCCATCTTTATCATTTTAATCTGTTCATCTAATAGATATGAATAGTTTTGACCAATCCCTCTTATTTGAAACAAAAAAGCTGAGAATTTCTTCTCAGCCTTTGACTATGCTTCAAATTGTTTAACTTCTGTTAGGAACTGTTCAGCTTTCATTGAATACATGCTTGCAATCGTCTTGAAATTTAAATGAAGGTCCTCACTTAATCCAATTAAGTCTTTATATAACGCAACATTATGCCATTGTAAGCATTGGAAAGCACGCCATAAATAAAGACGCTTTAACTCCTCGACTTTTGGCTCACGGCCTAAATAAATCGGCAAAAAGGCTAATGCTAACTCGAAATCCTTGTTTCCAACACAAGCCACATCATACATCGGATCATTATTTCCTGCAAACTCCCAATCTAATAAATACGTGTGATCTGCTTCAACCACCATGTTTGAAATTTGGCTATCATTGTGACAAATCACTAATGGAAATTGATCTAAGAAGGAACGATATCCTAAAAATTCTTCTTTTAATTCAAAATATTTCTCAGTATGATACTCACCCTTATCACTTACCAACTTTTCATAAGCATCTAATCGGTCATAAGGGCGATAATCATTCACCGCTTTTAATCCTGAATCATGAAGTTTATGCAAAACAACTGCCACTTCATCTAAGTAAGGTTGTGCATCTTCTGCTTCACTCAATGGAGTTCCCTCCACAAACTTAGCAATTTTATATCCTTTTTCAACATCGACATAAATCGTCTCATTATTGATTCCTACTGCATCAATAATCGCGATATTTTCTTTTTCTTCTTGGCGGTCAACAAACACTTCTGCATTTTTTCCAGGAATTCTAAACGTATATTTAGCTCCTTCTACTTCAACCACATAAGTGAAGTTTGACATCCCCCCCATTAAACGATGATCAATGATAACATTTGATTCATCTACTCCTAAAGCTTTTGCCGTTACAGATTTGATAATTGATTCCATAAGTGTCACTCCTTCTATCTAAAAAACACAATGTTTAATGATGATCGCGAGAAAACTCATACACTCTCGTAAATGGTTATGTCTTTTTCGTCCTAATTGTAACACAATTATAGATAAATTAGAGCTTTTTTATACGTACAATTTTAAATATGTAAACATTATCATATATCGTATCGATACAATTTAAACTCAAAATTTAGTTAATTAATAGCTAATAATCGAAATCAAATTGATCATCAAACACTTATAACCTCCCTTTTACTGATTAAAAGTTAAGGTGTCTCGCCGATCTCTTCTGGGACTACCTTAAACACCCTATTAATGATTGACCTATTGATCCTGATTCCCCGGAACATTCTCTATTCGAACATTAATCCCATTATTTTACCAAAATAAAAAAATTCTATTAAATAATTTATGCTTATCTAATAGAAAATTCTCTAGTTCCTCTTTTTTAATCCTCAACTCCACGCCACATAAAAAGAGGCAACCATTGGTCGCTCCTTTAAAATTAGACTATTTCTTATCAGATACGTTCAGCTCTCGACTCACCTACTGATGAAGGATCACTCCACCATACCTGAAGTATCGTTATACTAAAGCGGTAATTTCAGTCACTTAATATCGACTTCTTCTTCTAATATGGTCTTTGCTCACACCTCGACTATCAACTATGAAATCGCCTCGCTTCACTCGGCATATAGTTGCACTAAAGTGGTAAGTTAAGTCACTTAACACCACAAGGAAAAGCCCCATCATTTGAGGATACCCTCTTCGAGGGATGGGGCCCCCCTAAAATTTTCGAAGCACATAAAAAGAAGCAACCTTTCGATTGCTTCTTTAATCTAGATTATTTCTTATCGTATGGTCTTTGCCCTCGCCTCGACTACCATTTAAGGATAACTCCGCCGAGCACGGAGTATAGTTGCACTAAAGCGGTGAGTTAAGTCACTTAACACCATAAGGAAAAGCCCCATCATTTGAGGATACCCTCTTCGAGGGATGGGGACCCCACAAACAAAAACCAGAGCATTTCTGCTCTGGTTCCAAACCTTTATTAATGGGCCCATTAACAAAGTATTATTCTTCAGTTTTTACTACTTCGCGTCCTTTGTAAGTTCCGCAAGTTCCACATACACGGTGAGATAATTTCATTTCTCCACATTGTGGGCAAGCTACCATACCTGGTACTTCTAATTTGAAGTGAGTACGACGTTTACGTTTTGCAGTTTTAGATGTTCTTCTTTGTGGTACAGCCATTTTGACACCTCCTAATTATCTTGAGTATCATTTAGCAATTTTGATAAAACTGCTAATCGAGGATCTATTTTTTGAACAGGTTCTGATTCGTGCAAATCTTCTTCTGATTCGAATTCGATCCCTTGTTTTTTCATTTCTTCGTAAGCACCTTCTTTTACGACACGTAAAGGTTTCTCTAACATGATATTTTGTAAGATAACCGGTGCTAATTCGACAGTTGTTCCAGTTACTAGGATTTCATCGTCACCTTCTTCATATAGAGCACTATCTAAAACGAAGATCTCAACTGTATCAACGCTAAATGGATATTCTACATCTTCAAGTGTTAATGCACACGGTAATGTCATGCTTCCTTCAATATGAAGGTTGAACACTACTTTTTTACCTTGTAATTGTCCAGTTCCTGTGACTTTAACTTTCGATAGTTTACGAATTTCATCATGATGCTTCACAACATCTGAAAAATCAACTAATTCGTCAATTTCAAAGATTTGTGAACCTTGTTTTATAAGCTGAGCGATAGCCCATTTCATTACAATCACCTCTAATTGCAACAGACTACATTATACATACTTTTTTCTTCATTGTCAACAACTCAAATCAAAAAAAGATGTCGTAGTCTTACTAATCTTAATTTTTTATGTCTAAGCCGACACTTAACCTGAATATAACCATCCATCATATTAATCTCAATGCATCTTTGATATAATAATGAATAGGAAGGTGATACCATGAAGGCCACTGGCTTAATTGTTGAATATAATCCGTTTCATAATGGACATCTGTATCATTTAAAACAGAGTTTAAAACAATCTCAAGGAGATGTATTAATTGTCGTAATGAGCGGGCATTTTACTCAACGTGGCGAACCAGCCGTCATTAACAAATGGGAACGTACAAAAATGGCTTTAGCAAATGGAGCTGATTTAGTGATCGAGCTTCCATATGTCTTTAGTTGCCAGCACGCGGACCTATTTGCTAAAGGGGCTGTTTCTATTTTAACACAAATACATGCGAATGACTTAATTTTTGGTAGCGAAAGCGGAAAAATTGACGATTTAAAAAGATTGGAGTCTATTTCTAAAAGTGAAAACTTTCAAAAAGAGCTTCAAAACTTCATTAAACTTGGGGACAGTGTCCCACTCGCTCATCAAAAAGCGTTAACCTCTTTAAACTTAGATACGACACTCGGAACACTGCCTAATAATACCCTTGGGGTTTACTATATTCGTGCCGTTAACGATTTAAAGAGTAATCTATCCGTCAAAACCATCAAGCGTCTTCATAGTGATTACCATGATGTGTTACCTACTCATCATGAACTCTCGAGTGCTACCTCAATTCGTCATTTAAGAGAAACAGGGCAACCTTATGAAAACTATGTTCCCAAAATAGTGCATCAACTTTTAGAACAAAATTATGAACTAACCAAGACCTATCACACGTGGGAATCTTATTTTCCATTCCTAAAACAGAAAATTTTAACCCTAACGCCTAGGTCTTTAAAAATGATTCATGACGTTGAAGAAGGAATTGAGCATCGTCTATACGCTGCCATGATGGATAGTACAGATTTTGAAGACTTTATGAAAAAAGTTAAAACAAAACGCTATACTAGAACAAGACTTCAACGAATTTGTGCTAACATTTTGACGCATACCACAAAAGAATTGGTACAGGAATTAGACAAAGGAGCGCCTTATATTCGAATTTTAGGCGCTTCATCTAAAGGAAGACAGTATTTAAAACTTCATAAGAAACAAATTAACGTGCCCATTTATAGCAAATTTGATTCAAAGGGACATCCGTTCTTACTTCACGAGCAGGCGGTAACAGCTGCTTATAGTTGTATTTTACCCGAACCTCACTGTACAACTCTCATTCAAGCGGAATTTAAGAATTTCCCGATTTTTTTAAAGAGTTAATCATTAACTTATTTTAGGATTTTGGTGTATAATGAGCACAGAACATTAACAAAGGAGACATCGGTCATGAGTTTAAAAGATCAAATTAAACAAGCATTAGAACAACTAGTTGATCCTAGTACAAATAAATCTCTTGGCGAAACACAAAGTATTCGTCATTTAGCAGTCAACGAAGAGGATTCAATCGTCACATTAATTGTGGCTATCGATACATTAGGCGGATCAGAAGAAAAAACACTAAGCCGTCAAATTGCAAAATTAGTTAAAATTGATTATAAATTCAAAGGAATCAAGTTACAATTTGAGCAACTTCCAAAATCAGAGGAAGAAACACCATTAAATGAAAAGAAAACACAGTACATCGCCATTACATCAGGTAAAGGTGGCGTAGGAAAATCAACGGTTACGGCGAACTTAGCTGTTGCTCTCTCTCGTTTGGGTAAAAAGGTTGGAATTATCGATGCTGACATCTACGGTCCTAGTATTCCTCATATTTTTGAAATGGAGAAAACAGGATTTGAAGTGGATGCCAAAAATCGTATCTACCCACCAAAAGCTCAAAACATTCCACTCATCTCAACAGAGTTCTTCTTAGAAAATGATGAACCTTTAATGTGGCGTGGTCCAATGCTTAATCGTATGTTAAATCATTTCTTTAATGATGTCGTATGGGATAAAGATCTTGACTTTATGTTAATCGATTTACCTCCAGGAACAGGAGACGTCGCAATTGATATTCAAAAATTAATCCCAGAAGCTCACGTAATTGTAGTTTCAACTCCTCACCCAACGGCTTCTCATATCGCTGTTAAATCTGGTTATATGGCGAAATCATTGAAACATAACATCTTAGGGGTTGTT
Organism: Turicibacter sanguinis; assembly: GCF_013046825.1. Classification (NCBI taxonomy): domain Bacteria; kingdom Bacillati; phylum Bacillota; class Erysipelotrichia; order Erysipelotrichales; family Turicibacteraceae; genus Turicibacter; species Turicibacter sanguinis. Next base: position 2,161,423 of record NZ_CP053187.1, on the reverse strand, counting down.
GAAAACATGTCATACTATCCAAATCCAGTTAGCAACACGTTTGATGCCATCTTCGGTTCTGGTGGTGGAGAAAAAGTGGCCACAAAATTAGGGGTTGAATTATTAGCACAACTACCAATTGGTCAACCACAAAACGGACAATCTCAATCTATTTTTGGAATGGATGAAGAAATCGGTCTAGCTTACTTAGGGCTTGCTAATAAAGTAATTAAATCTTTTAAATAATTTCAAAAGAGGGATGATGGTACATCATCCCTCTTTTTTCATCAATTTTATCCATGTTCATAGCAAATTTATCTATACCATAATTCGATAAAGCGCTTTAAAATTAAAACTATCTTGAATATCCAAGGAGAACGCTATGAATTATTATAAAAATGCCTTACAAGTACTTGAAATGAAAATTAATTCCCCAAAACCAATTTCTCATGTTGGGTTAACCCTTCGAGAATCTCGAATCAGGCAACATCAAACGCTCGAATTTGTTTCAGATAAAATTTGTACTCCTGCAACCTTATCCAAAATTGAGTTAGGAATGATTCACCCTTCTCCTAAAATCCTTCAAAATTTACTCAAGCGCCTAACTCTGGATTCAATCCCTGACATAAAAAAAAGTCCCCATCATGACTGGTTGAGTTCATTTCGATTAGTCCTTGATCAAGGTAACCTCCATTATTTAGAATCTATCTATCAAATATCGTCCGAACCGTACCCTTATCAGACGGTATTAAAACAATTCGTGATTAATCTGACTTTATCTCATTTGAATCAGATTCATCTGACCTACGAATACTTATTAAATTTTCAACCTTATATGTCCCTCGAAGAATGTCTCCTCTTCTATCACTTTGTTGGAGTCTACCATTTAAAACTTAAAAACCCAATATTAACCATTAAATATTATCGATTAGCCTTTAAACTTAGTCAGCACTTAAAACTTGAAAATTCACTTCTCTCTTTACACTTAGCCCAATATTATTTCAATTTCAATCATTCCATTCAAGCTATTCATCATCTAAACGATGCTCTCCAAGGCTTTTCAAGTCGATATTTAATGAAATATACCCTTGAATGCGAGTTGCTCTTATGCGAGGATTACATCAAAAATCACGTCTATACGAAGGTTCCTCCCCTCATGTTTAAGCTTTATCATCAACTAAAACTTGATGATCCTTTCCATTACCTTAATCGATTACTAAATTTGATGGGCGACTATTATTTCAAGATAAAAGAATACAATCAAGCCGAAAGATATTATAAAAAAGCGCTATTTTCAGAATCAACTGCACCCTCCTCATTAATGAAATTACTCCATTTATACTATCAGTCAGCTCAATCAACAAAGCAAGTATCTCTGATACAAAAAGTTAAACTAAATAAAGATTTACCTCAAGAAATCATTTATTTGATTAAATACTATGAATTCTTAACTCATGATCCTTATGGTGACTTATTTCGAATTTTTCTACTTAAAGAGGCAATCCCTGTCGCCATCCAATCAGCAGATTTCCATCAATATGAACGTTATGCCACTGCTTTGATTAATCTCTACTTAGAAAAAGGAAAATATAAGATGGCCTTTCAAACACAAGACAAATTATCCAAATACCATGAGTCACTTCTCCTATCCTAATTTTTAATTTTATCTCTCGTGCCAATTACGACAAAAATTACTTTTTCATCATTATATAATTTAACTACATTAATCCCCACCATATAAAACAGTACTATCTTGATGTTTTTCAAATCGGTCTCAATGATTAGATTCCTTTAGTACTAAGATATTCTATCATCGAGGATTTTCCCCATTAGAAGGAAAAAACTAAAGACCTTGTGACTACTTAACCTAGGCACTCATCTAATAAAATGTGGAATCAAATCGTGTGGGGAGCTTCTTGCCCTCAAAGAGGTATCCTCTACTGGTAGGGAATTCAAAAGTTTTTCAATCATAAAAAATACATCTGGATTCATCTTGAGATAGGAGTGTTTGATACGATGAAAGAGTTATTCATACAATACTGTTATTCACAAGAACAATGGGGATTATTCGATCCTGACGTTGATGACTTTATCTTTTATGCTAATTCAATTACAGGCGTTACCACGTATGCCTATGAACTAGCTCCATTAATTAAACCATGTCAAATAAAGTTTATCCCACAGTATCTACTCACTAGTTTCACTATTTTTGCGACTTATTAGAACCAAAATAAAAAGGTAGCTTTCGCTACCTTTTTATTTATTGTCAGTCACTTCTTTTTTAGCTTCAAGCGCTGCTTGACTGACAGCATCTACCATATCAGTCGCCACTTCTTTTGTTGTATCCGCCACATTTGAAGCAGCTACTTTTGCTTTATCTTTTGCATCAATGGCTACTTCTTTTACTGTTTCAACAACATTTGATGCAGCTTCTGTTGCCTTTTCTTTTACATCTTTCGCACCGTCTTTAACAGCATCAATCACAATGGTAAAATCATCTTCTAAATCATCACCGAATGATTTGACCTCGTCTTTCACTGTATCTTTTGCTTCTTCAACACGAACAAGCATATCATTTAGCTTTTCTTTGACATCATTCACTTTGCTTTCTAACTCTGCTTTTGAGCTTTCCCAATCAAAGTTATTGACTAAGTCTTTAATTTCATCTAATTTCGCTGTAAAACTTTGTTTCACATCTTCAATTTCGATATCTTTAATTTTATTTTGGATCTCGTCTACTTTGTTTAATAACTCTTTTTGCATTTCTTTACCTGATTTTGGTGTTAATAAAGCCACAGCCGCTGCACCCATTAAGGCACCTAATACAAATACATTTCTTTTTTTCATTTAGATACACCTTCCATTCTTTTTTAAATAAGATAACAAATTATAGTTTATGTATTATCGTTTCATTTTATTTACGAATGAAACAGCTTTAAAGACACCTTGTCCATTTGCGACCGCTTGTGTCACATAGTTTTCGACAACTTTTGTTTTTTCTTGTACATCTTCAACGATTTTAGAACTTTCATTCACTAACGTCGTAGATTCATTCAATAAACGAATTAAAGATTTTAGTGTAAAAACAAGATAAACGGTTAAAACAATTAAACATGTCATAATAACTAAAATTAATAAGTCTGATAACGTGATCGTAAATGTCATAAATTCCCTATCCTTTCAACTCTCCTAGGACCTTAACGTTTAACTCTCCAAGGTAATTTTGTATAAGCATCCTCATACTTCTTAATATCTCCAGCTCCCATAAACACCACAACTGAGTCTTGATGTTGTTGTAATTGTTCAACTGTTTCCTTTTCAATTAAGTTGGCATGATGACATTTGTCAATTAATGTTTGGATACTTACACTCCCACTACTTTCTCGAGCTGACCCAAAAATATCAGTTAAATAAATGTGATCAGCTAAATTTAAACTTTGTGCAAACTCATCAATAAAGGCAGCGGTACGTGTAAAAGTATGAGGTTGGAATACTGCAACTAAATCACGGTCTGGGAATTTCTGGCGAACTGCTTTTAACGTTGCAGCAATTTCCGTTGGATGATGAGCATAATCATCAATAATAATTTGTGTATGGTGTTTCTTTTGGGCAAAACGTCGTTTAACACCTTCAAATAATCTTAGATCTTTATCAATGATTGAAGCTTCTAATCCTTCTAAATAACAAACAGTAATCACCGCTAAACTATTTAATACCATGTGATCTCCGAAAAATAGCGTGTTAAAGGTATGATAAAATTCACCATTAATAAACACATCAAAAGCTGTTCCCTCAGCCGTTTTTAAAATATTTTTAGCGACTACATTATTATGTGACTCTAGTCCATAAGTCATCATATTCGTTGAAGTTTGTAGTTTTTTAACTTCCGGATCATCACCACATGCAATGACCATTTTTTTGGTTTGATTTGAAAAAACATTGAAGGCATCTAAAACGTCATCAATATCTGTAAAGTAATCAGGATGATCATGTTCAATATTCGTAATAATAGCATAATCAGGTCGATATGCTAAAAAGTGTCGTTGATATTCGCAGGCTTCAAAAACAAAGAAACGACTATTTTCTACACCTTTTCCTGTTCCATCTCCAATTAAATATGAAGTTGGATAATTTAAGCGTAATACATGTGCTAATAACCCAGTTGTTGTTGTTTTTCCATGAGTTCCCGCAATCGCAATCGATGTAAAATTAGAGGCTAAATCTCCTAAAAAATCATGATAACGAACACATTTAGCACCTGCTTGTTTCGCCTGAATCACTTCCACATGGTCATCTTTAAACGCATTCCCAATAATCACAACCATATCTGGTTCAATCTTTGATTTTCCGAATGGATATAGGGTGATTCCCTTTGCTTCTAATCCAATTTGAGTAAATAGTTTTTCCTCAATATCTGATCCTTGAACATAGTTCCCCATGTCATATAAAATATGTGCTAACGCACTCATTCCTGAACCTTTTATCCCAATGAGATGATATCTTTGACTCATAATGAATCGTCTCCTATCTCGCTTTAACGATTATTTCTTTTATATTATATCACTTCTATATTATTTGGAAACCGCCTTTTAGTCAAATGTCTGACCTAAAGGCGGTTCAAAAATAAGGGTATTTAATGTTTAAATCCGTGTCTCATCCATCATTGATTCGAACTCTTCACGAGAAATCAAAATCTCACGTTGTTTATTTGATGAATTAGGTTCTCCAATCCATCCATTTAAGACAAGGGTATCAATGATTCGAGCTGCACGATTATAGCCTATCGCCATACGGGTTTGTAAGGAAGACACTGTTGCATATCCTTTTTCGAAGAAAAATCTCATAGCATCTTTTAACATGGGATCACAATCTGTCTTAATCCCATTACTCCCTTTTTCAAACACTTCATCTTCAATTAAATATTGAGGTTTCCCTTGATTTTTCACAAACTCAACAACAGCATCAATTTCTTCATCTGATACATAAGCTCCTTGAACACGTTTTGCCTTTGATCCACTCTCTAAAAGAAGCATATCTCCGCGACCAAGTAAATTTTGAGCTCCCATGTCATCTAATATGACACGAGAGTCATTTCCTTGGGCTACAGCAAATGCAATACGACAAGGAATATTTGATTTAATCGTTCCTGTAATGACATCGACCGTTGGACGTTGAGTTGCCACTATTAAATGAATTCCAGCTGCACGAGCTTTTTGCGTAATACGCATGATATAATCTTCAACCTCTTGTGCAGATACCATCATTAAATCAGCTAACTCATCAATAACAATCACAATATATGGAAGCTTTGGATAGGTCATTTCAAATTCATGACGTCGATTATTAAAGGACTTAATGTCTCGTACTCCATTACTTGCAAATAATTCGTAACGACGTTCCATTTCATCAACCGCCCACTTTAATCCCATCGCTGCCTTTTGGGCATCAACAATCACCGGTGTCACTAAATGTGGAATTTGATTATATGGAGCTAACTCTACACGTTTAGGATCAATTAACATAATGCGGACATCTTCAGGGCTTGCTTTCATTAAGATACTAATGAGTAAGGTGTTAATGCAAACACTTTTTCCTGATCCCGTTTGCCCTGCAATTAATCCATGAGGCATTGTTAAGATATCAACATAAGTGGGTTCCCCTGCAATATCTTGTCCCAATCCGATACAAAGCGGGCTTTCATGTAGCATGAACTCTGGAGTCGATAAAATCTCTTTCAATCGTACCATTTTTCGTTTACGATTTGGAATTTCAACCCCTATAATATTTTTTCCTGGAATAGGTTCAATTCGAAGTTCTTCCACCGATAAACTTAGTTTTAAATCATTATATAGACTTGATATTTTGCTAATTTTAGTTCCTGCCTCTGGTTGAATTTCAATCTGAGTCACGGTTGGTCCTTGTGTAAAATCACCTGTTAGACGAACTTTAACACCAAAATCATTAAAGGTTTGTTCTAAAATATCCATTTTACTTAAAATCCAATCGTCATCTGAGACTAGCTCATCATCTGCATCACTTAATAATGACGCATTAGGTGTTTCATAATAAGTGACCGTTTGTTCATCATCTTCAATCAGTACACTATCTAGGACTTCATCACAGAAGTTCTCATCTTCAAAAGAGTCAATGTCATCTGTCGTCTCTTCTAAGTCATGCAATGGAGTTTCAACTAAAACGACCTCTTCCGCATCACTCGGCATTTGAGAGGGTGTTATGATAATTCCCGCTTCTGTTTGTTTAATTAATGACGTCTTTACTTCAATCTCTTCTTGTTGATGATTAGTTAGATTCTTAATCACCTCAAGCGATGATTCTTGATCTGATGTCTGTGTTGTTGGCGATGAAAGTTGTAAATCATTTTTTGTTTCATCTGCTTCCAACGTATTAGAGTTTGACTTAACTGTATCACAGGGACAAACAAATAATTCATCCTCCGGATTCGTTAAGACATCTAAAACCTCTTCTTCTAACTTTTCAATTGAACTTAAGTTGTTTGTAAGTTCGGCAGTTCCCATTTCTTGATTTTCGTACTGTTGTAAATCATAGTCTAAATCACCTTGATTCGAAAAGGCATTCATTGCATCTTCAACTGTTTCAACAACAGATGATGTTGAAAACTGATATTGTCCATATGCTAACTGAACATACTTCGGCCTTTTTTCCCGACGTCCTGTTATAGGTGAAACAAATTCAACGGGTTTAAATCTTGATGATTTGGGTGAAGAGGTTATTTTAGTTCTTTCTGCTTTTTGTTTCGTAACAGGCAGTTCGATTTCATCTTGCTTCATTACCTGTTTATGACTCGACGATGTTCTCACTATAGTCGATGATGTTCTTATTTCTTTGTTTTCTAATTTTGGTTTTGATGGTGCCTTTTTAGGTACTAAATCTAGTTCATCGCCAAAACCAATTTTTTCAATATCAAAGATTGTACGTTTTTTCATATCTTCACACCCTAAATTACCCAATTGTTTACTCTTAATTATACATGAAAAACCCTGTATTTCACAAGATTGGAAAAAAAAATCACCGATGATTTCCTCGGTGATTTTTATATTTTTTGAATTAAACTAAAGATTCGATAAAGTCTTCAATTTGTTGACGAGTTTTGCGATCTTTATTGACAAAGCGTCCTGATTCAACTCCATTATGAAATGCCACAAAACTTGGAATTCCAAAAATATCAAGTTCTACACATAAATCCATTAAATTATCACGATTCACTGTATAGAATTTAAAATCTGAATATTTTTCAACAATTGCTGGCATAAATGGTTTAATCACCATACAGTCTGGACACCAGTTTGCTGTAAATAATACAATGGACTTACCATTTTGAATTAATTCTTTGAATTGTTCAATACTATTAATTTCCGTCACTTGTATTCCCCTCTTCTGTTACGACTGAATTTTGAGTTGAATCTTGTGTTGTCTCTGTAAATTCGCCTCTTTTTTCAGTGCTAAAATCAAAATCAATAACATGTTCGCTTTCTACAGTCGAAAGTTCCCCATCCGTGACAGGTTCCATATTTGTTTCAACATGGCCCGACTCATCCATACTCATTGCAGGAACCTCTAGGAGAGTTGAACTTTTAGCATCTGCTGCTTCAGATGTCTCAGGAATGACTTGATTAGTCCCTGTCGCTACAGTAGCTGTAGAAGTTTCTGGTTGTGTACTCTTAACAGTTTTCGCGACTACTAACATATTATAAGTCATATAAGGTGTTTCTTCGTAATCCACAAGAGCAGATAATTTAGTGCCATCTACAAACACAGTTAACAGATACTTTTCTTCCATTTTAACTAATTGAACAAATCCATTTTGTTCACCATTGCTAAAGTTTTTATAAAAGACTTCTTGACCTGCGGATTTATTTTCATCACGAAGCAAATAGTAAGTATCCATGTCTTGACCAATAATATTATACTGATTATTATAGTGCATTATAATCTCATTGTCTTTATATTTAATAATATCATTGACACCAAGTGAATATAAATACTTAAATTGGCGTGGTGTATGATAAGTAATGCTATCATTTTTAGTATTAGATTCCATCACTGAATAATGAAAAGCAGAGTCAATACTCTCTTGCATTTTTGTCTCAAAATTAGCTTCAGTAATCATCGGACGTGACATCAACAATAACCCCACACTTAATCCTGTAATGACTACGCCACTAAAAATGGTCGTGAAACGATTTAACATACGTAAATCATGAGGTTTTATTTGCGTCTGTAAAGGTGTTGTATATGATAGAGAATCGACTTTCGATTCTGAAATTTTCGTTTTAAATCGATCAATTTTTAATCTGTTTTTTAGATTCAGAGCTTGTAATTTTCGTTTCGAAGAGTTGGTAAACTCATTTAGTTGTTGCTTAATTTGGTTTGATGTCGTGTTAGATTGATGCTTGGAATTAGATTTAACATCTTTATTTTGTTTCGACAAAAAATCGCCCCCTTTTAGCATAATACAACTTTATTATACCATAGAGAGCGATTCAATCACAAATTATAATTTTTTACATTCTTGAAGATATAAATATTGTCCCCATAAAAGTCGAATAATATGCACAAAATTTTCTTTACGACCATAAAAATCAGCCGTTAAAATTCCAATAGCCCCTTCGTTAGAACGAACATCGACACGATTTGAATATGCATCAATCACTTCACTAAGTTCTTTTCCTTCTTTCAATGGAGTTACCAATTCTATCGGTAAAGGTAAACGTGTTCCTCCAGCATAAAACACTTGTTGGTCAGACGTTTTTAAAACACCCCAATTTACCAAATAATAAATGCCATTAAGTTCCTCAACACCTGCTTCAAGTCCAATCCCAATATCACCATGAAGACAGGCTAAAGAAGCACGATTAAAAGCTCCTTCCACCGTTTCCTGATCACTAAACGGTTGATTTGACACACCACTTTCTGTTTCTTCACCTATGATTTCATGGCCAAATGGTTCTAAAACTTCTTTAGCGGCATTCACTTTTACTTTATTTGTTGATCCCACAATAATTTTCACAACATAATCCTCTTACTTTTCTTGAGCAAAAACAGCTTCTAAACGGTAAATTGGCTGACCTTTAGCACTAAATTTTTGTTCATATTCTGTCATCACATTCCACTCTAAATCTTCACGCTTATGTAAATCAAGCGCCACATCTTGTAAAATCATCCCGTATTGACTTAAGCTCGCTAACGAGTACTCGAATAATAGACGGTTATCTGTTTTAAATCGGATTGCCCCGTCTTCTTTCATAATCGTTTGATATAATTTTAAGAAGTTTTCATGAGTTAAACGACGTTTTGCATGACGTGGTTTTGGCCATGGATCTGAGAAGTTTAAGTAAACGCCTGCTACTTCATTTTCTTCAAAAATTTCTGTTAACTCATCTGCGTCAATTTTTAATAATTTCAAGTTTGGTAACTCTCCTGCTTCTATCACTTTTTCAAGTGCACGAACCATAACTGAATCAAACTTTTCAATTCCAATGAAGTTTAGATGAGGATTTTTTTGCGCCATTCCAATCACAAATTGTCCTTTTCCCATTCCAACTTCAATATAAAGAGGTTGCTCTTTTTCAAAAACGGATTGCCAATTCCCTTTTAATTCTTTTTCATTTTGAACCACGATATTTGGATGTGCTGCAATTGTTTCTGCTGCTCCCTTAACTTTTCGTAAACGCATATTATCACCGTTGCCTTTCTCATATCTCTAAATAGTTCCTACTATTTTTTTTACCTTTTTCATCAAAAATCGATATTTTCATTTTAGTTCGAGTCATATTGTATCACAACTTGCCTTAATTGTGAATGTTCCCTACCTAGCATTAAAAAAAGTGGATGACACATCCACTTTTATTTTTCGTTTAATTTAAATGGCAACTCTTCCATGACGAGTGTTCCAAACGGACGATTAGGTCCATAAGTAGAATGAAAATCTGATCCCGTCGTTATAATCAACTGATATCGATTCACTAATTCATCGATACGTTGATAATCTAACGCTTGATGATCAGGATGATATTTTTCAATCCCATCCAATCCAACTTCTACTAAATCTGGAATCATATCATACGACTTTGATTGTCCAGGATGTGCAATAACAGCAATTCCACCATCTGCTTTAATTGCTTTCACTGCATCACGCCCATCTACATACGTAATCACACGATCACAAAGTCCACCTTTTTTAAATAACGGTTTTAACTCATCACGTGTGTAACCTTTCTCTATTAGGACATCAAAAATATGTTGCTTATAAAAGGCAGTACTAGCTTTGGCCTTCTTTGCAACTTCTTCCATCGTTAAGTCATATCTCGCTTCAATCAACTGTTGAACTTGCCATTTCGTATTTTCATCTCGAAGACGATTCGTTTCATCTACTAATGCCTTAATATGAGGCGCCTCTAAATCAAAATTATAGCCTAAAATATGTGCTTTCACGTGTCTATTAAAATCATAAGCACTAATTTCAATCCCTGGAATGACCTCAATGCCAATCATTTTTCCTAATGCAATTGCTTCTTTGAGCCCCATAACAGTATCATGATTCGTAATCGCAACATGCGTTAAACCACGCTCTTTCGCTAATAAAAGGGTTGCTTCTGTACTTAAAGAACTATCTGAAATGTTCGTATGAACGTGTAAATCAGCACGCATTATTTCCACCTCTTCAGTTGATTAATTTAATCTTTTCAACAACTATTACTCTTGGTGTGCAAAAGTTAAAAGGGCTAACTCTTCATCTGTCAACTCACGATATTCACCTAGTTCAAGTGATTCATCTAACTCTAACCCACCAATAGCTAATCGTTTTAAATAAATAACTTTCCCGCCAACACTTGCAAACATACGCTTAACTTGATGGAATTTCCCTTCTGTGATACAAATTTCTACTTCAGTCCATTCATCATTTTTTTGCAAAATTTTCACTTTGGCGGGTTTAGTTGAGAACACCTCACCTGTTCCATCTAAAATTTCAACACCTGTTTCTAGTTGGTTTAGTTTTTCATCTGTCAACTCGCCTGTGACATGTGCAACATATCGTTTATAAACATCTTTTTTCGGAGAAATAATTTCATGGGCCAACTTCCCATCATTCGTTAACAACACTAATCCCTCAGTATCACGGTCAAGGCGTCCTGCAGGTGCTACATCAAACATTAAATAATAATCGTCTAACAAATCAATGACTGTGCGATATCTCTGATCACGAGTTGCACTCAAACAATCTTGTGGCTTATTCATCATTAAATAAACAAACTCACGATATTCCACGACTTCATCAAACACCGTCACACACTGTTTTGATAAGTCGACTTTAACTTTTGCATCTTTAACCACGACACCATCAACTTTAACTTCTTTTGATTTTAATAATTTCTTTACTTCAGTACGTGTTCCATATCCTGTATGAGCCAATAATTTATCTAAACGCAATGTTATATCCTCCAACTTTAATAATTAAACGGTTTTTACCCAAATTATCATAACACATTTACTTTTCAAATCATAGTATATAGTACCTGTAGAAAGGAGGGCTTCGCCCATGTTTGGTAAAAATAAAAAAAATGCTCAATCACCTATTGAAGAAATGGAACAATTTTATCTCAATCAATTTTTAAATAGCCCTAAAACACCACCCCAAGGAGTGAATAGAATGCAATTCCCTAATAATTTAGGACCAGGGCTTCCAGGTTCTCAAGGATTTGGAGGAATGGGTAACCAACCTCAATTTAACAATTTCCAACCTAATCAAATGCCCTTTAATACTCAATCTCAAAATATGTTCCCTAGCAGTCAATCCTTTAATAACCAACCTCAAAACATGTTCGCCGGCAATCAATCCTTCAACAATCAACCTCAAAATATGTTTCCCGGCAATCAATCCTTTAACAATCAACCTCAAAACATGTTTCCCGGCAATCAATCCTTTAACAATCAACCTCAAAACATGTTTCCCGGCAATCAATCCTTTAACAATCAACCTCAAAACATGTTTCCCGGCAATCAATCCTTTAACAGCCAACCTCAAAATCCGTTCCTAAATAATCAATCTTTTAATAACCCAACTCAAAATACATTTTCAAGCAACGAATCTCAAATTGATAGAAGTAGCAACTCATTTCCTGGGAAATATAATGAACTCACCTCTCTCATTCAACCCACACTTGACGAATTAGGTCACGAACCATCCACACTAAACTTACGTCCTGCCACTAGTCAACCTCAACCTCAAGCACCTGCCCAAAACTATAACCAACCTCAACCTCAAACACCTGCCCAAAACTATAACCAACCTCAACCTCAAACACCTGCCCAAAACTATAACCAACCTCAACCTCAAGCACCTGCCCAAAATTATTATCAATCTCAATCTCAAACACCTATTCAAAGTTACGAACCACTAGACGATTATCGTGATGAAGTTGATGAAATTTATAACCGTGTCGATAATATTAATATTCGTCTTCGTAAAGTAGAAAGTTATCTAGGTTTTAGACCCGATAACACCATTTAAAAAGGCTGTATCCATTAAGATACAGCCTTTTTTTTATTCACGATAGATAGGATTTTCAGTTGAATCACCATACTCTTTCAATAAATTTTGACGGTATAGTTGATTGACTTCTTGCTCTAATGCTGCTTTTTGATCATCGGTTAAAAGTGATCCAATATCTTCAATCATTTCGGATACAATTTTCAAAGCCGCATCATAATCAACAGTAAGGGACGTACTCATCGTTGACTCCTCTTTGGGATTTTCATGATTTTTAAATCCTGACAACCATGTTTTCACATCACTACTAAACTCGCTTAAAGCATTTACGACATGAGATACCCGTTCCTCTTGAGATTGACTCATAGGATGTGATGAAGAGCCACTACCATTCATCATGACATAAAAAGCAACAACAAACCCTAATACAAAAAATAGAATTGCTCTTTTCATCCGATTCACCCTCATCAAGTTGAGAATATATCTACATTATTCCTTATTTTTTCTTAGATATGCGTCTTTTCAATGATTCAAGTGAAAATTTCGTTCCAAATAGATTCGTCAGTAAATCAAAATACCATGCTAAGGCGAAGTACACGCCTGCTCCTATAACACCTGTAATGGCAACATATAAAATCGAAAAAACATATCGTTCTTGATATGGAAGGATTTGATTTAAAATTAACTTCACTAAAGATACAACGATCCCCATCGCAAACACAAACACAAAAATCGCAACTAAGCGACGAGCCAGTGCTGTCAACTTAAATCCTGTCTTACGTTTAATGACATATAAACTACAACCAATACAGAACGTATAAGCCAGCATGGTTGATAAAGTCGCACCGTCTGCATAGAACATCGGGATTAAAATGACATTTCCAACATACTTAATAAGTAATCCCACAACCAAGAAAGCAATTCCATACCATTGCCCACCTATTCCTTGTAAAATGGCAGTGACAATACTATAAAGTGCCATAAATAATCCGAGTAATGATCCAAGTAAGAAAATTTGTCCTCCCATTTCATTATATCCCGGTGTACTTGAGTTAAAGAATAAAATATAAATAGGCTTAGCTAATAAAGACATCCCAACAACAGCTGGAACTGTAATAAAACATGTCAACTGAATCGCAAGCATTAAATTTTTACGAACTTGTTTCATATTTCCAGAGGTTAAATAGTGTGTTAACTCTGGAATTAATGGCTGCCCAAATGCGATAGCAAATGAAACTGGAATCATAATAATTTTATATAAGCTTCCACCATACATTCCAAAGGCTACCTCTACCTTTTCTGTCGGGAAACCACCTTTAAGCATATATTCATTAAATGTTGATTGATCTACCATTTGTAATAAACTAGTTGTTAACCCTAAAATAGCAAATGGGATTGCATATGAGATTAATTCCGTAAACAACTTCGTATAATCTCGCTCTTCATGCGGAACAGACTGTTTTAATAAACGGTTGAACCCTTTTACATTTTTCAGCCAATAATAGTACAGTGTCCCAAAAGCGATAACGCCAGCTAAAAAAGCAGAAAACACGGAAAAAGCAACCGCTTCTTCAGTTGTTCCACCTTTAATATTAATAATAAAGTAAGAACCCGCTAAAATAAAAACAATTCGAACAACCTGTTCTAAAAATTGTGAAACTGAAGTGGGAATCATATTTTGATTTCCTTGAAAGAAACCTCTAAAGATCGCCATTACTGGAATAATTAACAAAGCAAAACTTATCGTTTGAATCACCATCGTGACATCTTCGACCGAATTGGTTAGCTTACTCTCTCCTGCCAAAACATGCTGTGCATAAAACGGAGCTATATTATAAAGCAGTAAGAAACCAACACATCCTAGACCAATCATAAAATAAATACCATACCTAAACATTTTACGAGCTGTATCATACTCACCCGCTGCATTATACTTAGATACGAATTTAGCAATTCCAACAGGAATTCCGAGGGTAGATAAACTTATGAATAAAGAATAAGGTATATAGGCATATTGGTATAACGCCATACCTGATTCTCCAACTAACTGTTGGAATGGAATAACATAAAGGATACCTAAGAATTTAGTCAAAAACATACTAATACTTAAAACCATCGCACCCTTTAAAAAGCGATTCCCCATATCTTCGACCTACTTTCTACATCAAAACTCTTTCGTTTTTTAATGTCATACCTTATTATTTTACTATAACTCCTGAAACTTTCCAAACAAATTTAAAAAGTTACAAAACCTCTTAAAGAAAGGAAACAATAAAATGATTTCTTACCAGAATAATCTTCCACAAATTGATTCCACTGCATTTATCGCACATAATGCCACCCTTATTGGAAAAGTAATCTTGTCAAAAGAATCGAGTGTCTGGTATAACGCCGTCCTGCGCGCTGATTTAAATACCATTTGCGTGGGTGAACAAACAAACCTTCAAGAAGCTGTCTGCATCCATGTCACTAAAGAACACCCAACCCTCATAAAAAATCGTGTTACGATTGGTCACGGTGCTATTTTACATGGCTGTACAATAGAGGATGATGTTTTAATTGGCATGGGAGCTATTATATTAGATGGAGCCATCATTGAAACGGGCGCCATGGTTGGTGCCGGTTGCGTGGTACCACCTAATAAGAAAGTACCAGCTAATCACCTCGCCCTCGGTAACCCAATGAAAATCATTCGTCCTTTAACCGAATCAGAACTCAAGTGCAATATTGAAAATGCCCTCCTATATGTTGAACTTTCTAAAGAATATCAATCCCAAAAGTAAGGGTATAAGTTTTTTAGAATGTGAAATAATATAGCCGAAAGAACTATTTACGAGGTGATTATTATGAACTTTGACTTAAGAAAAGCTGTTATTGCAAACCTTGATGATTCTAATTACGATGAAATTCGTGAAACAATCATGGATGCTATTGAATCTGGAGAAGAAAAAACACTTCCAGGACTTGGAGTTATGTTTGAAATTTTATGGAACGGAAGTAATGATAACGAAAAAGAAAAATTAGTTTCTCGTATCACAGAATGTTTACGTCCAAAAGCAATTTAATTGTATGCTTTCGAATTAAAAAGTAGAGCAACTCTCGCTCTACTTTTTATTATGGCAAAAACCATATCCATTATTTAACAAACTCGTGTTTTTACAAAATTTTATTCCTGATAAAAATAATATCCTTATATATGTCTTTCTTTCTTCATTCCCTCATTATGTTTGGCTCTTCGTTTTTTATATTCTTTTGTAGCTTTTGGTCGAGTTCCATTTTTGAAGAGAATAGACTATTAACCCCAGTAAAGCTGTCTATTAAAATGTTAAAAATCTTTGATGATTTGAATCTATATCGACTTATGGAATCTAAAGATTTCCTTCACTTAATTATACAAATCGATTTTCTCCCTACTTTACCTCCTCTTCATTCTGTGAAAAGGAATCTATTTGGTTTCTTAATCTAAATTCCTTTTCACTCATTTTATTTACAAAAAACGACAAATATTCAACAAAAACTTAACCTTTCCTTAACAAAACGTTTACAATTTTTATGTTTTTCAGAATAACTTAAAGAACAATCTAAATATTTTTCAATAATTAAAAGCAATAATGAAATATTTTACTTTTTATGTATAATATATATTTGTGTTCTACCATTTCCTAAAATTTTCTATTTGATTTTATAGGAAGCCATTGTTAAAATGTCATTTAGGCTATCTATAGCCAAAATTAAATGGAAAATTTATCTTAATTTCACATCTTTTTGAAATTTGTTTCATAAAGATTATTAATTTATGGGGGTTTCAAATGAAAGAATTCATGAAGAAGTATTTTTATAATTTCTATTTTATATGTATCATCTCATCATTTGTTTTAAACTTTTTAATTGAGTCATTTAGTCGCCATTCTGTGGGTGCGGCCTTTCATTATCTAATAGAATCACCTGTTGTATTTGCATACAACTCGGCCATTATCTTATTAACCTTATCGCTCGTTCTTTTAGTACGTCGTAAAATTGCCTTATTCGCTTTAATTTCTATCATTTGGTTAGCGGGTGGAATTACAAACGGGATTGTGTTAAATAATCGTGTGACACCTTTTACGGCAAATGAATTAAAATTAATTTCTTCGACGTTTGATATTTTACAAAAATATTTTACAAAATTCCAAATGGGATTAATCGTTGTTGGAATCGCCCTTGCCGTTATAGGGATTATCGTGACTTTCTTCTTCGCACCTAAATCAAAAGAAAAAGTAAACTACAAAAAGAATTTATCAATCTTTGCCATTGGAATTGCTACGTTTACTTTCATCACAACGAGTGCAATTAAATCAGAAGTTATTGCAACATACTTTGGTAACATTGCCTTTGCTTACTTAGATTATGGGTTCCCATACTGTTTTTCAAATACGTTATTAAATACTGGTATTAAACGCCCACTGACTTATAATGAAGAAAAAGTAAAAGAAATTTTTAACAGTTTAAATGTCGATACAAATGATAACGAATTTGATGACTCAAGTTTAACGGTTAGTACCGATAACAACTTACAGGTTACTCAAAAACAAGCACCAAACATTATCATGTTACAATTAGAATCATTCTTCGATCCAACTTACATGAAAGATCTTGAGTTCTCATCAGATCCAGTTCCTAACTTCAGAAAATTAAAAGAACAATTCTCATCTGGATTCTTAAGTGTTCCGTCTATTGGAGCCGGAACAGCAAACACGGAATTTGAGACCATTTCAGGAATGAACCTTGAATACTTTGGACCTGGAGAGTATCCATACAAAACTATTTTACGTAAAACTACAGCTGAAAGTATCCCTTACGATTTAAAACAAATTGGCTATACCACACATGCCATTCACAATAATAAGGGAACGTTCTATACGCGCCAAAAAGTCTTTAAAATGTTAGGGTTTGATACCTTTACGTCAATTGAATACATGAACATTGAGGAAACAACACCACTTGGTTGGGCAAAAGATAAATACTTAACACAATCCATCGTAGATGCCTTAAATGCCACTGAAAATCAAGATTATATTTATACGATTTCGGTTCAAGGACATGGGGATTATCCTGATACACCTGTTGAGAATCATTCAACCATCACGTTATCTGGTTTAGATGATCCAGCTCGTTTAACGTCATTTGAATACTTTGTCAACGAAATTCATGAAATGGACCAATTCATTGGAGAGTTAATCAATGCCCTATCGATGATTCCTGAAGATACCGTCCTTGTGATGTATGGCGATCACTTACCAACGCTTGATATTACGGATGAAGAGTTATCAAATGGAGACATCTTCCAAACAGAATATGTCATTTGGAACAACTTCAACTTACCAAAAGAAGATGCAGATATCGAGGCCTACCAATTAGGGGCTCACGTTTTAAACCAATTAGACATCCATACAGGAACACTTGTTAACTATCATCAACAATTCCAAGATAGTGAAGACTACCAAGATAATCTAAAGTTATTACAGTATGATATGCTTTATGGAGACCAATACATTTATGATGGTATTAACCCATTTGAACCCACAAAAATGCAAATGGGAGTTAAAGATATTATCATTACAAACGTCTATAATGATGAAGAAGGAAACTTAATTGTTCAAGGTCAAAACTTTACAGACTATAGCCGTGTTCGAATCAATAAAACTGCTTATGATACGACTTATGTTGATCCTGAAACATTAATTGTTCCAAACTATACAATGGATGAATCAGAATCATTCTATATTCAACAAGTAACAGTTACAAACCATGTTTTAAGTACTTCTGAAAAATTCAAAATCGGATTAGAAGAAGAACAATCTGAACACTTTGAACAAGGATATACAGAAGGATATTCTGCTGGTGTTCAGGCTGCTCTTGAGGTACTTGGATATGATATTAACAACCTTCAATTAGATGGTATTTCGATTGAATCAATCTTAATGCCTCAACAAACAGATGAAACACAACCAACGGATACCACAACTGAAGACGTTCAATAAAAAAAGACTGAGCATCAATGCTCAGTCTTTTTTAATTTAATTTAAATCCACACTCATTACAAAACTTCGCTCCCTGTGCTACTTTCATTCCACACTCAGGACAGAATTTTTTACTGACGCTCTCTGAAACTTTCATTCCACATTCAGGACAAAACTTTGCCTCTTTTTGCAAATGATACCCACATCCTTGACAAGACACTTCAGTTGATTTTTCAGTCGCTTGTTGGGCCTGTGTTGAGGCTATTGAACCCATTTGCTTCATCATTTCCATTCCCATCGCCATTCCTACTCCAGCTTGCGCCATCGACGCCATTTGAGTACCAGGATTTTGCGTCATCGAATCTAACATCGCCATTTTTTGATATTGATTCATATCGCCAACCATTTCATATGAAGCTGTTTTTTCAATCATTTTTTGAACATTTTCAGGATAAGTAAAACTTGAGATTGTAAACTCTGTTACAGTTAATCCAAGCTTTAACAGTTCCATATCTAAATCCATTTTAATCCCACGAGCAATTTCATATGCATTGGCTTGTAAATTAAATAAATCTTTTCCTTCTTTTGAAATCCAACGCATTAAGAGTTGATCGAGTCTTGATAATACACGCTCCTTGACATCATCCACTGTAACCTGTTGTTTCACACCTGCCATACGATCAATTAGCGCTAAATAATCATCTACCTTCACCGTAAATGTTCCAAAACTTCTAATCGGTAATCCACCCTTTAAATTTGGATTTTGCATGTTAATGGCATTTTTAGTTCCCCATCGAACTAAGAACTCTTTCGTATTCACAAACAAAACCTCAGCACGTAAAGGCGTATTAAATCCAAATTTAAAGCCTTTTAACGTCGTTAAAAATGGAACAATTTCCGATTCAATTTCATAATTTCCTTCGTCTTTAAATACCCCTTCAATCTTGCCATTAAATAAGAAAATAGCATCTTGTCCGGGACGAATCACTAAACGACTGCCACGTTTAATTTCTTTATTTCGCCACATCCAAAAAATGACATCATCACGTGTCTCATTCCATTCTACAACATTTGCAAATTGATTATTAAATAAACCCATACCATTCGCTCCTAACTATTAAAATAAACAAAGAATAAATAAAGAGCAAGTGCTCCTAGTATAATGAGTATCGTAATTTTAACCAAGCTATAAGGATACGTCCCGTGCACACGGCCTGTTTCACCATTAATAATATATTGATAGTTTTTTCCTTTATAATCATAATTAGCACACCAAATCGGTAATAACACATGCTTAAACGTCACATTCTGATACTGCGTTCTGACAACAACATTTCTTGCGGTATCGAAACGACACATAATCTCATGATGCGCCATTGATTCTAGTTCTCGAACCATTTTTTGTTTAGCACATGAGAAACCTTCACTTACCCCTAGATAATACCGTTCCGCTAGATAACCTGATAAATATTCTGGTTTATAGGGTTCTATGCGATCGGTATTATAAGGCTCTACCCCACTCATGATTTGATCGGAGTAATGGGCCGAGGCGTTCACCAAAACATCATCAAAAAATTCATGCAACTGTCCATTGACCGGATACCATCTTATCTTTTGAATCGTCTCTTTTTTCCCATTCACTTCACGTGTCTCATAATAATAACGACCGCCTTGGCCTGTATACGTACTATAAGTTTGAGCATCATAGGTCCAATATGGTACATAAACCGCTTGTAACTTATCACTTTGATACAATAACTTTAAATCATTTGGCGCTAACCAACGTCTTTTCATCCAACGACTCATTTCTTCCATGGCCTGATGTTTATCTATTTTAAAGGGTAAAACGCCTTCTGGCTTAATCCCTGCTGATTGCTTTGTTTTAAGAACATGAGAAGAGCCACAATATGAACAATGGATAGCCGTTGACTGTCTATCAACAACCGTTTCGGCTCCACAGCTTTCACATTTAATAACTTCTGCTTCCTCATTCCAATCAGATTGTGCTTCAAGGCGTGACACGTTGGAAAAATCGTATTCTAAAACATCCCCACTATTATCAATTTTTACTTCTGTCTCACAATAGGGACACTTTAATGATTGGGATTTAATATCAAAAATCATATTTCCGCCACAGTTTTCACATGTAAAAACTTCGACCTCTTCTTTTTGGTGCCCATCCATCTTTTCACTCCCTCTCTAAAAAAGGTTGCAACTAGTAGACTAGCCACAACCTGATTACTCTTTAGTTTAATTCATTCTTTAAAGCGGCTAATTCATCATCAATCACCGATGAACTTCCACCTTTGAGGGCTGCTAGCTCATCTTCAACAGCCGAAGAGGGGGCATCGTATTTGCTCATTAACGACTCGACTTCATCAACCGGTGACGCATTTAAATCTGCCATCGCATTCGCTTCATCAAGCATACGGTTGGCTTTTTCCTCCATACGGGCAAATGCTCCTAAGTTCGTTTTAGCTGCTCCTACAGAGCTTCCAATTTCATTTAAGCGCGATTGCATATTCGCAGCTGCTACTTTTGCCTTAATGGTTTCACGACGTGTATTTAAATCATTAATTTCACTGACTAGTTTATCATGCATTTGGCGCATTTTTCTAGCATTTTCAGAAGCCATTTGAACTTTTTGTTCAAGGGTTTGTTGTTTCTCCACTAAGGTTGCTTTTTTAGATAAAAATAAACGGGCATCGTCATCATTTCCTGCCTCAACTGCACGTTTAGCATACGTTAATAACTTATTTACTTCTTGTGTGCATTCAGCTAATTCACGTTTAGAACGTATTTCTTCAGCCATAACTGCTGCGGTTTCTGCTTTTACTTTTCCTAAATCCTCATTTAGATTACGTAAAATCTGATCCACCATTTTACTAGGATCCTCACACTTATCTAATAAGGCATTCATATTAGCTGACATAATATCGGTAAATCTTTTTAAAATGGACATAACCTCACTCCTCATCATCTTAACGCTTAAATTATATGACATTAACCCGAAAAATATTTATCTCATTAAGTTTAATCAATATTTTACTGCTATAAAAACATCTCGTCAATTACTCACTTGTATAATTACCGTATAATTAGATTCCACAATTCTTCAACTCATATAAAAAACCACCCATAATGGGTGGTTTAATCATATTAAAGTATAATCCCCCAAATAATCGTTGTCACAATCGTAATGGTTAACCCAACTAATGACTCGTAAGGGATTAATTTTAAACGTTCATTGATGCTAACATTTGTTGCTCCTGCTGTTGCATGAAAGAATGATCCATGTGGTAAGTGGTCAAGTACAGTTGCCCCTGCATGAACCATTGCCGCTCCACCAAGTGGAGATACACCTGCAGCCATAATAGCCGGTCCAAATGTTGCCGAAGCAATCGTTGTTCCTGCTGTTGTTGAAGCAGTCGCCGCTCCCATTAAAATCCCTGCAATTGGAGCTAATAAGAATTCTGGAATACTTAATCCATTTAATAAAGCAATGGTTGTTGTTTGTAACGTTGATGCTTTAATAATACCTGCTACTGCTCCCGTTCCAACTAAAAGAACTGCAACTGGCATCATTTTTGTTAATCCAAATGTAATATACTCATTAGTATGTTTCCATTTTCCACAAGCAATCACGCCGATGATTCCACCTACTGGTAAAGCAATTAATGGGTCTACTGTAATTCCAGCCAATGGACGTAAAGCTAATAAAAGAATGGCAACAACTGGTCCAATAACCGCTGCAAAGAAGCTTGGTAAGTCGTCTTGATTTTCTTCTACAACGATTTCTGTTACTTTTTCACCTTTATTAATTAATAACTTAACTAAGAAAACCGTCACAATTAAACCACAAATGGCCGCAATCACGTTTGCTCCCATTAAACTTGATAATTCAACACCAAAGTTTTCAGAAGCTGCAATCGTGTTTGGATTTGGAGAGATAACATTTCCACATTTTCCTCCACCAATCATCGCAAGTAAGATTGCCATTTTTGAATAGTTTAATTTTTTACCTAATGCTAAAGCAATCGGTGCTACTGTAATAACTGCGATATCAATAAATACCCCAGCTGCTGTTAAAATCATTGTCGCTAAAGCTAAAGCGAATAACGCGCGTTTTTCTCCTAATACTTTAACAATCTGTTCTGCAATTTTAGCTGCTGATCCCGTTTTGATTAAAACTCCAGCTAAAACTCCAGACGTAATGATACGAATAATGGCCGGCATCATTCCTTTGGCCCCATCAATCATCGTTGAAACAGTTCCATCAAGTCCTGCTCCTCCAACAAGTCCACCAATTAAAGCTCCTAAAATTAAGCTGTAAGCTGGATGTCCCTTTTTAATAATTAAGAAAATGGCTACAGCTAACCCAAGTAGCGCACCAAACGTTGTAATCTGTAAATCCATGTGGTTACTCTCCTTTATGAAATTGTCATTTAGTTAATGGCTTGAATTAAATTAAAGATTTGCTGCGTTGTTTGCTTCATATTTTCGTAAGCAACTTCTGGCTTCATTGCTTCTTCTAAAGACATCGCACTATTAACGATTGAGAAGTAAGCATCCATTCCTTCTTCATTGCATTTTTTCGCATCATTTGTTGTAGCTCCCGCTACTCCAATGACTTTACAATTATATTTTTTTGCAAGCTTGGCAACTCCAATTGGAGCTTTCCCCATTGCCGTTTGATGATCAATACGACCTTCTCCCGTCATAACAAAATCAGCGTCTTTTAATTCTTCTTCTAACTTCGTTTCTTCTAAAATAATTTTAACACCAGATTCTAATGTTCCGCCTAAGAATGCGGTGAACGCAAATCCAAGTCCACCTGCCGCTCCAGCACCTGGTAAATGAGCAAAATCTTGTCCTTTATGCTTTGCGACAACATCTGCAAAATGCTTTAATCCTGCATCTAATGCTTCTACCATTTCAGGATTTGCTCCTTTTTGTGGTGCATAAATATACGCAGCACCAAGTGTTCCATATAAAGGATTATTAACATCGCAAGCAATTTTAAAGTCACATGACGCTAATTCAGGTAACACATTTGTTTCATCAATTGAAACCACTTGGCTAAGACCTTGGCCCCCTTGCATCACTTCTTGTCCATTAGCATCTAAGAATTTAAATCCTAAAGCCATTAACATCCCAAGCCCGGCATCATTTGTTGATGATCCACCAATTCCAACAATAAATTTTTTACATCCAGCCTCGATGCAATTTTTAATCATCTCTCCAACACCATAGGTTGTTGTCACTAATGGATTACGATTTTCTACTGCTACTAATGGAAGTCCTGCTGCTTGGGCCATTTCAATCACAGCTGTTTCACCAATCATCCCAATTTGGGCACAAACTTTTTCATGTAGTGGTCCACACACTTCTACATTTTTTAACTCACCATTCATTCCAGCTACTAACGCTTCTGTTGTTCCTTCTCCACCATCAGCTAATGGTTTTACAACAACCGTCGCATTAGAATTAGCAGCTAAGATACCTACTTTTGCTGCTTCACCTGCTTCTATTGAACTTAAACTTCCTTTTAATGAGTCAATAACTACAACGACTTTCATGGTGTCAGCTCTCCTTTAAATACATTAATAATTAATCTAAACCTAACTCTAGACTTAAGCATATGATTTGACATTTCACTTTTCGTCAAAAAATGACGAGCGAAAGCTATTATAACACCGGTTACATCTTTTGTATACACGCTTTCAAAAAATTCTAAAATTTACTATATTGCTTTTTTAAAAATTTTTCTATTTTAAAGCGTCTATATCTTTCTTTAGTATGTAGCCAATAACCTATTCTATTTCGTCCATACTAAAAATAATTTAGAAAAAGTGGTGATGAAAATTGTTATTTAAAAACCGTTTTGATGCAGGTGAATTATTAAGTCAACATTTAAAACTCTACCATGATAAAGAGATAATCATGCTTTTAGTCCCTAGAGGTGGAGTTGAAGTGGGCCTTCCTTCAATTAAACATTTTCAATTTGAATGGGATTTGATAATTACTCGAAAAATTGGAGCTCCTCATCATAAAGAAATAGCGATTGGAGCCGTAACTGTCGATGGACAATATTTATTGTATGAAGAATATATTGAACACCTCCACGTTCCGACTGGCTATATTGAGCAAGAGATTGAAAAAGAATTACGTGAAATCAAGCGACGATTAATCACATATCGTGGCCATGATTCCTTTCCAAACGTTCAACATAAAGTGGTCATTTTAGTCGATGATGGAATAGCGACAGGATTTACTCTTTTAGCTGCCATTAAATCGATTAAAGCTCATCAACCCAAAAAATTGATTTTAGCGGTTCCTGTTGGACCAACAGAAACGATTGAAGCCCTCCGTCAATTTGTAGATGAGATTATTTGTCTTCATTCAATCGATCACTTCACCTCAGTAGGAGCCTATTATGAGACGTTTCCTCAAGTCACAGAAGAGCAAATGTCCTATTACTTAGAAGACCTAAAAAAGGTCCATCATCATGTAAAAAGCCTTATCCCACTGGATAAGGCTTTTTATTTAATTTGCTGAACTTTTGTATCTTTTTATCCTTGATCATTAAAGACAACTATAATGATTTTGGACTCACTAATTCTAAATGATAGAAATCTTCGTATCCATAATCCCCGACATGATTTAAGTACGTGCGAATAATCGCACGAGCATTTAGGCCACATCCTCTTAATTCATCTTCTAATTCTTCACTATTATGATAATCTACTAAACGTTCAATGACTTGTTCAAGCGTTGAACGGTCAAGTTCTAATAAGTCAACATTTGATTCGATATACCCACCTTCACGTAAAAACATGACTAAATACATTTGATCCATCTTAAAACCTCCTAACAGCGTTACGCTCTATTATAGCACAAGGTAATCCCCCATAATCAACTGACCTAAACTCTTTTTTAAAGAAATGTGACATCCTGTCATATTTACCTTTAAAACCACCCATAGAATAAGGAATCTTTCCTTCACGCTACTCCCCCAAAGAAAAAGCAGTTCGACTGATTCGAACTGCTTTTTTATCTAATTTTTAAACCATAAAAATTCATAAGGTTCAACAACAATCACTTCATCTTCTAAATGAATCCTTTTATCACTGACAAGGTCTGACATCATCCCACTAAATCCACACTGTTTCATTTCAGTTGTTGGAAGATACAATTTATGTTCGGAGAAGTTAAATAATAATAACATTTTGGCATCATCTTGGAATTTGCCGATTCCATAAACATGGTGATTTGACAAGCGGAGGATCTCATTTTTCACATCCCCAGCAAATAATGGCTCATTTTTGCGAATGTTAATGAGATGCTTTAGCATTTGGAAAACTTGACCCACTGGTGTCGTTAAATCATGACGTTTTTTCGCACGATCCCAGTCCATTGCTGGTCGGTGAACCCAACGCCCTTCACGGCATTTATGTTCATCTTCTAAGTAAGAATAATCATTAATCGTTGCTAATTCATCACAACTATAAAGAAGCGGGATTCCTTGTGATCCTAGTAATAAGGCGTGTATGAGATTAATACGAGCAATGGCTGTTTCAATCATGGCACTATTATCATATCTTAACGCCTGCTCAAGTCCAGCTAAACTTGCAAGTGTTCCATTAATTCTTGCATCACGCGTCACTGGATTATATTGATAAATTTCTCCTGTTGCAAAACTTCCCGGGAACTTTCCGCTATAAAAATCAATCATAAATTGCTTATGATCCACTGGATTTGAGCCCGTTAACCAAATCGCATCCTCACTAAATCCCCATCCAATATCATCGTGACAACGTGCATAATTAATCCAAGTTCCCGATTTTGGTGTCGTGTACCTCTCACTATCCAAACGCATGACACGAGTATCCCGAGTCGCTAACGAATTCCAAATATTCACCATAAAATTCGCATTATACATTAACTCGCACTCGACTTTGTGCTCATCTCCAAAATACTTTACAATCTCATAAGGCTCAACAATCGCTTCTCCAAGTAAAACAAGGGATGGACACGCAATTTCTTTAATCAGATGTAGCAGATGCATCAATTCATGAATCATCGGTAAATTACGGCACGACGTTCCAAGCTCTTTCCACATAAACGGAATCGCATCTAACCGAATAATATTAACCCCTGTATTTGCTAAAAACAACATAATATCAACCATTTGCTCAAACACATAAGGATTCTTAAAATTCAAATCCCACTGAAAATCACTAAACGACGTAAAGACATGATGATTAATTTCTTCATAATAAGTAAAATTCCCCGGGCACTTATCCGGTAAAACCTCAGGCACCGTCTTATTATAAAGAGCTGGAATATCATAATGCTCATACATCATATACATGCTCTGATAAAAATAATTCCCCTCAAGCGCACGTTTCGCCCACTCATGTTCCTTCGCCGTGTGATTTAACACGTAGTCGATGCAAACCGAAATCCCCGCTTCCCGAAACTCGCTTAACATCTGAATAAAATCATTCATCGTTCCAATGCGTGGATCAATATCACGGTAATCTTCTACCGCATACCCTCCATCATTTTCCCCTTCACGAGGCTTTAAAAGAGGCATCAAATGAACATACGTCACCCCTAACTCTT
The DNA here is from genome assembly GCF_013046825.1 of Turicibacter sanguinis. Taxonomy (NCBI): domain Bacteria; kingdom Bacillati; phylum Bacillota; class Erysipelotrichia; order Erysipelotrichales; family Turicibacteraceae; genus Turicibacter; species Turicibacter sanguinis. Next base: position 2,134,288 of record NZ_CP053187.1, on the reverse strand, counting down.
TCAAATACGGAATTTTTTGACTTAAATTTTTCAAATCCCCCGCAAATAAATCCACATAAAGCATCATTCCAATCATATCCTGGGCCATAAACCAATGTGAATCACGCTGATCTAATGCTTTAAGTTCTGCTTGACGTTCCTGATATTTTTTTTCAATCACCCTCATCAGCGACTCAAAATCTTCATCACTCGCTCCAAATTGATCATAGACATAATGATACGTCCACTTTAAGTCATCATAATGCTTCGCTAACCGTTGTTCAAACTCATCTCTTCTTCCCATCCTATTCTATCGCTACTTTTCATGAAAACTCACACCAAATAAGGGAACCTTCCCACACAATCAATAACTATTTAATTCTCCGTCCCCAAATCCCCGTCACATGAAAAGTCGCTACGCTCCTTTCCATTATTATTATTCCTATTTAAGATGAATTATAGCATTAAATGAAAAAGAGGTAAATATAGAATGGTATCGATTTCATAAATTTTAGTAAAATAAAAAGCGAGTTAAAACCTCACTTTTCATATCCTGGTTCAAGCAAATATTGATTCTGAATCACTAACTTTCCTTGATCATTAAAAACTAGAATAGATTGGATCATACCAAGTGTTTGAGAATTTGTCTGTCCTATAATTCGCTGTTGAACTAATAAACTAAACGCATCTTGATACGGTTGCTTAATCGGATAAATCACATTCGGTGCCAAAACTTGTGGCAATGAGTTTTCATCGTCTATCTCTACTAAAAATATCATTTGGGTTTGATCACAAAGAACAAAGGCCTGCTCATCATTTACAAGTTGTGTGCTAAATACCAACTGCTTTGAAATCTCATCATCACGACATACCAACTTCAACTGATTTTTTTCTACCTCAACCAATCCTAAAACTGTATAATCTCCACTACCACCTGATTGACCAACCACCAAAATTTGATCTTTTCCTAATGATAAAAAATCCCCTAAATATAAATGCATCGCATATCCACCGAATGGTAACTCACAACTTAATGGCGCGATTTCTTTTCCAGCCACTACTAATTTCAACTGATTCATAAAAAGTCCATCATCTTCTGAATCTCCATAAAGCACAACTTTCTCACATTTGACATTGCCAAATACATCCCCATACTGAATATCTAACAACGTTTGAGCCATGTTATCACTCCTTTTTTTCAGACTAGTATATCTTATGTTAAAAGCCCATAAAGTGTCTCTCATCATTCACAGTTTAATTGAAAATACTCATTAAATAGGTTAAAAAATACAATGACTCCTACATTATGACTTATTTTTTAGGGACCTTCTTGCCCTCTTAAACCAAAGTTATCATTGAACCATCACTTGAATTAAGAGGGAACAGATCCCTTGATAAAATTAGGCTTACGTCTAGTGATCCTCCTATCGCCTCAAATGCCTTGAAATGAAATTCAAATCTTAAACTGATGACCCATCTTTTCACTTCATTATTTTTAAAAATTTGTTCATCATCTTTAAAAAAGAATCTGAATTGAAATAGACTCACTTTTGAATAAATCTCTCCACTTTATTCCATAATGAAATCGATAAGAGGTGATTTGCATGAATATTCTTGAAATTTTAAAACTCCTCGGTTGGGAAATTATTTCCGCGGACAATAAAAAACAACAATATACTATCACTGAAAGTATTGAACGAGTTCAACGTGAAACAGAACAAGATGGAAGAATTTATGGTGAAACAACCGTGACGATTGATGATGTTTCCTTCGATGAATTTGGCAATCTTTATATTATTTTTCAAGATGCCTATACTGGACATTACGTTGATAATTTTGTCTATAACCGAATGGAAAAAAATGAAATATACATTTAAAAAACGAAGTTCTGATTATCGAACTTCGTTTTTTAAATTCATTGATTAAAGGTTGCTGATTGTAAGTTAAACAATAGATATAAAATACTTTCACGACTATCTGTAATTTTCCATGTGCTATCTTTTTTTATTAAGCGAATCTCAGCCGAACGCTCTGTATAAGTTACCTCCTCTAAACAAGATAGCATCAAACTCTCATCAAAAGAAACAGGAGATGAGTGATCTTGACTTTCTTGAATAAAAGCAGATTGATACTGCATGAGTTCTGCTGCTATATCTGGTCCCGTGACACTCACCTTAACATACGCGACTTCTTTATTCATTTTCTGTGACAAAACTTCAAATTGAATATCTTTTATTAACTCAAAAATTCGTTGATCAACATCCGTTAACTGATCTGTTTTTTTCATTTTAGCATCATTAAATAAACTAAGAAAATCTCCTTCTGTCCCTTTTTGGATTTCACTAAAATAAGATTCTACAATTAACGAGGGTGAGGGTTGCCCCCATCCCACAAGACTTAAAGCAATAAACACGATGAAACTCATCATGAATGCCCATCTAAAACTTCTCATCAGCTTCACTCCTTTTAAAAAGTAAACGATTCTATTTCTTAGTATTTCATAAAAGGATTATTTCATTCATTAATTCACAAAAAAAAATCCCCCTCCCTTTTACACTTTCCCCCTATTAAAAAAGGAGTTGTCGTCTGACAACTCCTCATGTATTAGAATTTTAAATTGGCAAATGCATCTGCAAAGGCTGAATTTAATGGTTCTGCTTGTTTTTCTTGTTCACGTAAATACTTTTGAACATCACGTTTACTTCCTTGTTTTTTCTGTTCTTGCTTACGTTTATTAAAGTTGCTTAGCTTTTCACGATAACCACAAGTACAAGCAAAGATGCGCCCTTCTCCTTCTCCACGAAGCTCAAGTTTTTTATGGCAGTTTGGACAACGAGAATTTGTCACTTGAGACACTGTTTTACGCGTTCCACATTCGCGATCTTGGCAAACTAACATCTTACCGCGTTTTCCATTTACCGCTAACATGGGCTTCCCACACTCAGGACATTTAGTAGTTGTTAAATTATCGTGCTTATATTTAGCGTCGCTCCCTTTTATTTCTTCAACGATTGCTACCGCATACTCACGCATTTGTCCAACAAAAACTTGACGTTTTAATTTACCGTTTGCAATATCACTCAACTTTTGTTCCCACTGCCCGGTTAACTCAGGTGATTTTAAATCGGCTGGCGCCAGCTCAAGTAATTGGCGTCCCTTTGATGTTAAATGAATCTCTTGACCACGTTTCTCGATCATGAAACCATTAAATAATTTTTCAATGATATCCGCACGTGTTGCAACCGTTCCAAGTCCACCTGTCTGACTTAATGTTTTCGCGATTTCTTTATCACTTGAATTCATAAAGCGTGCTGGATTTTCCATGGCTGATAACAGGGTTCCTTCATTAAAGTAAGCCGGTGGTTGTGTCTTTCCTTGTGTCTTAATTAATCTTGAGATTGGTAATTTCATGCCCTCTTCTACAATCGGAAGTACTTGGTCATCATCTGAATCTTCATCAAAGCCGTACACTTCCTTATATCCCGCAGAAATCACACGTTTTCCTTTTGCCGTAAAGTTCTCAGACCCAATTTTAGCTAAAAGCGTCGTTTGCTCGTATACAAATGGTTTTGATAACACCGCTAAGAATCGTTTCACGACGAGGTCGAAAATTTTACGTTCTTTATCACTTAAATCCGTTAATAACACCGTTTGTTCCGTTGGAATAATGGCATGGTGATCACTTACTTTTTTGTCATCTACAAACGATTTATTGGCTACGATTTTTGATTTTAATAATCCGTTAGCTGCCCCACGATAAGGACCAATGGCCACCGCTTTTAAACGATCCGGTAACGTTTCAACAATATCACTTGAGATATAACGAGAATCGGTACGAGGATACGTCAGAGCTTTATGTTGCTCATATAATTTTTGCATAATTGATAACGTTTCTTTCGCTGAGAAACCAAATAAACGGTTCGCATCACGTTGTAATTCTGTTAAATCATACAATCCTTTAGCATACTCTTTTTTCTCAACTTTCGTTACCTTCTCAATGATGGCTGGTTGCTGATTTAAGGTCGTTAATAGGGCTGTCACTTTATCTTCATCAAACGTTTTAACATCTTTTGACTTACTATCTTGCCACGTTAACTTTAATCCATGACTAATCGCACTGATTCCAAAGAAAGGTTTTGATTTAAATTGTTTAATTTCATCTTCACGTTTAGCAATCATGGCAAGCGTTGGGGTTTGAACACGTCCACATGATAAAGAAGCATTATGTTTCGTTGTCAAAGCGCGTGTTGCATTCATTCCAACAATCCAATCCGCTTCTGAACGGGCGATGGCTGAAGCATATAAATTATCATAAAGATGTCCATCTTTTAATGATTTAAATCCCTCTTTAATTGCTTTATCCGTTACAGATGAAATCCATAAACGTTTAATCGGCTTTTTAACCCCAACTTTTTCAATGATCCAACGCGCGACTAATTCTCCTTCACGTCCTGCATCTGTTGCAATAACAATAGCAGACACATCTTTTCTTAACATCTGTTCTTTAACCGCTTTAAATTGTTTTGAAGTTTTTGGCATCACCACTAATTTAAAATGCTTAGGTAACATCGGTAAATCTTCTAAATTCCATGATTTATATTTCACATCGTAAGCTTCAGGATCAGCAAGCGTCACCAAATGTCCAAGCGCCCACGTTACGATATAATCTTTTCCTTCTAAATAACCATTGCCTTGTTTTTGGCAGTTTAGCACGCGTGCAATATCGCGTCCAACGGATGGTTTTTCAGCTAACACTAATTGTTTGCTCATGAGTTCATCCTCCACGTTTTTAAAGTACTCATCTATTGTATCAAATTGTACGCAAAAAGACCATGACTCTCATCATGGTCTAGATTGAAATCATCGTTAGACAATCTCGTTTCATTTCATCTAGTTCATCGCATTCGCTTTGGCAATACCATCTAATTAGCTCCAATTTAAGCCCATTTAAAAATGCTTCGCTTAAACATCCTTTTTTCACCAAATCTCTCATTTCACCTAACAACATTGAGAGTTGCGATTTGTCACTCATTGAATAAGCTAACTTCAGTGAGAATTCATACCACTCCTTTACATAGCGTTGATTTCCCCCTTCCATAATTTCTTCTTTCGATTCAAGAAAACATTGCTTAGCTTCTTCATATTGATCTAATAAAAAATAAATTTTACCCTCTAAAAGTCTAGATAATTGACGTTGGAAGAGCGTTTTTCTGATTTTAATAGCTTTTTGAACTGTAACTAAGGCTTCTTCATAATTCTGATTTAGCATTAATACCCCTCCTAAGTTATGATAAGCCATTCCCTTATAATACTCATATTTTTCCCTATTTATAAAGTCAATTATCAACTCATAAGCTTCTTGATATCTCTTCATTTTGATAAAAGCATAATATTTTAACATTAATGTTCCAGCGAGGGTCTCACTGTCCTGACACTGAATTAAAATTGATTCTATTTCTTCCAAACCTTCTGCATACTTCTCAAGTTCTAAATTTATTCAAGCCATATTATATCGTAAACGGTAGTAATAGGCAGTCATCTTATCATCTGTATACTGGGCAGCCAATGAATAGTACATTAAGGCAACTTTATAATTATCGGTTTCTTTCATATTATGACCTAATTGATGATAACAGTAGGCTAAATTACAATGGATACCATTTGCAACATGAATGGCTTTCATAAAATAATTAGTCGACACTTCATATTGTAGAATAGATTGGTAATGTTCACCCATTCCAACATTTAAACGGTATAAAAGATCACATAAATTAAATTGCTGTGCAATTTTTAATGACTCGTGATAATGCAGTGGGATTCTTTCAGTTTGACATTTTTTTGTTAAATAAGCAAAGGCTTGTTCTTCCTCTGTGTATCTAAACGTTTCTTTTGTATATAAATTTTTAATTTCCCCATTAGTTAATATATAAAATGCATCATAAATTTGATCAATCATTTCGAGTGTAGGTTGCCGTTTTTGGCTTTCAATCATACTTAAATAATGCTGACTAATCCCAAATTTAGAAAACGAAGCTTGTTTTAAAGCATATACTGTACGACATTTCTTTACTTTATCACCTATTCCTAAAAACAACTCTACCCACTCCATCTAGCGTTTATCTTACAATCCATTCTAAACTATTTTTATTTCATTATCTACTTCTTAAACTTCTATTAGCCTGGTAAGTGCTCAATTTAACTCATGAATTACAACAGCTCATAATCTTTTTTTATTCGCTTTCTATGCTCAAACAAACAATAAATGAAATAAAGTACCGTCAGCAAGATGAGGTACTCCAAAACCCATTGAAATTTAATGAAAAGTAAATTAAAGAGAATCAATAGAATGGTGATAAAACAATAAATCCCTAACATTAAACATTTAGAAAGATGTAATGCCGAGCAAGTAACAGCTTGAATGAAAAATAAAAGTAAATTTGTGAGGATAAATACAAGAGAGTATGTCCTACTCGGATACAGGGTTGGATCTTCATTTAACCATATAATAAAATGAGTAAAAATAATGAGTAAAGCACTCGGAATAGCCCCTACTATCCATCGAATCATCGCAAATCACCTACCTTTTGACTAACATTAATTGCCACTTCTACCATTCATTTTATTACATACCGATTATTAAATTAAAGAAAAAAAACATCACTGGTTATAAGCCTTTAGAGTGATGTTTTTTAGACATAATTCGATTAAATTACTTTATTTTCCTTTTTTACAGAATTATAGTATAATTTAAATAAAAAGGAGTGATTTTATTGAAAAAATTCATTTATACAAGCTTAGGCATTTTGATGATGATGCTCTTATTAACTCTATATTTTTTATCCCCCTTTCCAAAACACGATAAAATTCCTATATCCTTTCCTTCTTCTTTTTCAATTGAGCAAGAGAATTCCTTTGAAACACAAATCATAAATGAATGTTCCGCCTTCTCGATTGCTTACGTTCTTCGCCATTATCATGAAAGCCAAACAGGTCTGAATATCTATCATCAACTCAACTATAAAATTCCAGTCTCAGGATATGTTCTTCCCAAAGGAATCCTGAACTATTTTAAGGATTCTGCCTACAACATTGAAATGTTTACGGGGAGCCTTGAAACATTAAAAACACGACTAACGGCCGGAACTCCAATTATCGTCCTAATTGGAAACTCTTTAAATTGGCAGCATTATATGACACTGGTTGGATATGATGACACGACAAATGAAATGTACTTTTTTGACTCCCTTAAATCATTCGATGAAAATAATGGGCACCCTGGCAATCGGACGATAACGACGGATTATTTCCTTAAGCTTTGGAACAACGGTCTTCCGATTTTCAACCAAATTTACTTCACTATTTCTCCTCATTAAAAGGTAATCTATCGAGATTACTTTTTTTATTCCTCTAAGGATTCGAGTTCATCACGGATTTCTGTTATTTCCTGTTCAAAAGCATCATACATCATCACTTCAAAAACTCCTAGAATACTGATGCTGATTACACAAAGAATTAATGCAATTTGAATCATTAATGTGACTGTCATAGCTCTCACTACCTTTTTTTTGTATATCATTTAGTATTCCTTGCGTACCTAATCAATATACGAAAACAATAAAAAAAACCGAAGAAGTAACTTCGTCGGTTTGCCTCATTCATCCTAAATAACTGACAGATGTATAACTTGGGATCACAGTCCAAATCTGTTGACTAGCTATCACACGATACATCATATTTCCTTGCAAAGGCATGATTCCTCTCATCTCATCGGGTAGCTCTTTACGAATTGAAAACATGTAATAAGGCATCGAATTCGTGACTTGATTGCTTGGCATCGGTGGATTTGTTACATAAGCTTGTCCTAGCTTTTGAATCGTAATATCATTTGGCATATTTTGAATGGCCGGCATTTTAGGTTCCCCCCCTTGCACTTGTGAAACGGTATTTGGCTTCACAATTTGTGCTTGAGTTGGCATCGATTGAGTTACCATCGGTACCTGTTGATAATAGGGGGCACTTGCTTGAATAGGTGGTTGGTAAGTTGATACTGGGTACGCATACCCACTTTGCATTGGGTACGTACTTTGCATTGGGTATGCACTTTGCATTGGGTATGCACTTTGTGTTGGATATGGTGTCGCTGCATATGCTTGTTTGTTTCCAAAAAGACTGGCTAGTGCTACGCCGGTTAATCCTCCCACTAATAATGGTCCCACAACTCCACCTCCAAACATCTCGTCATTTTCAAAAAATCCATCTTCTTCATGACTTGAATTAAATTGACCACTTCCATAATTTGAATGATTTTGATGTTCAGGACGTCGATGGAACTGATTGGACATCAAAATCATTGGAATCACCGGTGCTAAATTTCGATAGAACATAAACTCCCCTCCTTCTTCTACTGTGTCACGTTATTATATCCAACAACGAGTTAATAGTTGAGTGCCTATGCCCTATCTTTTTAAATTTAACCTAATCGTTACTTATTTAGGTTTAATTTAAGAGGACTCATCCAGTTTTGAACGTCTGTCATCGGATAAACTCGAAATGCTTGTTTAAAAGGCTCACTTAATTCTTGATGCGAGCAAGACTGTTGCATGACGTTTTTCAATAGAAGTACTTGTGCTAAAGTCAGTTCTTCCCATTCCATCTCATTAAACTGATCTTTCTTCACCAAAAGAGCGAGTTCGTTAATCATAAAAGCTTCTGATATTAGCTTTAAAGTCGAATTTGTTGCCTCATAGAAAACTTGAACCAAACATAATAGTGAAACATTAATTCGACTAATAATCCACTGTCCCTCATATTGATCTTTAAAAAAGGCAGATTGACGAAGGGGAATCTCTTTAAGGAGTTGAGATTCCGTTAAAAAAATCGTATTTAATGATTGAATCACTAAGTCCTTTCGTGGAAAGTAATCATTTAATAACGTTAGGGATGCCACTTTAAAAGCTGTATTAATTAATCCAATGGATTCATCTGCTCGAAGCCAATGACTGATGATATCTTGAAATAATAAGGTTTGATCAAGCAAGGCCTCTTTTAATACCTCTGGACATCTCCAAATCATACCTGGATGATATCTATCAAATAACCAGTCTTTTGTTGATGGGGTTTCATCCGGCATAAAATCGATCCTTCCAATTAAATACTCAAACTCATTCATTCGGTTAATCACCAGTCCATGTTCAGATAGTTCCTTGGCATCTGGACAATAACAAATAACACCAAATTCAAAGAGATCGAGTGGGGTTTTTGAATCAATTATAATCATAGTCAGTCATCCTTTCTTCGTTCTTTTAGTGTAGTGATATTTGACTTGATTTTATACCGTAAAATGATGATATTTCAAAAAGTCATCTTGACTCCATTGAAAAAGGTTTAGCCCACTCCTGGACTAAACCTTTTCTTTTGCATAGATAAATGCTTCACTTACCGTTTTAAAAACGGCTTCTGCTTGCTTCTTAAGATCATCAACGGCTTCAATCATGGTTAAGCCATGATAGGCCTCAATCATCGGTAAATCATTAAAACTATCACCAATACAATAAATCGCATCTGTTTCAATTCGATGACGCTTAGCCACCTCAAAAACCCCACTTGCTTTTGATAAGTTTTTGGCACAAATATCGACATGTAGTAAATTGGCATAGGCCACTACTTCATGACCAAACGTTTCATTAATAATCTTGGCAAATTGAATAGCCTCTTCATGACTGTTCGTTTTCACTGCAATCTGGGCCACTGGTTGCTCAAGTGCCTGTGTTAACGTTAAGTTAAACAAACGATGTGTCCATTTCAAAATCTTAAATAGGTAGTATTCCCTTTTAAATAAATGAAACGTCGTATAATAATGGCCATTTAATCCATCTGTGACCATATATTGTGTTATTTTTTTTTCTTGAATAAGCTCAACAATTTGTTTAGCTATTTCATTTTTTATCGTCTGACGAAAGACAACTTGTCCATCACTTGAGACAATAACTGCTCCATTTAAACCCACGATATAATCATACACTAGACCATGTATTTTCTGTTCAATTTTCATTAATGAAATCGGTCGACCGGTCGCGAAAATAAATAAATTCCCCATCTCTTGCCACTCTTTAGTTGCTTTAATATTTTCCTTTAATTGTTGACGTCCAAGCTTTGTATGTTTACAATACGTCCCATCGTAATCTGATGCAAATAACTTCATCTAAAAACACCTAACTTTCTAATTAATATCTTAAAATATTTTCACTAAAAAAACAATTCATCTCCCTTAATTTACTGATTTCACTTCATCAATCAATAATCATATCTATCGGTTTTATGTCATTTCGATTTTGCTTATCAAGTCAAAAAAACTTAACCCTCAAAAGGGCTGAGTAAACTAAAAAGGCTATCTCAAATCGAGATAGCTATCTTTAATAACTTTTCAAGTGAATCATAAAGTAAATCCACGAATCTATCGCGATCATGATTCATGGCTTTATACGTCATTCCCTCCTATTCAAATCCAGCACTTTCAAAAACCGTCATCACATCGTCTCTTATATATAATATTGTGCTTGTGCTTGATACATTTCTTGATATAAGCCTCCTTCTTTCATCAGATCATCATGTGTTCCAAGTTCAACAATCTGTCCATCCTTAAAAACTGCAATTCGATCGCAAAATAAACAACTCGATAAACGATGAGAAATATAAATCGTTGTTTTAGCTCCCACTAATTCATTAAAACGGTGATAAATATCATACTCAGTCATCGGATCAAGAGCAGATGTCGGTTCATCTAAAATGACAATCGGGGAATTTTTGTATATTGCCCGGGAAATCGCAATTTTTTGACTTTGTCCACCTGAAAATTCGACACCATCTTCTTCAAATGTTTTATAAATAGGCGTTTCGATTCCTTTTGGAAGATTAGCCAAATCTTTTTCAAATCCCGCTTCTCTTAATACTTCAATAATCGTTTCATCTTTCTCCACTTGATTAAACACAATGTTATCTTTAACCGAGAAAGCGAACAATTTAAAATCTTGGAAAACGACAGACATTAAAGCTAAATACTCTTTTAAATCATACTCTAAAATATTAACCCCATTTAAATAAATGGCTCCTTCTGTTGGTTCATACAAACGCGTTAATAATTTAATAAAGGTTGTTTTCCCCGCACCATTGAGTCCAACAATGGATAATTTCTCACCTGGCAGAATCGTCACATTAACGTTATTTAGCACATTAACTTCACTTTTTGGATATTTAAATGACACATTTTTAAACTCAAGTGTCAGATTATCCATCGGTACATCTGTCTCTTTCCCACTTAAAACACTTGGTTTTAATGCATCAAATTCTATATACGATTCCATGTATCGACACATTTGAGATAGCTCCATGTAGGTATTTAAAATTTGTGATAAACACTGACCAAACTGTGTTGCAGCTGAGGCATACATCGTAAAATCACCCAGTCCAATCGATTTAACAATGACTTTATATACCATATAAAGATACACGAACACTATCTGAATCTGCATCATCACTTCACTATAAGCTGCATATCTCCCAAGCACTTCATATAAATCAGTAAAGACCGTTAACGTCGTGTGATTATAATCCTCAATACGATCCATGATTAAATCGTCCATTTTATATAAACGAATCTCTTTTCCATAACTAAAATCGCTCGTTAAGTTTCCAAAATAACTAAACTTACGATTAACTGGAATCAAGAGTTGATAAAATTTAAACATCACTTGTTGTGCCTTCTTATTAATGAACGCTGATAAAATTGCCATTAAAAACAAAAATAGAATCATCAACGGATTTAACATCGAAATCATGGCAATCAATCCAATCATCGTTAAGATGGTTGAAAATAACGTCATCGAATATTCCATGACCCGATACATTGCCCCCTGATTATGAATCGGAAATAACGCACGCTCTTTCAAATCTAGAATCTTTGGATCCTCAATCATTTGAAAATCAAGGCTCATGATTTTTTCACCCACCATCGCGTCAAATCCATTTAACAACTCCTCATTTTTAATCTCCACCTTCGTTTTCAAACAACGCGATGTCACATTTAACACCAAATTTCCAAGCACCACGATTCCAACCAACCAGATAAAAACCTCAATCCTTCTAGAACCGGTCAACTCATCAATGACTAGCTTCATCATCACCAAATTCAAAAATGGCATCAAGGCCGTCACAATAGATGAGGTGATGACAATGGGAAGATAGGTCTTTGAAATCTGATAGGCCAATCGAAATAAAAAGAAAATCACGTTCAAATCTTTCATCAAGGGTTCTATTAATTTGCGCATGCTGCCATCTCCTCTACTGACTCTAACTGATAATACTGTGCTTGAATATTAAACATTTCCGCATAACGCCCCTTTTTCGCTAACAGTTCCTCATGAGTACCATACTCTAAAATCTCCCCATTTTCAAAAAAAGCAATCGTATCACAAAAACGTGTACTTGATAATCGGTGAGAAATATAAATGGCAGTCTTATCTCCAATCAAGGCATCAAAGTTTTGATAAATTTCATACTCTGCTAACGGATCAAGCGCTGAAGTGGGTTCATCTAAAATGACAATGTCTCCATTTTTATAGAGTGCCCGCGCTAATGCTAATTTTTGATTTTGACCTCCCGATAACTCAATTCCCTCTTCTTCAAGACCTTTTAACATCGGCGTCTCAATGCCATGCTTTAAGGATGCAATTTTATCTTTAATCCCTGCCTGCTCTAAACATTCCATCACTCTTGCACGGTCAAGGACATCACGATTTTGAATCGCTACATTTTCACCAACCGTAAACGCCAACACTTTAATATCTTGAAACACGACTGAGAATAAGTCGAAATACTTGGCGCGGTCCAAATTTTTAACATTAATCCCGTCTAATAATATTTCACCATCTGTTGGTTCATATAAACGAGTTATTAATTTAACCAACGTTGTTTTTCCTGCTCCGTTTATGCCAACAATGGCCAAGCGTTCTCCTGCCTTAATTTTAAACGATAAATCTTTAAAGATATAACGTTCACTGTTTGGATATTTAAAACTCACCTTTTTAAACTCAATCGTATACGGTTTAAGCAACGGAATAGGGGTTGGTTCTTCTAATGGTAGCTCATCTTGAATCTCTAAAAAAGTTCTAAAATGATTGACATACAATAATTGCAAACGAAGATGAGCTAAATCTTCCATTACGCTTTGCAAGGTCGTCGTGAAATGACTAATACTCGTAAAATACATGGAGAAACTTCCAAGGCTTAATCCCTTTGCTAAGACACAATAAATTAAATAGGCGTACACAATTCCTTCTCGAATTAAAATCAAGATTGCATCCACTAAACTCACGCCCAAATAACGCTTTTGAATTTTTTTCGTTAACTGTAAGTGTTCTCCTTTTATCCCTCTAAATTTTTCACAAAGCCAAATCCCTAATTGATAAATGCGAATCTCTTTTCCAAATTTAAAATCTGACATCGTATTATACAAATAGCTCGACCGGCGATTTAACGCTGCATTTTCATCTTTTTTAGAGAATTCATATTTTTTCGCTCTAGATGTTAAATAGTAAACAAACAGCATATTCAAAAATAAGTATAAAAGAACCCATGGACTGAGCATAAATAATAAACTCATATATGTCAGTAACGACACTAAACTCCCCGATACCTCAAACAACTTATGAAAAACCCCTTCAATTCCCACATGATTTGAAGAAACAGCTTGCCCGGCATTTTCTAAATCATCCAATGTTTTGGGATCTTCTGTATATCTAAAATCCATCTTCATAGCTTTACGTTGCATCTGATTTATAAACTTAAAACGCAGTAAAATGAGACGGGGCATATATAAATTTTTAATGAATGTAACAAGGGCATTAACCATTACCCCACCGAGCAAAAAGAATCCTAAAATACAAGCTAACACTATCACATTCATTTCTGTCGTCAACTCATCAATCAGCCACTTAATCGAAAACAAACTGATAAAGGGTTGCACGGCTGTTAATAATGTAAATAAACCATAATAAACAAATAATAACTTATCCCATTTCCAAGCGTGTGAAATCAAATACTTTAAATGATTTAAATCCCTTCGATTAACATCCTTTGATGATTTCTCATTCATGATTAATGCCTCCCCTAGTTAAATCCTCATTTTTCTATCCATCGTTAACAAAATAGCCCCTAAAACTTCATATTCTTTCGATAAACAAACCTTCTTGTTTAAAAATTTCTCTAAAGTTCGAGGACTATTAAACGTCTTTTACGCCTCATCTATCACCTGATACTTCATAAAATCCATTCTCTCCCCCTACCACTTATGATCTAAAGCCTAATTACGCATCATCCCTTAACAAACTTATTCATTTCTTTCGAAAATTAGACGAATCATGGGAAAATATAAAAAATTCAAACATATACTGATAGAGAAAGATGATATTCACCTAAAGGGAGATTGATAAAGATGGCTAATGTGAAATATAACGAAAACACGTATTATGTTCCAAATGACAAGTTTTTAATTGCTGTTTTAGATCATGCCACCATTCACAAAGATCCTTCAAACACCTCAAAAATGATGGTTTGTGCAAAGGTTGGGCAAGTCTATTCTGTTTCGTCCGTTGTCAATGACATGTATCGAATTAAACCGGGGTGGATTAGTAAAGAATTTTGTGAGGTGTTAGTTGCAGCAACGAATGAAGTCATCACATTAGAAGACCCATTTGTTGTTAAAGTCATCAGTAATATCCCAGTTTTAACCGAAGCATCTCCTGATGCTCATGCGACAACCGTCCTCCGTCCAGGTGATTTACGTCGTGTCATTGGAGAGTCAGAAGATTTCTACCAATTAGAAACAGGTGATTTCATTACTAAACGAGGATGTCGACGTTACTAAATTTGTTTTAAACTGAAGCTATTGAATATAATCAATAGCTTTTTTTATTTTCCCTTAACTCCCCGCCCCTAAAAAACCATTTATTACCATATAGAAAAATTATTTTTAAAGCCGACCTAGAAGGTCGACTTTAATCTTAACTAGCAACAGAAAAATCGTCGTCTTTTTTAAGTGTATATAACTGATAAAATGCACCTTTTTGAGTTAATAAATGATTAAAACTTCCAGATTCAACAATCTGACCTTGATCCATCACGATGATTTCATCATAATCTGATAAAATTTCCTCACTTAACTTATGAGTAATGGTAATGACTGTTAACTCATCGATTGCAAGCAACGTCTTTTCAATATCATACGCCGTCTGTAAATCAAGTGCTGAGGTTCCCTCATCCAACATTAAAATAGGCATCTCCTGAATTAAGGCGCGCGCAATCGCCACACGTTGCTTTTGCCCTCCTGATAAATTCTTCCCATTTTCACCAACAGCAGTTTTTAAAGCCTCAGGTAACAGCTTGATAAATTTTGTTACACCACTTTGAGTTAAAGCACGTTTTATTTGAATATCTGCAAAGGTTTGATCTAAGAAAATATTATCTGCAATCGTTTTATCAAATAAATAAATATTTTGATGAATCATAGAAGCGAGTTCTGTCATCGATAATGGGATTGGATTCTTAACATCTTGACCATCCACCAAAATCTGACCTTCATAATCACGGTAATATCCCATCATTAATTTAATCAGCGTCGATTTCCCACAACCACTTTCACCGACAATCGCATACTTTTTATTTTTTGAAAACGTATAAGAAATACCATTTAAAACCGGTGTTTCTTCATAAGCAAAATGCACATTCTCTAATCTAATTGATTCCTTAAATTCTGATAATGCTACTTCGTTAGATTCACGTTTTCCTACCTCAATCAGCGCCATGATTTTTTCATTCACACCGCTCATTCCTTTAATTTGAGTCACTTTCTGCATAATCCACATAATCGGACCTTGAATTCCATTCCCCAGTTGAACGACCGCAAATAAATTTCCGACTGTCATTTGCCCAAGAAGGACAAAGTATCCCGCAATCGCCATTCCAGCAATTTGTGTACCAATGGCAAAAATCATCGAAACAGCTTGAGCCACCCCTTTTAGATGTGTACTCTTAAATTTTGCATCCTCTAACTCATCATTCACAACGTTAAATTCATGGGTGACGGATGGAATCATTCGATAAGACTTCACGACTTCATAGCCTTGAAAAATATCTTTAATCTTTGAGGTAAACATCCCTTGCTTATCCGATACTTTATTTTGTCTTTTCTCAAGCACCTTCCCAAAAAGCGATGGCACAATCATTAATAAAGCGGCCATCAAAAACATCGCAAGTGTCACCCAGGGATTAATCCAGAGTAAAACAGCCGTGGTCCCTACAAAAATCACCACATCTCCAATCATCATTAAAAACGGTGTAATGTAATTGGCCTCAATCAAATTCATATCATTCGTCAAATTTGATAAATAATCAGCCGTATTACTCTTATTAAAATCTTCATAGTCTTTTGCTAAAATCCCTTTAAACACATCACGTTTTAGCGCAATCAACGTTTTTTTCAAATAAATCGCCTGAGTCGCACTTGTTAAATAGTCAACCAGTCCCATCAGTGAAAAATAAACCGCCGCGAAGAGAATAGCCTTCACAAAACCATTCATGTCCCCGCCCACTACATAATCAATCAATTGTTGAATTAAAAGCGCAATATAGACTTGCATCGCTGCCCCAATACAACGAACTAAAACTGTTGTAACCAGTAAAAATTTGTGTTTAAACATGTACTGTCTCATAAACAGTCCCCCCCGATATTTTAAAATTTATTGCAAACTCGCTAACTTAATCTGACTTAGTTCCTTCGCCACTGCAATTTCTAACACAATTCGATCCTGCTCATCAATCAGCAACATCTCCTTATCAATCGCACCAATAACAAACGGCAGGCCTAAATGCCGCATCAAAAAAAGACTTGATTTTTCCTGTGTTAACTTCATAAAATGCTGATTTAAAAAAGCTTGAATCATTTTTCCTTCATCAAATGTAATAACCCCTGATGCCACATAATCTTGTAAAATTTTTAACATCAACACCTCTTTTAAATCTGATAAATTAGCTGAAGCCCCTGTCATACTTTGATACAACTGCATTGCCTGCTGTGACACAATCTTCTTATTTATTAACTCCGAACTATCAAATGTTGGTTCCGCTACATGGGGTGAGAAAATTTCTGACAACTCATCTAACGACACTGTATCCTTAAGTTCAAGAATCCGTTCAATTCGCTCAAGAATTTCTTTTCTTGGGAAAAATGTTTCTTGTCCGGTTGAAACAGACTTCTTAATAAACCATTCTTCAGGAATTAAGTTTTTACGCTTCCATCTGTACAGTTGTCCATATGAAATATTCGTTAACTGCAATAATTCTTTTTTAGAGATTAAAGATTCTTCCATACTCATCACCTAATTTCTATCTTGTTGTTTAATCTTTGCTGTAGGATGTGTTGTTAAATCAGTTGAATACTCCACATAATCAACCGTACACTCCGCTCCAATCATCACCTTATCACCGTGAACCTTTTTCGCTTTCGTATACGTCAGATTTATCTCATCACCTTCAATTTGATTCACCGTCAACGTCTTACGAACTCGTTTTTTCTTAGACGGACTCACCGTTAACTTCGTTGCCCCAATACTTTCACAGCGACAATGTTCATTTAACACAATATGAATTTCTTCACCATTAATTAACTTCGCATTATGAATCGCACCATAAATATTTAAATACTCACCCTCAAGTTCACCTCGTGTTCGAATCTCACCTTGTGACATTAAGGTATGAACCTTTATCGTTCCATCCCCATCAAGTGATCCATAGCTCGTCAAACGTTCACCTTTTAATGTCCCATTGACCACGCAAGCTCCCATACTTTGAATACTTTCAATCACACTTGATTCATTAAGTGTCGCCATCCCACGAATCTTTAACAACTTAATTGCAACACTTCCTTCAAACGTCGTATCACCATAAATTGCAACCGTCTGACACGTCACATGCCCTTTAAACTCACAATCCCCCATGACCTTAATCAAATTGGCCTCAACACGTCCCTCAAACGTCGCATCACCATAAACTTTAATACTGTTAGCTATAAGATCTGTTGTAATCAATCCATCACCATAAATACGAACCTTATCAAAGGTTCCTCCACCAACGGTTGCATCACCATATATCTTTAAATGCTCCGCCATCTTTCAAACCTCCTTAAATTTGTTTTTGACGCTTAACTTTCGAAGTCGGATGGATATCAATCTCTCCTCGGTACTCCACTTCCTCAATCATACAATGAGGTCCAATCACCACCTGATCGCCACATACCTTTTTAACATGACCATACTCTAAATAAATCTCATCAGCCTCCATCAGATTTGCCTCTAACGCCACTTTCTTTATTTTAAACATCGTAAAGATATTCCATGATTTAGATTTTTTCGTTAATTTTCTAACCTCAATCTTTCCGGCTCCAATTTCCATTACACTTGATGGTTCATGCAATAACAAGGTTACCTTTTCTGCATTCATCACACCTAATACTTTAAACTTTCCTTCGATTCGAATGTCTTCAGCATTTATTTCTTCATCTGCACTTAAATACCCTTCCACCTGTAACACTTCACCATCAACTGTTCCATGACAGGTACAAGATCCCACTACCGACATCTCTTTTGTCTTAATGCCCTGAAGCGTCATAGCTCCTGCTCCGTTAAACGTTAAACAAGAAATGTGACCTAAAGCCTTGCACGTTCCTGCCGTATGAAAATTCTCACAGTCGATATCTCCTGTAATTTTATGAGCACCTTCTAACATAACCTCTTTAAAAACACCACCGCCACTACTTCCTGCACCATTCATTTTTAAACTTCTCATCATTTTTTACCTCCTATACCATTACTTGATGATGAACAACTGACGATTCATCAATACTCAAACTGCCACTATACTCAATCTCATCAATCACACAATTAGGTCCAATGATGATATCATGCCCACTAATTTTTGAAATTTTTGCATATTCTACGCTGATTGTATCCGCCTCAATTAACTCTCCACTTACTTTTTTAAGTGGCGATAATCCTCCCATCAGCGTATTTAAAAGTGACCCAACCATCTGGGTCATGCCACTCTCCATCGATGAACGCATGATTTCAACTTCTGTTGCCCCAATTTCTTTAAATGTTGAACCACTCATTGCCTCAAGCCTAACGCTCTCACCACTTAGTAATCCTTCACAACTGACATGGCCGGCTACTTTAATCTGTTCCACTTCGATCCCTCCTGATACGTTCAACCAACCACTTACTGTTAACTCTTGTGCTTGAAGTAACTCTTGAACATTCATTGAACCTGAGATAAAAACCTCATCAGCTTTCATCGACTTAGCACGCACACGTCCCGACACTTTTACTTTCTCACCGCTTATCTGTTCAAATGATTCCAATATTCCCGATACAATGATTTCTTTTGCCGTAACAGATTTCTCAAAACAAGCTTTTCCACTCACTTTAATTTCTTCTTGGCAACTTAGAGCTCCAGTTGATAATACCTTCCCACTACTATAAAACTGATTGGTTAGCAAATTTCCTTCTAGGTTTGCTTTGCCGCTCGTTTGAAAAGTATCGCAGTTTAAATCCCCACTAAACGTGCCACTACCAGAAATATGAACTTTCTTATAATCTCCACCTACTAAATGAAGCTTTGAACTTATATTTAAATTTTGTTTTTTATGGTCCATTTTAATCATCCTTTGAATAGGGTTTGTTTCATCATACTATTAATATAGCATAACATTGTTTCGTTGTGAATACTTTAACGTAACAATGTTTTATTATTTCTATTTTAAACGAAACAACCCCATAAAAAAAACAGGTTATCCCTGTTTTATCCATTCAGATTTTAAGATGGCATACTCGTAGGTATCTAACCAAATCGGCTTTCCTTCTTCATCCTTCTTAAAGTACACATTTTGTAACAATGTCCCCTCATAACGCATCCCAATTCGTTCTAACAACTTCCAAGATGGTTCATTTAATGGACTACACATCGCAACAATTCGTCTAGCACCTAAATGAGTAAAAGCATAATTCATTAACGCTTTGACACTTTCTGTTGCGTAACCTTTACGTTGATACTGACGATTAAAAACAAACCCTACTTCCCATGTTTGAAATGCTCCTTCAATTAACGTTAAATTCCCAATGACTGTTCCATCTGCTTTCAAACAAACTGCAAAAAAACAATCGTCATTTACTCGTTTGAGCGTCTCTTGTTTGGCTTGCTCTTCAGTATAAACCTCATAAGGCTCAAATTGAACAACTTCCTCATCACGCAAGTATTCATACAAATCCTGCCAATCTTCTTTCGTAAATCTCCTAATGATTAATCGCTCTGTTTGTAACATTTAAATCAACTCCTTCTTTATTAAATGCTATACCTAAGCCACCATTTGTAGAACCAGTCTTTTGTTTTAAATAATCGTCATAAAAAAGATTGAGTCTTTAGAAAACTCAATCTTTTTTAATCTTACTTATTACGACTCATTAAATTAATTCTTTAATGGCATCTTCTAATTATTCTCGTTTCATTATCGGTGTAAAACGCACCACAACATTTCCTACACGATCCACTAGTAACCATTTAGTATCCCCTGTTACCGTTTCAAATCCTGTTGAAAAAATTTAGCCTATAAACCATTTGACGCTTCATCTAATTTTTCCTTACTTTAATAATTTTTGAATATCTGCTTCAATCTTTGAAGGTTTTACCGTTGGGGCATATCGTCTAATGACACGACCATTTTGATCAATTAAAAACTTCGTAAAATTCCACTTAATCTCTGAGCTAAACAGTCCTTTTGCTTCCTTTTTTAAAAATCGATAAAGTGGATGTGCTCCTTCCCCATTCACTTCTATTTTTTCAAACATTGTAAAACTCACGCCATAATTCAGTTGGCAAAACTCATGAATCTCTTTATTACTTCCTGAATCTTGTTTTGCAAATTGATTACATGGAAAGCCAAGTACTTCAAACCCTTGAGGTTTATAATCTTGATAAAGAGCTTCTAATTCTTTAAATTGAGGTGTTAATCCACACTTACTCGCTGTATTGACAATCAATACCACTTTTCCTTGATATTCATCCATTCGAACCATTTGTCCATTCATTTTCTTCGCTTCTAAATGATAAAAATTCATTTTCATTCCTTCTTTCTAATTTTATCAAATTTAATTTTATACAATTAATTTAGAAAAAATTAAAGTTAAATCCGTGATTTAACTCAATTTCTTTAATAAAGATTCCAGTGATGATTTCAAGCTAGCGTACTCTTCTACCTCGCCACCAACACGACAGAATAATTGATTTGGAATATCTACCATTTCATCTTTTAACACACGCCCATCTTCGGTTAATTCCACAATCACGACACGGTCATCTTGTGGATCACGATATTTGATGACTAATTTCATCGCTTCTAATTTTTTAATGAGCGGCGTTAACGTACCTGAATCTAAATGCAAAGCCTGTCCTAAATCCTTAAATGAGATAGCTTCCTTTTCCCATAAAACAAGCAATGTAATATATTGCGTATACGTTAAGCCAAACGCATCTAAAAATGGTTTATATAACTTAATGACTTCACGAGATGTCGCATATAAAGCAAAGCACAACTGATTCTCTAATTTTAATGCTTCATATTTGTTCATCATTTCACCTCATATGATTTTATGAAATTTAATTGTATAAAATCAATATTATAGTCATTGTAATTCATTTTTTATCTACTGTCAATCAAAACATAAAAGATGTCATCTCTTCCTCTTAAGAGATGACATCTTACATTTCACTGATTAATTCGATAATCCGCTCTTTCATCGCATAATCCAATTTAAATAATCTCACATAATCTAAAAACTCTTTTTCAATCGTCTTAATTCCCTCCCCGTACATTTCCTTAAATCGTTTATTAACCGTTGATTCATTTAATCGATAAAATGATAAATATTTATCCATTCCGTATGTCATAATGAGATATTGCGTAAAAGCACCGACGACAGGATACGTTAAATAAGGGGGATAATCATAAAAATACTCGTCTTTCATCAAACGTTGTAATGAAACATACTGGTCATTCTCTAACCAATAAAGAACCCACTCAAAATTATGAACACCAAACCATTTCTTATTAAAAAACATCGCTAACCCTTCTCGAATGGCCACTGCATTTGGTCGATTAATTAAATTAGCTAACAACAACACATCTTGATGAAAGCCAATCGCTTTTTGTTTCCGACTATAGACTGCATAAATCTCAAATGGATCACGAAAAAAACTACTACACGGAACATAATCACCATAATACATTCCAACCTCATCTAAACTATCACATAAAAAATAATGAATTTTCTCTTCCAACTCAAGTCTTAAAACCTGTAACACATACTTCAGGCAATGCTCTTGATACTCCATAATCTCTTCAATATCCTTCTGCGCCAAACTGCCCGCATGTACATGAAACACATAATGATCACTTTCGTTCACTAACCACTTCATCATTTTCACCTCCTTTTTACGAGATTTAAACGCTTACTTTTTATTATCGTCATTATATTGCTAAAATATCCATTCTAAGCCATAATTTTTATTATTTCTCAAAATTTTTACTTCTAATGAATCTCATCATCTCCTACTAAACTTTCTTACTATAGCTTATGACAGCTCGTCATACTTCGTTTATTTTTTTAGACGTTTTCTTCAAAAAAATATCTTTTCTTTCAATACTTCCAATTGTCAGGTGCCCTTTTAACCGCTATAATTAAATTCGTTATGAAAGGGGGCAATTATGAAACCTCTAGGCATTCTATTTTTAATCTGTGAGCTATCCCTACTCAGTGCTTGTTCTACCCCTGTACCCGAACTTGTCTTACTCAACACCCCAGGCATGCCACTGAAACTCACGCAGATTGAATTCCCAACTGAGGAACCCCAATCTACCTCAGTTTCCCTACAAAATCCTAGTCAAATGACTCTTCCAAACAAAGAAGAAGAATTCGACTCTCCTCTTTTATCAGATGAAGAAAAACCATCAAATAATGAGGACAATCCTTCAACACATTCCATCCAACCCTCCCTTGAATCTCCTAATCAAAATACCCCTTCACTTTATTTAGAAAACGGAGTGGGACGTGCCTATTATGAAACACTACCCTATCTAAATTCTAATGATGTCATCACCCTTAATAATGGTGAAACAGATTATGCAACCGTTCAATTTGATCATTATGAAATTATTGATGACCATCAAAAAAGTGGACGTAAAGGCATTGCCTTTTACTACAAAGAAACTAATATTAGTGATCAGGAAATTCACGTTGGATTAGCAGGACGCGTGTTAGATCCAGTTGTCAATACAAGTGTTTTCTATGGAGAAGATGAACTTAAACTGATGCCTGCAGATGAACTAAACCTAAAATTTGCAGATGAAGATTATCTTCAAACACAGCATGTCGAGTTCACTCAACAACAAGCAAAGGTAGAAGCTTGTTCTACCCCTAATACGCTAGAGCCAGGAAAAAGTCGTCTGTGCTATAACCATTATAGCTATGCTGGGAAGGGAGAATATCTCATCAATCAAGCGCTAGATAACACTTATAGTAACTATCAAAGCTTTTTGATTGAAGTAAAATAAGGCCACCCTAACGGTGACCTTATTTTTTTTCGCCAAATTATAACAAAGTTATGGAATTTTATTATTAATATTGTAAATTTAACCTTAATCATCTATCAATATGCTATAATTTCATATCATAGAATTGAAAGGGATTACCAACATGAAAAAAATACTACTCTTAAGTTTACTATTCTTAACTGCCTGTCATCAAAAACAAAATGTCATGGAAGATGCACAACCACAGCCGGAAATCATAGAAGAATCCCCAACAAAAATTGAAACAGCCGAAGAAAATATTGCGATTGAAGAGGAAGAAGAACCATCCGTTAATACACTGATAGATAGTAGTGATTATATCGTAAATGAAGCACAACTCTATCTTGAAAATGGATTATCACGCCATGACTACGAAACACTCCCTCACTTAACTATCGGTGATCAAATCACCATTCAAAATGACGACCAAATCCTTGGATTGGTCTCATTTGACAAAGCTGAAATTGTCGATGATGAACTTGGAAGTTCAAAAAAAGGGTTAGTACTATGGTTTACCGAAACAAATACAACCAATGAGACACTTGAAGTTGGGCTATATGGGCAACATCCTCTAACTCTAATGACTGTCTTTAAAGATGATCAAGAACTTAAACCACTTTCAACGACTCCTTACATCATGGGGGTTGAGAACAACGATTATTTAGCAAACTATCACGTTGAATACAACAATGAAAAAGTACTTCCATGTTCTGAAAACACTAAATTATTGCCAGGTGAAAGCCGCATGTGTTACCAAATTTACAGCTATGCAGGAAAAGGAGAATATTTAATTAACCAAGCAACTGATTTAACCTATGAAAACTGGAAAAGCTATCTTTTAACAATTGAATAAAAAGGGCCCTAGGCCTTTTTTTATTTATTGCATTGACCGAAATTGAGGATATTTTATAAGAAGGAATGACCATTTCTATCTTTAACTCTACGGAGCGTCGATTGAACATATCTATTGTCGTCTTTATAATAAAGTCATCAGCTAAGAGAAGGAGATGATTTCCCTATGAAATTTATTATCTTTAATGGTAGCCCTGCAGGAGCTAATAGTCACACGAATGTAATAGCAGAAGCTTTTTTACGTGGTGCTAAACGAGGCGGTGCAGATACTGAAAATATATTCCTCATTGACAAAAAAATCGGTCACTGTAAAGGTTGCTTTACCTGTTGGTTTAAAACTCCAGGAAAATGTATACTGCAAGATGATATGGAAGCATTACTTCCAAAATATAAGGTTGCTGATGTTGTCTGCTTTGCAACTCCAATTTATACTTGGAATATGACAGCTGTACTAAAAAACTTTGTCGACCGTCTTATCCCATTGAAAAGTCCATTAATCGTTCAGCAAAATGAAAATTTTGACCTTGTCGATACCGTACAAAAAACACAACAATTCGTTGTCATCTCAAATTCTGGTTTCCCTGGAAACAATAATTTTGAAACAATGAAAGCTGTTTTTTCTCCCTGTCATCCTGTTTTAGAAATTTACAGGAACTGTGGCAAACTGTTAAAAAGTAAAGATATCCACATTAAGCCAATCGTTGATGAATACTTGGCTGCTGTAGAACTAGCAGGATTTGAAATGGCAACACAAAGAGCTATAACGAAAGAGACGAAGTTAAAACTAGATATGCCTCTGATGACAATTAATGACTACCTTAAGTATCTTGGGATGTAATGAGTCACTTTTTAAAATTAATATCAAAAAAATTAAATTCATAAAAGATCATATACTCTAATCAATTAACACTATCTAGTATTTAGGGTATTATCTAAAAAACAAGACTCTTTTCATTAGAGGGGTTCATTTTTACTAGATTAATTAGGACGTACGATCTCTAAAGCTTTATTAATCCCTTAACAGTAATTGATGATGCTAAAGTTTTTGATCCCCCTTAAAAAATGGCCATAAAGGTTTTTCCTTTTACTCTATTCATTTAAAAGCGATATCCTTTTAGATATCGCTTTTTACTATTCAACGTCTAACCAAATTAAATCCATTTCATTTAATGTAACACGATGCTTCACTTCTCCACGCACATAAATTTGTGCCTCTTGAACCTCAAAGCTATTATTGTATACCGCTAGCTTTTTCACTTCAGGGAAGTAAGTACACTCCACTTCACAGCTATCCACATAATAAGTCATTAGTTCTGATTCTTGATGAGCCGCATAATAAATCGCACGTTGTAAAAGTCTTGCATTTTGAGCGCTATAAGGTAACCCTGCGATGTAAACGCCACGTCCGCGTCCATACTCATTGACTGATAATAAAATATCATTTTGATCCATCGCTAAAATCGTCGTATGTTCACCTTTTTTAAATACGCCCCTCATCCCACGACCAAAATCAATCTCCGTCTTTATATCCTCAAGAATGAAATGTTCCTTTGTTAACTCATGATACTTACGATAGCTAAGTCCATACGTAATATCTTTATCAACTCCGAGTACATCGAACAATTGGAAGTACTTCCCTTGATGTTGAATAGCTGTTGGTTCTCCAATTCCGATAAATCCACCCCCATTATAAACCCACTCACGAATCGTTGTAATCACTGTTTCATCTAACCAATTTTCACCACCACTCCAAGCCGTCATCGCATCTCCAGAGTTAATCATAATCCCGATCTCCTCAGAAATTCCATTCTGCTTAATATCCTCAAAATTAATAAACTCCACGTCAAACGTCATCCCCGACAATGCCTCAAGTACTCCAACATACGAATAAATCTCTTTATACCAAAGCGCATGCGCGACTTGATTTGTTTGCCAAGAACGAAGTTTACCAAAGCAATTTAAAATCGCCACTTTAAAGGGAGCCTTATATCCTTTCGTACCTTGCACCATTTCATGAAACGTATGAAACTCATTTGAAATTCGCTCCACCACGTCAACAAACTCAGGGAACTGTAAAGCCAGTGACAGATACCCACCATATCCAATCCGATCAAGAGAGCTTTGCATAATGGCACGTCGTCCTTGGATCCAGTTTTCCTTCGCTTCAGTAACAGGATCCCCCTCTTCACAAAATACATCAGGGAAGAAATAAGGTAAGAAACGTCCTTCTGTATACTTGACGCCTGGAATATCAGAAATCATACGAAGTGTGGTTCCATTTCCAACTGATCCAACCACTGAATCAATGCCTATCGCTTCAAAATATTTTCCATAAGGCTCTGTTCCAATCCAGTTATCACCTAAAAACATCATGGCTTCTTTTTTATGATCATGCGTCATATCCACGAGGACCTTCGCCTCACGACACACAAACTCCGATTGAAAATCTAAAAAGTCTAAAAACTCTTTAGTTGGAATTCGGAATGGATTATTAAAATATCCTTCATCTACGACATATTCAGCTTTTAAGGGATATCCTTTAGCTTTTTCAAATGCTTGAATGGCTTCGTGGCTAAGTGTTGAACTATAACCGAACCAATCCACAAACTTTTCTTTTTTCATTTCATTATAAATGAGTGTAAAATGATAGAAAAACGTTGTAAACCGAACCACATCTACTTCAGGATGCTCGCTTAACCACTCATTTAAATAGCCTTTAATATGGGAATTCGTCAGAGGATGTCTCATATCATACGGCATTTCATGCTCACGATCCCCCCAATCATTCGTTAAATGATTGTACATTTGAGTTGGATCCCAAATTTGATACATTAAGAAGTTAACCGTGTACTCATGATAAAGAATAGCATCAACTAATACAACAACTTCTTTTTCATCATCATAAAACCACTTCTCATGACCGACTTCCTTACCCGTTGTTCGGTCAATGACTTGCCAATAACGATGATAATCTTTGGGATTGACTTTAAATTGTTCTTTAAAAATTCCTTTCATCAGATCAATGATTAAATACTTATGAAAAGCAATCGTTGGTTCACTCATCATATAAAGTTGTTGTAATTCTTCTTTGTGATCTTTTGCCCACTGTTGGTCATTACGTGTTGTTAAGTACGTTTTATACACTTTTAAACCAAGTTCTAAAATACGATCATCTAGTTTTGTTCCATCTGAATCTCGAATCGCATCGGCATGCCAACGCGTCATCACCTCTCTTAATCTTTCATATTCTACGTTATCAATTGGTAATGTAAATCCTGACATTTAAATTCCCCTTTCTTATCCTTTAATTCCACCGACATTAACACCTTCAGTTAATTTTTCATTTAAAATCGCATAGATAATCACAATTGGAATTAATACAATGACCATCCCCGCAAATAAAGCTCCCCAGTCTGTTGAGAATCGTTGAACTTCCATTAAATTTTGAAGCCCAATTGGTAACGTCTTTTTGGCGTCATCTAAAATAAACGTAAATGCCATCGGGAACTCGTTCCAATAAGCCATAAAGTTAAAAATAACAATTGTGACGATTCCTGGTTGAATGAGTGGCATAATCACTTTCGTCATGATTTGGAAACGATTGGCTCCATCCATCACTGCTGCTTCTTCATAACTTCTTGACACACCTCGAATAAAGCTTGATAACAAGAAAATCGTAAATGGCAAACTTGAAGTCGCATAAATAAGGGCTAAAACGACTAAGTTATCAAGTAAATTTAAATCTTTTAATAATGAGAATAATGGAACTAACACATACGTTGCTTGAATAAATAAACCAGCGCTAAATACAAACATTATGAATTTTGAAGCAAAGAATCGATAGCGTGACAAACAGTAAGCAGCCGGTACGGCTAAGCAAAGTGAGAATAAAACCCCCATGACACTCACCAAAATGGAGTTAAAAAAATACGACCCCATGTTGGCGGTTGACCAAGCATTCGCATAATTTTCAATATGGAGTGACGCTGGAAGCGCCCAAACATCCCCGAAAAATTCCTGTGTCGTTTTAAACGATTGAACAATAGTCCATCCGAGTGGAATAATAATTAAAATTGACACCAACCATAAAATCAATCGAAGTACTGTTCCCGATAAAAACTTTTTCATCGTTACACCTCCCCTTAAAATTCAATCGCATCTTTATCTGTTAATTTTTGAATCATGAATGACAACGTAATCGCTAAAATAAACACCACCACTGCAATCGCCATCGCATAACCGTAATTCGCATTCGAGAACGCCTGTGAATACATGTAAGTCAGTGGAACTTGTGAGGCATTATTCGGTCCACCACTTGTCATTACCGTCACAAATGTGAACGTTAAGTTAAATGCCCCTGTAATAAAGAACACTAAGGTGACACGTAAGATTTGCCAAAGTAAAGGAAGCGTGATTTTGAAAAATTGGACGCGTTTGCTAGCACCATCAATATCAGCCGCTTCATATAAATCGACTGGAATTTGATTAATCCCTGCAATATACATCACCATGTAATAACCCGTGGCTTGCCAAACCATCGTCGCAACTAAGCACCACAGTACGGTGCTCTTTTGTCCAAGCCACGTCTGCTTTAAGACCTCAAATCCCACCACATCTAAAAATCCATTAAGTAATCCTAAATTATAGTCGTATAAATAAAGGAATAACACCCCAATCACAACCATTGATAAAATATTAGGAAAGAAAATAATCATTTTAAAAAACTTCTGCTCAAACTGATGAAGTCTTCCCTGAGTTAACATTACTGCAAATAACATGGCGAGCACCATTGTCATTAATGGGAAGAATACCAGTACAAACACCATGTTTTTCATAGCAGTGAGAAAGATTGGATCCGCAAATAACGTTTGAAAATTTTTTAGCCCGATAAACGTTGCTTCCCCCCCGAGTCCACTATATTGATAAAAAGACATCATAAATCCTTTTGCCATCGGATATAAAATAAATAAACTAAATAACAACACAGCAGGTAAAACACAAACCGCAATAAACAACCGATCTTTCCCTTTACGGCTCATCCCTTTTTCTTTTTGTGTCCCCCCAACTTTCATTGCTTTTGATTTTTTTAAAGCCTCCAAGACACTCCCATCCCTTCTTAATCTTGATTTATAATACACCCCTATTTTAACAAGCAATGTAAGCGATTAAAATTTATTATATTGACGTTCATATGGACAAATTTGTCCCCACTAAAAAAAGTGACTTCATGGTGAAGTCACTTTTACGATTCTTAAATTTTTTATTGTTTTTTATAAACTCTACGTTCACGCTTAAACAACCGAACCAATTTTAATAAATATAGGATAAATCCAACTGACACGAAGTTGAGCAGTAAGTGATTGCCAAGATTCATCATCAGCGTGATCGTTAATAAAACCCCCGCTACAATGTATGCATTACAAATTGTTTTGACATATAGAATAAAATCTTCATAATCTGTCTGTAACTTAAATGCTTTTTCATCCTGATGTTTTTTCACGCAAACGAACTTCCCCAATCGAGTACTTGCCAAGATTCAAGTTTTTAGTGAAAACCTTCATGCCTAGTCCCTCTAAAAATGCTTCATACTCTTTTAACTCAGCGAACGACTTATCTGCTACAAAGTCTACCTCCTAACAGACAGCTCCTCGTTGACAGGCTTCAAATTTATAACCCCAACGACTCGTCTTAACTAATTTCCATCCTTCTTCTGCCATTTTATTCAACCAATCTTCTTGTGGTTCAAACGGATTCAACAAGATTTTATATACTTTTTTACTTATTCTACTCTCTACCCTTCATGATTTTTTTCGCTGTGTGGTAAAGTGATTCTAGACGATTCAATTCTTGCACTGCAATTTTTCGTTCAAGTTCAGTGATGATGTATACCTTCTTTCGTAAGGATTCACCGTCATCTAAAGCTTCTTGAATCCATCCTTTTTTATCTAATGTTTTAATCGCCCCGTACAAGGTTTACGCTCCCAAAACTAAACGTCCCTCTGTTCGTTCTTCAATAAATTGCATCATTCCATAACCGTGATTCGGCTCAAACACAGCTAATAAAATAAAAAAGGTTGTTTCCGTTAAGGCTCACCCTTTCACATAATATCGCATCCCTATCCTCCCCTATTCTGTTTACTGTAATAAAACCACATCACTAAATGGAATAGTTTACTATTTTGAAAATAAAAGATTACAAATAGATAGAAATAACAACCTTAAATAGGCATAATTAGTGGCAATTCTCATTCAAGCTATTTTAAAATACTATCAAAATCGTGTTTATTTAGGAGCAAAACAAACTAAATATAAATCACTCATCACCCGCTTAACAGGGGCGCTTATTTCATTTTAACGTTAAAATGAAATAAAAAACGA
The DNA here is from genome assembly GCF_013046825.1 of Turicibacter sanguinis. Lineage (NCBI taxonomy): Bacteria > Bacillati > Bacillota > Erysipelotrichia > Erysipelotrichales > Turicibacteraceae > Turicibacter > Turicibacter sanguinis. The sequence goes on along the minus strand of NZ_CP053187.1, from coordinate 2,103,351 downwards.
CAAGTTCATCTTAAACTTGTCGTTTTTTTGGATATTGCTCAACTTCTTCCTCATCTGTTGCCTGTCCTTTTTTATATAAAACTCCAAAAATTGATAATCCGATTAATCCTCCCCATATTAATACTTGTACAAGTGTCATAATGAGTTGCTGATATTCCATCAATCCCACTCCTTCCACTTCTTATTATTCCAAATTAATCTATTTTTATACAATAAATCCCTTATTCGTTTTATTCACCATATCTCACAACTGTAAATAAAACCCATCCAAATACCGCTAAAATAAATGAACAAATCATCGATACTCCTACTTCACTATTTAAATAGTATGAACCACATCGCACATATTCTATCACACGCCAAACACTGACTCCACTCATCAAAAAGGGTAACAAAAGTCCCCAAAATACTTGTTTTTGCTTGGACAAATAAATCACTAATCCAATATACACATTCAGTCCTAAAATTAATCCTAATGCATACAAAATATCCATTGTTAACCCCCCTTTTTTAAACCCCTTACATTACATATATATTCACCTCCCCCCAATCTATTGACACAAAGACGACATGATTCCATAAAAAAAGTTGCCTGGCCCTGACCAGACAACTCAAATTATTTCATTGGTACGCTTAAAATAAACTTCACTAAATCACCATCATCCACCATTTCAAAACATCCCTCTTGATTTTCAAGCGTCATCTGGATCCATGTCACTAACTCTGAGGAAATCTTTGCTTCATGACTCGTCACATAACGTAACGTCATCTGCACGAACTCATTCATCTCGTCTACTTCTAAATAAACACGAGAATTTGCTAAAGCATCAGTGGCAATCGTCGTAAATAATTGTTCCATCACGGAAGATAACTGATTTTGATGAGCTAAGACCGTCACTGAAGACGTCGGCAGTTTAGTTTTTAATTCAAACTCATTAAATGATTCTGGCATCTTAGCTAAAACATCTGCCATTAACTTCGAAAAATTAACTTCTGTTTTCATACTTTGACTTTCACTTAAATGAAGTAGCAACTGGAGTTCTTCCTGAACTGACTTCATTTCTTCAAGTAATGCCACATCAGTCTCACAAGACATCGCTTCTTGAAGCTGATGTTGTAAGTTCGAAAGACGATGACTTAAAGAAGACACCCTTTCCTTCATCAAAGCAAACGCAGGAGATTCCTGATACACGACTCGTTCCTCAATCACAGTTTCAACGTCTGATGTCTTTTTGAACAAACCAAACAGCTGGCCAATCATCGTATGGCGGCGTAACATTTTCCAAGGACCAATGATAAAGAACTCTTTCACATAAAGCGCATGAATGGCTATGACAGCAATAAAAGCACTCCAACAGAACACATTCATTAAATGAACAATTCCCGCTACATAATCGGTATTAACACTCCACTGCACTATCTCAGCTAATGCGCCAGTTTGCGTCGCAATGATTAAAAATGGTGCCCCCATGATGGCAAAGCAAGTTGCAATCACAAATAAAAATCTAACTTCAAGTGGTACAAATAATAATCCCTTAACTAATCCTGATTCTTTAATCCATCTAAAGGGTAAAACAAAAATAACTAAAATCGTCACCAGCGCCATCACGATTAAATAAGGAATGCTAACCATCACATAATTCTCCATCCCAAAATCATTTAACTCGTAATAAATCGGTCCATTCATCGGTAAATCCTGTGGAACTCCAAAGACAAACGTCATATTTTTAATATCATATTGGTGGTCATAATATGAGTCAAACTCTTGCTGCATTAAACGTTCAAAATCAAAACGATCCGCCCCGTAAACGTCACCAATTGATACATTCCCTTCCGAATCAAACGTTACGGTTGTCACAAACTGATAACGTGATTGTAATTCATTCCATAACAACTCGTCTGATGTCGTCACTAACTGCTTTAATAGATCAGCTTCACGTGCCTCCTCATGTGATCCATCTGTATTCACAGCGTAATAATCTAATTCAGCCGGATAGCGGTCTAACGTATATTCCCAATATGATAACTCATCATAAAAATTCCCCTCATTCGTTCCTGTTTCATCACCCGATATCTCTTGAAATTCGTATGCAAGATACAAACTACTATTTGCCAATCGCCTAATAAATTGATAGCTTTCAAAATATGGCGTTTGCATTTTTTTAACTTGCTCTGTCATCTTCGGATACTGAATATATACAAAATTTCCACCCGAAATAATCAATCCGGTCATCAAGAGATAACCAAGTCCCCGCTTCAGACTATTTAAAATAGTTGAGCTCATACTCAACACCACCTTTCCTTAAAATCATGATGTCATTATAACTAATAAATCTTAAAAAAAGGTCAGGTGAATTCTTAATTTTTTCTTAAGATGAAAAAACAGCGAAAAATAATTCGCTGTTATCTTACTTATTATCTAACGACTCAACAAACTCATAAGGCGTCATCCCACTATACTTCACCTCAAAACATTCCACTCCACGCCAAACATGACGCGAATCATTGCCGTTAAAAGAAATCATTTGCACCACTTCATCATCTTTATACAACACATAATAACTAGACTGCACCAAATACATGTCTCGATCGGCTATCCGTCTCCCTAACTTTCCACTGCGAAGAATCCTCATCATTCCTCTAAGCTCATCAGGTTCTGTGATTGTGATCACCTCTGTACGAGACACGTCCTCATCACTTGCCAACAACACCTCAATCTTATCCACCTCATCAACTTGCAACAAATTAAACTGCTCCTGACAACCTATCAAACCCAAAAAGCACAACAACACAATCCATCTCTTCAAGCAACATCCCCCCTCCTACTATCATTTTAATCATATCATTCGACAAATATGAACCTTAAAATAAAAAAGAACGTTGCTAGAAAAAATCTCTACTAAAAAATAAGCTTTCCTAAAAAAACCACTCTCAACTATTGAGAATGGTTTTTCATTAGAATTATTCTTGGCTTTCGCGTACTTTATCTGAAGCAACCTCTAGATTAGCAGCCCAATCAGATGCTGTTAACTCTTTATTCATAATTGAACTAATCGGTTGGAACACTTCATTTTTCATATTAATTTCAGTATTAGTCGCCACTTCAAATCCAACCATAATTGGCAACACATCTGATTCATCAAAAATTTTAAAACTACTATAGTTAGATGCTGGAACATATTCTTTAGCCATTTCCACTGCACCTTCAATTGGAACAACTGCATGATTCAACTCGGCATTTAATGCAACAATTTCATCTTTATATAAATAACGCATGAACTCTTTTGCTAATTCAACATTAGCAGCATCAGATGGAATATACATTTCTTCAATCCCGGTCGCAACATAGCGAGTATCTCCTTCATTAAACACTGGATATGTCATGAATCCCCATTCCCAACCTTCTTGAATGGCATCTTTCATTTCATCTTCATACCAGTTACCATTTGGCAAGAATAGAGCACTACCTTTTAAATGTTCGGTTTGTGCTTGGGTATGATTCATGGCAACCGTCCCTTTTAATAAATAATCACCTTCAGCAATTTGTTGGAAAATTTCTAGAGCTTTTACGACATTTTCATCTTCCCATGCTCCATCAGCATAAGAGAAAATATTCTCAACTGCTTCTGTGCCTGCTGCTCCCGCAATGGCTGGCCATACAATGGATTCATTATATCCTGGATACATCCCTTGGTATGTAAATAAGCTTAATCCTTCTAATGCAGCAGCATCTCCTAAAGCAAAGAACTCATCCCAAGTATTTGGAGCTTCCCATCCTTTTTCTGCAAATAATGCACTGTTATACCAAAGGCCTGTTACATTGTAATAAAGGGGAGCTAAATAAACGGTTCCATCTCCATAAGGGGCTGTTAATTTATTATCTAAGAATCCTGGTAACATTTTATCTTTAATTGGTGTTGATTCCCCAGGTGCTGGTTGTGAAAATACGTCACTTAAATCTGCTAACTTTTTGTCTTTAATTAACGCTTGTGCAACACCTGATTCATTTGTTGAGGCAAAATAAATGAAATCTGGAGCATTTCCAGCCGCTAATTGAGGACGAATCACATCTCCGATTTTTGGACTTGCAGTTAACTCAACGGTTACATCTGGATAATCGGCTTCAAAACGTTTGGCAACTTCTTCCCAAAACGCTTTACCATAGCCCCCTTCAAATACTGCGACTTTTAAAACTTCTTGCTTCTCATCTGTTGATGTTGTTTCCTCTTGTGTTGGTGTTTGCTCTGATGTTTCTCCCTCAGGTTTTGTCGTCGTTGCATCGTTTGATCCTGAACATCCGACTAACAATAATGACATCATCAAACTAGCAGATAATGCACCCAATAGCTTTTTCTTCATTTCTAAATCCCCCTTATTTAAGATAGATTAAAATCGCTTACATCATTATTCTAAGATTAATCCCCAAAAATTAAAATAACTTAAACTGACTTAGAAATGGACTTTTTTGACCCGTTCTTGATACTCGGTGGGATTTTCTCCACAAAACTTCTTAAACACACGATTAAAATAAAGTTGATCCTTAATTCCAACTAACTGCGCAACTTCTTTCACTTTTATGTCACGTTTTTTTAGTAACTGCTTTGCCTTAGAAATTCTTAGTTCATTCAAATAATTATTCAGCGTTTTATGTGTTTCAATCTTAAAAATACGACTCAAATAGGCCTCATTCAAACACGCATAATCTGCTAGTTCCTGAAGTGTAATTCGTTCGACATAATGTTCATGAATATACGCAAGGACCAATTGGACCTCAGGTCGATAATGGGCCAACTCCTCATCAGAAATAAGGGAAATCTGTTGATCCGGTCTTACTTGATCTTGAAATAGCTTCGTACAAGCAGCCAACTTAACTCTCGAATCAATCACGACTCGTTTTGAAGCTTGTAAATCGGTATTTAAATAATTACGAACACTTCTCACAACCTTAATCCAACGATCGGTTATAATCAGATCTTCTAACACTTCTCGCTCATATAAAATAATAAGTACTTTCTCATGATTAATATGGACCACATCAAAATCAAATCCCCTAAATTGCTCCCTAATAATGGCATCAATATACGGAAATTGATCATCTTCAATCTTGTCATTTTCTTTCACTCTTAAGCGATATAAACTCAGTTGCGGTTCAAATAAATGATACATCTTCACATACCGATCAAGTTCATCCTCACTATAATAAATGTCCCCTTTTAAAACGGTTGTTAAAAAACTTTTTCTCCCTATTTTAAAATGATGAACCTCATTTTTTTCATCTTCTTCTAATTTACGTTTTTTTAACTGCTTCTCATTCAATTCAACTTTAATCTGTTTAATTAAGTTAATTAAATCCTCTGTTCGTAAATTAATCTTAATAAAATAATCCATTGCCCCTAATTTCATCGCCTGACGGACCAAATCATAATCGCTATGATTGCTCAATACAATCACCTTAGTTTCCATATTTCTTGCCTTCATTTCTGCCATTAATTCTATGCCGTTCATTTTTGGCATTTTTAAGTCTGTTAAGACAACGTCAACCTGATTGTTTTTTAAGAATGCAAGTGCCTCTGCTCCATTTTTGCAAACCCCAACCACCTTACATCCTTCTTCTTGCCAATTTATTACACTTTGTAAATAAATCCTTACAATTTGTTCATCATCAACAATTAAAATATTTAACATGACTAGCCCCCCCCAATTATAACTGCTTAGGTATTTTAATAACTACTGTCGTGCCTTCATTTAAACGACTTAAAATCTTAATATCTCCCTCTGATTGATAACAAAGATTAATTCGTTCAATGACATTAATCATTCCAATTGAAGATAATTTTCCGTCTAACTTCTCCTTCGACTTCTTCTCTAACACCTTTTCTACATCAAATCCTGCTCCATTATCTTCAACATATAAATAAATCCAATTGAGCATATCTCGCACCTTAATCGTAATTTTTAAATCCTCTTCCTCATTCAAACCATGCAATAAACTATTTTCAACGATGGGCTGCAAGATAAAACGTGTAATTTTATAATCTAAACAATCTACTTCAATATCCACCGTAAAATGAAACGTATCTCCATAACGATTTCTTTGAATCGTCATATAATCCTCTACATTTTGAAGTTCTTGACTAATTGGAATCAATTCATTGGTATCACTAATCGTTGCCTGCAACAATCGACTTAAAGCCCCAATCGTATTGCTAATGGTCTTAACATTCGACATTTCTGCCATCCACTTTATTGAATTTAACGTATTAAATAAAAAGTGTGGGTTAATCTGAGCCTGTAACATTTTAAGTTCAAGTCGCCTTTGACTTTCATTCGTCTCATTCATATCTGAAATCAAATCTTTAATAAATTGAATCATAATATTAAACTCTTTGTACAAATACGTCATCTCGTCATTTCCATCCTCACGTTGAGGGTCTGTCAGTTCGATCGTATTTATACTTTTCATCGTCATAATCAATCGATTCAACGGTCTAATAATACTTTGCCACAGCAAAAACGAAATCAAAGTTACGATGACAATCAAAACTATAATGCCAATTAAAAGTGACTTTACCACTTTTAAAACTTCACTTAAAATATACGTATTTGGTGTACTTGAAATCAAATACCAATCATTATAACTGACATACTTGTAACTCACGAGGTTATAAGTAAACATCTTAGTTCCCTTATAATCCCCCTTCAAATAGCATTGCTTCAAAAACTCATCTAAATCAAAATGAGTGGGTTGCCCAATCGAGGTTACCACATCCCCCTCTAAATCAAGCAACATCAAACCACCTACACCACTAATCATCCCTTTTTCTAAAATATTTTGCATCCTTATCTCATCAATCGCAATGAATAAATATCCCATCGGTGTATGCGGATTGCCATTGGTTATCTTCAAAATAATACCGATATATCGTCCATCTCGACTATAAAAACTTTTCTTCAGAGATGATTTTCCACTCTCTTCAAGTTCTTCGATACAGTTAATCATGAAATCCGTATTAACATATCGATAACCTTGAGCATATAAAAAATCCTTATTTACATTCAAAATTGAAATATCCGCCGCTAACGTCAACAAAGAATAATTTTGTGAGATGATTTGTTCGACTTCACGTATAAATTGAACTTGCTCATTAAGAGTCATCCCCTCTGATTTTTGAAGCCCTTGGCGAATCGTGGATGAAAACAAAAGTTGCGTTCCAAAACTTTCAACATCTTGAATAAATAAGGATAAATTATCTGCTAAAATCTCATTCGTACTCTCAATATGATTCACATAATTAGAACGAATCGATCCATAAATGATATGGATTGAAATACTGCCAATCATCACAATCGGCGCAATTGAGACTAATAACATAACTGTTATCAACCGCTTATAAATACTAAACTTTCGAAACAAAAGTTCAAGTTTCTCTCTGACAATATAATATTGCCTTCCCCATTCTAACTTTTTCATTCGACTCCCCTCTTTTAGTAGCGCTTTCTTTATTTTATCATAACCTGCACAAATTTTCCATTTTATTACCTTAGTCTTTACTAAAAGAATGACATAAAAAAAAGAGCACAACTCATTGTATGCTCTTTTTAATCTATTTAACCTACATTTTTAGTAACCTCTTCTAAATTTGAACCACACATGGCGATTTTTGTCGCCACTAACTCACCCATTTTTTCTTTGGCAGGTAAGAAATAATAGCGTGGGTCCGTCGCATCGGGATGCTCATTAAAATAAATCTTTAAACTTTCACTGAAAATATTTTTAAGCTCTGTTGCGACATTCACTTTACAAATTCCTAAATTAATCGCCTCTTGAACCATCTCTGTTGGAACACCTGATGCCCCATGTAACACAAGTGGAATATCAATGACCTGACGAATTTGTGCTAATCGTTTAAAATCTAGTTTAGGTGTGCTTTTATACATTCCATGAGCCGTTCCAATCGCAACTGCTAACGAGTCAATCCCTGTTTCACGAACAAAAATCTGTGCTTCTTTAGGATCAGTTAAGAACGCATCTGCGTCCTCTACCACTAAATCATCTTCACGTCCTCCAAGCTTTCCAAGCTCTGCTTCAACTGTGGCTCCATATTTTTTAGCAAAATTAACAACATCACGTACAATCTCAATATTTTCTTCAAACGGATGCTTTGAGGCATCAATCATAACTGAACGACACCCAAGTTCAATTAACGCTTTAATATCCTCCACATTCTCATGATGATCTAAATGAAACGTAATTGGCACATTGACTTTCTTCGCCATCGCTTCTGTAATCGCGATTAAATTTTCGCCTCCTGCATATTTCACTGTTCCAGGAGTTGCCGCTAAAATAACCGGTGAATGCAAACGATTCGCTGTTTCAACAACTGTTTGGATGGTCTCTAAATTATGGATATTAAAGGCTGGAATGGCATAACCATGGCGTTGTGCCTCGATTAACATTTCTTTCGTATTTATTAACATCCTTTTTCCTCCTTAAATTGATAAATCGTAACTCCTTTTACCACGCGATTAACCTCTCCCGTCGGACAAGGATTATCAGGCGTAATCCCTAAACTTAACGACTTCTTAAGAGCCAAAATTTGTCCAAATGCTAAATACTGCATTCCTAAAATCACATTATTTTTAATCGCACGTCCGAAATAAACAGAATCATCAGCCACGTGATCATTACATAACACCAACACTTTATTTTCCTTACGTTCTGATAACAACTCGCGGATTAAATCTTCATCATAGTATTTTGGATAAGTTTGATTATTTTTAAGCACTACTATCAACGTTTTATCATTAATGACTGATTTAGGTCCATGTCTAAATCCTAGTGGTGTATCGTAATTTGCATTGACAATTCCAGCTGTTAACTCAAGTGTCTTTAATGCCATCTCACGTGCAATACCTTTAAGTGGTCCTGATCCTAAGAAAATTAAACGATCATAGTCATATGTTAAAATCTCATTAAATAAGTCCGTATTATTAAATAAATCAAGTAAATTTTCTCTCACATTAAATAAATCAGTTTGTAAATTATGTAATGTCTTCAAATTAAAAATCGCAATATTCGTTAAAATCATTGACGTGCAACTACTTGTCATTGCAAAACTCATATCATTTGTCTCATCAGGCATTAACAATAATAATGAGCCCTCATCCTCGCTTGCAAACTGAGCTAATTTTCCCTCTTTATTACAGGTAATGACAATTTGATACAAGTTGCGCACTAATTGTTTGGCTAACTGAACGGTTGCTACACTCTCAGGACTATTTCCAGAACGAGCATAAGAAATTAATAACGTTGGTTTTTCAGGCGACAAATAGCCAAATGGATTTGCCACAATATCTGTTGTTGCAATCGCACGAACAGACTTTTTAGTTAACTGATGTAAATAGGGCTCTACGACCTCACCAGCAAAAGCTGATGTTCCTGCTCCTGTTAAAATAATCTCTAAATCCTCATGCTCTAACACCTGATCTAAGAAACTTTGAATGACCTCTTTATGAGTTGAAATTTGGTGTAAGACTTTTAACCACACATCAGGCTGCTGATGAATTTCTTTCGCCGTATAAATTCCATTCCACGCTTCTAGATTCGACTGTTCATACCCTAAAATTTTTTCTTCCATCTCAACTCTCCTTCCAAACTTTACCTTCCCCTTTATTGTAATCGCTAAACATTTAACTTTATATAGACAAAATTGACTCCTATATAGATAAAAAAAGATAGCCATTCCTAAAGGTTAGGCTAAAATGAACTCACACTTCACTATATGAAAAAAATAGGAGTACTATGCGCACTCCTATCTTAAATATTCCATTAAAAGGCCCCCATGATCAACTAACCACTGATGTTGCTTTTGTAAGGATAAGAGCTGTTTTTGTAAAAAAAGCTCGCTCTCAATAGCCTCTGTTTCAATCCCACGCTCATGACGCTCTAAAAAATGAAGCATCACATCTAATCTTCTCAGCCTAATCAACCATGGAATCATTAAAATCTCCGCTTCAGTTAATGAAACCACTGACTTATACCCCTCACAAAATGCCTTTAATCCATTAAAATAATCATCCTCTTGCAATAACTCCGATAAACAAATCGCTACTTCCATCGCTCTTAAATCCCATGTTACAAACTCAAAATCCAAAATGGCACATGGCATCCCCAAATCATCCATTAGCATATTCGAACAATTAATATCCCCATGAATCAACTGATGAGGTAACGCCTTAAATTGCGCCATCAATCCCTTCACTTCTTCTAACAACTCCTGTACCAACCCGGTTGCCTTCACCATAGGATACGATTTCTCAAGCTCATAATATGGCAAATACTCTCCCTCACCTACAAATACATCCCGTAGCTTCACACTCAGTTGTCCCACCATTTTTCCATACGCAACATACTGATCAATACGCTCTAACTTTAAATTCTGACCCTTCTTAAACTCAAACACAACCGCTAATTTCTCCCCCACCTTAGCCATCGTTTGACCATCCTTCGTCAAAACAATTCGAGGAACTGGCAACACTTGAAGCTGATCAAGCACTGCCTGTTCAACCAAAATCCTCGAAACATCCGCATGATTTTGATACACCCGCATCACATATTCTCCACTCTCCTGGCGAATGAACCTTGTCAGATTATTCATGCCAGATGAACCATGCAAAATCTCACACTTTCCATCAAAATATAACGTTAACGTTTTTAATAGCTGTTGTGTCTCCATCTCTAAACCTCCTAAACTACTGCTATTATATCACTTCTAAGAATATCTCCTCCACCTTAGTCATAACCCTAAATAACCATTTCCTTAAGGAGATATCTTTTTACTATGCCGCACTTACGCCCTCTTATTTTATACACTCATCCTTTTTACACAACCTTCTCACCCTTTCATCAAAAATAGAGTCTGTGCCTTCCTCGTTACCCTTTATCCCTTAACCTAGGCCAAAGCTTTTAACAGTTCATTAAATTTCTAAAATAGCTCCTCTATGCAAAAGAGTTGAATGTTCAACTCTTTTTTTATGCATGAAAAAAACCACCCGATTGAGTCGGGTGGTTTCATCTTAATACATAACTTTCGCTAAAAACTCTTTTGTACGGGGATGAGTTGGTGACGTAAATAATACTTCCGGCTTCGTATCTTCTAGAATTTGACCTTCATCAATAAAGATGGCACGTGTTGCTACATTTCTGGCAAATCCCATCTCATGAGTGACAATCGCCATTGTCATGCCACCTTCTCCTAGTTCTTTCATGACATCTAATACTTCTTTCACCATCTCAGGATCAAGTGCTGAGGTAGGTTCATCAAATAACATTAACTTCGGATTTAAAGCTAGTGATCTCGCAATGGCCACACGTTGCTTTTGTCCACCTGATAACTTAGATGGATACGCATCAAACTTATCGGCAAGTCCAACACGTGTTAACAAATTAAGTGCAATCTCATCCGCTGACTTATCATCCATTTTCTTTAATAACTTTAACGCTAATGTAATATTTTTTCCAACCGTCATATGCGGGAATAAATGAAAGTTTTGAAAGACCATCCCGATTTGTTCACGAACTTGATTTAAATCAGTCTTTGGATCTAATAAATTTGTTCCCTCAAATAACACTTCTCCTTCCTCAGGAACCTCCAATAAATTTAAGCAACGTAATAACGTCGATTTTCCTGATCCAGAAGGTCCGATAATCGCAATAATTTCTCCCTCTTTAATCTCTAAATTAATAGAGTTGAGGATTTTTTTACCATGAAAAGATTTTGATAACCCACAAACTTTAAGCATCTTGATGTAATCTCCCTTCTAAAACAGATAATAATTTTGAACATGACGCCGTTAAAATAAAATAAATCACCGCCGCGACCACATAAACACCAAAAGCATTAAACGTTGCCGCTTGAATCATATCTGAATTATACATTAAATCGCGTAGTCCGATCACTGACACAATTGCTGATTCCTTAATAATGACAACAAATTCATTTCCAAGTGCCGGTAAAATATTTTTCACTGCCTGTGGTAAAATGACATGCTTTAACGTTTGTTTCTCACTTAAACCAAGTGAACGCCCCGCTTCAAATTGCCCTTTATCAACCGCTTGAATTCCAGCTCTAAAAATCTCTGATACATAAGCCCCTGAATTAATCGCTAAAGCAATGGCTCCAACTAAAAACTCAGCTGAAATCCATCCAAACGATGGATAACGTGTATGCAATAACTGTGGCACCCCAAACCATAAAATAAACAATTGAATCATTAATGGTGTTCCCCTAAAAAAGGCCACATAGGCATCGGCTAGCTTACTTAAAACTTTTCCGAGCATCCCTTTAGCATTAAACTTTGTCAACGAAACCAAAATTCCAATAAGCGTTCCAAAGAATACGGTAATCAATGCTAACGCAATCGTCACACCCGTTCCCTTTAACAACATCGGATAATAATCAACTAAAAATTCAAAACTCATTTTTCTCACCTGCACTCCCTAAAATCATTATTGATTTGAAATTGTAATCGCCTCTTCTAACATCTCATCTAACTTACCGTTCGCTTTTAAACTCGCGATAACCTCATTCACTTTCTCAACTAAATCTGTTGAACCTTTTGGCATCGCAACTGCCATATACTCCTCAGATGAAACTTTTAAATCAGCCACTTCTACATTTTCAAACTGCTCAGCGTAACGATTCGCAATTTCTTTTCCAACAATCACCGCATCAAGATTCCCATTACTTAACTCTAATACAATCGCTTGAGTTGTTGCTAACTCTTTAACATTCTCAGTTAACTCATAAGCAATTGGTGACTGTACACTTCCTAATTGTGTCCCAATTTTAATCCCTTTTAAATCATCTTCCGACTTAATTGAGTCAACACTTTCAGTTCTAATTAACACAGCATTTTCCCCTGTATAATAAAGATCTGAGAAATCAACTTGCTTTTGACGCTCCTCATCAGGACTCATCCCTGAAATAACCATATCAACCTGACTCGCTTGTAAAGCTCCTACTAAACCACTAAAATCCATTTGCTTAAACTCAACTTTAACACCCAACTCATTCGCAATTTCTTCTGCTAACATGACATCAAATCCAACTAACGTCTCCTTTCCATCAATCATTTTTACTGATTCAAAAGGTGGATAATCTGCCGATAACCCGACTAATAAACTTCCGTTCTTTTCGATACTTTCAACACTCACACCATTTTGTGAACATCCTACCACGCCCACTAACATTAAACCTAAAATCATTAACATTTTTTTCATCGTTTTCTCCTCCTTGTATAAATTGATTTGAATCGATTTTTTTTGACAATTAAAAAAGACCGCCTCTTTCATCAAGAGGCGATCTTTCAACCGCGGTACCACTCTTATTGATCCAAGTTTATCTTATCAATTAATAGTGGCTATGTTTATAAAAAAAGGTCATCTCTTATAAACATAAGAGACGACCTACTGACCGCGTTACCACTCTAATTGATACAAAAACTTGCATCCGCTCTGCTCATTAAGGGGAGTACCCGATTATCATACTCTATACGAGGTATATTTGTGATAATCTCCATAGAAGGGCGTTTCACACATAAGCATTGGCTAGACTCACACCTACTCTAGCTCGCTTTGCAATTAACTTATGGCTACTTTCTTCGTCAAAGGATTTATTCAAATCAAATTGTTAAATACATTTTAAGGTAATTCATTTCAAAAATCAAGAACAATTTTAAAAAAATTTAAACTTATTTTTAAACTGCAGCTTCATCTCTAGCACCTGAATATAGCAAAACAATGCTCACACACTACTCTAATTTTGATAAAATTTAATCTTATAAATACTTTCTACTTTCTTCTTTTAATGCCTCATAATCTAATGAAATCAACTCTTTAATTAGCTTTCGCCTCACACCAACATCCTCATACCTCTTCATAATAGCTTCTCGTAAACTCCCTAAAAGATTGACATATTCCTCATAAGAATCATCATACTCCACCGCTAACTCACGGCTAATCTTCTTCGCTAAAGCGGGGCTCTTTCCCCCCGTTGAAACACTTAACAGTAAATCACCTCTTTTTACATAAGATGGAACGATATAATTTGAAAGCATCCGATTATCTACCACATTCACAAGTTTTTTATGTTGATGGCAATACTTTGCAATCTCCTCATTAACTAACCGATTATCTGTTGCTGCCACCACTATTTGACTACTTTCAATATATCTTTCATCATACTTATCCTGCACTAACACCACATTCTCTAACTCATAAAAACTATCTAAAAAATGAGGTGCTATGACTTTAACCGATTTATTAAACTCAAGAAAGTTCTTACATTTTCGATAAGCTACTTCACCGCCTCCAACAATCACAATTTCAAACTGATCCAACTCTAAATTGACCGGATAAAGCAAAAAAAATCACCTTCATTTCTTCATATAGCCTCATTATAACACAAAAAAACTGATGACTATCGCAAGCGTCATCAGTCTTTTTATGTTTATTTTTTTAACATCTTTGCCAAATCTTTAGCGAAATACGTAATAATAATATCTGCTCCCGCACGTTTAATCGACATCACCGATTCATAAATGGCTCCCTCTGCTAAAATCCCATTTTTAACTGCCGATTTTAACATGGCATACTCCCCACTCACATTATAGGCTGCTAATGGAAGATCAAACTCATCCTTCACACGGCGAATGACATCTAAATAAGAAAGGGCTGGCTTCACCATTAAAATATCAGCCCCTTCTAATACATCTAGTTCTGCTTCGATTAAGGCTTCATTTGAATTAGCCGGATCCATTTGATACGTTTTTCGATCTCCAAAAGCCGGCGCAGAGTTAGCCGCCTCACGAAACGGTCCATAAAACGTTGACGCATATTTAACACTGTATGACATAATCGCAATACTCTCAAACCCTGCTGCATCTAATCCTTCACGAATCGCTTTAATACGTCCATCCATCATATCAGATGGTGCAATCATATCTGCTCCTGCCAACGCATGACTCACGGCAATCTTCGTTAAATACTCAAGGGTCACATCATTCTTAACATACCCTTCCTCATTTAAAATTCCACAGTGTCCATGACTTGTATACTCGCACATACAAACATCTGTAATGACATTCATAGCAGGATTCACTTCTTTAATTTTTCGAATGGCACGTTGAATTACTCCATTTTCATTAAATCCTTCACTTCCACATGCATCTTTATCCTCATCATGAGGAATTCCAAATAAAATCACATGCTCAATTCCAAGTTCGCCTAACTCTATAATTTCGGCCTCTAATTGATCTACTGAAAAATGATAAACATCTGGTAACGATGAAATCTCACGTTTAATTCCTTCGCCTTCGACAATAAATAACGGATAAATTAAATCCTCAACATTTAACTTCGTTTCTCTTACTAAATTTCGAATTGCTTGACTCGTTCTTAATCGACGTGGTCTTCTTAACATTCTAATGGCCTCCAATCATCGCTTCAACAAGCGCATCAATACTTGCTTCCTTTGCTTCCTTGTATACTTCGATTTTTAAATCTTGCAATGTTTTAGAGGTCACAGGTCCTATTGATATGACCTTTGTCTGATTCAATTTTTCTAAATAATCAGTCCCTAACATCTTAACAAAATTCTTAACCGTTGCCGAACTAGCGAACGTCACATAGTCAACCTGATGATTGGTTAATAGCTCAGTGACATCCTCTTTCATACTTGTATCCATCACACTTTCATACGTATGAACCTCATGAACGGAACAAATTTGACCTAACGTCTCAACCAAAACATCTCGTGCATTCTTAGCTCTTGGAATTAACACTCGATCCTCAGGTTTTAATACGTCTCTTAACTCCTCACAAAGAGCCTCTGAAACAAATTTAGATGGAATCAAGTCAGCCTTAATCCCGCGGTCTTTCACCGCCTTGGCCGTTGCACTTCCTATCGCACACACCTTCAAATGAGCCAATGCCCTTGCATCAAATCCTAATTCATCTAACTGATCAAAGAAAATATCCACCGCATTCTGACTACTCAAAATTAAATACGTATAATCTTGTATCTCCTTAATCGCTTGCTCTAATTCAACATTATCCTTAATCTTCTCAATCCTAATCGTTGGCACCTCAATCGGATTTCCACCTAAATCCATCACCTTCTCAACCAACGAACTACTTTGAGTTCGGCTACGTGTCACCATCACATTTTTTCCAAACAACGGCTTATTCTCAAAGAAATTCAATGACTCACGCAATCCAACAACCGATCCCACCACAATCAACGTTGGTGGCTTCACCTTCTCCTTAATCGCCGTATCGTAAACCTCATCAAGCGTTGAAGTAATCACTCGCTGATTAAAACGTGTTGCCCAACTAATTAACGCTACCGGTGTTTTACCATCTTTACCTTCTCTCATTAAACAGTCGCTAATTTTTTTCAAATTAGCCACCCCCATTAAAAAGACTAACGTTCCGCCTATATTCGCCAAAGCATTCCAATTAATCTCAGGATTTTCCTTATCATCTGCTCTTAAATGCCCCGTCACCACATGAAATGACGATGCATGATCACGATGAGTAATTGGAATCCCTGCATAACAAAGTCCTCCAATAGCAGACGTAATACCTGGTACTACCTCAAACTCAATTCCCTCAGACTTTAACGCTTCTCCCTCTTCACCTCCACGACCAAAAACATAAGGATCCCCACCCTTTAATCGTGTCACGATCTTACCTTCCCTCGCTTTCTCAACAATCACACGATTAATATCATCTTGAGGTAGCGTATGATCACTAGATGCCTTGCCAACATAAATAATCTCACAATCGGGTTTAGCTTCCTTTAAATAATGAACATTCGCTAATCGATCATAAACAATAACATCTGCCTGCTGAATACACTCTAGTCCCTTTAACGTTAATAACTTATAATCACCTGGCCCTGCTCCTACAAGATAAACCTTACCTTTCATAATTGTCATACTCCTTTAAAACAAACTGTGCAACCTCTAATCCTAACTCAATCGGTGACTCAATTCCACCTTCTAAACACTTCCTCACCAGACAATTTCCATTCTCACTTCCATAAAGGCCTGTTAACTTAAGCTTGTCACCTTCTAATTCACAATACGCTCCCATTGGAATATGACAGCCACCATTCACACCTGCTAAAAAGGCTCTTTCTGCTGCTACCCTAATTTCAGTTTCAACATCTTTAATACTCTCTATTAACGCTTCAATCTCTAAATCTGCTTCCCTAATCTGAATCGCTAATGCTCCTTGAGCTGGAGCCGGCACCATAATATCAACTGGAATATAACTACTAATCATTTCACTCATTCCCGCTCTTAATATCCCTGCAGCCGCAAGTACGATTCCATCTAAATTCTCATCCTCTATTTTTCTAATTCTCGTATCAATATTTCCCCTAATCGATAAAATATCTAAATCTGGTCGATATTTTAATAATTGATACTTTCTTCTTTTACTTCCCGTTCCTATTTTAGCCCCTTTAGGCAAATCCTCTAACGTTTTATATCCATCTTTTAAGATTAGCACATCTCGTGGATCTTCGCGTTTAGGAACCGCTGCAAACTTTAACCCTTTGGGCAATTTTGACGGCATATCTTTCATACTATGAACAGCTATATCAATTTCTTTATCTAATAATTGTTGCTCTATTTCTCTTACAAATAACCCTTTATCTCCTATTTTATCCAACGAAACATGTTGAATCAAATCACCTTTTGTCTTGATGATTTTAACTTCAAATTCCACCTCAGGATGATATTTTCTTAACTGATCAATCACCCATTGCGTTTGCGTCAGCGCTAATTTACTTCCTCTTGTACCGACCACTACTCGCATACTAAACCTCCTTTAAGCACTCTTGCGCATGTTTTAAAAACTTATCTTGGATCCCAATATTCTCTCCTAGACCTTTCAGTTGAACATTCACAACAAATCCTTCGGACTCCAATACATTTTTCCATGAATCTTGACTATTGCCTATCATCTCTTTTTTAGCATGGTACCCTACTACTAACATCATAGGCATTAAATTAACCGTCTTTACTTGACCAGCCTTTAATCGCGGTATCACCTCTTCTAATCTAGGCGTCCCTTCAATCGTTCCTACATAAGCATTGATACCATGCGATCTTAAAGCAGACTCAACTCCTAAATACTCTTGATTACATTTATGAGACATCCCATGTCCCATAAATACAACGGCCTCATCTTTATTCATGGCAAACAACTCATCTTCTAAAGCCTTTGCTACCTCCTCGTAATCATGACCAACTGACAATAAAGGCCTCCCTAATACAATTTTTTTGAATTTATGTTGATAGGCTTCTACCTCTTCTTTTAATTGATTAAACTCATCTCCGCAAATAATATGCAAAGATTGCACTAATACTTCATCATATCCTTTTTCTAATATTTGTGATAAAGCCTTAGTTGGGTTATGAATCTCTACTCCTTCTCGTTCTTTTATCTTACTGATAATCTTATCAGATGTATATGCCCTATAAAAATCATAATCTTTAAAAGATTTATGTATTTTTTTCTCACAAGCCTCTATTGTTTTTTCTCGTGTTTCTTTATAGCTTGTTCCATAACTTACAACTAATACAGCTTTTTTCATCATTTATCTCCTTGAAACCTTTAAAAAATTAACCTAGCCAAATGGACTAGGTTTTTATCACATAATAAATCATTCTTGATGAGCCAATTTTAATGCTTCGTAATTTGCTTCAATTGTTTTTTCAATATCTTCATCCGTATGAGCATTGGATAAGAACATCGCTTCATATTGACTAGGACCAATTAAAATTCCTTGACTTAATAACGCTTTAAAATACTTATTAAATCTATCGATATCGCATCGCTTAGCATCATCATAATTTTCAATAGGTCCTTTAGCAAAGAATAAACAAACTAATGAACCCGCACGTGTTACCGTATAATCTAATCCTAGCTTCTCTAAATTAGCTTTAATTCCCTCTTCAAGTTTTAGAGCTTTTCGATCTAATTCAGTATAGATTTGCGGGTTATCCCTTAAAATTTCTAAATTCTTTTTCCCCATATACATAGCTAATGGGTTACCGGATAAAGTTCCAGCTTGATAAACTGGCCCGACAGGAGATACAACACTCATAATCTCTTTTTTTCCGCCGTATGCACCAACAGGAAGTCCTGCTCCAATAATTTTTCCAAAGCAAACCATATCAGGTTCAACGTTAAAATAAGCAGGAGAACTATGATAATCAATTCTAAATCCAGTAATAACCTCATCAAAAATTAAAACAGCTCCATATTCAGTACATACCTCGCGTAATAATTCAATGAATTCTTGTTTTCCTTTAACTAGTCCCATATTACCAGAAATAGTTTCTACAATCACAGCGGCTATCTCATTTCCTTGTTCCTCAAAAATACGTCTAACAGCTGCTAAATCATTATATTTGCAGACTAAAGTGTGTTTAACCACATCTTCAGGCACTCCAGGACTTGTTGGCACCCCATAAGTAATGGTTCCAGAACCAGATTGAACTAATAGTGCATCTGAATGACCATGATAGCATCCCTCAAACTTTAAGATCTTATTTCTATTGGTATATCCTCTTGCAACTCGTAACGCACTCATTGTCGCTTCAGTTCCTGAATTAACCATTCGTACCTGATCAATAGCTGGATAGGCATCTACAATAATCTTGGCCATCTCAACTTCGATTTGTGTTGGTACCCCAAAACTTGTCCCCTTTTTAATCACGTCTTCGATTCCATCAGTTAATTCTTGCGGAGAATGGCCTAACATTAGAGGTCCCCAAGAACAAATATAATCAATATATTCATTACCATCTACATCATATATCTTGCTACCATGGGCATGATCAATAAAAATTGGACTCAAACCTACTGATTTAAATGCTCTTACGGGACTATTAACTCCGCCAGGTATATATTCAATTGCTTCTTCAAAAATTTTCTGTGATTTTATATTTATCATCCTGTTGCCTCCTAATACTAGATATCAAATAATTCCTCAATTAACTTAATATACTCATCACGTTTATGTTTATTATCAATTTGTTTTAGATTAATAATAGGCTCTCTTATTAATCGTTTTAACGCCGATTCCATCATCCTATCAATCAATTTTCTCTCTTTTGCATCCAGATTTATTTTTTTAAATAAGTAATCTAAACTATCTGATTTAATTTCCAAACATTTTTCATTTAATGATTGAATGGTTGGGTCAATGTTAGCTAACTCTAGCCACTGTAGAAACTCTTCTATTTTACGATTAATAATTTGACGTCCAATTAGTGCTAACTCATTTCGCTTATTATCATTCTCTTCGTGTATTTTCTTTAAGTCATCAATATCATAAAGTTCAATATTATTCATTTTTTTAATAGCTGGATCAATATCGCGAGGAAGCGCAATATCCATCATGCAAATCTTATGATCAATCGTTGGCATATGCTCTAGCTTTAAAATAACATGAGGAGAGGCAGTAGCTGTTATAACTAAATCAACATCATTCAATACATCGTATCGATTTTCATATAGAATAGGCATGACATTAGTAAACCTATCGCCAATATCCTGAACTTTGCCGTGACTTCTATTTGCCACATAAATCTTATTAACCTGCTCATCATTCAGATAAGTAATCGCTAATTTACTCATCTTTCCATACCCAATAACTAAAGCATTCTTTCCTTTTAACGAACCTATTTTTTCTTTTAAAAGTTTTATAGCTATATAACTAATTGATAAAGGTTGCTCAGAGATTTTAGTCGTATTCTTAATTTCTTTAGCGGTCATAATTGCTTCTCTAAAGAGTTTATTAAAATACTTTTTACTTGCCCCAAGTTGCATAGAAAATTCATGGGCTTTTTTTACTTGTCCTAAAATTTGATCTTCACCTAAAACAATAGAATCTAGACCAGATGCCACCTCAAATAAATGACCCATTGCCCGTTCTCCCGTTTTTGAAAATAGGAAATTTTTTATCTCATCATCATGAAAGAATTCTTCATAAAAATTTTTAATAACATTAATCTTTTCGTCAATTGTATTAGCATGAATGTAAATTTCACTTCTATTGCATGTAGATAAAATAACAATTTCATTGATAGCCTGATCCAACAAAACATTTATAGCTTCTATTTTTTGAGAATCTGTAAATGAAACTTTTTCCCTAATCTGTATTGGAGCCAAGTGATGATTGACACCTATAACTGCTACATCCATAACTAACCTCCATTGGTATGTACTCTTATTTAATAAGTTCAATACTAGTATACCCCAAGTAAACTTTATTTGTAAATTTCATTTCATTTAAAGGAAAACTTTGATCATTAGAATAAAATTATATTTAAAAAAATAAAAAAAAACACCCTAATAAGGATGTTAATAAATTTTTGGCCCAGCAACGTCCTACTCTCGCACTTGCGTACTACCCTCGGCGCTAAGGAGCTTAACTTCTGTGTTCGGTATGGGAACAGGTGTGCCCTCCTTGCCATCGTCACTAGACCTTTTGGAGATTCTTTCGTTAATCTTCCAAAACTAGATATCTTCTTCAGTTTCTTTGGTTAAGTCCTCGATCGATTAGTATCAGTCCGCTCCATGTGTCACCACACTTCCACTTCTGACCTATCTACCTTGTCGTCTTCAAGGGATCTTACTTCTTTCGAATGGGAAATCTCATCTTGAGGGGGGCTTCACGCTTAGATGCTTTCAGCGTTTATCCCGTCCACACGTAGCTACCCAGCTATGCTCCTGGCAGAACAACTGGTACACCAGCGGTGTGTCCATCCCGGTCCTCTCGTACTAAGGACAGCTCCTCTCAAATTTCCTACGCCCACGACGGATAGGGACCGAACTGTCTCACGACGTTCTGAACCCAGCTCGCGTACCGCTTTAATGGGCGAACAGCCCAACCCTTGGGACCGACTACAGCCCCAGGATGCGATGAGCCGACATCGAGGTGCCAAACCTCCCCGTCGATGTGAACTCTTGGGGGAGATCAGCCTGTTATCCCCGGGGTAGCTTTTATCCGTTGAGCGACGGCCCTTCCATTCGGTACCGCCGGATCACTAAGCCCGACTTTCGTCCCTGCTCGACTTGTAGGTCTCGCAGTCAAGCTCCCTTCTGCCTTTACACTCTTCGAATGATTTCCAACCATTCTGAGGGAACCTTTGGGCGCCTCCGTTACTCTTTGGGAGGCGACCGCCCCAGTCAAACTGCCCACCTGACACTGTTCCCTGACCAGATCATGGCCACGGGTTAGAACCCCAGTAACACAAGGGTAGTATCCCAACAGCGACTCCACCAAGACTGGCGTCCTGGCTTCTTCGTCTCCTACCTATCCTGTACATGTGTCACCAGTGCTCAATATCAAGCTACAGTAAAGCTCCACGGGGTCTTTCCGTCCTGTCGCGGGTAACCTGCATCTTCACAGGTACTATGATTTCACCGAGTCTCTTGTTGAGACAGCGCCCAGATCGTTACGCCTTTCGTGCGGGTCGGAACTTACCCGACAAGGAATTTCGCTACCTTAGGACCGTTATAGTTACGGCCGCCGTTTACTGGGGCTTCAATTCAAAGCTTCGCTTGCGCTAACCTCTCCTCTTAACCTTCCAGCACCGGGCAGGCGTCAGCCCCTATACATCACCTTGCGGTTTAGCAGAGACCTGTGTTTTTGATAAACAGTCGCCTGGGCCTATTCACTGCGGCTTGCTTTCACAAGCACCCCTTCTCCCGAAGTTACGGGGTCATTTTGCCGAGTTCCTTAACAAGAGTTCTCTCGCTCATCTTAGGATTCTCTCCTCGCCTACCTGTGTCGGTTATCGGTACGGGCACTTACTAAATTAACCCTAGAAGCTTTTCTTGGAAGCGTGACATCAGTTGACTTCGCCATACGGCTTCGGCATCACAGCTCAATGTTATGCCATGCGGATTTGCCTACATGACCACCTCACTGCTTACACGTGAATCCATTAACACGCTCAACTTAGCCTTCTCCGTCACTCCATCAGTTTAATAAGTGGTACAGGAATATCAACCTGTTGTCCATCGGCTACGCCTTTCGGCCTCACCTTAGGTCCCGACTTACCCAGGGCGGACGAGCCTTCCCCTGGAAACCTTAGGCTTTCGATGGATAGGATTCTCACCTATCTTTCGCTACTCACACCGGCATTCTCACTTCTAACCGCTCCACAGCTCCTTCCGGTACTGCTTCTCCGCTGTTAGAACGCTCTCCTACCACTGACACCTAAGTGTCAATCCGCAGCTTCGGCGGTCCGTTTAGCCCCGG